>JBGTSB010000052.1:0-21002 GCA_041940525.1 Hyphomicrobium sp.
ATGATCAACGGCCTCATGACGCTCTCCGGCGCTTGGGACAAACTGCGCACGGATCCGGTGCTGCGCATGCTGGTCGTGTCTGTCGCTTTCTACGGCATGTCGACGTTTGAAGGCCCGGTGATGTCGATCCGCGCCGTCAACTCGCTCTCTCACTATACGGACTGGACCATCGGGCACGTGCATTCCGGCGCGCTCGGCTGGGTCGGCTTTGTAAGCTTTGGCGCGCTCTATTGCCTGACGCCTTGGCTGTGGCGGAAGAAGCAGGTGTCGCACGCGCTTGTCGAGTGGCACTTCTGGCTCTCGACCATCGGCATCGTGCTTTACATCACCTCGATGTGGGTCGCCGGCATCATGCAAGGCCTGATGTGGAGGGCTTACAACAGCCTCGGCTTCCTGAGCTACTCCTTCATCGAAACGGTCGAGGCCATGCAGCCCTACTACATCATCCGCGCAATGGGCGGAGGGCTGTTCGTGATCGGCTCGTTCATCATGGCCTACAACGTATGGCGGACCATTCGCGGCGACGTTTCTGTCGACGCACAGGACCAACCCCGCGTAGCCGCTGCTCCGGCATTGCGGCTCCAAGCCACCCAGTAAGAGGGAGGAAACCATGAAACATGAAGTTCTGGAAAAGAACTCGATCCTGTTGCTGGTGTGCGCTCTGATCGTCGTGTCCATTGGCGGTATCGTACAGATCGCACCCCTGTTCTGGGTGGAAAGCACCATCGAACGCGTCAAGGGTATGCGGCCTTACACGCCGCTGGAACTTGCGGGCCGTGACATTTACGTGCGCGAAGGATGCTACGCGTGTCACAGCCAGATGGTCCGCACCTTGAAGGACGAGATGGAACGCTACGGCCACTACAGCCTCGCGGCTGAGAGCATGTACGACCACCCGTTCCAATGGGGATCGAAGCGCACAGGGCCGGATCTAGCGCGTGTTGGCGGCAAGTACTCCGATCAATGGCACGCAGATCACCTGATCAACCCGCGCAGCGTAGTCCCGGCGAGCATCATGCCTGGCTATCCGTGGCTGGCTCGGAACGAGCTGAATTCGAGCGATATCAAGAAGAACCTGAAAGTCATGCAGACGCTCGGCGTGCCCTACACCGACGACATGATCGAGAAGGCTCAAGCTGACTTCGAAGCACAAAGCAACCCGGAAGCCGACGGTACCGGCGAACTTCTACAGCGGTATCCAAAAGCCAAGGTCGCCAACTTCGACGGTGATGCAACCAAGATCACGGAGTTGGACGCCATGATCGCCTACTTGCAAATGCTTGGCACGCTGGTTGACTTCGCCAGCTTCGACGCTGCCGGCCCCAATCTGCGCTAGGGAGGCGAAACATGGATTGGCTGACATACGACAACATCGCCAGAGTTTGCATGGTGAGTTCGCTTCTACTCTTCTTCGCGTTGTTCACCGGAGTGCTGGCCTATGTGCTGGGGTTCGCTAAACGCGATGCGCTTGAAAAGGCGCAACGCGACGCGCTGGATCTGGACAAGAATGGAACGCATCGATGACAAAAAAAGAGATTGACCAAACATCCGGTGTCGAAACCACGGGCCATGTCTGGGACCACGACCTCAAGGAGTTGAACAACCCTCTGCCGCGGTGGTGGCTGTTGGTGTTCTACGCCACGATCATCTGGGCCATTGGCTATTGGGTGCTTTACCCAGCCTGGCCGGGCATCAACGGCTACACCAAGGGCATGCTCGGCTACAGCTCGCGGGCAGCCGTGACGCAAGAGGTTCAGGCGGGCAAGGACGCGCGCTCGGAATTCCGTAAGGCTTTAGCCGAAACGCCGTTGGATCAGGTGACCACCAAGCCGGAATTGCTGCGGTTCGCCAAGGCCAGCGGCAAGGCAGCGTTCGGCGAGAACTGCGCGCCCTGCCATGGTCAAGGTGCGCAAGGTTTCATCGGCTATCCCAATCTCAACGACGACGATTGGATTTGGGGCGGCTCGGTTGACGACATCTACCACACGATCCAGGTCGGCATTCGCTCGACCCATGAGGAGACACGGCAGATGATGATGCCGCGCTTCGGGGTGGATCAGCTTCTCGAGTCCAAGCAGATCAGCGATGTCGCCGAGTACGTGCTGTCCCTGTCGGGCCAATCGGAGAAGGCGGAAGCAGCCGAACGCGGCAAGACGATCTTTGCAGAGCAGTGTGTCAGCTGTCACGGCGAAAAAGGTGAAGGCAATCCCGCCATGGGCGCGCCGGACTTGGCCGATGCTATCTGGCTCTATGGCGCCAAGAAGGAGCAGGTCGTCAAAAGCATCAGCACGGGACGGGGAGGCATGATGCCAGCCTGGCAGGGCCGTCTTGATGATCCGACAATCCGTGCCTTGAGCGTCTACGTGGCCAGCCTTGGCGGCGCGAAGTAACCGGGATCTGGGACAATGGCGATGGCGTCTGACAATCCAAAGCGAAGCGTTAGTGATTACATTGCTAGCGCGGCTCAAGACAAGCCGGGCAGCCTCTATGCAAGCCGCCGCAAGATCTATCCGAAGCTGGCCAAGGGCCAGTTCCGGCGGCTCAAGTGGATCCTGCTCGTTGTCACGCTTGGTATCTACTACGTCGTGCCTTGGATACGCTGGAACCGTGGTCCCGATCTGCCAAATCAAGCCGTGCTCTTGGACATGGAGCACGAACGCTTCTTCATGTTTGGCTTGGAGATCTGGCCGCAGGAGTTCTACTTCGTCACCGGCCTGCTGATCCTCGCGTCGCTCACCTTGTTTCTCGTGACGTCGCTCGCCGGTCGGGTCTGGTGCGGCTACTTCTGCCCGCAAACGGTTTGGACAGACCTCATGATCGCCGTAGAGCGGTTTTGGGAAGGTGACCGGAATGCCCGCATGAAGCTGGACGCCTCTCCATTGCTCCACCGTTTCCTCAAACGCAGCGCAACGCACATCTCCTGGCTGCTGATCGCGTTGTGCACTGGCGGGGCGTTCGTATTCTATTTTGCCAACGCGCCAACGCTCGCGACGCAGCTGGTGACCGGAACCGCGCCACTGCAGGCGTACATGTTCATCGCGATCCTCACCGGCACAACCTATATGCTGGGCGGTATCGCACGCGAACAGGTCTGCATCTACATGTGCCCCTGGCCGCGCATTCAAGGCGCGATGGTCGACCAGCACTCCCTGCTCGTAACCTACCGGGATGTCCGAGGAGAACCGCGCGGCAAGCACCACAAGGGCGAAAGCTGGGAAGGACGCGGTGACTGCGTCGACTGCAAGGCCTGCGTCACAGTCTGCCCCATGGGCATCGACATCCGCGATGGACAGCAGCTGGAGTGTATCCAGTGCGCATTGTGCATCGACGCGTGCGACGACATCATGAAGAAAGTCGGACGCCCCACCGGACTGGTCGCTTACGATACGATCGCGGGCCTGGAGGCTGCCGCAACCGGCGCCAAGCCGGCTGGTCTGAAGCTGTTGCGTCCTCGAACGATGCTCTACGCGGCACTGATCGGCTTGGTCGGCACGATCATGTTGATCGCCCTGGCGAACCGGTCCGTGCTGGATCTAACGATCCTGCCTGACCGCAATCCACTCTACGTGACGCTGTCGAATGGCGACATTCGCAATGGCTACACGCTCAAGATCATAAACAAGCGTCACGAACCTCGGACGTTTACGGTTGAGGTCGAAGGCCAGCCCGACGCCAAAGTCGTCGTCGGCATGGGTGACGACGGCTCGCACCGTGTCAAGGTTGCCGCTGACGTCATGGAGGAGGTGCGCGCCTACGTGTCATCGCCGCGCGGCAAGGCCGATAGCGATGACCTGACATTCATTGTGAGAGACCCCGCTTCGGGTGCTGAAATTCGCGAAAGCACGAAGTTCAGGAGGCCAGCCCAATGAGTGTATCAGGACAACTGACCGGAAAACACGTTCTAGCGTTTGTCGTTGGGTTTTTCGGCCTGATCTTTGCGGTCAACGGTTATCTCGTCTACCGCGCGGTCGCGACCCACAGCGGTGAAGTCGCCAACGAACCCTACCGCAAGGGCTTGCAGTATAACGAACGCATCGCTGCCGCGGAGCGTCAGGCCGAGCTCGGCTGGACCGAAGATATCTCGTTCGATCGTTCCGGCGAGCTGACGGTTGTGATGCAAGACCGGGCCGGCCTGCCGGTGCGCGGTCTGCACGTTGACGCGACGTTGAGCCGTCCCGCCACGATCCGTGAAACAGTCTCCATTCCTTTGCGGGAACTCCAGTCCGGCCGTTACACAGGTTCGGTCAACAAGCCGGCGCCCGGCAGTTACATCGTCGACGTCACGGCCCGGCCAGCGAGAAAGCAAGAGATTGCATTCCGTGGGAGGGCACGCTTATGGCTGAAACCCTAACAGGCTACGGTGCCGTCGCGCCCGTCACGCGTCCACAGGAAGAGCCAAGGGCCGCCACGCTGGTCGTTGAGAACATGCACTGCGGCGGCTGCATCGCGGCGGTCGAATCCGCAGTCTCAACCGTACCAGGCGTGAAGTCCGCGCGCGCGAACTTGTCACTTAAGCGCCTGACGGCCCAGTGCGATCATAGCGTCTCATCGCAGGACTTGATCGACGCGCTAAAACGCGCCGGCTTCTCGGCCACGGAGTTGGCTGACGGCGCGGGGACCAAGACAACCACTGCCGGATACGATCTGGTGCCGCGGCTTGGCGTCGCCGCATTCGCCGCGATGAACGTGATGCTCTTGTCTGTTTCGGTATGGTCCGGAGCCGATGGCGATATGAGCCCCGCCGTCAGAGAGTTGTTCCATTGGTTGTCGGCGCTCATAACTGTGCCGGCCGTCGCCTATGCCGGACAACCGTTTTTCCACTCAGCCCTGCAAGCCTTGAAGGGCGGCCGCCTCAACATGGATGTGCCGATCTCGCTGGGCGTATTGCTCGCAACGGCCATGAGCCTGTTCCAGACAGCCAAGGGCACGCATCATGTCTACTTCGACGCAGCAATAACGCTGCTGGCGTTTCTGCTGTTCGGCCGGCTGCTCGATCAGTTGATCCGCAAGAAGGCGGAAGGCGCGGCTGCCAATCTGCTGGGTTCGCGCGTCACCACGGCAACCGTCCTGGATGAGAACGGACACCAGCGCCGCTGCACCGTCAGCGAAGTGCGACCGGGAGATCGGGTTTTCTGCGCGCCGGGCGATCATATCGCCGCCGATGGAGTGATCGAGCGCGGAGCCAGTGAACTCGACGAAAGCCTGATTTCGGGCGAAACAACGCCCCGCAACGTATCCGAAGGCGACCAAGTCTATGCGGGCACGACGAACCTGTCGCGTCCGCTCACCATTCGTGCCACGGCCAAGGATAGTGGATCTCTAATCGCCCAACTGACGCGCATGATGGAGGCGGCCGAACAAAACAAGAGCCGCTATGTGCGCCTAGCTGATCGTGCGGCGCAGCTCTACGCGCCTCTGGTCCACATCCTCGGGCTAGTAACATTTGCGGGTTGGATGGTCGCTGGACAATCGTGGGAAGCGGCATTGACGGCTGCTATTGCCGTTTTGATCATTACATGCCCGTGCGCGCTCGCGCTTGCCGTCCCCGCGGTCCAGGTCGCAGCCTCCGGACGCCTCTTCAGCCGTGGGGTTTTGCTAAAGCGCCCTGACGGCCTGGAACGGCTGGCCGAGGTGGACGCGGTTGTGTTCGACAAAACCGGCACGCTCACGCGCGGCGAGTTGCAGTTAGACGGAGGCAACTACACCCAAGAGGTTTTGGCCGCCGCCGCCGCTCTGGCTGCCTCAAGCCGTCACCCTTACGCGCGCGCCATCACCGCCGCCGCGCAAACTCAAGGCCTCTCTGCCGTTGTGGACGCAGGCGTGACCGAAACACCAGGCTTCGGCTTGGAACGCGAAACAGCTGCAGGCGTAGAACGGTTGGGCTCTGCCGAATGGGCAGGCGCAACACAAGAATGCGACTCGGCCGCTCGACTTTACTATCGTGATGCCGCTAGCAACATCAGCACCTTCACCTTCGCTGATGACCTGCGCGATGACGCGGACCAGACCGTCAGCCGTTTGCTGTCCGCGGGGCTAGATGTCCAGCTCCTCTCTGGAGACCGTCCGGGTCCAGTGCGCGAAATCGCGGACAAAGCCGGCATCGCGGACTGGATGGCCGGTTGCAAGCCTGACGAAAAAGTCGAGCATCTAGCGCGCTTGCGCGATGCTGGGAAGAAAACGCTGATGGCCGGGGATGGCCTGAACGACTCGCCCGCGCTCACGGCCGCTCACGCCTCCATGTCGCCCTCAACAGCTGCCGACATCGCACAAACGGCGGCGGACGTCATCGTCCTGGGACGCTCGCTCGCGCCTGTCGCAGATACGCTCATTGTTGCCAAGGCAGCCAAGCGGCTAGCCATGGAAAACTTTGCGTTGGCGATTGCCTACAACGCCATCTTCGTGCCGCTGGCGATGGCTGGCCTCGTTACACCGTTGATCGCTGCCGTGGCCATGTCGCTATCGTCGATCACGGTCACAGCAAATGCGTTGCGCCTCAAGTATCAGAACCTGGGGATGAGCTCATGACGGCACTCGCTTGGTTGATCCCCGCTGCTCTCGCACTTGGCTGCCTTGGGCTGGCGGGTTTCCTTTGGTCGCTCAAGAACCGTCAGTTCGAAGACTTGGATGGCGCTGCCTGGCGTGTTTTGAATGACGAAGACGCCAGTGACACGCCGTTGTCTTCCGCAAAGCCCGCTGACGGAGACAGCGATGCCTGATGTGGGCATACTATTTACGGCGTTGGCTTTAGGCGTTGCCACGTCCCTGCATTGTGCCTGTATGTGTGGTGGCTTGTCTTACGGATTGATGGTGGCCGCACCGGCCGCGAAAAGCGAACGCATCACGACAATGGCGCTCATTCAGGGCGGACGCATCACATCCTATGCCGCGCTCGGCTTCCTGGTCTCGTCACTCGCCGGTTTCGTCGTTTCGCCTCAGCCTTCTCCAATCGCGATCAACCTCATCCAGCTTCTCAGCGCTTCGGTGCTGATGTTCGCGGGCCTGTCTGTCGCGGGTCTGGGTCCGGCCTTCGCCGTTCCAGCCGCGGTCACGCGGCAGATGAGCCGTACGGCGAATGCTTTAAGCAAGCCGCTGCGCCGCTCGCCAAAGTCCGCGCCGCTGGCGATGGGCCTGTGCTGGGGTATGACGCCATGCCCCCTGGTCTACGCCGCGCTGTTCTCCGCCGCGCTCACAGGCACGCCCTTGGGCGGTCTCCTCTTCATGATGGCCTTCGGATTGGGAACGCTACCCGGATCCCTCGGCGCCGCAGCCGGTATGTCCGCCCTGTCGGGGATGCGGCTACGCCGCTCGGCCCAAATCGTCATGGGCCTGGCCATCGTCGGAATCGGGGCCGCCACCTTGGCGGTTGACCTGCCTTTGATCGGCGCGCTCTGCGTCTCCGCAAATTAGCCAGTCGCTGGGAAAAAAGAGAGGGCAACCCTGGCGGGCCACCCTCTAAAATCATGAGCTTACCAGCTGTGTTCGCGGGCCCCGGCGGGAGGCTAGGGCGCTGGTGGACATAATAATCAGTCCATTCGGTTTCCCGCGCATTGATCCAGATCAGTCCTTCTGCAGAATCGTAAAGAAATTTCTCAAGAACTGCGCGCCTGCCGCACACGCGGCCTTAATACGTCTGGTCCTTATCTCCCGCCCGCTGTTGATCCAGATCGGTTCGTCGTCTTTACGATACCGGTAAGGTCCCAGCAGATGAACATTTGGCAGCCCCCACACGTGTCGGCGCGGCGCAGAATATGCGAGGGACTATGCAAGCTCTAATTGCCTATGGCACGACCGACGGTCACACGCAGAAGGTCGCCAGTGAAATCGCCGGAGACTTAAAACAGCGTTCGTTCGAGGTGAAGACGGTAGACGTATCTCAGCCGCTGAAAGGCATCGCGCTCGCCGACTACGACGTGTGCATTGTCGCAGCCTCGGTCCGCCAGAAGCAGTACTCCGAAGCGGTGATCAGCTTTGTCAGTTCCAACACACAGGCGCTTAACGATATGCCGAGCGCCTTTGTCTCAGTCAGCATGGCAGCTGCGTTCGCCGAAGGCCACCCGGATGCGGAAAGCTATGTCACCCAGCTGCTCCGACAAACCGGATGGAAGCCGGCGATCGTCCACCACGCCGCCGGCGCCCTGCGCAGCTCTCGCTACGACTATTTCCAAGAGCAGATCATCCGCCACATCGTTCTCAAGGATCACCAGACCGAACTTACATCAGGTGACCACGAATTTACGGATTGGAAGCGTCTGAAGCGCTTCCTCGACACCTTCTACGCGATTAGTACCGATCAAGAGTCAGCTGCACCAAGGGACACGGCTGGGTGAGCCGTTTCAAGGGCGCTCGCAATAGGGATGTCGCAGGCAAAGTCACGCCGCCTCACCACGTGTACCTAAATCGTCGGCTTGCGCATCCTGCAAATTTTGTCTCAGGCCGACAGGGTCCGCCAAGATCGGCAATCGGATCGATCGCTCGCCGGTGCCGGTCACAAGAACACGGCCAAAATCCATAAGGCGCCCAATAACACCTTGCTCAACGCGCACCTCTTCGATCGAGTTGAGCTGAAGCTCTTCTGTACTGCGCCCAATAAGTCCACGCCGCCGTATCAAACGCTCGTTCGTGACGACGACCTGTTGTGACCACACGGGGTACATGGCGATGAAAAACAGAATGAAGCCAAGCGCAAATAGAATTAGCGCCAAAGGCCCTTGCTCGTTTCCAAACGCGACAAGCGCGCCCACGAGAAACACAGCCAGCACGGCCCAGCCAGCCGCCTTTCGCAACCAATGGAAATGCCCGCGATAATGTAACTTCTCGTTCTCGCCCAGGCTCTGCTCAATATAGCCCATGGCCCAAACCTCATTTTAAACACCAGATCTACTTGAACCATCCGCCATGGTGTTTGGTTCCGGCGATCGCCACCTCGAGGCGCCCATGACTGGCCAAAGCTCACCGATCATCTGCCTAAACTTCCCGCTTTACTTTGGCCGGGCTCCAAACGAGATTGAGCGGATGCCCCGGCATCCCGCCGGGGCTTTGTCGTGAGGGCTCCCAAATGTGGGATGAGTTCTTGCTTTTCGTCGCCGTCGGTTTCGCGGCGCAGATGGTCGATGGCGCGGTCGGCATGGCCTACGGCATCTCAGCCACCAGTGTTCTCTTAAGCTTCGGCGTTCCTCCGGCGACCGCCAGTGCCAGCGTTCACGCCGCCGAAGTCTTCACCACCGGCATTTCCGGCGCCAGCCACTGGCGTTTTGGAAACGTGCAATGGAAAACAGTCTGGAAGCTGGCCATTCCCGGCATGGTAGGCGGAGCTCTAGGCGCCTATATCCTCACCGCAGTTCCGGCAGAAACGATCAAGCCCGCCGTCACAGTCTATCTGTTGTTGATGGGCGGTTGGATTATCTTGAAAGCGTTCCGCACTAGCGTTTCCACGGGCGCTCCCCCGAAATGGCTGGTGCCGCTTGGCTTCGGCGGCGGTTTCCTCGATGCCGCCGGTGGCGGCGGCTGGGGCCCGGTGGTGACGTCGACTTTGCTCGGTCACGGTGAAAAGCCTCGCTATACCATCGGCTCGGTCAACGCGGCAGAGTTCTTCGTGACGCTCGCGATATCCGTCACATTCCTCGGCACGATCGGGTTGGACCTATGGCCGATCATCGCAGGCCTCATCCTTGGCGGCGCCATGGCCGCACCACTGGCGGCTTACGTTACAAAAACTATTCCCGATCGGCCGCTCATGCTGATGGTCGGCGCAATAATCCTGCTTCTGAGCATTCGCGGCTTGGTGCAAGCGCTGGGCTAAAGGCGATGCGGCACAGCTAGGCATCAAACGGAGCCATGAAAACTAAGTTGCGCGGCAGGGCTTAGGCCGCTTTCTTGACAAGGCTTGGCTGGAGCTGCAGCTCGAGCTGATCGAACGCATTGGAGAAAAAGCTTACAGCGCCAAGTTTGTCACAATAGATACTGTTGAGGGACAATAGCGAATTGGAACCATTCGCGGCTCCCAGTCATTTCAGTCTCCAAACATAACAAGAGGAGTTTGAAGTGAAATTAGCCACTTGTGTCAGTGCTGTCGTTTTGGCTCTTGCAGGAGCCATGCCCGCGTCTGCAACGCCTGCTGGTGCTGCTAAGCAGTCAGTCGAGAATTCGCATGCCGGCGTACAGCTTGTTAAAAGAGACAAGTATCGCAAACATCGCCGCGGAAAACGCAGGTTCAGGGCAGGCCGTCGCTACGATCGCGCGCCGCGCGGATGGCGTCGCTATAGTTATCGGCCAGATCGGTGGGAATCGAGAGGCTGCATCATTATTGGACCCCTTTGGTATTGTCCGTGATCGTGCTCTCAAGAGTAGAACTGCGTCGCCTTTCGGCGGCGCAGTTTGCGTTCGATAGCCTTAAGGACCACCCATGACCGTCGTGCTTGCTACGGTGTGCCGAGACGGTGTCGTGCTCGGCTCAGACTCGCAGATTACCGACAAGGGGCGGGGCATGACCTATCCCGCGGAGAAGTTGCACCCCTTGGGCGACGTCGCGGCCTGGGGCGGTAGTGGTTCGCGGGCCGTGCTGGCAGATGTCGAACATTGTTTCAACGAGCACAGCGGCGCAATCCTGGAGGCGCCTGACATCGGCCGGGCGCTGCAGGAAAAGGTCATTCCAATCTTGCGCCATCACTACGATACGTTCATCCCCAACGTGCCGGGCGAGGAAGGCGGCGGTACGCCGTCGGCCTATGTGATGGCAGCCGGATGGCGTGAAGGAACGCCGTGGATCGTGGAGATCACGCCCTCGGGGATGATCGGGCACTACGCCGATATCGGTTTCCATGCCATCGGCAGCGGCGCGCCTATGGCTCAGCAGGCTGGGTCGTTGCTGTCCCACTTTCACTTGGCCGAGCGGTCACTGCGATTTGGTTGCGCGGCGGTCCTGCGGGTGCTGCAAGCGCTCGACCTCACATCACCCAGCGTTGGTGAGCCATTCAGCTTGTGTCGCATCGACGCGGACGGCGCCCACCACCTCGGCAGCGAAGACATTGATCAGGTAAGTGAAGACGTGCGCCGGTGGGAGGATGCTGAACAGGCCGCCATCGCCGACATCTTCGATTAGTACGCCGGTCTTGTTGGGGCGCAGCTCGAACACGTACGGCGCTTCTATTTAAAGACGGCCAACGTTGCCCTCCCATTTGCGCCGCTGCACTTCTTCAGCTATCGAGATCAAAGGCTGTTCATGATCAGCTTTCGAAGCGAGGCTTTGGCGTGTCGCAATCCGGTATTTCAGTTCCACCGGCTGGGGTGACCCTCACTCTATACTTCTTTGTACGGGACCTCTTCCGCTTCGGGCGGCGCGCCCGAAAAAGACGTGCGAAGGTGGTTCTAGAACGTTGGATTGCGGATCCTGGAACGCCCAGGCTCGCGATTGACTGTGGGGCAAATGTTGGTTCCGTAAGTGCTCGTTTGCTTGAAGCCGGCTACGAAGTTCATGCGTTTGAGCCCGATCCGGCTGCCTTCAGCGTTCTGCAAGAGCGGCTTGGTGACAACCCTTCAATTCAGCTCATCCAGGCCGCTGTCTCAGACCGGAAGGGCCGGTCGCTATTGAGGCGCCATCGCGATTTCGGTGACGGAAAGCTAATCCGCACGGAATCTTCGAGCATCGTTAGCCGACCTGGCGTAAACGACGATCACGCTGTTGATGTCGAGATGGTGGACTTGTGCGACTACATTCGCAATGTGAGCAGCCGCATCGGCTTGCTCAAGATGGACATCGAGGGTGCTGAGGTCGCCATCATCCATCGAATGCTCGATGAGGGTCTTGTGGAAGGTGTAGCTTACATCAGCATCGAGACGCACGAGCGTTTCGGTCTGTCTACCGCGTGGCGAACCGCACAAGCCCGTGCTCGGGTGAAACAGGCTGGCTTCGGCCACATCAGCTTCGACCACCCTTAAACGCCTGCGGACCCAAAAGATCTCAGACTGCCTACTCCGCTGGCGAGGCCACGCCATGGCCATTTTTGTTTTCAAGTTCGAGGCGGCGGGCGACGTCGCCGGGAGAGCCGGTCCCGCGCGCAAGCATGGAGTAAGCCACAGGCACGAAGTAGAGCGTTAGGAACGTTGCCGCAGATACACCAGCGGCAATGACCACACCGATGACGAAACGTGTCTCCGCGCCAGCGCCAAACGACCAGATCAGCGGGATGCTGCCCGCGGCCGTGGTGATGCCCGTCATAATGATCGGACGCAAACGCACGCCGGCCGCTTCGCTCAGTGCCTGATCGAAATCCATGCCCTCGTCGCGCAACTGGTTGGCAAATTCAACGATCAAGATTCCGTTCTTGGCCGCCAGTCCGACAAGCATGATCAGACCGATCTGGCTGTAGATATTCAAAGTTCCACCGGTGGCCCACAAGGCAACCAACGCGCCTCCGATAGCCAGCGGTACGGTGAACATGATCACCAGAGGATGAATCCAACTTTCGAACTGCGCCGCCAGAACCAGGAAGACCACGACAATGCCGAGAAGCATAACGAATAAGATGGATTGCCCGGCCGACTTGAAGTCGAGCGACTGGCCCTTGTAGTCGATGATAACGGACGGAGGCAGCACTTCACCAGCCAGCTTCTCGACATGGTCGAGCGCCTGGCCGAGCGAAACATTATCGGCGAGGTTTGCCTCTAGCGTGATGGCACGGATGCGGTTGTAGCGGTTCAACGAGGTCGAACCAGCCTCCTCGCGCACAGACACGAAGTTGGACAACGGTATTAGCTGGTTGGACCGCGTTGAGCGGACATAAATGTTCTGCAGGCTGGCAGGCGTGCGCTGTTTGGCCCTTTCCGCTTCCAGGATGACATCGTACTCCTCTCCCTTATCCAAGTAGGTCGTCACGCGCCGGGAGCCGAGCATCGTTTGCAGGGTGCGGCCGATTTGCGAAACAGTGACCCCCAGTTCTGCCGCACGATCGTAGTCTATATCAACGCGCAACTGCGGCTGCGTTTCCTTGTAATCCCAGTCGAGCCCGACAAGCCCGGGGTTGTCCTTGTTGATCGCCGCGACAAGCGCGTCACGCCACGCCGCGAGTTGCTCCCAAGTGCCGCCGCCGATCGTCATCTGGAATGGCTTCTGAATGCGGCCGCCAAAGCCCTGCCGCATGACCGGGAAGGCTCGGACACCTGGCAAGTCAGCCAGTTTGGTACGAACCTCATCCATGATTGGCCAGGCCGACCGCCGCTCCGACCAATCGCTCAACACGGCAATAACCACGCCTGTGTTGAAGGTCTCGTAGTTCGAAAACGTACGCGGCGCACGCACGAGGAGACGCTGAAACTCACCGCTTTCCGCATACGGAGTGAGGCGGCGCTCTATCTCGTCCATGTATTCCTTCATGTAGCTGTACGTCGCGCCTTCGGGGCCGTTGACGATGACGAAAAATGCTCCCCGGTCTTCCTTCGGCGAATACTCGGACGGCAATTGTTGAAGCAGCCAGTAGGCTCCGCCGACGAGCGCAAAGAAGACGATGATGACGATAAATTTGGCGCGCAGCGCTGCCTGCAAGGTCACCGCGTAAGCACGGCGAATACCTTCGAACCCCCGGTCGATAATCCGTTGAGCTAGCGGCGGATTGGTACTGTGCGTCAAAACCTTCGACGCAATCATTGGCGATAAGGACAGCGCCATGAGGCTAGAGAATGCAACGGCCGCCGCCATTGTCAGCGCGAATTCAGAAAACAGCCGGCCGACATCCCCTTCAAGAAAGGCGATGGGAACGAACACCGAGATCAGAACGACGGTCGTGGCGATGACAGCGAAACCAACTTGCCGCGTACCGTGAAACGCTGCGACGAGTGGCGTTTCACCCTTCTCCCGGATACGGCGGACGATATTTTCCAGAACAACGATAGCGTCGTCCACCACGAGTCCAATCGCCAAGACGAGC
Organism: Hyphomicrobium sp.; assembly: GCA_041940525.1. Taxonomy (GTDB): domain Bacteria; phylum Pseudomonadota; class Alphaproteobacteria; order Rhizobiales; family Hyphomicrobiaceae; genus JAKAXS01. Next base: position 13,920 of record JBGTSB010000052.1, read on the forward strand.
GCCAACAGCGTGAGCAAGTTGACGGTGAAGCCTAGCGCATAAAGCACCGTAAACGTCGCCACGATTGAAACGGGCACGGTTATCGCTGGCACAAGCGTAGCCCGGAAACTTCCCAAGAACGCCAGAATGACGAGGACAACGAGCGCCATTGCGATGAACAGCGTCGTGTAGACCTCGTTGATCGCGCCTTCGACGAACACCGACGTATCGTAACTCTGCCGGATCTTCATGCCCTTGGGCAGGCCGGACGCGTTGATCTTCGCTGCTTCCTCTTTCGCCTGCCGCGCGACAGTAATCGTGTTCGCCGTTGACTGCTTGATAATGCCGATGCCCACCATCGGAACACCGTTGCCGCGGAAGAAGCTGCGGTCTTCCTCCGTACCGCGTTCCACGCGCGCCACGTCGCCCAGCCGAACCAGATATCCATCATCGCCGCGGCGAAGAACCAGCCCGGCGAAGTCGGCCGCGGTCTGGAACGATCGTTCGACGCGCACGGTAAACTGCCGGTTTCGCGACTCGATCGAACCGCCAGGCAGCTCGACGTTTTCCGCGCGCAGCGCGTTCTCGACGTCATTGGCGGTCAGTCCGCGCGCCGCCAGCTCATTCCGGTCAAGCCAGACGCGCATGGCATAAACCTGTTGGCCACCCACGCGCACGCGTGCCACGCCATCCAGAATGGAGAACCTGTCGACGAGATAGCGATTGGCGTAGTCGGTGAGCTCCGGCACGGTCATCTGTTCGCTTGCCAAGTTGAGCCACATGATGACGTCCTGGTCGCCGTCGACCTTCTGAATCTCAGGCGGGTCGGCTTCCTGGGGCAGGTCGGCAATGATGCCGGAGACGCGGTCGCGGATGTCGTTGGCGGCCGCGTCGACATCGCGGCCAACTTTAAACTCAACGGTCACGCGAGACTCGCCATCCTCACTCTTCGATTCAATGAAAGATATGCCTTCAACGCCCGAAATTCGCTCCTCAATCAACTCGGTCAATCGCGTTTCGACGACGTTGGCCGACGCACCTGGATAAGCGGTCTGAATACTCACCACCGGTGGATCGATGTCCGGGTATTGGCGCAAGGGAAGCCGGTCGTAGGCGACCAGCCCGAAGGCGACCAGTAGCAGAGCGATGACGGCTGCAAAGACCGGCCGCTGCACCGAAATGTCTGATATGAACATGGGGTGTGCCCTACATGTTATCGCTGGATGAACTAGATCAGTTGACGGTTGCCGGCTTGGAGGGTGCCCGCTCGAGCAGATCAATGAGCTTTTCGCCGCCCTTGTCGATCGCGGTAATCTCGACGGCCTGGCCCGGCGTCAGGCGCAAGGCTCCGTCGGTGACGACGTACTCACCATTCTTGAGGCCAGACGTGATCTCTACAATCTCTTCCTCGCGCGCGCCGAGTTTTACCTCGCGCTGATGCGCTTGCGGAGACTTCGCGTTTGGGTCGACCACAAAGACGGAGTTCTCCCTACCGCGAGAGATCACGGCTTCCTCAGGCACAACAGTCGTCATCCGCCTATTCTTCAAGATTTCGACGGTCATGAGGACACCAGCCTTGAGAAGCTTTCCCTCATTTGGCAACACGGCGCGAACGGTGACAGAGCGCGTGATTGGATCGACACGGCTGTCGATACTGGTAATCTTGCCTTCAAACGGCTTATCCGCGAACGCTTTTGCGGTGGCTTCAATCGGCAGACCCACTTTGAGGGTTTCGAGGAAGGTTGCCGGAACAGTGAAGTCGAGCTTCATGATGCTGTCGTCGTCGATTGTTGTGATGACAGTGCCGGGCTGCACGAGCGCTCCAACGCTGACACGCCTCAAACCCAAGACACCGCCGAACGGCGCTAGTACCCTGCGGTCTTCAATGCGTGAATTCACCGCCTCAAGCTGCGCCAACGCTGTTTCATAGATCCGCCGGCGCTCGGCAAAGGTCGCCTCCGAACTCACTCCCGTCTTGGCAAGCGGGGCCGTACGATCAAACTGCTCCTTTGCCTCTTTGGCAGTTGCCTCGGCTTCGCGAAGCTGGGCCGCCTCTTCGGCGCTCGTCATCTCGACCAAGACGTCGCCGGCATTAACACGCTGGCCATCATCGAAATGAAGCTTGGTGATAATCTCCGTGACCTGAGCAGTTAGGGTAACTTGCTCGTTGGCGCGCAGCGTCCCCAGGGCCTGGACTCGGTCGACCAGTTCCTTGTTCGCGGCCTCGGCGATAATGACCGGAACCGGTTTCGTCTGGGCCATCACAGCCGCACCACCCGGAACGACAAGGCCAGCGGCCAGCGCGAACAGCAGCGCCATGCAATTGAACCGCCCAAAACAACCTCGGCTGCTGGGCGGGCTGGAGCCATCTTCAAGGATCATGATTGAAGCCTGTCTTGATTGAACGGGGTGGGAATCCCGGGAAAGTCATTCCGGATATCCAAGGATCGGCAACATCCGTGTCACTACGATGTCCTTTCTGGCCATGTGATGATAGATCGCGGCCCCGGCGTGTTTGGCGATAAGAAGCCATACCAGAAAAGCGCCGCTCTTCTTGTGAATGAACTCGATCGGGATGCCTCTCCGGCCCAGAGGACTATGCCACCTCACAACGGCGCCAAATCGGCGTTCTTCACAGCTAGGCACCAGCCGCAGCCATGATAAGCTCACGCTAGCGCGCGGGAAATTCGAAAGTGTCACGCTTGAGATGAAGACCTATGTGAGTTTACTCCGTGCGGTAAACGTTGGCGGAACGGGCAAGCTCCCGATGTCCGAACTGCGCGCCATGTGCGCGGCTGCTGGCTTTTCGAACGTTCAAACCTACATCGCCAGCGGTAACGCCGTCTTCGCCAGCCCCAAGTCGGCGGCGCAGGTCAAATCTGCACTGGAGAAGCAACTCGAAGATTATTCCGGCAAACCCGTTGGCGTGATCGTAAGGTCTGCTGAGGAGATGTCTGAAATCGTCAATGCCAACCCATTCAAGAAGAGCGCGCCGAAAAACACCTATGTGCTCTTCCTGGACAAGGCGCCCGTGCGCGACGCGCTCTCGTCGGTCACCGGGCTCGCTGATGAGCAGCTCCACCTAGGCAAACGCGAAATCTACATCGCCTATCCCAATGGCATGGGCCGCTCAAAGCTCAAGCTTCCGGCAGCAAAGATAGGCACCGCCCGCAACCTAAACACCGTAACGGCCCTAGCAAAAATAGCGTCAGATATTTTCGCCTAACCCTGCTGCCAAGTCTCTGCAGCTGGACTGGCAGCACTTGTGCAGAACGAAGCGTACCTCAAGCGGCCGGTACGCCGGAGCCCCGGCTCAGTTTTGTGTAGCTCCGCGCTGTTTCGAACAAGAGGAATGTAATGTCACCTAAGTCGGTGCGCCAAAACAGCGTCGGGAACTCGCGCGAAACGAGGCGAGCGGCGGTGAGGCGGTGTCCGCCATCAATAACGATCCAGCGCCCGCGCGCGCCGATACGGCAGATGATCGGATCTAGTGTGGAGTAGCCTTTGGCCCGGATCGAACGCATCACGGCGGTCAGCCGTGGGCTGTCGTAACGCTTGTAGTGCTTGAGCGGCAGAAGGTCGAGATGCGCCACCGGCACCTCGACTTCGGCTAAACCATCGACGAACTGGATGGCCGCGAGATCCTCCGCCTTTGTGACACGCGACAGCGGAGGTGGCCTCTTGATATTGAGCTCTGGATACTGCATGCACCGCCTTTTCGCATTGGTCTAGTAAGCGAAAACAGTTCAGGTCCGCACTAGTACTCTGAAGGCCTGAAAAGCACCAGCCTATCGGCCGACCGTGAATTGACTTTGAACACCTAAGCCGCTGAACCCGCCCTGGGCGGCAGCACAAGACGCCCATCTGGCAAGAACCAACCTGCCGGCCAAAACTGTGGAAAGAGAGCGTATTGAAGTCGGCGGCTAACGTTGGGTCTATGCGACAGATCACAAGCGCGGGAAGGACGACAGCTGGACCAATGCTTTGAAACACAGAGCAGCAAAATTGCTAAGAACCACATCAGTCACAATCGCTATGACCGCGGACGCTCTTTCTTTGGATCGTAGTACGGGAAGGGTTTGATGCGTGCCGAAAGACGCTTCATGTGGCCATCGAGGCGGCCAACCTCAACAGCGGTTTCAACCTCACTATGCGCAATGTCGACACGTGCCAACGCAATCATCTGGCCGGTACGTGGGCTGCGCATCGTCGAGCAGATTTCCCCAACCTGCGCGCGGCCGACGCGGATACAGTCGCCGTGAGCGACAGGCTGCTGACCGTCGATTTCAAGACCGATGAATTTGCGCGAAGGATGTTCTTTGCGCCGGATGATTGCCTCTCGGCCAACGAAATCGGCCGTCTTCGATTTGAGCGGCACTGTGAAGCCGATGCCTGCCTCGAACGGATCAGTCTGATCCGAAAAATCATAGCCGGCGAAAACGAGTCCGGCCTCGATACGAACGAGATCAAGCCCGGCTAGGCCCATAGGCTTGATGCCGTGCGCCTGCCCCGCCTCCCAGACAGCATCAAAAACTTTCTCGCCGTCTTTGGGATGGCAGAAGATTTCGTAACCGAGCTCACCTGTGTAACCTGTTCGCGATACGACCACTGGGGCACCCGTCTCTCCACCAATCCGGCCGATCGTGAAGCGGAACCATTCAAGATCCCCGATCGCTGTCTGGTGCGGTGGGGTCCAAATGATTTCACGCATCAGGTCGCGCGAATTCGGACCCTGAACCGCGAGGTTATGCATCTGATCGGTAGAGGATCGGACCATAACATCGAGACCAAGCCGCGCCGCCTCTTCTCGCAGCCACGCGCCGCCTTCGTCCGTGCCCCCGATCCAGCGGAAATTCTGTGGCCCAAGCCGGAACAGCGTTCCATCGTCGATCATGCCGCCGTGCGGATAACACATGGCGGAATAGACGACCTGGCCAACGCCCAACTTCTCGATATTGCGTGTCAGCACCCAATTCAGAAGCGCTTCCGCATCGGGGCCTGTCACCTCAAACTTCCGCAGCGCAGAGAGGTCCATAACGACGACAGCTTCGCGGCAAGCCCAATACGATTGTATCGGGTCCGTTTGCGCAAAGCAGCTCGGAAGCCAGAACCCCCGGTACTCCACAAAATTGCCAGTCAGTTCTGCGAAGCGGGCACGAAAAGCGCTGTCGCGGGTCATGATAGGTTCCTCGTCAGCCATCGGGCGCCAGGCGGTGGCGCGCGAAAAGCGCTCGCTCGCTGCATAACTGCGCACATGAATATCGGTAAGCTGCCAGCCGTTCGCCGGCGTTGTATCATCTGGACAAGCCGACGAAACACAAACGATATCGGTCAAGGCGCGCATCATCACGTAATCGCCCGGCCGCGACCAAGGCTCGTCAATGAACATCACGCCGTCGGCATCGATGCCGGTATTGTAAAAGAAGTTTGCGGCCATCCAACCGGGCCGTCCTGGCACACCGTACTCTGCAAGCGCACTGTTGAAATTTTCAGAACAATTGACGTGTCCGGGATAGCCAATGTCGTCATAGTATTTTGCCGAGCAGGCAAGCGCAAACGCATCGTGGCGGCCGCACGTATCGCGAATAACTTCGACAAGCGGTGTCATGTCCTGGTCGAAATACTTCGCGTGCAGGCCTGGCATCGGGTATGCGCGTCCCTGGATTGTACGCGTCGTCATCACGTCGAGCGGGTGACAAATACCCTTGTCAACCTTGCGCGCGTCAAAACATTGGAAGTCGGTGCACTGGCGTCCATCGACATCGATGATCTGGAAATATTCGCCCTTGCCGATGCGGTAGGCACGCGCTGTCGCGGAAGAGATCCGTAAATCAAGGATCAGATCGGCGAGCGGTTCTGGCAGTGAAAAACCGGTAGCGGAACGCGGCTTGGCACGCGTTATTGTCAGCGAAATGGGGGTCAAGGTCTCTTGTTTGCCGACGTCCATGTCGGAGCCCGGCGCTGCCACTAAGAGCCAGCCTGGCTCTTGGGCTTCGAAAGACGCTTCATCACCCGCTGGACTTGAAGAGCCGAACAATACGAGCGCGCGAGCGCGGGCGAGCTTGATGCCACGCCGCGCCAGACTATTTTTCAAGCTCTCTAAGCCCGGCCCGCCAGTAGACAGCAGCGCTCGGACACCTTTGGCTGGCGCATTTGGTTTGGCGTCTAATACGCTGTCGCTTACTCGGCCGAGGCTTGAGGCAGCGACTATTTCGGCGCGCTGACCGCCTTCCTTATTGATGACAGTGCACCGGTCGCCCTGAAAAATTTCAACGGAAATCGCGCCCCCGCCAGGAACGGTGTAGGTCTCGACACCATGCGGACGTGTGAATGCCGCGGCGCGTCGCGGCCGCGTTGCGGCAGGCGGACCAATGCGCAATTGATCGGATGGCGGTAGCGCGAGCATTGTAGTCTCCGTGAGACACTCAGCCGGAAGCACGCCGCACGCTTCCCGGCCCCATCAGTTCTGCAGATAAACTTCCATGGTGTCGTCGAGCGCGTCTTTCCAAGGCGTGTGATGAACCGGCGCCATTGAGCCGGTGATGACCGAACGATAGCAGTTGTCGCGAAAAGTCATGATGCCTTCGCCCTTGTGCTTCTTCCATTGGTAGAAAGCTTCGCTCGCGCCATCGATGTCAAAGTCGGGATAGTCGGTCTCGGCCACCAACTCTTTCACGTAGTCGGCCTGATAGTTGATGGCATACTTAGAATCCGTTCCGGCATCTTCGCGCGCCTCGCGCTCTGCCACGTCGGCGAGCATGGCAGCTTTGTCTCCCGGCAACTTAATACGCCCGAAGATCACGTCGCGCACCCACCAAGCCTGCGCGTCGAACATATTGAATGTGAACCACTGGTCCTGCATACCAAGATAAAACATTCTCGGATTGTGGGCGTAAACCACGCCTTTGTAGAGGTCCGCCGTCGCGAGACGATTCTTGGTTTTCAGTCTCAGATCATCCGGCAGAAATGGGAAGTAATGGCGGTAGCCAGTGCACAGGATGATCGCGTCGACATCCTTGGAGCTGCCATCGGCAAAATACGCTGTCTTCGCCTCAACTCTCTGCAGCGCGGGTTTTTCTTCCCAATTGTCAGGCCAATCAAAAC
>JBGTSB010000053.1:0-20276 GCA_041940525.1 Hyphomicrobium sp.
CACCATCCCGATCGCAATCCTGACGATCAGGACGCCGAGCAGAAGTTCAAGGAAATCAACGAAGCCTACGAGGCCCTGAAGGACCCGCAAAAACGCGCGGCCTACGACCGCTTCGGTCATGCCGCGTTCGACGGCGCGCGTGGCGGCCCCGGTGCGCACGGCTTCGGACCCGAATTCGCGACCTCCATGTCGGATATCTTCGACGATCTGTTTGGCGAATTCATGGGCGGCCGGCGCGCACGCACCGGCGGACGCGAGCGCGGCGCGGACCTGCGCTACAACATGGAGATCACCCTGGCGGAAGCCTACCAAGGCAAGTCCGCTCAGATCCGGGTGCCAACCTCTGTCGCTTGTGAGACCTGTTCCGGCACAGGTGCGAAGGCCGGAACCAAGCCTAAAACCTGCCCAACCTGCGGCGGCGTAGGCAAGGTCCGCGCCTCGCAAGGCTTCTTCACCATCGAGCGCACCTGCCCCGGCTGTCATGGCCGCGGCGAAGTTATCAGCGACCCGTGCGCCGATTGCTCCGGTACCGGCCGCGTCACCAAGGAACGCACGCTCTCCGTCAACATCCCAGCCGGCGTCGAAGACGGCACACGCATTCGCCTGGCCAATGAGGGCGAAGCCGGCCTACGTGGCGGCCCGACCGGCGACCTGTACATCTTCCTATCCGTGACACCGCACGAGTTCTTCCAGCGCGACGGCGCCGACATCTTCTGCAAGGTTCCGATCTCGATGACGACCGCCGCCCTCGGCGGACAAGTCGAGGTGCCCACGGTCGACGGCGAGAAGACCCGCGTGAAGATCCCTGAAGGTAGCGAGAGCGGCAAACAGTTCCGCCTGAAGGGCAAGGGCATGCCGGTGCTGCGCTCCAAGATCAAGGGCGACATGTACATTCAGGTCGATGTCGAAACGCCGAAGAATTTGACACGCAAACAGCGCGAACTGCTCGAAGAGTTCGACCGGCTAAGCCACAAGGGCACCAGCCCCGAAAGTTCAGGGTTCTTCGCGCGCATGAAGGATTTCTTCGAAGGCAAGGCCAACAGCTAAAGTCCGGCCGCAGGGAAAAATGCAATGACCACGTCCGCCAAACTCTTGTTCTTCGCCGGCTCAGCTCGGGCCGGCTCCTTCAACAAGCAGCTCGCCAGGCTGGGCCGCAGCATCGCGGAAGCCAACGGCATCAGCGCGACGTTCTTGGATTTGGCTGATTACCCGATGCCGATCTATGACGGCGACTTGGAGGCAACCGAAGGCCCGCCGGAGAATGCCAAGAAGCTGTGCGCCGTCTTCGCCGAACACAACGGCATCATGATCGCCAGCCCTGAATACAACTCCGCCATCACTCCGCTGCTCAAAAACACGCTCGACTGGATGAGCCGCGTGAAGGAGGGCCAACCAAACGGAGCGGAAGTGTTCAAGACGCGCGTCTTCGCATTGTGCTGCGCCTCGCCAGGCGGCATGGGTGGCCTGCGCAGTCTCACCTCCGTCCGGCCCGTTCTCGAACTGGGACTTGGCGCGCTCGTGCTGCCAGATCAATTCGCCGTACCGCGCGCCGGCAGCGCCTTTGATGACCAGGGCCACCTGACCAACAAGGACAGCCAGGAAGCATTGAAGCAGCTCATCCAAAAGCTTGCCCGCGCCGCGCACGTCCTTCACGGTTGAGCCGGAGCCTGCGCAATACCATGGCCACCGCCGACGACAGCCTGATCGTAGCGCTCGACATGCCAGACGCCAGCCAGGCGCTGGCCGTCGTCAATCAACTCTCGGGCGCCGTCTCATTTTACAAAGTCGGCCTAGAGCTCTTATTTGGTGGCGGGCTGCAACTTGCTTCGCAATTGAAGAGCAACGGCAATCGCGTCTTCCTAGATATGAAGCTGCTCGACATCGCCACCACGATGCAACGCGCCGTGGCCAACATCGCCGAGCTTGATCTCGATTTCCTGACAATTCACGGCCACGACGAAAAGACCATCAAGGCCGCAGTCGCGGGCCGCGGTTCGTCTAACCTCAAACTGCTGGCCGTCACCGTACTCACGAGCCTCACGGCGGAGGACCTGAAACAGCAAGGCACCCAGATGTCGCCGGAAGACCTTGTGCTCCATCGCGCGCGCCTCGCCTTCGACAACGGCTGCGACGGTGTCATTGCATCAGGCCAGGAGGCGGCACGCATCCGCGCCGCCACGTCTCCGGATTTTCTCATCGTCACACCAGGCATCCGGCTTCCCGGCAGCGCCGCGGACGATCAGGAGCGCGTCATGACACCGGAACGCGCCATCTCCGCCGGTGCGAACCACATCGTCGTCGGCCGCCCAATCACCCAAGCGGAAGACCGGGCGGCAGCCGCTGCCTTGTTCCAACAGCAGATCAAAGAAGCACGCGCCAGTCATTGAGCTGGACAATCGAAACGTAAAAAGGAGAAACGCCATGCCGAAGGGCTACGTCATCGCCCACGCAACCGTGACAGACCCCGAGAAGTGGGGCCAGTACGTTGAGAAGTCGAAAGTCGCGCTTGAGAAGTACGGCGGAAAGCGCATCGTCGGCGGCGGCAAGTCCGAAGTCATGGAAGGCAACGGCACGCCACGCAACGTGGTGATCGAGTTCGCCAGCTACGAAGACGCACACGGTTACGCCACGAGCCCCGAATACGCCGAAGCCAAGGCCCTCCGCCAAGGCGCCGGCACCATCGACATCACCATCGTCGAAGGCACTTAAGAACCAGCCATCTAGACCGGCGTCTTCGACTGACCGCGCGCGTTTTGCTCCACGGCATAGTAAGCCCACAAGAGGCGCGCGGCGACGCCACGCCACGGACGCCAGCGCTCGCTGATCTCCGTGAGAGCCGACGCGCTAGGCTTTTCCTCCAAACCAAGCACGCGGCCACACGCAACCTGCAGCGCCAGATCACCCGGCGCCCACGCATCCGCGCGGCCAAGCGCGAACATCAAAAAGATATCGGCCGTCCATGGACCAACACCGTGGATCTTTACGAGACGCTGTCGCACATCATCGTCTGACATGACGCTCAGCGCTGCGAAGTCTAACGTGCCGCACTGGGCTTCCTTGGCGATCGCCTTCAACGTTTTGATCTTCGCGCCCGACAATCCCGCCTTTGCGAGCGTCGCAGGCCTCCGCCGGACAACCGACTCTGCCGTCACCGGCCCAAGCGCCTCAAACCGCCGCCAGATCGCTCCAGCACTGGCTATGGAAAGCTGTTGGCCGGCAACAATTCGCGCCAACGCCGCAAAATCCGCCTCATAGCGGCGCAGCGGCGGATCGCCCGCCAAGTCATGCGCGGCCCGCAGTGCCGGGCAAGCACGCCGCAAATAGCGCACGCCGGCGCGGATATCCTTCTCGCAAACGATGATTTTGGCCGATGCGACCATCCGGCATACTCGCTATCAAACACTCAAGTCCGCACAATCATCCGGTTATCGCGCGCCACAACCGCCAATGATGGAACCAGCTGGCAATGACTACGGCAACAACCTTTGACCCGCCAGCGGTCTTCCGCTTCGCGCCAAGTCCAAATGGCGCGCTGCATCTGGGCCATGCCCTTTCGGCGCTCACCACCTATTCCATGGCCAAGCGCCTCAACGGCCGCTTCCTCGTCCGCATTGAAGACATCGACACCGTGCGCTGCCGCCAAGAGCACATCGACAATTGCCTTGCCGATCTCGCCTGGCTCGGCCTGACCTGGGAAGAACCGGTCCTGCGTCAGTCGGAGCATTTCAAAGACTACGCCGCTGCAGCCGGACGTCTCCACGATAGGGGTCTGCTCTATCCTTGCTTTGCGACACGGCAGGAAATCGCGGACGCGAAGATACCAGACGCTGTCGATCCCGACGGTGCACCCATCTATCCAGGCCTGCACAAGTCGATGACGCCGGACGAAGCACGCGCGCGCATCGCCGCCGGCCAGCCGTATGCCCTGCGCCTCGACATGACCGCAGCCATGCGCGAGGCCCAGCGACGCCTGGGGTCAACTGACCTGACGTTCCAAGAGATCGACGAGACGGGAACCACGAAAACTCACCTTTGCAAACCCGATCGCTGGGGCGACACCATCGTTATCCGAAAAGACACCCCGGCCAGCTACCACCTCGCCGTCGTCGTGGACGATGCCCGCCAGGGCATCACGCACGTCACCCGCGGTATGGACCTGTTTGCCGCCACCGATCTCCACCGGCTGCTGCAGGTGCTGCTGGAATTTCCGGCTCCGTTGTACCACCATCACCGCCTGATCACGGGCGTGGATGGCCGTAAGCTGGCCAAAAGCGCAGGCGATACTTCGCTCGCCCATCTGAGGCAGCAAGGCATCACCCCGGCCCAAATCTACGATATGGTCGGGTTGCCGAGGCCAGCTTAGGCAATTTGTCGCCAATAATTTATGATGCGTTAACAGGAAGATAACGATTAGATTTAAACTTGAGTAGCAACAGGTTCTTTTGGAATCAGGTCCGCGTGAAAAAGCCAAAGCAGACAAAGCCTCGCAAGCCGAGAACCAAGCCAGCCAACCGGCAGGCCTCGGCAGCGCCTGCGCCGCATTCAACGCGCCGTCCGCCCCAAGCCTCACGTCCTCAGCCCCGGCAGACACGCCCCGCGCACCGGCGCGCAGGTCCCACAACACTTTATCGCCAACCCAATCCGCTAAGAATCGCGGCCAGCGATGATCAGCGCACCTTCCGCCTGCTCGTCCTGCCGTTCGCGGTCCTGGCTCTGCTGCTGGCGATCATGCCGTCGCTGCACGTGTACCCCACGCTGCAGCAACTCATCGCCGAAACGCCAGTGACACCGCTGGAAGCAGTCGCCTCGATCGAGACCAAGCCTGTAGTCACTGTCACCCAGACGATCAGCTGGAACAGAGCCGGCCCTCCAACCATCAAGCTCGCCGAGGAAACGCAGGCTGCCTCCACAGCCACGGCCCCACCAAACTCAATTGCGATGGCAGCACCAAATCGGCGGGACGCGCACAGGGTCACTCGCCAACACGACCTGGCCACCGCGCCAAAGCCACCGCAATCGCAGATTGCTCAAAAGGCTCCTGAGACGGCTTTGCCAACGGTTCCGAACACGCTGACTGAGCTCCAGGCAGAACAACCCAAGCTGCTGGCAGCCGCTGCCCCAAACCGAGGGACAGCACGGTTGTCTAGCGAACATCTTGCCCTATCGCTCGTCAAAGAACGCCCACGTCTGAGACTAGCGGCGGCAATGGGCGTACCCGGCAAGCTGACCTCGAACCCGATGTGGCAACCGGCCCTACTGAGCCCGCTTTCACCTGAGCCCTACCCGATGACCTGCCCGGTTGCGGACAACGCCCCCTATGGCGGTGACACGGAATTCAGCCACATGGCAGCCGGCTCGCATCTGCCGTTTGGCGAACAACTCGCCCTCGCCGCCGCCAGTCAAACCGGCCGTCTCGTGATCTACGACGAGAAATACCGCCAGATATCCCGCGTCGGTGGCGATGTACCAGCACTCTACGGTGTCTGCACGGACCTGGTCGTGCGCGCCTATCGCATGGTCGGCGTCGACTTGCAGATGCTGTTACAGGCATCGCGCCTAGGCCGGGGTGACCACAACATCGATCATCGCCGCACGGAAACCTTGCGCCGCTACTTCAGCCGCTACGGCGAATCCCTCACCGTCACGACATTTCCGGAAGACTACTTGCCAGGCGATATCGTGACCTACTGGCGCCCGCAAAACAGTGGCTCAAGTTCCCACATCGCCGTGGTCGCTGCCGCGACCGGCCCCTCAGGCCGGCCGATGATTATCCATAACCGCGGCTGGGGGCCACAGATCGAAGACGCGCTGTTCGTCGATCAGATCACCGGGCATTACCGCTATAACGGCGCCAAGCGTCCGTCTCTGCCCAAGCATATGCAAATTTCGAAAGCCAAACCTTTCACCGGAGCCCCAACGATCAGGCCCGCATCTTTGCAGCGTCCGCAGGAGGACACTTCCTCCTCAGAAGCCGATTTCTAAGCAACCAAACACGCGAAAACATCGACTTCTTTCCCACACCTTAAGAAAAGAAATGACGTTGCATAACCAAACACTATGTTTTTGCTTGTAGATCTCAGAGAATAGATTCACCTTCTGATCAGCCAGTATCGCATTAGCGCGGCTAAACCGTTTTGCATCGTCGCGACCTTCGAAAACGCCAGCTTTTCTTTAGGACCGACATGCAAATTCTATCGCTCATATATTCGCAGCTCGCCAACCTCATCCAGCCGCAACAGCCCATGACAGAGGCTCGCGCGTTTGCATTCAGGCCCGCGCGCCGGATATCAGGCGAAGAACAGATGGGCCGGCTGGCACTGTGGGCCACAAAATCCCGCAACAGCTCGAGCCAATCCAACCGCTGCCACGTTTCCGCTGAAGACCAGCTTGATGCTGCGGCATACGCTCTCAAAGAGCTTCTCGGTGATCTGTCGAAAGTCATGGCCGTGCCGCAAATCCGCTTGGGCGCTGAACTCTATGTTCTGCCGGACCCAGCAACACCGGCCCCGGCACGCAACGCCAGCGCGCGGATGCTGCAAAGCACCTTGTGACGAGGCCGGGCTTTCGCCATCTCCACGATGAGACTACTCTCGCCGCTGGAAAAGATAGCGAAGGCACATGTCCGCAAAACCGTCACCCGAAGAGTCCCCTCGCGACGTCAGCCGCCTGCTCGCCCGCGTTTCAGCTGAGCTGGATCGCGGCCTCGTGCAAGCGTTGCCACCTGCGCTCTATCTGGTGGCAACACCCATTGGCAACCTGTCGGATATCTCGTTGCGGGCGCTCCTCGTGCTGGCGCGGGCAGACGTCATCTATTGCGAAGATACGCGCCACAGTCGCACGCTCCTCAATCACTACGCCATCGACACGGTTCTAAAGCCCTACCACGAGCATAATGCCAGCCAACAGCGCGCCCGCGTGCTTGACGATCTCGATGCCGGTCGCGCCGTTGCCCTGATCTCCGACGCTGGAACGCCCCTGATTTCAGACCCTGGCTTCAAACTGGTGCGCGAAGCAGCCGCAACCAATCACGACATCATCGCCATTCCCGGCGCATCCGCAGCGCTCACGGCGCTATCCTCAGCAGGCTTGCCAACAGACGCCTTCTTCTTCGCCGGATTCCTGCCGCCGCGCGATGGCGCCCGCAAGAACCGCATCAAGGCGCTATCGTCGATTCCCGGCACGCTTATTTTCTTTGAAGCACCAACACGCATCCCGGAAACGCTGAAAGCCCTCCGCCAAGTGTTGGGCAACCGGCCCGCCGCTGTCGCCCGTGAACTCACCAAGCTTCACGAAGACCTGCGCCGTGGCTCGCTGGACGAGCTGATAGACCTATATGAAAGCGGCGAATGCCGTGGCGAGTTCGTAGTTCTCGTCGCGCCGCCTGGCCCAACATCCATTTCCGATGAGGATGTCGCGGAACAGGTGAGCACAGCGCTCGCATCAATGAGCTTGAAAGACGCCTCCAAACAGATCGCCGACGAGCTAGGCATTCCCAAAACGCGCGTCTATGAAATTGGCCTCGCGCTCAAATCGAAGAAGACGTGATCGACCACGATGCCATCCGGCCAAACCGAACAGCGCCAGGCTCGCTATCGCCGTGGACACAAATCGGAATGGCTCGCCGCAGGGTGGTTGATGCTGAAAGGCTATCGCGTGCTCGCCAGGCGCTTTCGCGGACCAGCCGGCGAAGTAGACTTGATCGTTTGCCGGAGACGTCGCTTAGCCTTCGTTGAAGTCAAACACCGGCCATCGTGGCAAGCCTGCGAAGCCTCGATAACAAACCGGCAGCGCCAACGCATCCGCCGTGCCGCCGACAACTGGTTAGCCAATAACCGCGCCTACCAAAACCACGACATCACCTTCGATGCCGTCTTCCTCGTTCCCGCAAAATGGCCTCGCCACCTGCCAGACGTCTTGTGATCTGCTCTTGATCCTGGCTTATAACGCCCGATATTGCCCAAGCTGGCAGCAACCGCGATGGAAAAGCCTATGCCTCTGAAGATCGCAGTCCAAATGGACCCAATCGACAAAATCGACATCAAAGGGGACAGCACGTTCGCCCTGCTGCTGGAAGCGCAAAACCGCGGGCACGACATCTTCTACTACACCCCAGACAGCCTGGCCCTTGAAGGCGGCCGTCTGCGCGCGCACGGCAAATCCCTCACAGTCTTCAACGATCATAACAAGCACTTCGAAACCGCGGACGCCCGCACCTGCGATCTTTCCGAACGCGACGTCGTCTTGCTGCGGCAGGACCCGCCGTTCGACATGGGCTACATCACCTCAACGCACTTACTCGAACGCATTCATCCCAAGACACTCGTCGTCAACGATCCAGCCCACGTACGCAACGCGCCGGAAAAGATCTTCGTTCTCGATTTCCTCGACCTCATGCCGCCAACGCTCATCACGCGCTCACTGCGAGACGTGCTGGAGTTCCGCGAGCGTATGAAGGACATCATCATCAAACCGCTCTACGGCAACGGCGGCGCGAGCGTCTTCCGCCTCTCACCAAACGACACGAACACCGGGTCGCTGGTTGAGCTCTTCCAAACCGTTTTCCGCGAACCGTTCATGGTTCAGCAGTATCGCGAGGAAGTCCGTCAGGGTGACAAGCGCATCATCCTTGTAGACGGCGAAGTCGCAGGCGCGATCAACCGTGTGCCGGCGGAAGGCGAAACACGTTCCAATCTTCATGTCGGCGGCACAGCGCAAGCCGTTGAACTCACCGATCGCGACCGCGAAATCTGCGACCGTCTCGGTCCCGAGCTCAAGCGCCGCGGGCTCATCTTCACCGGCATCGACGTCATCGGCCCCTATCTCACCGAGATCAACGTCACCTCGCCCACCGGCATCCGCCAAGTCAAAGACTTCGGCGGCGCCGACATCGCCGCCCTCATCTGGGACGCCATCGAACGCAAAGTGGCTGAAAACCGAGCCTGATCGCTTCTCACGGACAACCATTGCCCGAATTGCACCGTGTACGCTATATTCTCATCCGTATCCGAGGGAGAGAGCATGTACGGGCAGATTTCCACGCTCGCGTTTGTCGGCATCGAAGCGCGCCCCGTTGAGGTTCAGGTGCGCATCACGCCGGGCCAGCCCGCCTTCGCAATCGTTGGCCTGCCCGATAAAGCCGTAGCGGAAAGCCGCGAACGCATCCGCTCCGCCCTGCATGCCGTCGGGCTTGGGCTGCCCTACAAACATCTCACCGTGAACCTGGCGCCTGCAGATCTGCCGAAAGAAGGCAGCCACTATGACCTGGCGATCGTGCTCGCCTTGATGGTCGCCATGGAAGCGATCGCACCGGATGCAGTCTCGGGTTACACGGCAGTCGGAGAACTCGCACTCGACGGCTCCATCCGCGCCATTCCCGGCGCGCTGCCAGCCGCGATCGGCGCCAACGCAATGGGCAAGGGTTTGATCTGTCCCGCTGCCGTCGGCTCCGAAGCAGCGTGGGCCGGTGACAAGCTCGACATCCTGGCGCCACCGCACCTTCTGTCGCTGGTGAACCACTTTAAAGGCCTTCAAACGCTCACGCCGCCGACACCCAATTTGGAAACATCCCCCATCCAGCTTGCAGACTTGAAAGACGTTCGCGGCCAGGAAAGCGCCAAGCGCGCGCTGGAAGTTGCGGCAGCCGGCGGCCATAACCTGCTCATGATCGGCCCGCCCGGCTCAGGCAAATCCATGCTTGCCGCACGCCTGCCCTCTATCCTGCCGCCGCTGACATCCGAAGAGATGCTGGAAGTCTCGATGGTGCACTCCCTGGCAGGCGAGTTGATGGGCGGAAAGCTTGCTGCCGAGCGGCCGTTTCGCGCGCCGCATCACTCTGCCAGCATGCCATCGCTTGTCGGCGGCGGATCACGGCCCCGGCCAGGCGAAGTCAGTCTCGCTCATCTTGGTATTCTCTTCCTGGACGAACTGCCGGAGTTCCAACCGAACGTTCTCGATGCCTTGCGTCAGCCGCTTGAAAGCGGCGAAGTCATCATCGCGCGCGCCAATCATCGCATCGCCTATCCCGCGCGCATTCAGATGATCGCGGCCATGAACCCATGCAAGTGCGGTGGCGCCAGCCCGGGACAATCATGCCGTCGCGGCCCCCGTTGCGCGGCGGACTATCAGGCACGCATCTCCGGCCCGTTGCTTGACCGCATCGATTTGCAAATTGAAGTGCCCGCCGTGTCCGCAGCGGACTTGACCCTGCCACCGGCTTCGGAAGGCAGCGCCGAAGTGCGCGAACGCGTCATAGCCGCCCGCACGCGTCAGCGCGAGCGTTTCGCCGAACACCTTGCCAAACAAAACGGATCGAACGTCAGCGGCAAACCCGGCCACGCTATCCGCACCAACGCCGATGCCTCCGGCAGCCTGCTCGACGCGATCGCAACGCCGGACGACGCCGGCATGCAGCTTCTTCGCCAGGCAGCCGAAACGTTGAACCTCTCGGCGCGCGGCTTCCACCGCACCTTGCGCGTCGCCCGCACACTCGCGGACCTTGACGCATCAGATCAGGTCAGCCGCATCCACATCGCCGAAGCGCTGAGCTATCGCGGTGAAACCTTGCGCCAATCACAAGCCGCCTGAAGCAGGCGCGCACATTAGAAAAATGGCGCAGCCGTCTCTGGCCGCGCCATCATCATTTCAGCTTTAAAGCCGACTAGTCCTTGATGCCGTGCTGCATCTTCGTGGCATCGACCGTGTTCTGCAGCAAGCAGGCAATCGTCATAGGGCCCACGCCGCCTGGAACCGGCGTAATCGACCCGGCTACCTTCGCACATTCGGCATAGTCCACGTCGCCAACCAGCTTGCCCTTGCCGTCCGGCTTGGTGATGCGGTTGATGCCGACGTCGATCACGATAGCGCCGGGCTTGATCCAATCGCCTTTGACCATTTCCGGCCGGCCCACAGCGGCAACAACCAGGTCAGCCTGACGAACAACGCCGGGAAGATCCTTGGTGCGCGAATGCGCGACCGTCACCGTGCAGTTCTCCTGAAGCAAAAGCTGCATCATCGGCTTGCCGACGATGTTGGAGCGGCCGACAACAACAGCATTCATGCCGGTGAGGTCTGGCGCGACGCTCTTTGCGAGAATGACCGAACCGCGCGGCGTGCAAGGGACAAGCGCGCGCTCGCCAATTCCGAGACGGCCAACGTTGACCGGATGGAAACCGTCGACATCCTTGTCTGGCTCGATCGTGTTCAACACCTTGGTAGAGTCGATGTGCTTCGGCAGCGGCAACTGAACGAGAATGCCGTTCACGGCCGGGTCTTTGTTCAGCTTGTCGACGAGCGCCAGAACATCGGCTTCCGGCGTATCTTCCGGCAGCTTGTGCTCCCAGGAGTGCATCCCGCATTCCACCGTCTGGGCGGCTTTGTTGCGAACATAAACCTTGCTCGCGGGATCTTCCCCGACAAGAACAACGGCTAGGCCAGGCGTCAGCCCATGCGAGGACTGCAAACGCTTCACCTCGGCGGCGACATCTGCGCGAACCTTCGCGGCAATCGCCTTTCCGTCGATAACACTGGCCTCGGACATCGAACTTTCTCCTCCCGTACTTTTTGTATTTTCCTGCTGATTACTTGAGCCTTGCGGCGATTTGTTTCCCGATGAAGACCGGGTCATCCATGATTTCAAAAGACTTAACACGTGATTTACTCCCAGAGGTCAGCCGCACCCTGCTTATTGGCACATCCAGCCAGCGGGCGAAAAGCCGCCGGGCGGCCTTGTTCGCAGCGCCGCTCTCAGGAGCGGCCCTCACACGGGCGCCGACCGCAGGACCATAGACGGTCGGCACGATTTTCCCGATAGCATCTAGAGAAGATTTCGGAGTAAGACGCACCCGCACGATGACGCACCCGCCGGCTACCCAGTAGGGTAGCGAAGAGCCGTTCCCCGCCGGATCAGACACCCAGCAAGGCGTTCCTCAGATTGCCGAGCACAACCGTCTGAATAAAAAAGATAATCAGGATCAGAACGAGCGGCGAAAAGTCTATTCCTCCCGTATCCGGCAGAATTCGCCGGATGGGCCGGAGCGCGGGCTCGGTTATCGCCAGCAATCCGTTGTAGATGGATCTCACGAACTGGTTGTACGGATTGATGACGTTGAACGCCATCAAGATGCTGAGCAGCGCGGAAATGATGATGATCCAAACATACAGCTGCAGCACGTAATTTATGAAATCAATCAGCAAGACCATGTGTCCACCCGCCTTATTGTTCGACCCGATGAGCAATAGCGGCCACGCCATCCCCTAGCAAGGCCCAGCCACCACCTGGCCGTGGACCACATCGCCTCAGGCCTCCGAGCGAGATGGGCCACCTAACGGCCAATCAAGGCCTTCCGGCCCGCGGATGGCAAGACAAAGGCGGCCTGATACAGCGCGATCGGCAGGAATAATCCGGCAAGCGTGCCAAAGACGAACAAGGCCGGAGTACCGTCGACACCCATCTTCAAGAGAGCTTCGCGCACGACCGAATTACACAAAGGATGCCACAGATAGATCGCGAATGAATAGAGCCCAATCCATTCCAACCAGTCGAGCCTAGGACAACAGGCGACGAGAAGAATGATCGTCGCCGACGAAGTCGCGAACAATACCACATCTTGCGGAACGCCAATCGAGATCCCTGCAAACTCGCCTGCAAAAAGGGCCGCGAAGCCTCCTGTAGCCAGCACGGCAGCCAACACGATGGTTGTCTGATCGTATAGCAAGTGTGCGTATCGAAATAGCACCAGCCCGATGATGAAGAATGGGCCTAACGTCACCACAGCCCATAAGGCGAGTACCTGAGGGAGTGGCATCAGCATGGACAGGAATGCAAGTGCGCCGGCGATGAGCAGCCACGCCGCCGCACCGGGTTTGAACAAGACATCGATACAAGCTATCGCGGCAACGATCAGGAACAGTGCATACAGATACCAAATATGCAGGTAGCCATGGATGAGCGCCTCACCGAGAGCTTGCTCCTCCATCCCCGCCGTTGTGCGAAGTCCATAGTAGACAAGTGAGACCACCACCGCTGGCACAATCAACGCCAGGAACCGGCTCTTGATGAACTCAGGCAGGCTTACCAAAGGCGTAGGCATAGCCGCGTACAGCAAGCCAGCCAGCGCTGTGTACAACGGCATGCGTACAACGTCGAACACGTCATCGATTAAGAACCGGTAGGGTGACCCATCGGCGATCTGCAAACCCAAACGCGACGAGGCGCCAACTACGTGATAGACCACGACCAGGATACACGCGACCACCCTCAAAGTATCAGCATTGGCAAGAATGCTCCGCGATACTGCCGGCCGGATTGACGCAGCACTACCTGGCAATGGTCCCGCCGCCAAGTCCTTCACAGACATCTCGACCCAATTGTCCGGAACGTGGCCCAGAGCCCTCTCAAGCGCCAAATTCACTCGAACATACGTCAGCGAATCTCCGCCAAGATCCAGAAACGACTTGCTGGTATCCTTTGCATCACCACCGAAAATCTTCTGGAAAATGCCTTCAACCCTGCCATTGCAGCCGGCCAGCGGATCCTTAACGCTCGTGTCGCTTAGCGCCTTGTTGGTCAGCGTCGCATAATCGACTTTGCCCGAAGGCAACCGCGGCAACTCCTCAAGAAACACAACATCGAGCACGTGGCGCGGAAGGCTCAATTTCTCCGCAAGCAATTCCTTGATCTCGCCGGTACGAGCCGATGATGTAAAGATCGTCAGCCACCCGTCTCTAGTCACCGCGGCGCCAGAATACCCGGCAGCAGCCACGATCTGCTCCACATCGCTCAGATCAATGCGGTTGCCGTAAATCTTCGAAAACCGGCTCTTTCTCCCCGTGATGTACAACAGCCCCTCTGGCGACCACTTGGCCAGATCCCCGGTCTTCAATTCGTCAACCTGCTTGCCCAGCCCCAAATCTTCGGCCGAGAGCGCATAGCCCATCATCACGTTCGGCCCGCGATAGCAAAGCTCGCCAACCGTACCGTCTTCAACCGGTTGCCCGCTTTCGTCGCGCACAATCAGCTGCCCTGAAGGGACTGCAACACCAATTGAGTTCGGATGGTCCATCACCCGATCCGGCGGCAGATAGCTCATCCGCGGCGAAGCCTCGGTCTGACCATACATAACAAAGAACTGCCAACCACGTCGTTTCGCGATAGCCGCAAAAGCGCGGACTTTCTCTGGGGCCAATCGTCCGCCAGCCTGCGTGAAATACCGCAGCGACACGGGGGCTTGGGCTTCGAAATCAATCTGCGAGAGTAGGTCGTAGGTGTAAGGTACGCCACCAAAGCTCGTAGCGTTGTTCACGCGGCAGAATTCCCAAAACTCCGGTTCGACAACCGACCGCCCAGTCAGCAAGAGCGTGGCCCCAGCCAACAAATGACTGTTAACGATGGAAAGCCCATAAGAGTAATGAGCCGGTAGATTGACAACGCCATTGTCGTTTTGAGAAATGCCAAGGTATTCGCAGATCGACACCGCGTTGGAGATCACGTTGTCCTTGGACAGCCGCACGCATTTCGGGCTGCCCGTGCTACCCGACGTCGACAATAGCAACGCCAAGTCTGGATGAAGATCCAACGGCGCGGCGTTGACGAGCTGCGGCTGAAACTTGTCAGCCGCCAGCAAAACAGAGTTAGGCCGGAACCGCTCAATAATAGTATGGCGCAACTCACCGGCATCCGGCGGAAGCAACAGAGGCACGTGTCCCCCTTTTAGGACACCAGCATAGGCAACGAGCCAGTCAATGGTTGCCGGGCACTCAAGCAAAACAAGCTGTCGCCGGCCCGCCAGCCGCTCGGTAGTCTGCGAAGCCCTTGAGGCCAATTCGTGGTAGCTGATCGCCCCGTTCTCATCGACAGCAGCCAGGCGCTCCGAACCGCTGAAAAGGGCTTCCGCTATTGTCGTCATCATCTAAACCAAACAGCCCTCAAGTGCCGAAAACCCACAGACGCAAGTCATTGCGCTGTTCGCCTCAGCACTGAGAGTTTTTGTCTATCGAACTGAACCTGCCGCCGCAACGACCTGAAAAACCCTTGGTTACCAATGCACTAGGTGCACATATAATTGTTATTTCGTAAACTGTCTTCAGTCCACAAACAAATGAATGATTGCGATCCGTCGCGGCCAGCAGATGAAGCAAACGACGCCAATCAGTTGCATCTCCAGCTCTTGACTTGCCCGTGCGGCCAACGGTTAATTTCCCGCGTTTGGGGCCGTAGCTCAGATGGGAGAGCGCTGCAATCGCACTGCAGAGGTCAGGGGTTCGATTCCCCTCGGCTCCACCAGCACCAACAACGCTCCATTAATCTATCCCAGGCAGATTATCCGGCAACAGAGCATGCTCCGCTCCGTCTAGAGTGGCTGGCGCTCGCGTTGAGAAGTTGCGTAACGGATGATTGACGATGACACTTGCCGCCGATGCGATGATGCGAGCTTCTGTGTCAGGCAGCCCGCTGCACCGGGTTTGACGCGCTGGAAAGCGAATGGAACGCCCTGTTCGATCGCGCAGGCAGCGGCCAGCAGATGTTCCAAACCTTCAATTGGCTTTGGCACTGGGCTAATCACTTCTTGCCCGAAACGCCCGGCGGCAAACTCTCCCTCTTCATCGTAACAGCCCGGCAAGCAGGCCGCCTGGTTCTGGTCTGGCCGCTCGTAAAGACCAAGGCCGGCGCCGCGCATCAACTGCGCTGGATGGGTGAACCGGTCAGCCAATACGGGGACGTGCTGATCGACAAAACTTGCGACAGCGTAGACGTTCTGCAAGGCGCCTGGCAACACATGAAGGATCATGCTGGCGCAAGTGTCCTTCAACTCAACAAGGTCCGCGCGGATTCCAACGTCGCCGCGTTACTCACAAATCTTCGCGCGCAAACGGCAAACCAAACCACAGCGCCCTACCTCGATCTCTCCAGCGCCAAAAGCTATGACGACTATGAAACGCGCTATTCCAGCGGAACACGCCGCAACAGAGGCCGGCAACGCCGCCGCCTTTCTGAACGCGGCGCCATTACCCTTGAGTGGCACACGTCAGGACCGCAAACCGCCGCTCTCGTCTCCCAGACCTTCGACCTGAAACGCGCTTGGCTGCAGAGCCGTGGCATCATTTCGCCAGCCCTCGCCGATCCGCGCACCAAGCAGTTCTTTCTCGACGTTACATGCGCCAGCAAACACCCCGCCGGATGTCACGTCGCGGCACTGCATTGCGCCGACAAACCCGTCGCTCTGGAAATCGGCGTGCAATGCCGAGGCCGCACGGCGATCCACATCATCGCCTACGATCTAGACTTTGAGAAAACCGCCGCCGGGGCGCTACTCTTCGAGGACAGCATCCGCCATGCCTATGACGAAGGCTGCTCGGTCTATGACCTGCTCGCGCCGGGCGACAGCTACAAGATGAAATGGGCCGATGACGCCGTTGCCATCGCCGACTGGTCCGTACCTCTGAACTCGCTGGGATGGCTCTACGCCAACGTCTATTCGGCGGCGCTCCGCCCGTTCGCGAAGCGCGCCGTCAACGCCTTGCCCGCCAGCATCCGCAGGGCCATTACAGCCAAGCTGATGAGCAAGCGCGTTTGACGCCGAGGCCGCACATCACTTCTCAACGTACGACGGATCCATCCAAAACGGTTCCCAGGTGTGGCCGTCCAAATCCTCAAATGTTCGCTGAACCATAAAGCCGTGATCCTGTTTAGATCTGGGCTCTTTGCCGCCAGCCGCGAGCGCAGCTGACACCATAGCATCGACGGCCTCTTCGCTCTCCAGCCCAAGCGCGACGAGCACTCCAGTCGTCTCTTGAGTATTCGGGATGGGCTTAACTATGAATGTCTTGAAATAGTTCTCCTGAAGCAACATGACAAAATTCTCCTCCGAGACAATCATGCAAGCAGCATTCTCGTTCGTGAATTGAGGGTTGAACGAAAAGCCAAGTGCCTTGAAGAAGCTCATGGATTTCTGCAAATCAGAAACCGGCAAATTGACAAAGATCTTAGTACTCATGACGTGCTCCTGGTTTTGTTCAAACAGTAATCGCGCTCACCCATGACGATGACAAAGTCCGCGCCATTCACTTCTCGCGACGAACGATCAGCGCAATCTTCGACAGCTGCTCAAAAAAAGTTTTGGTTCTTCGCATTGGCTGTAGCGATCGGCTGCGGACAGGCACCGGCAGCATCGGCGGAAGGTGCTTTGTCGACATCGCTCCCCAAGGGTCTGTGGGGCGAGTGGCTGGGAGACTGCGAGAACGGACTGCCGGCATCGCTGGTTTTCAAGAAGAAAGCTCTGTTTGAGAGCCGCACAAAGGAGGACCTGACTTGCAAGGTGCATGCAGTGCGAACGCAATCAGAGGTACGCTGGTACGCAGATTTTGCCTGCAGCGACGGCTCCGTGCTCCAAATCGATATTCTGAAGCTCGGCGCCAAACGGATTCTGATATCCCCAAGGCCTCTGGGAGAAGCCTGCTCTTATAATCGGGCGCCCTAGGCCCGAATTGCACAGCTTGAAAAGTTTGACAGCAAGATCCGGAGTGCGATTGCGTACCGGTTGGCCTATCCTCGCCCGCGATGACAAAGCAGGTCAAAATAAGCCAGCGCCAACAGGCAATCGACCGTCAACAGTGGACAGCCGTGCTTGAGCGGGACAGCCGCTATGACGGCCACTTCTTCTATGCTGTCACGACAACCGGCGTCTATTGCCGCCCCACGTGTCCTGCACGCCGCGCCAAACGAGAAAACGTCCGCTTCTTCGCAACAACGAAAGAGGCCGAACAGGCAGGATTTCGCCCCTGTAAGCGCTGCAAGCCTACGAGCGGTGGACATGATAACACCGCCGATAAAATCAAAACTGCCTGCCGCATGATGGAAGAGGCAGGCGCCCCGCTCCCGCTTCGGACGCTGGCAGCGCAAGCAGATCTCAGCACCTGCCATTTCCATCGGCTGTTTAAGAAAACGACCGGTCTGACACCGCGCGCATACGGTGAGTGCATACAAAAAGCTCGTCTACGGTCCGCACTCCAAGACGACAGCACCAGCGTGACGTCCGGGTACCTCGACGCCGGTTACAATTCATCAAGCCGGTTCTATGAAAAGGCAGATGCGATGCTCGGGATGACGCCAAAGGCATTCAAGCGTGGTGGCCAAGGCTCACGAGTGACATTCGCCACTGGCAAATGCTCACTGGGCCGCGTCCTCGTCGCAGCGAGCGACAAGGGCATTACAGCCATTCTACTCGGCGACAACGAGCAGGCACTGCTAGACGAGCTCAAAGCGCAGTTCCCGAATGCGGAACTGAGCAAAGGCGGGAAAGCTTTCGCCGGGACGGTCGCGAACGTAATCGCGTTCGTCGATCATCCGCAGCGCGACTTCCCATTGCCGCTCGACATTCGAGGCACGGCATTCCAGGAGCGCGTCTGGCAAGCACTCTTAAAGATACCGCCCGGCGAGACTGTCAGCTACTCCGAACTAGCCCGCCGTCTCGGCGTACCCCAGTCAGCTCGCGCGGTTGCCAGAGCATGCGCATCCAACACCATTGCCGTCGCAATTCCCTGCCACCGCGTTGTCCGGAGCGGCGGTGCGCTTTCAGGGTATCGATGGGGCGTTGAACGCAAAAAGCAGCTCTTGGATCGGGAAGAAGGCTGAAACCGTCCGCCGCACATGAAAGCTTGAACTAGGACACCCGGCAAAAGATTTCGTAATGTTTCGTGGTTCGCGCCCGTATAGGCGGTATCACTTGCTACACTGAGGACCACATTATGAAGCGCACGATCATCATTGCCCTGGTCTCCGGCCTTATCGGATTTATTTCAGGCAACGCATTCTGGTATCTAGCCAGCCCGCTTTGGATTGACGTGAAAGTCTCCGAAAGCGCTCCCGCCGGCGCGAACCTTACCACGCTGAAATCAGGCACCTTTAAAGACGCGGACGCGGTGCACAAAGGCAAGGGCACCGCTTCGATCCTAGAGGGTGACGGCCGCCGCTATGTACGTTTCACCGACTTTGAAGTTACCAACGGCCCCGATCTTGAGGTTTGGCTGGTCGCAAAGTCTGGCATTCAATCCAGCGAAGACGTCAAAACCAGCAAGTACCTCTCGCTCGGCCAGCTCAAAGGCAACATCGGTCCGCAGAACTATGAAATCCCCCAAGATGTAGACCTCAACGAATACAGCTCCGTCGTTATTTGGTGCGAACAGTTCGGCGTCCTCTTCTCTCCCGCCGACCTGAAATAGCGATGCTGGCCGCATCGAGTGCTGCTTTATAAGAAATCGCCTTCGCCCTTGTAGATTGCTTGGCCGCTCATCCGTCGTAAGGTGACACGCATCGTCATCTACGCTGGAGAGCAGTCATGTCTGAGTTGATCATCCTACTTCTCACCATCGTCACCGCGATAACCGTGAGCCTTGTAGGCGGTGTCTTCCTTGCTTTTTCATCCTTCATCATGCGTGCTCTGCAAGATGTTCCGGCCGACGTTGGCATGCGAGCCATGCAAGAGATCAATGTCACTGTTCTAAGATCGCTGTTTCTAACCGCATTTTTCGCCGCCGGACTCACGTCGGTCATCTTAATTGTTCTGACTGCTTTGAATTGGCACCCGGCCAGCTCAGCATGGCTCATCGCCGGCGCTATCACGTATTTGGCGGGCTGCATCCTCGTCACTATTGGACGCAATGTGCCGTTGAACAACGCTTTGGCCGCGGCAGACCCGTCTTCGACCGAGGGGCAGGACCTATGGACCAGCTATCTTGCCACCTGGACCGCTTGGAACCATATCCGCACCGCGGCGTGTATTCTCTCAACCATCTGCTTTGTCGTCGCCGCACTGAACCACCTCTGATCGCGCTCCGTAATACAGACCTGGGCTTCTCCCTTGGCAACCGGAACGGTCCGCCCTAGAACTCGCCCGCCCACAAACGTTTAAGGTTTCCATGCAGACAGTCATCTCGATTTCGAACCTGTCCAAGACATATGGCAGCGGCTTCAAGGCCTTGAAGAACGTGGACCTTGATATTCACAAGGGAGAGATCCTCGCGTTGCTCGGCCCCAACGGCGCCGGCAAGACGACGCTGATCAGCATCATCTGCGGCATCGTCAACGCCACGTCCGGTTCGGTCACTGTCGATGGCATGGACATCGTCAAGGATTACAGAGCCGTCCGCTCCATGATCGGCCTCGTCCCGCAAGAGTTGACGACTGACTCATTCGAAACACCGTGGGCGACAACCACCTTCAGCCGTGGCTTGTTCGGCAAACCTGCAAATCCGGCTTTGGTCGAAAAAATCCTCAAGTCTCT
>JBGTSB010000054.1:0-19587 GCA_041940525.1 Hyphomicrobium sp.
CGCCGTCGCGCTCTACTTGTCGATCCCGAAGGTGGACTCCGACACGGCGACCGTGTCCGACCGGATCTTTCTCGTCGACTACCTCGCGGTCTCCTTGATGATCGCCTTTTCAATCATCCGGATGAGCCCATTCCTACAGCGCCACGCCGGCCTCTCCGGCACCATGCGCTGGATACATATCGTTGGCTTCCCGGTGCTCGTGATCGCGCTCGTGATGTATATCCTCGGCCAGATGCCTGAAGAGCTGCAACTTCAGGCGCTGATAGACGGGTTGCGAGGCTAGCCAGAAGTGCCCATGCTGGACCAAATCTAGCACTCAGCTTGGACGGGCAATGACAACCGGCTCTGAATCCGAAAAACAACAAGACTGGCGCAAACCCCTGCGCACGCGGCTCCGCGACCTCTATGAAGGCAATTCCACAGTCTCAAACCGCTTCCGATACGGCCTGCTGCTGTTTGATATCGTGACGGTCTGCTTCGTTGTCGTCACGTCGTTTCTGCCGCGGCTGCAGATCATCGAGCTCATTGACGTCGTCATCGGTCTAATCTTGCTGGCCGACATTTCAGCCCGCTTCATCATCTCGCGCAATCCGCTAGGCGAACTGCGACACCCGTCAACGTGGGCAGACCTGCTGGCCCTCGCTTCGTTCCTCGCCCCAATTACCGGCGAAGGTTTCGCGTTCTTGCGCATTCTGCGAACATTGCGCCTGCTTCACACTTTCCAGCTGCTCCGGCGCTTACGCAAGGACTTCGCATTCTTCCGTCGCAACGAAGATGTCATCATCGCCGTTACGCATCTGTTCGTCTTCATCTTCGTGATGACCGGCATCGTCTACGAAACGCAGTTCCGCACCAACAAGGACATCTCAAACTACGTCGACGCGCTGTACTTCACCATCACGTCGCTCACGACGACTGGCTATGGCGACATCACACTTCCCGGCACACTCGGGCGTCTAATTTCGGTTTGCATCATGATCGCCGGCGTCACGCTATTCTTGCGGCTCGCCCAGGTTCTGTTCCGCCCTCACAAGGTTCGCTTCCCTTGCCCCGATTGCGGACTGCTGCGACATGACCCGGACTCGGTACACTGCAAGGCCTGCGGCCGCATGCTCTGCATTCCAAACGAAGACCTCTAGACAAAGCAAAAGAGCCGGGTGCTAGCACCCGGCTCTCTTCTTTCAATGCGCTACGGCACGGCTCAATTACTCGCCTTGCTCTTCGTCACCGGCTGGCGCGTCGTCGGCGGCAGCTGGCTTATCGTGGCCTTTGTGATGGCCGCCCTTGCCGTGGTGCCAGCGCTTGCCCCAGCCTCCATCATGCCAACGCTTATGATGCCAGCCCCGGCGATGCCCATGCTTGCCGGCAACCTTCAGCTCCCGCATGACGGGACCAATGACATCCTTTTGCTCTTCGCTCAAAGACGCATAGAACGGAGAAAATGCAGTCGAGAATGCCGACATCCGTTCGGACTTCTCGCTCAAACGTTTAGCCATGCGCTCATACCGCTCGGCGATATTACGGCGCTCGCGCTTACGATCAGCCTTGTCGTCATCTTTCTTCCGCTCCGCACGGCGCTCTTCCTTGCGCTTCTTACGCTCGGCGCGCCGCTCAGCGCGTGCTTTGTAGGATGCGCGAACCTGCTCTTCGACGGGCGCCCAGAGCGCTTCCTGCTCCGGCGAAAGCTTCAGAGCCGCCTTGGCAGCCGCGATCTTGCCTTCCTGCAGGCGCTCACGCGCATCCGCGCTCATCTTCCAGTGATGGCCATCGCGTGCGGCCTGAGCGACAAACACGGCCGCCGGTGACAAACCGATCAGCAGAGCCAGCGCGATGCCTTTCTTCGTGAATTTCATGGGAGTTTGCTCCATTTCATCATCAGGGATGCAGCGGGCTTCCACCCGCTTCAGGAAGACAAACGGTCCATACCCCACCGATCCGTCGCTTCAATCCAGCAACGCCAGGCAGCCAGACACCAAGCGGAGTTGACGCGAAATTGAGCAGACCGCATAGACGCTTACTGTTTGGGCAAATTGCGCATTCGACCGTTCAAAATCGTTGCCGCCTCGAACAAAATCCACAAACCTTCAGAAAATAATACGAAAGATTGGCTTGTTTTACCGCCCAATCCTTGGTCAATTTGGCGACCACAACAACAAGTGTGCTCAAGTTTTAGACAACACACATCGCAGCTGATCCGGATCAATGAGATCGGCGCGTTGCTCGGGGAAATTCAACATGGAACAGGTTCAACCTGGGGCCGACGTCTTTTTTCTATTGATGGGGGCAATCCTCGTCTTCGCCATGCACGGCGGTTTCGCGTTTCTTGAGGTCGGCACCGTCCGCCACAAAAACCAAGTCAACGCACTCGTCAAAATCCTTGTCGACTTTGCAATCTCGGCGACGACGTATTTTGCCATCGGTTACGCGATCGCCTACGGCGCATCATTCTACGTCAATGCCCAAACGTTGGCCGAAGGCCAGGGCTTGGCCCTTGTGAAGTTCTTCTTCCTCGCGACATTCGCGGCCGCGGTACCTGCCATCGTTTCCGGCGGCATCGCCGAGCGGGCACGGTTCCTACCGCAGTGCGTGGCCACGGCCCTGCTCGTTGGATTTTCTTATCCTCTAATCGAGGGCACGGTCTGGAATTCGAACTTTGGCCTGC
The DNA here is from genome assembly GCA_041940525.1 of Hyphomicrobium sp. Classification (GTDB taxonomy): domain Bacteria; phylum Pseudomonadota; class Alphaproteobacteria; order Rhizobiales; family Hyphomicrobiaceae; genus JAKAXS01. The sequence continues at coordinate 2,663 of JBGTSB010000054.1, forward strand.
AAGGCAGCCTCTTTGAAGGAACGTTTGGCGCACCTTTCAAGGATTTTGCAGGATCTATTGTCGTCCACGCGTTCGGCGGCTGGGTCGCACTCGCGGCCGTCCTGCGCCTAGGGCCGAGGCTCGGACGCTATGCCCAAGGCAAGTCCGTAGCACCTCCGCCTTCGTCGATCCCCTGGTTAGCGATGGGATCGTGGCTCCTGTGCATTGGCTGGTTCGGCTTCAACGTCATGAGCGCACAAAGCCTCAGCGGCATCTCCGGCCTCGTCGCGATGAACTCACTACTTGCCATGTGCGGCGGCATCATCTTGTCGATCATTGTCGGCCGCGGTGACCCAGGCTTCGTCCACAATGGTGCTTTGGCTGGCCTTGTCGCGGTTTGCGCAGGCTCGGACATTATGCATCCCATCGGTGCCTTTGTGACGGGCGGCGTTGCCGGCGCTCTGTTTGTGTTGATGTTCCAGATATCGACCAACAAATGGAGGATCGATGACGTCCTTGGCGTCTGGGCCCTGCATGGCCTTTGCGGCCTGTGGGGCGGCATTGCCGCCGGCATCTTCGGCCTAACGGCTCTCGGCGGCCTCGGCGGTGTCTCGCTCACCGGCCAAATCGTTGGCTCGGTCCTCGGCGCCGGCTTCGGCTTTTTGGCTGGCTTCGTGGTTTACGCGATTGTGGATCTTGTCTTCGGCTTCCGCATGTCTCCCGAAGACGAGCATCGCGGCGCTGACCTTTCTATTCATAAGATCGGAGCTAATCCTGAGGACGAAGCGCGTATGACCCGCGTTTAACCAAGCTTCCGGAGCAGAAATTTCAGCCCAACTGAAATTTTTTGCTCCGGGTACGGTTGATCAACCCTCTGTTATCATTGATAATTTATAAACGGCGTGACGCCCGGGAGGGCGTCGCGCCGATGTTTTTTGTCCCCCGTTCCCTGCGGAACTGGCCGGAGAGGCGGCGTCTGGCACCTTTGAACTCAGATGAAGACGAGACACCCAAACAAAAGGACCACCGCCATGACCCGCTCTTTCGCAATCACCGCCGCCGCTTTCGCCCTCGCAGCAACCGTCCAGGCAACCCCGGCAGCAGCCGTCAGCCTCTCCGTTAAGATGGCTTGCATGACCGACTACCTGAACAACTGCAGCCATCACAGCGTTGGCTCCCCGGCCGTCCGCTCTTGCATGCGCCGCGTTGAACCCCGCCTCTCCAAGCGTTGCATCAGCGCCTTGGTTAAGGCCGGCGAAGTCAGCCAGGCTGAAGTCAACCGCCACAAGGCGAAGATGAAGTCGGCTCGCCGTTAATCTAAGAAAACACAGCCAATGTTAGGCGGCCGAAGGCGCAACTAGATAACCAATACGCCCGCCGCTGACCGCGCGAACGCGCTCCAAATGCTCGAAGATGTCGCGTGGATGCAGAGGGCGACCAGTCATCTGGATCGTGTCCTGCTCCAAGGCATCGAGAGGATCGAGAAGGTCCTCGCCGGTTTTATGGAGCATGGCAATCGTCGCCACCACACGCCGGCTCATGTTGCGCGGCACCTTGGGCACCACCCCGGCGATCAAGCTTCGGGCGTCATCCGACAAGAAGCTGGAGCCCCGGCCAAGCAACGCGATCAGCCGGATTACAGTGTCCTCTTCGAACACATATCCGTCACGCTCCATCCACTCCAACAGTTTGGTCATCAACATATCTTGGAGTCTGAGTGTCGACGTCAGCCGGTAGTCCTGCCACTCGGCGACCAAATCAAAACGCGGGTCGATGTCGATATCACCGGGAGCAAACGTCTCGTCGACAGTCACGCCGATGCGATCGAAGAAGTCCCTGTTTTGCATCGTCAGCCGCGTTGGAAACGCGGGAACCAGTGTCTCACTGTTGCTCGCCATATCGTAGGCTTGACGCACGAGCTTGGAGCAAAACAGCTTCTCATAGCCATCCAGCTCCATGGTAAAGTCATAGACAATACGTCCACCCAGCGGGCTTTGTGATTTGCTCACCCGCTCAAAGATTTCATCCGCGGCACGCGCTGCCAAATCAGGATCTTTGCAGCGGTAGAGCACTGAGCGCCCACACCCGCAATCAAGCGCCTGTTCCAACGGCGTGATAACCGCGCCATCCTCGATTAGCGATTCAACGACCGAGGCACGCCCATTCTCATCGATATGGATCATGCTGAGATGGCTGAACTGGGTATCAACGTCACCAATCCGGGCAATTGCGGCACTGTTAAAAGCGCTGCCCCGCATTAACAGCACATCGCCAGACTGAAACGGAATGTCGACACCGTTGTAGTACTGAGGGTGCACGTGCGTATTGTGATCAGTGCCCGTAAAGGCTTTGCGCCCCCAGCCGGTGCGGCCCATGCGCTTGTAGCCAATGTTTAGCTCGCCCAGCATGTCCGTCGCGTAACGCATGATGCGAAACACGTCTCGCAGCGCGTTCTGCGCCTCGATCGAGAAGGCGCCAGCTTGATACCATTCCCAAATGCGATCTCGTAAAGCGAGCCGGATCTCAAACAAAGTCTGTTTGAGCCTTGGGGCAACCTTGGCGGTGGCAACAGCGTCAAAGCGGGTCAGATCGATATCAAACACATGCCAATAGATCTCATTCAGGATGGCCGCCAGATCCCCTGGGCGCTGCACGGCCTGCCCCGCCAGATCACGAACGTGGGCAATATCGTCACTCAGTTTCGCAACGGATTCAGCGTTTTCCAAGATCAGCCTCCCTCACCCCGTCAGCAAGCTATCGCAGACCGGCGCCACGAAGCAATCGCCCGCACGTTAGAGCCTGCAGACTCAGCCTAGGGCAACTGCATGAAGGCGGCTTACTGCCGGACTGAGGCTTAAAGAGAACTATCGATCAGCGAGCAGACGGTATCGGCGCTCGTCTTGTCATGATCGGGGGGTGCATCCTCGACATTCACCGTTTTCACGACACCGTCATCGACAAGCATGGCGAAACGCTTCGATCGCGTCCCCATCCCAAACGCGGCCAGATCAATGTCCATGCCGATGGCCTTGGTGAAGTCGCCATTGCCGTCGGCCAGCATCAGGATTTTGCCGTCCGGATCAACCTGGCTGGACCAAACGTTCATCACGAACATGTCGTTCACCGACACACAGGCCACAGTATCAATGCCCTTGGCCTTTAGATCATCGAAACGGCCAACGAAACCTGGCAAATGCTGTTTGTGACAGGTCGGAGAAAAGGCGGCCGGAACACCAAACAGCGCAACCTTTTTTCCGCTGAACACGTCCTTGACGCTTACGTCCGACGGCCCCTCTGGCCCAATAACTTTAAACGTCGCGTCAGGCAGCTTATCGCCAGCTTTGATTGTCATCAGCGTCTCCTCAACTATAACCTAGCTGCTCAATAGCGCCGCGGACGCCATTGAACAAGTGCACCTAGCTGCCCGCCTGGGTCACCGACACCGAGGCGACACCGCTTCCCTCCGGGCCAACCAATGTAACCACCACATGTTTTCCGATCAGCACCTTCAGTTCATCAACACTTGAAAACTTCGCATGAAACTGACCGTCGGGACCTGGTTGAACCATCGGCACATAAAGACCTTCAGGCCCCTCGACAAAAGCGTCCGAAACGGCCTTGCCCTCTGGCGCGCTGACATGGAAAGCCAAACGCGGCTTGTCATCAAGGTAGGCCACCGCCTTTGTGACAGCGAAGCCAGACTGCTCCTTGGGAACAGACTGGATAGCACTAGCCAAGGCGCCCGACGCCTCGCCCGTCACCAGCTTGTCCACCAACAACGCGTGGGTCGCCTCCAGCGGAATGCAGATATCTTTGCAAACAGCGAACCGGAAGATGACCTTCAATTGGATGGCAGTACCCGGCTCGGACGCTTCGAGCTCAACGGGAAACAGCACGTTCCCCTTATAGCCAATCGTGGCTCCCGCCTCGTCCGTCAACCGCTTCGGCGCCGGATAAAGAACGCGTGCCTTGCTCAAGTTCTTCGACTGCGAAAAATCAAAGTGCGGCGGCAAACCGCCGGCATCACCGGGATTGCGCCAATAGGTCTTCCACCCCTCAGGCATCGCAATCTCGACAAATGCCATCAGTTTTCCAGCATGCTGAGCGGCGAGCACGCGGCTCTTGGCGTGTTGCTGATCAACCCAAGGCGACACGACCATCTGCGCGGACACTGGTGCGACCGCCAACCCCCAGCTGACCAACGCCAGCCCAAAAACTAAGCAAATTTGACACGGCAATCGCGCGCGGCGCCGCTTAGCCGCCCAAACCTTGGAAATTCTCATCAGCAACATTCCAGAACCTTTCAGATCGGAAAATCTTTTATGTCTGTCCATTTCGCCGCTTCACATTTCAGGCGCCTAGCGGGTATCTTTGGCCGGATGAAGACGATGAAAGGTATAACGAAAAGCGACGACGGCCCCGGCTATCTGGATGGCCAGCTGTTGATCGCCATGCCTCTTATGAGCGACCGCCGTTTCGCGCGCTCGGTCATTTACTTGTGCGCGCATTCCGAAGACGGCGCGATGGGTCTCATCATCAATCATCGCGCCGAACACATTAGCTTCCCTGATTTGCTCGACCGCCTCGGCATCATAACAGGCGAAGAAGACGAAGACGGGATCTCCAACGATATCCTGGATCGCCAAGTGTACATGGGTGGCCCGGTCGAAACCGGGCGCGGCTTCGTGCTGCACAGCGACGACTACTTCGCTACGAACTCCACTCTGGCGATCGACGAAGGCGTCAACCTCACCGCCACGATTGATATTCTGAAAGCGATCGCTCACGGCAAAGGACCGGACCGGGCCATCTTGGCACTTGGCTATGCGGGGTGGGCCGCCGGTCAGCTAGAAACCGAAATTCAGGCTAACGGTTGGCTTCACTGCCCCGCAGACGCGGACTTGCTGTTCGACGACGACATCGAAAGCAAATATCAGCGAGCCTTGGCGAAGATCGGCATTGACCCATCGCATCTTGTCAACGACGCAGGCCACGCCTGAGCTTTTGCCTTCCTAAGCAAACGTAGACTTAGTCTTTCCGGTCTGGCGGATCGATGCCGGCCAGCCGTGCCAGGCTTTCCGCGATCGCGGGCGGCAGCTTGGAGAAGTCCGGCGGCGGCGCGTTCTTCGGCCGGATCGCCGGCGAACCTGGCGTCGGCGGCGGAGTAGCAGACCCATCGGGTCGTGCTGGCCGGCTCGCCGGAGGCGGAGGTACAGGCGCTTGCGCGCCAGCTGGTGGCGGTGACTCAGGTGGCTGCTGCCGCGCTGCAGGTGGCGGTTGCGGCGGCGGAGGCGAGACAATTCGATTGACGGCCGGAGGCGGCGCGAAAGCAGCCGGCGGAATAGGTGGCGGAGGTGGCGTTTTCGTCATGGGTGGCCCGCCAGGCGACGAACCGTTGCCGCCGGAAACAGCTGGTGGCACGGGCGGAACCTGCCCAGCGCGAGAGGCGGCCGGGGGCGGCGGCGCTGCCTTTGACGCGACGTCAGGCCTATTCCTCTGTGGCGTCGGCGCACCCGGTATTGGCGGCGGCGCGTCAGACCCTTTGCTGGAGCCAAACGCAGCGGCTGCGGAACGGTCAGCACCATTGCCAGATTGAGAGGGACTAGAAGAACGCCCCGCCTCGGATTTTTGACCCGCCTTGGCTTGCAGCGGGGTAGGCTCCGCAGGCACCGATAGACCACGCGACGTGCGCTGCGACCCCGTGGCACCCGGCTGGCGCGGACTTCGTCCACCAGCGCCCAACCCAGCCGATTGCTGGGCCCCTGAAGCCTGACTGACATCCCAAGCTGGCGAAGAGCCGGGCAGCGGTGGCGGCATACCGCCCGCGCTAGAACCCGGTGCACCTGGCCCGGCTGGCGGTTTGGGCGGAACGGACCCGTTTCCGTTCGCACCATTTGCGTTTGCGCTGGCGCCATTCGTTCCTGCCCCATTCGTACCAACCGCGCGCTGACCAACACGCGGGCCGCGCGCACCATTGCCGGATACTGGTGGCGGAGTTGCTGGCGGGTTCGATTGCGGCTCGGCCACTCCACGGCCACTTCCGTTCGGCTGAACAGGCGGTGGTCTCGTACCATTGGCATCAGCTTGCGATGGGAACGCCTGCCCATTCCCATTGCCCGCACCGTTTGCCGCCCGGGCTGCACGGGCCTTTTGCGCACGCCGCCCGGCATTGGCGACCTTCGCCGAAACAGCAATTTCCCCATCGGCACTCTTGCGGCGGGCCTTCGGACGGAACATCGTACGTGGCTTCATGCGGCGCTCAGACGTACGGACACGGCGCAGCATCTGAAGCACGTCGTAATCCGGAACGGCATCGCCGTAGAAGTAACCCTGGCCGAATTCGCAGCCCGCCGACCGCAAGAACGAAGCGTCTTCTTCGGCTTCCACGCCGACAGCGATAACCTTCTTATCGAGCTCCCGCGCCATCGCGACGATTGAGCGGACGACACCAGCACTGTTGCCATCGCGCCCGCCGCTGGCTTCTACCAGATCACGTTGCAGCTTGATTGCTTCGAAGGGCAAGCGGCCCACATGGGCCAGCGACGAATAACCTGCACCGAAGTCATCCAACACGAGATCGGCACCTGCATCGCGCAAATGCTCGAGTATCTCACCGGCTTGCTCCGGGTTCTCCATCACCAGGCACTCGGATACTTCGAGCTTCAGTCCGCCTCGAGGCACAACCTTTTGCCCAATGATATGGCGCACTTCCTGGACAAGAACCTGCCTAAACAGCTGGCGGCTGGCGACATTCACCGACACGAACAACGGCTCCGGCCGGATCAGCTCCTTGTTCCAGACAGCGGCGTCTCGCGCTGCCCGCATGAGCACGTGAGAGCCCAGCTTGGCAATCAGATCGCTGTCGGGATCAACCGGCACAATCGCCGTGGGGTTGATCGTGCCTTCCTTTGGATGCTCCCAGCGCACAACGGTCTCAAAGCCGGCAAGCTCTTCCGTCGGCAAATAGTAAATCGGCTGATAAAGAACCTTGACCTGGTTGGTCTCAATCGCCTTGCGCAGCTCCGCCTCAATGGCCAAGCGCTCGTCGCGATCAGCGCGCATCTCTGGTTTGAAGATCTCGATGCGATCCGCACCCCCACGCTTCGCGCGGTACATCGCGACTTCGGCATCCTTCAACAGATCCTGCTCGCCCTCCTGCGAACCGCTGAAAACCGAAACGCCGACCGAGCCCGTCAGCACGATGTCTTGCCCGGCCATCTTGATCGGAGAGCGCAACGAACGCCGGATGCGCTCTGCAAGCGACGCCAGCTCCTGCGCGTCTTGATCCAGCAAAGACAGGATGGCGAACTGATCACCACCAACGCGAGCCAGCGTATCTTGCGGAGACAGATGCCGCTGCAGCCTGCGCGCGACCGTCAACAGCAAACTGTCACCAACGACCAAACCAAACGTGCTGTTCACGCCCTTGAACCGGTCAATGTCAATGAAGAACAATGTCGGACGGATCGTGCGGTCAGAGCGCGCCCGCATCGACGCAGATTGAATACGGTCTACCAACAGCGCCCGGTTCGGCAAACCAGTTAGGCTGTCGTGCACGGCGTCGTGGAGCAGCCGCTCCTGAGACCGTTTCGCGTCGGTGATATCGCGGATCAAACCGACACAGCGGACCTGCCGGTCATCATCCAGAGGCACGCTGGCGGCTTCAATCTCAAACCAGCGGTAGTTGTTGTCGGCATGCCTCAGCCGCAGATCAGTACGGATCTTGCCACCCGCGCGCTCCTGAATCGACCAAAGCATGAGCCGGAAACGCTCACGATCAGCTGGATGCAGGTTCGTGACGAACTCGTCCGCCTTGGTCGACAGGTGCCCCGGCGGCAGATCGAGAATTTCTTCGATCATCGGGCTGACGCTGATCATGTCGCGCCGCGCGTTCCATTCCCAAACGGCCGCCCCGGCGCCTTCAATGGCAATGGACCGCAGCTGCATTTCGTTCGGCGCCATCACCAGGCTTGCATCACGCGCCCGGAAAGCAAACTGCGTCACCACGAACCCGATAAGCAGTAGAACCAGAACGAGACCCGCCACCAGCGACGACACGGCAATGTCGCCAGACACGCGGCCAGTGAGAACAACGCCCGCACCAAACAACCAGACACAGAACATCACCCACGCAGGCACAAGCGACATCGCCCTGTCCTGTCCGCGCAAGGCAAGCAATAGAATGACGGCCGAGCCGACAACGGCCAACAGGACAAACGACAGACGCGCGAACGTTGCCGCCAACCGCGGGTCAATAACAGCGACCGCGATCAACGACAGCTGAGCCGCCATCCAAACCGCGATGACCATGCGCACCAGCGCCGGCAGGGTGCCGAGCCGCAGGAAGGTATGAGCGAAAATCAAAATACTGGCCGCAAGCGCGGACTCCGCCGCCGCGCGATAGACCGCGTTATCCTCCGCACGCAACTGGAACAGCTTATGGAAAAACCCAAAGTCAACGCACAAATTGGCCAGCACGCACAGAGCGACCAGGGCCGAAGCAGGGAAGATAAGTTTATGGTTGGCTGCAAACACCGCCGACAAGAAGATTGCCGCCAAAATCGTGAGGCCGAGCATGATGCCGTTGAACAGCTGGCGCTCACGCACCTTCAACTCATACTCCAGCGGCTTCCAGAGATTCATTCGCGGAAAGCGCTCTGATGCCAGCTCCACCACATAGGTAATCGTTTGGCCCGGTTCGATCGTGATGCGGAACACGTCCGCCCGCTCGCTCTTCACCCGCTCAGCCGCGAAGCCCATAGTCGGGGTTACGGCTTCGATCCGGCGGGTATCCAAGTCTGGCCAAATCACTCCTGAGCCGACGACGCTGTAACGGTCGGCGGCAATCCAGCGCTCGATCGCCGTGTCGGTCGGGTTGGTGAGCGCAAACACCATCCAATTCGGATTGGTGCCGGCGGTTGCCGCAGGAACAGACACGCGATCTGTCGTGCCATCGGCACCCGGCGCCGTCTCGACTTGCAAGCTGTCGCTGTGAGACTCGTAAAGGTCGCTGCGCGTCGTGATCTCGACGCGCGCCTGATCCGGATCAATCGTAATTGCCTTCAAGGCAAACGCCGGGTTGCTGAACCCAGCGGCAGCCGCCACCAGAAGCGCAATGACCAATAGGAAGCGGATCAGACCTTTCACGGGTTCAGCCCTCCCGTCGTCAGGTCACTCGACAGGAAAGCATAGAGCGCATGGTCTTGCCATTCGCCGTTGATCATCAAGTACTGGCGAGCATGCCCTTCCAGCTTGAAACCACAATTCTCCAGAACATTGATGGACCGCTGGTTGTGCGGCTGACACGCAGCCTCGATACGATGCAGCTTAAGCGGACCACAGGCATGCAGCAGAAGCGCTTTCAGCGCCGTGGTCATATAGCCCTGACCAACATGGGGCAGCCCAAGCCAATAGCCGAGCTGAGCCGCTTGCGTCACGCCGCGGCGAACGTTGGAAAGCGAGATGCCACCAACCAACATCTGTTCCGGCCCGAAAATGAAATAGCTGTAGCCGAGATCTTCACGCGCTTCGCGTTGATAGTGGCGGATGCGGCGGCGGAAGGAACTGCGCGTCAGTTCATCACGAGGCCATAGCGGCTCCCAGGGCTTCAAATGATTGCGCGACAACGCCCGCAGCTCAGCCCAGGGAACATAGTCGTTCATGGATGGCGCACGCAAAGACACACCTCGACCTGCAAGGGACTGCGTCCCTTCCGGAACAAGGCCTGATCGCAGAAATGCCATCGTCTATTAGGCTCCGCTCACGTCCTCGCGCGCTGCGCCGCATACGCTGCATGCGCCTTCGATTGTTTGCCCGCACCAACAACAACCACCGAGGGTTCCCCGCAGGTGACGTTGCCGGCAAACTCTTTCACTTCGTCGATTGTAACCGCATCAACGCGCTCCACGAGCTCAGCGGCCGTCCACAAACGCCCACGCGTTAACAGCTGGCGCGCCATCTGCTCAGCTCGGGCCGATGAACTCTCAAGGCTCATCAATAGCCCAGCCTTCATCTGCGACTTGGCACGCTGCATCTCCGTTTCGGTCGGTCCCTTTGATCCCAATCCCTTGATCTCAGCGCAGATCACGTCAACCAGCTTCTTTAACGTTTCAACGCCGGTCGCAGCTTGAATGACGAACATTCCCGTGTCCCTCATGGCCCACGCTGACGACTCGACCGAGTAGCACAAACCGCGCCTTTCCCTGACTTGCTGGAACAAGCGCGACGACAGCCCGCCACCCAAGACACCCGAGGTTACCTGCGCAGCAAAGTAGCTCGGGTCCATGTACGACGGACTCTGGAATCCAAGGATCAGGTGACACTGCTCGAACGACTTGGCGAACGCGCGCGTCCCCCCCTTGTAGACTGCCGCTTCGCCCTCGGGACCCTTCGGCGCAGTCAGCCCGCCGAATAGGGCTTCAGCGTGGCGAACGATTGACTTATGCGTAACCCCGCCTGCCGCCGCGAGCACCATATTCTCTGGAGCGTAGTGCATCCGGGCAAATTCTTTCAATTGCTTGGGTTTGATGGTGCTCAAACTCTCGGCCGTTCCCAGGATCGACCGCCCTACAGCCTGCCCCGGATAGGCAGCTTCATGCAAAAGGTCTATCGCGATTTCCTCGGGGATATCCCGTACGCTGGCAATTTCTTGGAGGATAACTTCGCGCTCGCGTTTCAGCTCCCCAGAAGAGAACTTCGAGTTCTGCAGGATATCCGCCAGCAACTCCAAAGCGATGCCTTCATCGCCTGAGAGCACACGTGCGAAATAGCCCGTCCACTCCGGTTCGGTGGCTGCGTTCAGCTCTCCACCGACAGCCTCAATCTCTTCCGCGATATCGCGGGACGACCGCGTGGCCGTACCCTTGAACGCCATATGCTCAAGCAGGTGCGAGATACCATTTTCGTCTTCTGTCTCATCGCGGGCACCGGCGCCAACCCACATGCCAAGCGACGTCGTTTCCAGATGAGGCATCTCGTGAGTAACGACGCGCAAGCCGTTCTTTAAAGTGGTGACGGTGCCTGTCATACCGCCCCCTCCGAAACCGCGCGCGCGGCACCACGAACAAAATGCTTCACGTCCTGCAAATCGTTATTGAGAACCGAGATGCGCTCCGGATCAGTCATCAAGGCCGCCAGCCGGTCCGGCAACGCCGGCCGCTGGCCAGTGATCTGCTCCATGGCATCGGGAAACTTGGCCGGATGCGCAGTCGACAACACGACGCCCGGCGCCCCGTGGTAACGCCCCGCCTTTTTCAACGCCACCCAAGCACACGCGGTATGCGGATCCATCAAGTAGTCATCGCTTTCTACCGACACATGCCGGATCGCGTCGGCCACTTCCTTGCCGCTGGCGGAGAACGCCTCGAAGTCACGCCGCATCACATCCGTCATCGGGCCAAGCTCGAAGCGCTTACCTTGAGCCAGTTGCATCATCTGCGCCTTGACGCGTGCGCTATCGCGCGCCGACGCCTCGAACAGATAGCGCTCGAAGTTGGACGAAACCTGAATGTCCATGGACGGCGACGTCGTCGCAACCACGCCTTCCATTTCATAAACACCGGACTCATGAGCCCGCGCCAGAATATCGTTGTCGTTCGTCGCAATAATCAGGCGTTCAATCGGCAGCCCCATCCGGCGCGCCGTGTATCCGGCGAAAATGTCGCCAAAGTTTCCAGTCGGCACGGAAAACGTCACTGGACGATACGGCGCGCCAAGCGCGGCACCCGCCACGAAATAATAGGTGATTTGGGCGACGATACGCGCCCAGTTGATCGAGTTCACGCCTGTTAGCGCAACCTCATCGCGGAAGGCGTGATCGTTGAACAAGCCCTTCACCAGAGCCTGACAATCATCGAAGTTTCCGTCGATCGCCACGGCATGCACGTTGTCTTCAACCGGCGTGGTCATCATGCGCCGCTGAACATCCGACACCCGCCCATTCGGAAATAGAATGATCACATCAACACGCTTCGATCCGCGGAACGCTTCTACGGCCGCGCCGCCCGTGTCACCCGACGTAGCGCCCACGATCGTCGCCCGTTGATCGCGTTTCTCCAGCACATGATCCATCAGCTGTGCGAGCAGCTGCATGGCCACGTCCTTAAACGCAAGCGTCGGACCATGAAACAGCTCAAGCACGAAGCGGTCATGATCAATCTGCGTCAACGGCGTCACGGCCGCGTGACCGAAGCTGGCGTAGGCCGTATCGGCCATGCGCTCCAGATCATCGCGCGCAATGGCGCCACCCGTGAAACGGCTTATGATATCGACCGCGACATCGGCGAACCGCTTGGTGGCAAAACCCGCCATCGTGTCCGCATCCAAAGACGGCCATACCTCGGGAACGTATAAACCGCCATCGCGTGCCAGCCCTGCCAGCAGAACGTCCTCAAATCCCAATACCGGCGCTTCGCCACGGGTCGAAATATACTTCACGTCAGATCGTGCTCCCAAGTTGGACCTGTGTTCTCAAGGACCTATTAGAGGCTAGCTCAGTTCGCGGGCAATTATTAGCCGGAACAGGAAAAACTCCGCCTTTTCAGAGGATATTCAGGCCGGCGGCGCTTCGCCCTGGCGCCGCACCCGCGATGCGGCAAAAGCCGCATACACCGCAAGAAGCGCTCCGGCCAGGCCGAACCACGTCATGGCATATTCCAAATGCCGGTTAGACAAAGAAACACGCGTGGCACCGCCCTTGGGCCAGCCGCCGGCATTGGCGGGCATAGCATCCGCGTCGACGAAATACGGTGCCTTCGCCATCGCCCCACCTTCGAACGCGGCCTGATGCATCTCATCCAGGCTGGCCCAATAGTAGAAGTTCCGTTCCGGTGCGTTATCGGGAGCAAACATCGCTTGCTCTGACCGAGGCACACGAATGAGGCCGGTTACAGTGACTTCGCCTGCGGGCTGTCCTTCAGAACGGCTGGCAGCAGCCTTCTGCGCCTCGGGCACGAACCCGCGGTTGACCCACACCATGCTGCCAGCCTGATATTCCAGCGGCGTGTAAACGTTATAGCCGGGCCCGTACTTGGCATCCGGCGCCCAAAGATACTGCTCTTTGTCGTGATGGAAGCGCCCGGCGACCGAAACATGCCGGTACTCAGGATCTTTGCCTGGCTGGGCGAGCACGTCTTCCAAAGGCTGAGGCGCGGCGGTCGTGCGCTCGCTGATCTGCGCGAGCAGGCCTTCCTTCCAGGCTAAGCGCTGCAGTTGCCAGGTGCCAAGCCCAATCAGGATCGCGAACGCTACGATAGTTGCAATCAGCGATCCCAAAAGCCGATAGCGGATAAGAAACGAGAACATCGTTGAGACTTCTTGCCCTTCAATCCTGCTGCAATCGGCCTTCCTCGGCCTTATGCTTGAACTGCTGGCCGATGAGCCACCCTTTGATCAGCCGCAACAAGACCAGCGCAAAAAGGGGCGTCAGCAACCCCCAGGCGACAATGTGCACCCAGACCGGCGGCTCGAATGTGAACTCTACATACAAAGCGCCGCCCAAGATCAAGAAACCAAGAATGAAGATCACAAACACCGCCGGACCGTCACCGGTATCGATGAATGCGAAATCCAGCCCGCAGCTCTCGCACCGGTCGTTCACGTTCAACAGGTACTTCTTGAAAAGCGCGCCCTGACCACATCGGGGACACTTCCCCATCACGGCACCCATGACCGGAGCTGAGTAGCCTTCATCTGTGCTCATTTTGAGTTCCCTGAAACACATTCGGGGCAGCACATGGCCGCCCCGATCCGATCTCAATCAATGTGGCGTCAACCGGCTAGTGGGCGCCCGCATTCGCTCCAGCACCCCATACGTAGATGCAAGCGAACAAGAACAGCCAGACCACGTCAACGAAGTGCCAGTACCAGGCAGCGGCTTCGAACCCGAAGTGCTGCTTTGGCGTAAAGTGGCCCTTCATCGCGCGCAGCAGGCAGATCAACAGGAAGATCGTACCAATGAGGACGTGCGCGCCGTGGAAGCCGGTCGCCATGAAGAACGTCGCTCCATAGATATGGCCCGAATAGGAGAATGCCGCGTGACCATATTCAACGACCTGCAAAACGGTGAAGATGGCGCCAAGCACAACCGTGCAGATGAGGCCAAGGATGAGCTGCGTGCGCTCATTCTTCAACAGCGCGTGATGCGCCCAAGTAACCGTCGCGCCTGACAGCAACAGGATGAGCGTATTGACCAGCGGAAGGCCCCACGGATCAAACGTCGACTGGAAGCTGCCTGGAGTCATCGCTTCGGTCGACTCAACCGGAACCGGAGGCCATTGACCGCCAAGAACCTCGTTGCGCTGAACCATGCCGACGGTTTCCGAAGAGTTCTGAAGCGTGGACACAGCAGCCGGGAACAGCGAGGCATCGAAGTAAGCCCAGAACCATGCCACGAAGAACATAACTTCCGAGGCGATGAACAAGATCATGCCGTAACGCAAATGAAGTTGAACAACCGGCGTGTGATCGCCGTTGTGCGCTTCGATGATCACGTCGCGCCACCACATGTAGGCAACCGCGATCACCAGTGCCGTACCAGCGGCAAACATCCATGGGCCAGTCAAACCAAACAGCCCCTCGCCATCGTTCATCGAGCGCATCCACACGATGGCACCAATGGCCATTACGAGGGCGCCAATGGACGCTGCTAGCGGCCAAGGACTTGGCTCTAGCAAATGGTAATCATGTTCTTTTGCGTGCGTGTCGGCCATCGTGTTCTCCGTCGTCCCTTAAACGTGTGTTTCCACCCAGCTTGCTTATAGTCTTGCTTCTTTTTCACCGCGAAAAATCAGCCGTTCAAGTCCCTTTTCCATCATTCCGGCCCGCCTTGGCGGCAACCGCCCCTTCCGGCTTGTCGACCGGATAGAACGTGTAGGAAAGCGTAATATCCAACAGGCGCGCGGCCGCCGGGTCGCTGGCCATCTCTGGCGCGATGAAGAAGCTGAGCGGCATCTCAACAGACTCGCCCGGCTCCAGTGTTTGTTCTTTAAAGCAGAAGCACTCCACCTTGGAAAAGTGGATCCCGGCGGCATCAGGCGTCACGTTGTAAGCGGCCGTGCCGGTGATCGCCCTATCGGACATGTTGGTAGCGCGATAAAATGCCAGCGCGTTCTCACCGAGCTTGACGTCCATCTTGGTCTGAACCGGCTCGAACTTCCACTTCATGCCGGGCGTGACGTTGGCGTCGAACCGTACAGTCACCGTGCGGTCCAGCATGATCTCAGATGGCTTCGTCGCGGTTTGCGTCGTGCCGCCATAGCCAGTCACCTGGCAATAAAGCTGATACAGCGGCACGGCAGCGAAAGACGCGCCGACCATCAGAAGAGCCCCTGCAGCGCAAGAAAGAGCGATGGCTTTGTCCTTGCCGATCTTCACGTCACCATCCTCCTTTCCAGTCTAAACACGTTCAGCCCAAATGAAATCACAATGGCCGGGTCATCACGTCGCCGCCCATGCGTACGAGCGTTGCCACGTAAAACAGCACCACCAGCAGCCCAAGCACCACAGCGATCGCAATGGAGCGCATGCGTTGACGCTTGGCCTGCGCCTGCTGGTCATCTCCGTTGCCGTTCTGGTCTGCCAACTGATACTCCATCGTGTTGCGAACCTTCCTGCCTTAAGCGATCAACCGTGCAAAGGCGCTCTCGCCCAACAACAGCGCAAACAGCAAGAAGAGGTAAAAGATCGAGAAGTGGAACAAACGCTTCGCAGCCTGATCCGCCGGACGGCCCTCGCGAATGCGCCAAACCTTCCACGCCAGAGCCAGGAACACCACGCCAGCAACGGTCGACGCCACGGCATAAACCGGCCCGCCAAAACCAAGCACAACCGGCGCGGCAGCCACGAGTACCATCAGCACTGAATAGATCAGGATCTGCCGGCGCGTCTCGTCCGGACCAGCGACAACCGGCAGCATCGGCACACCAGCGCGCTCGTAATCGCGGCAGCGGTACAAGGCCAAGGCCCAAAAGTGTGGTGGCGTCCAAATGAAGATGATCAAGAACATCACAACGCTCTCGATCGATACCGAGCCCGTCACCGCGGCCCAGCCAACCATTGGCGGAAACGCACCAGCAGCGCCACCGATAACGATGTTCTGCGGCGTCCGGCGCTTTAGCCACATGGTGTAGATAAAAACGTAAAATGCGATGGTCAAAGCAAGCAAGGCGCCGGCGACCCAGTTGACCAGCAATCCCAGCGTCAGCACCGAACCGAACGACAAGATTGTGCCGAACGTCAGCGCCTCGTCAGCCGTGACACGCCCGCGCGGAATAGGACGCGCCGCAGTACGCTGCATCTGCGCGTCAATGTCGGCGTCATACCACATGTTCAGCGCGCCCGACGCTCCCGCGCCAACGGCGATCATCAACAATGCGATAAGGGCCAAAACCGGATGCAATGAACCTGGCGCGACGGCCATCCCGGTCAGCGCAGTGAAAATCACCAGGGACATGACCCGTGGCTTCATAAGTTGGACGAAATCACCGACCGTCGGCTCCAACGATGGAGCTAAAGCCCGTCCATTTGTATCAGCGCCAATCCCCGGCATCGTGCTGTTTCCTCGTTTCCGGCCATCTGCTTATCGTTATATCTCTGCAGTGCCGTCCCGCTTGTCTGACAAGGGCGGGCGAAACCTTTTAAATGTCCCGCCCGCCGCTAATTCGCGTGTCTTACATCACTCCAAACTTAGCGATGCTCACCACCCTTGATCTGAGGCAGCGTCTCGAACGAGTGGAACGGTGGCGGTGAAGACAGCGTCCATTCCAGCGTCGTAGCGCTCTCACCCCAAGGATTAGCAGGCGCCTTTTCCTTGCGTGCAAACGCCCAGACAACGCCAACGAAGAACACCACAGTGCCGAACGCGGTCATGTAGGAGCCCCACGACGACACCAAGTTCCAGTACGCATAAGCATCCGGATAGTCGACGTAACGGCGCGGCATGCCGGCAA
>JBGTSB010000054.1:19597-19844 GCA_041940525.1 Hyphomicrobium sp.
GCCGCTCATCTTCGGGAACCAGTAGTACCAGGCAGCGAAGATGGCGAACACGGCACCGAGCGACAGCACGTAGTGGAAGTGAGCAACCACATAGTACGTGTCATGCAGCGCACGGTCGACACCGGCGTTGGAGAGCATCACGCCCGTCACACCACCAACGGTGAACAGAAAGATGAAGCCCAGCGCCCACAGCATCGGCGTGGTGAAGCGAAGCGAGCCGCCCCACATCGTCGCGATCCAGGAGAAG
>JBGTSB010000055.1:0-17621 GCA_041940525.1 Hyphomicrobium sp.
CAGATCGGGATCGTCGAGCCGCCCGTCGTCGTCCGGAACCCCGACCAGTCCGGGACCTGGTTGCTGCTGGACGGCCACCTGAGGATCGAGGCGTTGAAAGACGCGGACGAAAGCGAGGTGGAGTGTCTCGTATCAACTGACGACGAGGCGTTCACCTACAATCGGCAGGTCAGCCGCCTTGCGCCGATCCAGGAACACAAGATGATCCGCAAGGCGATCGAGCGCGGCGTGCCTGAGGAAAAGATCGCGCTCGCCCTCGACCTCAACATGAGCAGTATCCGACGCAAGGCGCGCCTGTTGGACGGCATCTGCGAAGAAGCAGTCGCAATCCTAAAGGACAAGCCCTGCACGAACGCCGTATTCGATGCGCTGCGCAAGATGAAGACCATGCGCCAGATCGAGGCGGCCGAGTTGCTGGTCAACGCGAACAACTATTCCGTTGCATATGTGAACGCGATCCTCGCAGGTACGCCGCAGGCCCAACTGGTCGAGCCCTCCAAGCCGAAGAAGGTTAAGGGCATCACACCTGAGGCCATGGCGCGCATGGAGCAGGAACTGGCCCGCCTGCAGGAGGGGATCGCCTCGATCCAGGACAACTACGGCCAGGATCATCTGCACCTGACCGTAATCAAGGGGTATGTCGGCAAGTTGCTCGGGAACGCCCGGGTCGTTCGCTATTTGGCGCAGAACCATCCCGAGTTCCTCGGCGAGTTTCAGACCATCACCGAGATCACTCCGTCCCAAGCCGCCGAAACCGAGTAGCCGTTCGCGACGCATGAAGGGGACCCGGACCCGATAAGCGCGGGGACCGCGGGAGACGCCGGACTGTGGGCCGGATCGAGCGCGGCGGTGGGGATGGCGGCGAACCCGCTCGGAGCCCACCAGGTCGGCTCGAGTTTTCGCCGACCGCGCGGTCGCGCAGGCGGCCGCGTTCCATTCGGGGCGTGCCGAAGACGAGACCACTTCGGCACGCCCACTTGGCCCAATGCAAGACACGGTGAACCCGCGTCGCCCTACCACGGAACTTCGTCAGGGATTGATCTCCTCAAACTGAGCTGCTGCCGGTTCCGTGGACATGAAGATAAGATCGCGACGATGAAACTGGCAGCAGCTCATTGAGCGGAATTGGTCGTTAGGGCGGGAAGGAGACTGTCGCCGCGGCCTGAAGCAACGCCAGCCGTGCGCACAAAAACGGACCCTACAAAGAGCGGCGTTCGGCCTTGAACTGATGCCTGTTTTTCTGAGTGAGGACCACCTTGAAACCTGCAAAGTGATCTTCCTTGCTAGACGGTGGAAACTGGAAGAAGCCCAACGCCTTGGCCGCCAACAGGAAGTGGTATGGAGGCAAACCAGATAGATCGACTTGATCAATTTGTTGCCGCAAAGTCTTGGACCACTTACGAAACGGCTCGAAACTGTTAAGACAAACCGAACCGCCTCTGTCGTTGACCGGCTGCTACGTTCGGCTGGAGGGATCTCAGTGCCCGCAGACAAGTGAAAATGGCCACAGCCCGCAAATCTTGCATGGTGTAGGGAGACCATTTTTGGTCAAATGGCTGTCGAAGGTCCTGGCCGATGGGAAAATTAAAATAATACCAGTATGAAGAACATGATTTCCCGCGGCATATCCAAAGCCCTTGCCCGGAGCCGACCGAAGTTGTCCGAACAGCCAAAGGCTGATCTTTCGGAAAATAGCGGAATCCAAATACCGCGTGGACCGTCCAATATCTTAAGGCGCTGTCTTTCGATTGACCTGGAGGTCGATCCCATGGCTGCAGTGATATTCGCCTTTGCAGCTGTGCCGGAAGGCGATGCAGAAGGTATAGTACATCGGAAAGGCGACTCTAAGTCCGCACTTGAAAAACTCGACTTTTTTTGCGCCGGTTTCGCACATGTCATTGGGCATAATATCCTACGCCATGACCTCCCGCACCTCATGGCGGTCTCGCCGCGCTTCGCCAAGCTAGCGGAGGGACCGATTGACACGCTGTGGCTTAACCCTTTGGCGTTTCCTCGTAATCCATATCACCATCTAGTCAAACACTACCGAGATGGACGACTTCAAAGTGGCCACGTCAACGATCCCGAGTTCGACGCGCGCCTTGTGTTCGACGTCCTTCGCAACCAGATCGAAGCCTTCGTATCGTTGAACGCTTTGTCACCGGAGACTTTGACGGCCTATCACTGGCTTTGCTGCCGTGGGCCCGGTAGCGCGGGTTTTGATCGGGTGTTCCGCGAGGTGCGTGCAGCGTCCAACCCAACAGAGTCGGAAGCGCATGAGGCAATTCGGACCCTACTCAGAGACGCAGCCTGCAGTGCGCAGCTGAACGCAGTGCTTGAAAAGCTCCAAGACACCGGGCTCGGCTGGCCGATGGCATATGCCCTTTCTTGGATATCGGTTGCTGGAGGGGACTCTGTCATGCCGCCTTGGGTGCGGGCGCAGTTCCGTGACGCAGCGCGGCTCGTTAAGGATCTGAGGGACACGAATTGCCGCGATCCGCGCTGCGCCTATTGTGCAGAGCACAATGATCCTAGCCGTGCGCTCGAGCGCTGGTTCGGCTTTCCAAGTTTCCGCCCGGAACCGGTCGACGAGGACGGACGCCCGCTTCAAGAAAAGATCGTCGCGACCGCCATGGAGGGCGATAACCTATTGGGCATCTTGCCGACGGGTACGGGTAAATCCATCTGCTATCAAATCCCAGCGCTGTCTCGGTTCGATAAGACTGGGGCCTTGACCGTCGTCATATCGCCGCTTGTTGCGCTGATGGCGGACCAGGTTCAAGGATTGGTGCGAGCAGGAATTTCTTCGTCGGTTACGGTTAATGGGCTCTTGTCTCTGCCTGAGCGTCAGGATGCGCTCGACAAGGTGCGCCTTGGAGATGCTGCGATCCTACTGATTTCACCGGAACAACTGCGAAGCACTACGGTTCGGTCCGTACTGGCACAGCGCGAGGTCGGGCTGTGGGTGCTGGACGAGGCGCATTGCGTTTCCAAATGGGGGCACGATTTCAGGCCCGACTATCGATACGTTTCACGGTTTATCAAGGAAGGCTCGGGCGACGAACCCGCTCCGGTACTCTGTTTGACTGCAACTGCAAAGCCGGACGTCGTGAAGGACATCCGAAATCATTTCAAAGAACGGTTGGGGGCCGAGTTAACGTTAATCGACGGCGGTGCATCGAGGTCAAACCTCAGCTTTCAGGTGTTACCGACGCAGCGGGCTACCAAGATGACCGATATCCTCCACACGATCGAGGCTGAGCTTCCCAGCGAGGGCGTGTCGGGAGCGGTCGTCTACTGTGCGACCCGAAACGCCACAGAACGTGTCGCGGAATTCTTGAAACAACAGGGCATCGCCGCTGAACGGTATCATGCGGGCCTTAGCGCCGATGACAAGCGCGAGATCCAGGAAAACTTCCGTGTCGGCAATCTTCGGGTGATTGCGGCCACTAACGCCTTTGGGATGGGGGTGGACAAGCCGGACATCCGTTTGGTCGTTCACGGGGACGTGCCGGGGTCCTTAGAAAATTACCTGCAAGAGGCGGGGCGCGCCGGACGGGACCGCGAGCCTGCAAGCTGCGTCCTTCTTTTTAGTTTGGAGGACGTAGACCGGCAGTTCAGCCTCAGTGCGCGGTCTCGTCTTGCGCGGCACGAAATCGGAGCGATTCTGAAAGCACTTCGGCGGCTTGAAACGCGCACCGGAAGAGACGGCGAAATCGTTGCGACACCGGGTGAGATTGTTCACGAAGAAAAAGACCGAGATTTCCAGAGAGACAGCAATACTGACGATACCCGGGTGAAGACTGCCGTCGCTTGGCTGGAAGAGGCGCACCTTCTGAACCGCGAAGAGAACCGGGTGCAGGTCTTCCCTGCCTCGCTTTTGGTAAGAAGCATGAGTGAGGTCAAAAAAATCCTTGCTTCCGCCAAAATCACCGGTCGGCGGTGCGACGAATTGGCCGCCATTGTCCAGCACATCATCAACGCGCCACAGGAAGAGGGTATTACCACGGATGAACTTTGTGGGGTGAGCGGGCTGACTGTGTCGGGTGTACGCAAAGCCCTGGCGGATCTCGAGGCCCTGGGCATCGCAAAGGATGATACGAACATAACCATTTTCGTGCACGTGCGCATTGAGAACGCCTCGGTGAAACGGTTCGAAGCGGCAGCTCGATTGGAAGCTGATCTGATCGCGATCCTAAGAGAGCAATCGCCAGATGCAGTTACTGACGAAGCTTGGCCCTGCCATCTGGCCTCGGTCGCTCAGGGGCTGCGAGAGCATGGACACGCCTCCGTGCGTCCCGATATTGTCGAAGGCTTGCTCCGTGGGATCGCACAGGATGGTCGCGACATGGATGGCGGCAAAGGCAATATCGGCCTGCGTAAGGTCTCCAAAGGCAGTCTATTGGTGCGAATGCAGAGGTCATGGGCTGTGATTGAGCAGACCGCACAGCTTCGCAGACAGGCGGCCGAGCAGTTGGTATTGCACTTAACAGACAAGCTTCAATCCGGGGTGCGCGGCAAAGATGTTCCTGTTGAGACCACGCTCGGCGACCTTCTTGCAGCGATCAATAGCGACGCGTTGTTGCGGACTTCTGTAAATGATCCTGCAAAGTTGATGGACCGGGCGCTTCTGTGGCTGCACGAACAACAGGTGGTGACTCTGGGCAAGGGATTGTCAGTGTTCCGCTCGGCCATGACGTTGCACATCAATCCGAAAGGCGGCGGCTTTACCTCCCAACATTTTGCGCCTCTCGAAGACCACTACAGCGAACAGACTGTCCAAACTCACGTGATGGCGGCTTATGCCTCCAAAGGCATCGACGAAATCGATCAGGCTCAGCGGCTCGCGCATGATTATTTTGCATTGGACCAGTCCCACTTCATGAAAGCCTGGATGCCGGGAAGAATGTCGGAATTCAGGCGACAGGCGACGTCCCAATCCTATGCCGAGATCGTCGATAACCTAGGGAACTCGACACAAGAGCAGATCGTGCGTGACGACCGTGAACAGACTAACGTGCTGGTACTCGCCGGGCCTGGGTCGGGCAAGACGCGTGTTTTGGTTCATCGTGTCGCCTATTTGGTCAGGATCAAGCGCGAAGATCCAAACGGTATTCTGGTGCTCGCGTACAATCGCCATGCGGCCGCCGAGATTCGGGAACGTTTGCGTCGACTGATTGGTGAAGATGCGCGTTTTGTGACGGTGTTAACCATCCATGCTTTGGCTATGCGGTTGGTGGGCGCAAGTTTCGCCGGGCGGATCGCGGGTGACGAACCCGACTTTGATACGCTACTGGACGACGCCGCACGTCTCTTGCGCGGCGACGGGCTGGACAAAGTCGAGGCCGAAGCCTTGCGAGAGACCTTGATCCAGGGTTTCCGGTGGATTCTTGTAGACGAGTATCAGGATGTGGGGCCTGAGGAATACGCTTTGATCGCTGCGGTTGCCGGTCGCAGCATTGATGATCCGGATCAACGGATCAGCCTGTTCGCGGTCGGCGACGACGATCAGAATATCTATGCGTTTGCCGGTGCATCGGTGCGCCACATTCGCCAATTTGAAGAGGATTATTCGGCCAGGCCGGTTTTTCTTACAGACAATTATCGCTCGTCCAAGAACATCATCAGCGCAGCGAACGCCGTGATTGAGGGATCTCGTGAACGTATGAAAACGGGGCATGGGATCACCGTCGAGCGAGCGCGGCAGAAGAACCCGGCCGGGGGTATCATGGAAATTCTGGACCCGGTTGCGCAGGGGAGGGTCCAAATCCTCGGTTGCCCGCCTGGCAATGACGCTCAGGCCCTTGCGGCGGTAAACGAGCTGATACGTCTTTCAAAACTGATCCCTGATTGGAGCTGGAAGAAGGCCGCAATCATTTCCCGCGACTGGCGCAAGCTGTTGCCAGTCCGGGACTTCGCCGATGCCCTGGGAATTCCCGTCGAAATGGCAAACGAGAGCCTGCCAAGTGTCTGGCGCACCCGCGAAATGCAAAGGTTCATCGGCGAACTCCGTAAGCGACAAGGGGCCATGATTAGCTTGAGCGATCTAATCGAAACTCTGAACGCGATACCCGCAAGTCGATGGACCGATCGGATCGGCGAGGGACTTGGCCAGCTTGCTCGCGATGTTGACGGCAAAATGCTCCCGATCCCAGACGTGATCGAATGGTTTGCCGAATGGTCGAAGGATTCATGGGGCGAGCAGCGTGGTCTCAAATTGTTGACTGCGCATCGCGCCAAGGGCCTCGAATTCGACGATGTTGTGATTCTGGATGGCGGTTGGGAACGCCCCTCGCGAAACGAAGATCAAGACGCGCCGAGGCGATTGTTCTATGTCGCCATGACACGCGCGCGGCGCAATCTGATTGTTATGAGCAACGACAATCACGAGTATCTGCCAACCGGGTCAATCTCCGTTGTCACGCGGCACGTGGTGCCAGACTTTGCCACAGTTCCCGGCCCGCGCCGGTTCTTTCAATCGCCCGAAATGAAGATGGTCGATCTGTCATTCGCTGGACGCCAAGGCGATCGGCACGCTGTGCACGAAGCAGTCACCGAAGCACAGGTCGGCGCGCCAATCAGCCTCTCCGAGGTTGGGGGGCGTTGGCAGATTGAGGATGTCGAGGGGCGAGCCCTAGGACGGATGGCAAAGTCATTCTCACCACCAACCGGCAAGAAACTCGTTGCTGGCGAGATCGCGGCCATAATTCGATGGCGCAAAGAAGATGCCGATGAGCGTTTTTACCACTTGCTGAAACGCGAAAGTTGGGAAGTGGTCTTGCCTGAACTTGTGTTCGAATAGACACACGAGGTACAGGGGCTTTCAGGGAGAAGCTGAATAGCAAATAAGGCGGTCAACCGGTCTTTCTCGGCACTTGCGACAAAGGACGGCTATGGGCCGCGAATGACAGCCAGCAGTAGGGGCAGAAACCGGGCATTCCCTGCCGTTTCAGACAATGTCTCTATTGAGAAGTTTCACGTCCGAAGCTGTTCTTTTTCATTCTGACCTGAGGACACCGTCAGGTCTTTAAGGGGTCGGCAAGTAATAGCTGCCATCTCCTGGGGCAGTTCGGGCATGAAATGGCGGTGGCACTATCCGGTCGCCTGAGGCAATGTCCGTCCAAACAGACACCCAGTGAAGGATCTGGACCGGGGGTACGCCCCCCGGTTCCTGAGACGACCCTGAAATAGCGACACCGAAACTTGGAGCACCCGCAATGGCAACCACCGGCAAGCAACTGTTCACCACGCTGGATCCAGACGGCACGCTCACCGTGGCGATCGAAGAGGTGAGCGTCCCGGAACCGACAGGCAACCAGGTGCTTGTGAAAATGGAAGCGGCGCCGATCAACCCGTCGGATCTTGCGATCTTGGTTGGCGCAGCAGACCTAGAGAACGCCAGCTATTCGCCGGGGAAGTTCGTCGCGACCGTGCCGGAGCCGTTCAATATTGGCTCGAAAGCGCGTCACGGTTTGAAACTGCCTGCGGGCAACGAAGGCGCTGGCACGGTTGTCGCCGCCGGTGACGGTGACGCGGCAAAAGTGTTGGTCGGACAGCGCGTCGCTTGTGTTCCGGGCAATGCTTACAGCCAATACTGTATCGCCGACGCGTCCGCGTGCTTGCCCTTGGGCGATCACTCGGCCGAGGACGGGGCCAGCGCGTTCGTCAATCCGATGACCGCCCTGGGGTTCGTCGAGAACGCCAAGATGGACGATCAGGACGCGATACTGCACACGGTCGGGGCCTCCAACCTCGGCCAGATGCTGACGCGCATCTGCAAGGAGGATGGCATCGGTTTGGTCAACATCGTTCGGAAGGATAGTCAGGCCGAGCTTCTCCGGGAGATCGGGTCCACCCATGCCGTCAATTCTTCGAATGACGATTTCATGGACCAACTCCGGTCGGCGATCGCGGACACCGGCGCCTTCTACGGCTTCGATCCTATCGGTGGCGGCAAATCGGTCGACACGGCATTCAAGGCGATGGAGCAGGTCGCGGTGAGCCGCATGTCCGAATACTCGCGTTACGGTTCCAACCAGCAGAAGCGGATGTTCATCTACGGGCGCTTGGACACCGGCATGACGATGTTGTCTCCGAGTTACGGCTTCGGCTGGACCCTTTCGGGCTGGCTCCTGTTCCCCTTTCTCCAGTCGGCCGGACGGGAAACAGTCAGCCGCATGCGCAAGCGCGTGCTCGACACACTCACGACCACCTTTGCCAGCCACTACAAGACGCGCGTCAACCTCGACGAGATGCTGACAAAGGAAGCGGTAACGGACTATCGCGCGATGAAAACGGGTGAGAAATACCTCGTCACGCCTTGGGCGTGATGATGTGAGCAGGGGCCGATGACACCGCGTAGTGTGTCATCGGCTCGTCAGTCCCTAGTATTCGGTGGAAAACGCGAAGGTCCGCTTCGGACCGATCCTGCTGTCTCTTTGTTGCCCATCAGCGCACGTCGACCTACGATCGCAGCATGAAGCACTTGATCGCCTCCGTCCTGTTTTTTCTGCCTGTCTCAGCCGAAGCACAATCTCTGCACGTCCGCGATGCTGACACTATCGTAGTCGACGGCACACCAGTGCGCTTAAACGGTGTGGACGCGCCCGAACTGAACAGTCGGGCTGGTCAGGATGCCAAGCGGTGGATGCTCAATTTTCTCCGCGGACGTTCGGTGAACTGCGAGTTGAATGGTGACCGCACGCACGACCGATGGGTCGGGATCTGCTACGCGGATGGGCAGGATATTGGTGCGGCCGTCATCGCTGCGGGGCATGCCTTGGATTGTCAGCGCTATTCTGGTGGGCGCTACAGGCACCTAGAAACTCCAGCCGCAAAGTCGCGGCTACGGCGCGCCTCATACTGCCGTTCAAAGTAAGCCGTTTTGGGGACTTTGCCTCTACTGAGCAACTCGGACCAAAGACGCGTCGTGTAAGGTCACGGTTGCTACAGCAATTGGAGGACCCGACAGTGACCGAAATCACCAACCTCAAAGACAATTATCCTGAACTGGCGAGGCGGATCGCGTCTTGCCGCTTTCGAGATCGCGCCATCGTTGAGGAGTTGCCGTTTAGAGAAAGCGCCTACTTCGAGCGCCTTCTTGAAGGCCGACATATCGGGATCTATCGACCTCATGCGCGGGTTTGCACTTGGACGGCGCGCTACCTGACCGCTGACAAGCGATACCTGCAACAAAGTCTTGGTCCCGCCTTGATCGGGACGGACCATCAGGCCTCCTTCGACAATGCGATCGCTGCCGCCTTGGATTGGTTTCAGTCAGCCGATGTGAGCGCCCACGCGTCACGCCCGCGCCGACGACATCGGACGACAAGCGTCAGTATCTGCCCGATCGGAAACGCCTATTCCGTCGGCCATGCACTTCGCGATTACACGGAATGGACCAAATTGGCGCGAACTCCGGGGGGCCACTACAATACCCTCTCGGCGATCAACCATCACTTGGTGCCAAATCTAGCCCATATCCCCTTGGAAGAGTTTAACGCCAAGCACCTGCGATTGCTTGCAACCAAGGTCTTGGAGGAACCTCCTAGACATGGCTTCTCGCACTATCGCGAACGGATGCGACCAG
This sequence comes from Hyphomicrobium sp., assembly GCA_041940525.1. Lineage (GTDB taxonomy): Bacteria > Pseudomonadota > Alphaproteobacteria > Rhizobiales > Hyphomicrobiaceae > JAKAXS01. The sequence goes on from JBGTSB010000055.1 coordinate 9,590, forward strand.
AGGAGTTGTCGGCTGATGATCTTCGAAAGCGGAAGCGGACGTTCAATTCGCTGGTCACCATTCTCAAGATGGCCTTCCGTCAAGCTTGGGAAAACGGCGAAATCGAAACTGAGAGGCCCTGGCGGTGCCTGAAACGAGTGCCGGTTATCCATTCTCCGCGGCGGATCTTTCTAGACCGTACCGAATGCCAAAGGCTGCTCGAGAACTGCACGCCAGCTCTCCAACGACTGGTTCTCGCGGCTCTCTACTCTGGATGTCGGGTCGGAGAACTGGCCAACCTTCGTGTGGAGGACGTTGGTTTCCAAGGGTATGGGATCAGAGTTTCTGAGTTCAAACGCAGTCCGGCCCGTTTCGTGTTTCTGCCGGACGAAGGAATGGCGTTCTTCCTGGACTGTTGCCGTGGCAAGGCGCCGCGCGATCGCGTTCTGCTCTCGGACCGAGAAAAAGTTTGGAGGCGCCAGCACACACCCTTGTTCCGTCGTGCCGTAACACAAGCGAAACTTCCGCCGGGGTTCGTGTTCCACGGGCTGCGCCACACTTACGCAAGTGAACTGGTTCGCAAGGGTGTTTCCCTTGAAGTCGTCGCCAAACAATTGGGACATGCCGATACCAGGACCGTAGCTCAGACATATGGGCATCTATCAGATTGCGTGCGGGAGAACGAAGTCCGGCGAAATTTTCCGTCCATGGGTCCTGACCATGCATCGCTGGCGGGCAAAATGGCCGCTGATCTGTCGTGCGTTTGGAGTGCGGCGCACGCTCATGGTCGGTTTGCAAACACCAACACTGAATATCGAAACACGACGCCGCTTCAAAGCAGCCACCGTGCTAGTGCAGAAGTTCTGGAGGTGTTTTCCGAAGCCGAAAAGCACATGACCTAGGATGGCGCACGGTCGAAATCCCCCTGCAGGACACTGACCAGCGTTTCGTGACCTGATTGCCAAAACGCTCGACGGCTGTGAGAAACATTCGCCGTTCTTTACACTTCGCTAACGATTTCAATCTAGGCTGTCGAGAGGCGCAACAGGACAGCATGATGACTGAAACCGAATTGGCAGAAGAACTGGAAAAACTGCTCTTGGAATACGTGGAACGTTATGGGGTCACAGACGCCGTGAGGGATTTCTATGCGAGGCGCTCAAAGCAAGCCGCTGCGCGAGGGGAGGACACGGAGCGGCCAGAGCAGAACCAGCCCTAGCGGTTGCGCGCATCTTGAATCTCCGCCGTGCATCGTTTGAAGGGTTGCTTCAGGCACGACCTGCCCGACCGCGACGGGGGTTTGAGCTGAAAACGAAATTCTGGACCATATTGGCCCGAAACTGCCCGCCAGACCTGCCGCGGACCGCCCTGCGCCCCGTGCCACTCCAAATATGCACTGTGGATCGTTAGTGATCATTTAGTCGCGGACTACATCTCTAGTCTTATCAGCAGATTGCGGACGTTCGACACATGCCAACGCCCACCCCGTCTAGTCAGGATCCCTCGACGGTTCATTTCTCCAGCAACATCCCGAAGCGCAGTTTTTCCCTCAGAGCGTATGTCCGCAACGATCTCCGCCAAGCTCTCGGAATAGCGGTCTGCATTGGCTGACACAGCGGCCCGAAGCGCCGTACCGCCCTTCCCTGCCCTCCTAAGCGCAGCGGCCCCGTTGGGATTGCCAAGCTTCACGCCGCGGGCCTTGGCCGCTGCGAGAGCCTCTTTGGTCCGTAGGCTGATTGCCTCGCGCTCCTGCTGGGCAATCAGCGCCATGATCCCGATCGTCAGGTCGTTGGCCTCGGGCATGTCAACGGCTAGGAAGCGGACCCCGCTGTCCCTTAGGGTCAGCAGAAAGGCAGCATTCCGGCTCAACCGGTCCAGCTTCGCGATCACCAATGTCGCCCCGGTCAGCCTGGCCATGCTCAACGCCTTCTCCAATTCTGGGCGGTCGTTCTTCCGCCCGCTCTCGACTTCCACGAAGCGTTCCAAGACTTCAGCGCGCTTTGACGCGGCAAAGTCGTCGATCGCCTTGCGCTGCGCTTCCAGGCCGAGACCAGAGCGGCCCTGCCTAGTGGTAGAGACCCGTTCATAGGTGACTAGCCGAAGAGTTGGGGCAGTCTCGCTGACCATGTACACACCTGCCTAACGTTGGTTGCGCAGATGTGTACGATAGCCGTCGGCTCATTGGAACGCTCAAAGGCGCTCGTCGAGCTGGTAAGTTATTGTGCGGTCTTGCTTTTGCGGCTCAGCAGCCCGGCGGGCGTGATCGTGGAGCGGACGCTTGACCAGGTTGCCGTCGTCGTCCCTGCTAACCGCCACGAGCTCGATCCGGGTCACGGGCTCATGCGCCGCGTCGGTTCCCACGTCGAGCCGCGACCGTGCGGCCGGGGTCAGCCCTAGCTCGGCCATGTAGCGCCCCATCAGTTCTAACTGTTTGTTGGCGATGCTGATCCAGGGCGATTGCTGGATATAGCCGGATGGCGCCTTGATGAGCTTTGGGGTCTCCTGGAGTTTCTGCACCGCATCTGCCCAGAGGCTGTAGGACTGGCAGTATGCGGCCAGAGCAGCCCGGTCTGCCGTAGTCACGATCCCGGCTTCGAACAGTGGCCGCACAAGCCGACGCCATTCCTTCCGAGCCACATGGTCCAGATGATCCGGACAGCGCGGAATTCCACCCTTTTGGAGGTTCGGCGCCACCGTAGCACGCGGTTTGGGCCCCCGGATCGCCATCAGCCGGACTCGCTCGGTACCGAAATAGGGGATTGGCCAGGGTCGCGGTCCTCGACCCCTATCCGGTTTTGGCGATCGGCGATTGTATCCAGCAGTTTACCAAGCGCGTCGCGACCGCCAGTCTCAACATTGCCAGCATGATCGGCACCGACAGTTTCCCGCCAACCGGCCTGGGTCTTGAGATAGAAGATTGACGAGGTGGTGTCGCCTGCCCGGGCTCGCTGAAGCAACCCGTGCGCGACATGTGCGATAGCCTTTGCCTTTCCCCTTTTATAACGCGCGCGAACTTCTTCATCTCGGTCACAGATAGCCCGAAAGGTCGTGCGGCTTATACCGAAGTAGTCGGCGATCTGTTCCTGGCTCAGGAGCGCGGCCAAAGTCTCCACTTCCACGATCTGCGCCTCGGAAAGAGTGATTGGTGGCCGTCCCATGATTAACCTCCGATCCTCGCGAAGAGCCGCCGTACCGCGTAGCTGCGCAGGACCGACAGCAGCGTGAACACTGACCCTATCCCCAGAGACTGCGGAACCGTGACCGCCAGCCCCATCACTGGAAACAGGACAATTTGCAGGAGCACGGCAAGGCTGAACCCGATGATCAGGTTGGCCAGGGACTCGATGGCAGACATCAACCGGCTCTGGCGATCGGGAGGCGCTTGGTCAGTCACCGAGAAACTCCCATGCCGGATCGTCTCTCTGAAGCGTGTGTGCCCCTGACACGGACAGCCGCGAGCGGGCAGACGGGGTCAGGCCCAACTCTGCCATGTACTTGGCCATCAACTCCGCCTGCTTGTTGCTGATCGTCACCCAGGGCGAGACCTGAATGTAGCCGGACGGCATTTTCAGGAGCGGCGGTGTCTCCGCCAGCTTGCGTTCGGCCTCCACCCATTTGCCATAGGCCTGGCAATAGACGGCCAGCGCAACGCGGTCAATCCGCGTCAACAGCCCGACGTTCTCCATCTCTTCGGCGATGCGTTTCCACTCGGCCTTGGCGGTTGGTGAGAGATGCGATGGACATGTAGGACGGGAGCGGGTCGGCTTTGGCTCGTCATGGTTGATGGGGCGACCGCCGGGGTTGCCTTCAAGGAGCTTCAGTGCCGTTGGCTTGGGCTTGCGGCCGCGCATAGCACTACGTCCTCCCCTGGACATTACAGCAGGAGACCTCAGGGCAGCCCCCGAGTTGGTCGATCAAAACAGGAAGCATCTGCGGCTCTAAGCTACGGAATTGGCGTAAGAACCGCCCGAACGGGGCGTTGGATACCCCCTTGCCAATTTCGCGGAGGTGAATAATTGCCTCCCCGCGCCGGTCCCGAGGCGAAAGGTGCCGAAGAAATGACGCCCCCCGGGGGTCGACTGACGCCCCGATCATTGCCCTGCCCTCTCGCCTGCCACGGCCTCGAACGATTGCCCCGTTCCCTCCAGCGTCGCCTTCTCCCCCGCGTAAGCCTGCCATCTTTGTACGGCGACATCGACATAAGCCGGATCGAGTTCCATGGCATAGCAGACCCGCGATGTAGCCTCTGCCGCGATGATCGTCGTCCCTGATCCCGAGAAGGGCTCGTAGACCGCCTGCCCAGGGCTGGAGTTATTGAGGATCGGCCGCCGCATGCATTCCACCGGCTTCTGCGTCCCATGCACGGTTTGGGCATCCTGATCACGGCTTGGAATGGACCACAGGGTCGACTGCTTGCGATCTCCGCTCCAGTGTCCCTTGCCTTTGACGGCATACCAACAGGGCTCATGCGCCCAGTGATAATGCCCGCGCGACAGGACATGCCGGTCTTTGGCCCAGATGATCTGCGCGCGGATGTCGAAACCACATGCTTCCAGGCTCTCTGCCACCGTCGACGCATGCAGAGCGCCGTGCCAGACGTAGGCCACGTCGCCGGGAAACAGCGCCCAGGCCTCCTGCCAGTCGGCTCGGTCATCATTCATCACCTTCCCGGTACGCTTGGTTTCAGAGGCCCCTGCCCGGTTGCGCCAATCGGGATCGTAGTTCACGCCATATGGCGGATCTGAGCAAAGCAGGTGCGGCTTCACGCCATTCAGCAGGCGAGAGACGGCCGTGGCATCAGTGGCATCTCCGCAGAGCAGACGATGCGCGCCCAAGCACCAGAGGTCGCCGGTCTGAGAGACGGGGTTGGCCGGTGGGTCCGGCGTCGCCTCTTCACGCTCGTCGCCAAGGTCATGCGAAAGCAACTCGTCCAGTTCCTTGCCGTCAAACCCGAGATCCCCGAGGTCGACCCCGAGGTCACTCAGATCACCGAGTTCCAGAGACAGCAATTCGCGGTCCCAGCCCGCCTGCTCTGCCAGCTTGTTGTCCGCCAGGATGTAGGCTCGCTTCTGTGCCTCCGAGAGATGCGCGAGTTCCACCACCGGAACGACATCGAGCCCGAGTTTCCGGGCTGCCATGACCCGACCGTGTCCGGCGATAATGCCGTTCTCTCCGTCCACCAGCACCGGGTTGTTGAAACCGAACTCCCGGATCGACGCCGCGATCTGTGCGACCTGGGCGTCACTGTGGGTCCGCGCATTCTGTGCGTAGGGGATCAGTTGATCTACCCGCTGCTGCCGGATGGCAACGGCACCGCGTAATTCGTCTGCTTCTGGCCCGAATGGCTGGCTCATACCCCCGCCTCGAAATACGGCGCGCTCCTGGCGCCATTGTTCGAAGTATATCGGACCCCATAAACCAATGTAATATCGACATTTAATGACAATTCGCGACAGGGGCCGTCAAAGTGGCCTCGATCTAGCACAAGACCTTAGCCCGAGTTTCGATAGGCTTCGTGCAAGTAGGAGCAGCAGGTCAAACTGGATGACAGCTACTTCCGCAAAGTCGCAGTAAGTACAGGAGCGGCGAATGGCAGGTTTGAGCCCAGACTCACCGATGCTGCGGGGCGCGCGAATGTCGGCTTTCGTCCGGCGCGTCGCACCATGATGGAGTTAGTCAGCTTCCACCAAGTCACTCCGGGCATCGCGGATGATCATCCACGACGAATGCAGGAAAAGCCCCGCGATCGCGAACGCGACGATCAGGTCGGGCCATGCACTGCCAAGCCACGCGACCAGCCCGGCGGCGATGACCACGGCGAGGTTGCCGATGGCGTCGTTGCGAGAGAACAGCCAGACGGCTCGCATATTGGCATCACCCTTGCGGTGCTTTAGCAGCGGCAGCACCGCGAGGATGTTTACGATCAGCGCACCTACCGCGAAGGCTCCCATCAACCCGGCTTCTGGCGTGGTCTGGTTGAGGACACGCCAGAGCGTGCTGCCGACAACGCCAAGGCCCAGAAGGCCCAGAAACACGCCTTGGATCATCGCCGACCGCGCCCGCCATGTCAGGCTCCAGCCGATGGCGAGCAGGCCCAGAAACGTGATCGCACCATCGCCCAGAAAATCGAGCGCGTCTGCCTTCAGCGCCTGCGAACCGGACAGGAACCCGCCGAACATTTCGACCACGCCGTATCCGAGATTGAGCGCGACCACGATCCAGAGCGCGCGGCGATAGCTCGGGTCCTTGTAGGCCGGATCGGACGATGTATCGCCGTCCTCGATCTTCTCGAAACCGTAGCCGGTCGCGTCGAGCGCGGGCCGCACTTTCGGCAGATCGCCGTCCGCGATCCGCAATGTCATGATGTGGGTGGCGGCGGACACTTTCACGTCGCCTTCGGCCACGCCCGCAGACCGGGCCGCGCGCTCGATCTCGGCGGCATCTTTCGCGCAGTCCATGCCTTGCACCCGCATTCGGATCGGGGAGGAGGCTGTCGCCAACTTGCTGTTATCGGGCTGGCTCATGTGCGATCCTTTTTGTGGTGGCGGGCGAAAAGGTACGCTGCTAACGTATCAGTGGATAATGATATGACAGCGCAAAACATTCAAGACGATCTTTCGGCACCCGATACACTGGAACTGCGGGCAAAGCTCTTCCGGGGCCTAAGCGATCCCAGCCGTCTGACGATCCTCGATGCGCTGGTGTCGGACGAACGCAACGTGCAGGAAATCGTCGGGCATACGGGTTTGGGTCAGCCCAACGTCTCGAACCATCTGCGCTGTCTGCTGGAATGCGGGCTGGTCAGTCGCCGCAGCAAAGGCCGCTTCGTTCGGTATCGTCTGGCGGACAGGCGGGTCGCCGATCTCATCCGTGATGCAGATCAGCTACTTGCCTCGACAGCCAACGGAGTTGATGCCTGCCAAAGCTATACGGACTAACCGGCGCGACCTGCTGCAATGTCCTATCGGTGCGCCAAACCTGAAGCAGCCATCTGCGCATCCGCAGCGAATGCACCCTTTGTCCGCACTGCTGAGCTCGGGGCCCTGTACTATGCTGCGCGATGCCATGAACGTCCGGTCTGGTGAAGCTGCACCGCGGCGATCGGCCAGGGACTGAACGGCGGGTCAGGACCGTTGGTGTAGACCATGTCCAGGCCAAGAGCGTATGATGCCGCAAAGCGGAGAACGGCAGAAAAGAGCCCAATTTGCCGAATTCTGCGCAACGTTCGAATGACCGCTTTAGGGTTGGCCAGCTCGGATTGCTGACCAAACCAAGCTTTGAAATCAGGTGATCACATTGTGTTGAGGGCCGTAAGGAAAGCCAGTAATGTTCTCGTTTCCGTCTTCGGTAATGATCAGGATATCGTGTTCGCGGTATCCCCCTGCGCCGGGTTGGCCTTCGGGAATTGTCAACATCGGCTCCATTGAGATGACCATGCCGGGCTCCAGAACCGTGTCGATATCCTCCCGCAATTCAAGCCCTGCCTCGCGGCCATAGTAGTGGCTAAGAATACCGAATGAATGACCGTAGCCGAAGGTGCGGTATTGCAACAGATCGCGCTCGGCAAAGAAGTCGTTGATCGCGTGAGTGACCTCAGCGCAAGACGCACCGGGCTTGAGCAGGCTCATGCCGTATTCATGGGCCGCGACATTCGCCTCCCATACCTTCAGGCTGGCGTCGTCTACTGTTTCAACAAAAAGGGTGCGCTCAAGCGCCGTGTAGTAGCCCGAGATCATCGGGAAGGTGTTGAGGCTGAGGACATCACCGCGCTGCAACGCACGCCCCGTGACCGAGTTATGCGCCCCGTCCGTGTTGATCCCCGACTGGAACCAGACCCAGGTGTCGCGGTATTCGGCATTTGGAAAGCGCCGCGCGATCTCAAGCTCCATCGCATCGCGACCGGCCATGGCCACGTCGATCTCGCGCACGCCAGCCTTGATCGCATCACGGATCGCATAGCCGCCCACATCGGCCACCGCCGCGCCCGAACGGATCAGTTCAAGCTCCGCCGGAGACTTGTGGAAGCGTTGGGTCATTGTGGCCGGGGCTATGT
>JBGTSB010000056.1:0-16713 GCA_041940525.1 Hyphomicrobium sp.
TCGAAGGCATGCAGTTCGATCGCGGCTATCTGTCTCCGTACTTTGTGACCAATGCCGACAAGATGGTTGCAGAGCTTGAGAACCCCTACATTCTCATCCACGAAAAGAAGCTGTCTGGTCTGCAGGGCATGCTTCCGGTGCTCGAAGCCGTTGTTCAGACGGGCAAGCCGCTGCTCATCATCGCTGAAGATGTTGAAGGCGAGGCTCTGGCCACGCTGGTCGTTAACAAGCTGCGTGGTGGCTTGAAGGTCGCTGCTGTCAAGGCACCAGGCTTCGGTGATCGCCGCAAGGCCATGCTGGAAGACATCGCGGTTCTGACCAAGGGTACCGTGATCAGCGAAGATGTTGGCATCAAGCTTGAGAATGTCACGATTGATATGCTTGGCAGCGCCAAGAAGGTCTCGATCGACAAGGAAAACACCACGATCGTTGATGGCATCGGCGAGAAGTCCGAGATCAATGCTCGCGTGGCTCAGATCAAGGCTCAGATCGAAGAAACCACGTCGGACTATGATCGCGAGAAGCTGCAAGAACGTTTGGCGAAGCTCGCCGGCGGTGTTGCGGTACTCAAGGTCGGTGGTGCGACGGAAGTTGAAGTGAAGGAGCGCAAGGATCGCGTTGACGACGCGCTGCATGCAACGCGTGCCGCCGTTGAAGAAGGCGTTGTTCCTGGTGGTGGCGTCGCGCTGGTGCGTGCCGTCAAGGCTCTGGAAAATGTCAAGACGACGAACGACGATCAGCGCGTTGGCGTGCAGATTGTCCGCCGCGCTCTCTCGGCTCCGGCCCGTCAGATCTTCCAGAATGCCGGCGAAGATGGCTCGGTTGTTGTTGGCAAGATCCTTGACAACGACACCTACAACTTTGGCTTCAATGCACAAACCGCTGAGTATGGTGACCTTGTTGCCGAGGGCGTGATCGATCCGGCGAAAGTCGTGCGGTGTGCGCTGCAGGATGCGGCTTCGGTCGCAGGCTTGCTGATCACCACGGAAGCCATGGTTGCCGACCGTCCGAAGAAAGACGCTCCGGCGATGCCGATGGGCGACGGCGGAATGGGCGGCATGGGTGGAATGGGCTTCTAAGTCCTCATCCTTAAGCTCTGCTTTCGGAAAAGCCCCGGCTTCGGCCGGGGCTTTTTTGTTTTAGGCTTTAAGGCTGGCCATCCAGGTCTTGCCATGATGGCAGCGCAGCCTACATCCGTTATCAGTAATCAAAGATGGAGGTGTTGTTATGCACGCTGTCGAGATTCAAGAGCATGCGCGCAAGCTCTATGCAGCTTTAGGCTCGAAAGCCATTGCTGAGGCGGCACAGCGCGCCAAGCGCTATGAGGCTGATGGCGCCACTGCCGACGCTAAGACCTGGCGCAAGATTGAGAAGGCGCTGCTGCAAGGCCAAGGGCCGCGCGAAACCTAGGCTTTCGGTCGCATCCCTTTACTTTCGCCCTATCACCGGACTGCTGAGTTCAGACAGTTTGCTGGCAAGCAGTCCGGCATCGTCGGGGAAGTTCGCGCTGATCCACCAGTCTTCGAATTCGTGAAGAAGTTTTCCGATCATAGGACCGGGCGGGACACCAAGATCCAATAGATCGGCGCCGCGCACCGGTAACTCCGGCGCGTTCCAGCGCTGGGCGAACGTCAACTTGCGTTTGAAATCTGGCTCGGTTGCCGCAGTGCCGCTGCGTGCCCAGTTCAGGACCAGGGCGTCGACGAAAGCTTCGTTCCCATAGCGGTAGATAAAGATTTTGGCTTGCTGCGGGTCGCTAGACGGGTTCAACGCCGGATCGGGCAATGTCATACGTGCGAGGCGATCTTCTTCGATTGAGGACAGCCGCAAGGCTGCCTTCAGCTTGTCGGTCGTTCCAGCGGCTGCGGCCGATAGCGCAGCCAACCGTCGGATTGGATCGGGCGGAAGATCGTTGGCGTCTTCGACCGCAACGATGTGCTCAAAGGTAGCTATGTCTGGATCCGAGGGCAGCACGAGGCTCAGGATGTCGATGGTGACCGCAGGCACGACAGTCGTCGCGTAGGGCGTGGCCAGCAATCGCAAGAGTTCGGCACGAATGCGTTCCTTGGACAGCTGTTGCAGGCCTTCCCTGTTTTCCAGGCAGGCCGCCATGCCGGGCTGGTCTAGGGTGCCGTTGCCGTACTGGCTTGAGAACCGGAAGAAACGCAAGATGCGCAGGTAGTCTTCCTGGATGCGCTGGGTCGCGTTGCCAATGAAGCGAACACGGCGGTCTTGCAGGTCTTTGTAGCCTTCGAGTGGGTCAAATACTGTTCCGCTTGAGTCGCAGTAGAGCGCGTTGATTGTGAAGTCGCGCCGCCGGGCGTCGGCGGCCCAATCGCTTGTGAAGCCGACGGTGGCGTGGCGCCCGAACGTTTCCAGGTCTTCCCGCAATGTGGTGACTTCAAACGGCGTGTGGTCGGCGATAATCGTCACCGTGCCGTGGCTCAGGCCGGTGGCGATAACCTTCAGACCGGCTTCTTCTGCGAGTCTTGTCGTCTCTTCCGGCTTGGCGGTCGTCGCGATGTCGATGTCCGCGACGGGCTCGCCGAGCAACGCATTGCGCACCGCGCCACCGACGGCGCGGGCTGTGTGACCGTCTTGGTTCAAGGCCTGGAACACGGCTTGCGTCTGTGGCCGCTTCAGCCATTCGGCGTCGTGCAGGCTGGGTATGATGGAGGCCATGCGCTAATTTTTTTTGTCACGTCCGATCTGGCTCGGCGTGATTTGTCCGTCTTCGAACTTCGGTGAGGTGTAGCTTTCTCCTGGGCGTCCGCCTTCAGTTGAATTGAAGGCGATAAGTGTCAACACCACGAGAATGACGCCGGCCGTGAACAGCCACAGCAGCGGTGCTTCGTTGATGATGCGCTGATAGGCTTCCCGCGTTCCTTTTTCGCTGGCGGGCATGCGCAGCACGATCCACGCGGCGTAGACCAGCGTCGGGATCATGAAGATCGCGATATTCTCAATGACGATACGCATCATTGCGGGAAAAACCTTTCGTGCATGTTTTTCAGGATGCCGGCTGTTGCACCCCAGATGTAGTAGTCCTGGTAAGGCATAGCATGATAGTGGCGTTCTTGCCCGCGATAGTGACGCGAATGGCGCTGATGATTTTCTGCGTTCATCAGGAAGTCCAACGGCACTTCGAACGCTGCGGCAACCTCCGACGGGTCCAGTGTTAACTCGAAGGGCGGGTGGACCAGCGCCACAACAGGGATAACCCGAAAGCCGGTGCCGGTCAGGTAAGGATCGAGAAAACCCAGCGGCTCCGTCAGTTCGCGCTTCAGGCCAATTTCCTCTTCCGCTTCGCGCTGAGCAGTTTCGACCGGGCTGGCGTCGCCTGGTTCGACCTTGCCGCCTGGAAATGCGATCTGCCCGGCGTGCGTTGGGAGGGTGTCGGTGCGCTGGGTGAAGAGCAGCGTGAGCTGCGGACGCAAGACGATTGGTACAAGCACGGCTGCCCGGCGTGGCTCAACTCTCTTTGGAAAGTCTAACTCCAGCCCGGGGTTCAAATCGTAGTCGCTCCGGCCCGAACCTGAGTTGGTTGGTGGCTCTGGATGCAGCGCGCTGGACGCACACGTGCGAATCGTTTCTTGCGTTATAGGTGCGTGCAGCATGGTGTTATTGGCAGCCAGGGGTTTGCGGCCGTGTCTTTCAGAAGTTTCATCTAGGTTCAGGCTATTGAAACGACTGGGTATCACGAATTTGCGCAATTGGCGCCTTCAGAAGGCCACTTTTGCACGCGGCGGCCATGTTAAGAGCTGTCAAAGCTAATCATACATTTGCTCTTGGAGAGACGTCCCGCATGCTTCGATCATTCCGGCATTTTGTTGCGATCGCAGTTTTCGTTTTCGCCTCGGCTTTTAGCGCGGCAGAGCACGCGAATGCTCGCAATACGACCGCGGAATTTAAGAACACGCTCAGTGCTGGCGATCTCCGCATCTTCGAAAACTATCAGGCTGAGCGAAGCGTGTATGACTTCAAGCTTGATGCTTACTGGCGGGAGGTTTCGGACAAACGGGCGTTGAGGCGCAAGCGTAAGCGCGGGGGCTTGCCGCTGCGGGACGAGGACTACGTGCAAAGCTATCCGCCGGAATACAGCGGGCCCAACCTTCCGTCTTCGATTAAGAAGCGGTGGACTGCCTTTTTGGCGCGGGGCCAGAAAGACAAGCCTAAGAAAAAGAGCAAGGGTCTGCCAGACCTGAAGGACTTTCTGGCGATGGCGCGCAAGTATTATGATTTCATCCCTGAGCGCATTCCGGAGCGGGAGTTCAAGAAGCGTTACGCGCGTGAGGCTCTAAAGCTTGGCCTGACGAAGCACCAGGTCGTTCGGATCTATGCCCTTGAGACGAGCGGGCTGGGCACGGCGGATATGGTTGCCGGCATCCATCCGATTTCGCGCAAGGGCCGGCCTATTTCGACGGCCATGGGCTATGCTCAGCTGCTGGCGGCGAACACCATCAACGAGCTGCGCAAGAACGGTAAAGGCTTCATCAAACGCCTGCAGGCAAAAGCGCGGCGTAATCCGGAGCAGGCCGAGACGCTTGAGCGGAAGATTTCTTCGCTCCGGCGGATGGTTGCCAACGCTTATTCAATCCCACATTCGTGGTCGCGGCAGGTGGCTTATTCGCGCACTGGCAAGGGCCTTGGTATGCATGCGATCAATATCGACGGTGACATTGGTCCGTGGTTGCAGGTCGTGAAGATCAAGGGCCTGAAGTTGTCGGCAGAGCGGAATGGGCGGAAGAACCTGAGCGGCTCGCAAATCGAGCTGATGAATTTGGCTGGTCCAGGTACTGGGCTCGAGATGATGCGAACGGCGGGCATGGGCGCGCCGACGACGAACTTCTTCGCGCGCAGGGCCTACTATCGCAATACGATCGTGCGGGGGAAGACGTCCAAGGAGTTGATCGCGGCGCTCGATGAGCGAATGAACCAGAACATGAAAAACTCTGGCGCCCGCGAATTTGTCGAGATTTTCGATGAACTTTTGGCTGAGCGGCAGGCGCAGCGCTGAGCTTACAGACCGCGAACGAGATTTCCGACCATCAGCGAGATGTAGGCCGTAATCGCCAGCCAGAACTCCTGATGCGGCAAGTAGCGTGGAATGGGTACGAACCCGAGTTTTGTGACAAGCGCGAGCGTGGCCAAAACCAAGGAAATCAAAAAGACCAAGATGGTCGGTGGGTTCAACCGCATGACACTGGTACTCCGCGCGCAGTCATTGGACACGTCAACGTTTGCGGCACCATAGACTAGATCAGGGGCGGGGGAGCAAGAGGCAGGCTTGGGACTGGTGAACGTCCTGAGGCAGGGTTGCCCGTCCGCAACATTAATGCGTGAGGATAGCGATTGCGGCGTCGCAGCACGGGGGGGCGCCCAGACAGCGGCTAAGCGCGAGACCCTTTAGAGGGCTTTGTTATGGGCGTGTTTGTGGTCCGCCTCGGACAGGCTGAATGGGCCTGAGCCTTCCGCGATGATAAATCTGACGAGCGGTGCTTCTGGGTTTGCCACATCACGCAATGCGACCGCGAGTAACGGGGCGGACTTGCCCCAGTCATCGCGTGTTGACTTCAGCGTGACCGGGCTCGTCTCGACAACTTCGAGAACGCGGTTGCCAGAGCCGTTCTGGGCAATCGTGACGCGATCGCCAGGCGACAGGTGACCACCGGACCAAGCAACCGGCTTAATCTGTTTGTGGTGATCGCTATTGTTCTCAAGCCAGAACTCTTCTGGCTGAGCTAATGCGATCTGCGCCGATAGTTTGGAGGGCATCGCCAAGACTGGCTGGCTGTGACAGGGCGTCGTTGAAGGCACTTTGAACTAGGCCATCGCTGCTGGACGTCCCGATCGCGAACGTCAAGGTGAAGGCCGCGCCCATCAAGAGAAGCGCGCTCTTGCCTCGACTTTTCGCAGACGAATGAAATACCATTACGATCCCTGCCCCTTAGCCGTTGTCACCTTACTGATACGTAAGAATATAGGGGATGGATTGTGAGCGCAGGAGGGCATTCTCTCGATTTATGCCCAGAATCTGACTTTTCCCAGTTTTTTCTTACGGTTGCAGTCGTCAATGACGCCGTTTGCGGCGTCTGGGACGGCTGTATTGTGCTCTCAGGTGGCGGTAGAAGGCCATGTCGATCACGAACAGAAGCGTGAAGACCGCGCCCAGAACCAGGAAGGCTTTTGTTCTATCGGTGTTGCGAAAGACGTAAGCCGGATACGTGGTTGTCGGGATCATGGCCAAAGGGATCGTGCTGGCCACCGCCGTCGGGTGCAGCCACGCTTCAGACGTCGGCATTCCGACCATGGATGGCACGGCAGGATGAGCCTGTGCTCTCGCCAGGACGTCCGAAAGCTTGATACCTGAGCTGTTATAGCACCCGGCCAGAACACCTGCGATGAGCAAGAACAGGGCAAGGCCTGTTACGGAATCTGCCACGACCCGGAAGGGTGTGAAGACACGTCGACGATTCATGTGACTATCCTCGTACGTTCTCTCTGCCGTTGAAGCACTGCCCACACGCGCCGAATGGGTTTGTGCGACTGTGACAGTGTCACTCTTCAGGTGTGTCCTCCGTGAGATCACATTGTGGCCGGGGAGAAGCTTTCTGTGGGTGATCTTGCGATCACAGGGCGATGTGCCCGGCGCGCCACATCTCGATCGTGCGACGTCTGTGCTTTGCGCTTTGGTCTCTATTGATGTGCCGCAAGCATCGGCGTAGGGTCCGCGCGCCCTGTGTGCAGTGCAGCACTGAGGGCGGCTCGCTTTGATCAAATTGAGAGGCCCACGCGCCATGGGATTTATTGCCGACAGCCTGAACCGCATACAGCCCTCCGCTACGATTGCCGTTTCCACCAAGGCGCGCGAGTTGAAGGCGCAGGGTCGCGACATCATCTCGCTCTCGGCTGGTGAGCCGGATTTTGATACGCCGGAGAATATTAAAAAGGCGGTTAGCGATGCCTTGGCTTCTGGTAAGACCAAGTATACCGACGTAGACGGCATTCCTGAGTTGAAGGCCGCGATCATCGCGAAGTTCAAGCGCGACAATGATCTGTCTTATGAACCCTCGCAGATCTCGGTGGGCACGGGGGGCAAGCAGGTGCTTTACAATGCGCTGCTGGCCACGTTGAACCCGGGTGACGAGGTGATCATTCCCGCGCCGTGCTGGGTTTCTTACGCGGACATCGTTCTGCTCGGCGGTGGCAAGCCGGTGTTTGTCCCCACGACCATGGAGAATGGTTTCAAGCTGCAAGGGACTGATCTCGACAAAGCCATCACGCCGAAAACGAAATGGTTGATCTTCAATTCTCCATCCAATCCAACTGGCGCCGCTTACACGGCGGATGAGTTGAAGGCGCTGTCGGCCGTTCTTTTGGAGAAGAAGAACGAGCATGTCTGGGTTCTGACCGACGACATGTACGAGCACTTGCTCTACGACGGTTTGACCTTTGCCACGATCGCGCAGGCTGAACCGGCGCTTTACGAGCGCACGCTGACGATGAACGGATTTTCCAAGGCCTATTGCATGACCGGTTTGCGTTTGGGCTACGCGGGTGGTCCGGAGCCGCTGATCAAGGCGATGCGTAAGCTGCAGTCGCAATCAACTTCCAACCCGTCTTCCGTTATTCAATGGGGAGGCGTCGAAGCGCTGAATGGATCGCAAGACTTCATCGCGGAGAACAACAAGACGTTTGTGCAGCGGCGTGATTTGGTGGTGTCGATGTTGAACCAGGCAACTGGGATCGCCTGCGCGAAACCGCAGGGCGCCTTTTATGTCTACCCGAGCTGTGCCGGGGTGATCGGCAAGACGAGCAGCAAGGGGCAGAAAATCGCTACCGATGAGGACTTCGTGACCGCTCTTCTGGAAGAAGAAGGTGTGGCGGCCGTCCATGGTGCAGCGTTTGCCGGGTCGCCGGCATTTCGCGTGTCCTACGCGGCAGCAACTTCGGCGCTCGAAGAGGCGTGTACGCGTATCCAGCGCTTCTGCAACGCGTTGAAGTAAAAGAATTTAGACAGGCATCCGGCGGGGTAGCAGCCAGGCGGGGTTCGCATAGCGGCTCAGCGTTGAGCGGAGCTGTGCCTTCAGCGGCGAGGCCGTCTTGAGATGCGCGGATTGGCTGGGAAGAGCGACGAGAGCCGTGGATTGAACGGGTGCGGTTTCTTCCATCGCGACCGGCTGTTCCGGCTCGGCATAAATGTCGTCAGCTGCCATGGCATACCCGGCAGCCTCAGCTGTCGCCATCAATGACTTGATACGTTTTCCCATGACATGACCTCAGCCTTTCGACGCAAGACAGTCTGTGTGGAATACTAATATTGGTCAAGATGTTTTTAAAAATCGTTTCAATGGCTTGCTTGGATGCGCTGCAATAATATTGGTGCGCCGCAATATTGTATCGCGGTGGCAAGTATTTGACGCTCGACAAACAAACAGCTGCTGAATTGGTTCCCACTTTTGCTTGCGCCGCGGCTCAGGCAGCGCGAACATGATGCTTGCCGCTCCTTTGAGGCGCGGGACGCGGCTCGCGTTGATGCGTGTCTAGCGCCCTACAAGCCAAGAGGAGGAAACGATGGGTAAATCCCACGGCGCCGAAGGCCGTTCTGCCCGCTGTATTGCATTGCTTGGACCGTACCTCAGCGGCAAGACCACTTTACTAGAAGCAATTTTGGCTCGAACGGGGGCCATCCCAAAACAAGGGTCCGTCACCGACGGAACGAGCGTTGGAGACGCCTCGGCGGAAGCGCGCAGCCACGGAATGAGTATTGGGCTTAACGTGGCCGAGGTTGAGTTTCTTGGAGACACTTTCACTTTTATCGATTGTCCAGGCTCGATCGAGTTCCAGGCCGAGAGTGCCGCGGCCTTGTCCATCTGTGATGCGGCGATTGTCGTAACGGAGCCAGATAGCAAACGCGTCCCTGCTTTGCAGGTCATGTTGAAGTCGCTCGAAGACCGCAACATTCCACACTTCCTTTTCCTTAATAAGATTGACGCCTCATCCACGGCAGTTCGCGACGTCTTGCCCTTGTTGCAGCCGGCATCCGCCAAGCCGCTTGTCTTGCGCCAGATCCCGATTTGGAAGGACGGCATCGCGACGGGATTTGTCGACCTGGCATCGGAACGCGCTTACGTCTATCGCGAGCATGCGCCATCCGAAATCGTCGAGCTTCCTGCGTCCATGGGCGAACGAGAGCAGGAAGCACGCTTCAGCATGCTGGAGCAGTTGGCCGATTATGATGACGACTTGATGGAGCAGTTGTTGTCGGACATGGAGCCGCCGAATGATCGCGTGTTCGACGACTTGGGCAAGGAACTGCGAGACGGGCTGATCTGTCCGGTTCTTCTTGGCTCGGCCTTGAACGGCAATGGCATCCTGCGGATGATGAAGGCGTTGCGTCATGAGGTGCCGTTTGTCGACTCCGTGGCCCGCCGTCTGAAGCTGGAAAATACTGGGTCTAGCGCGCTCGTGTTCAAATCCATGCATACAGGGCACGGCGGTAAGCTGTCGTTGGCACGCGTGTTGACGGGTGATGTTGCCGATGGCGCGACGCTGACGAGTGCCACTGGTGTGGAACAGCGCGTTGCCGGTGTCTTTTCGATGCGCGGCGAAGAAGCGGTGAAGCGGGCAGGCGCCAAGGCTGGTGATACGGTGGCGTTCGGCAGGCTCGATGGCATAGGCACGGGCGATACTGTCACGGCTGGTTCAGGAGGGATTGTTCGGGCTGACGTGCCGAAGCCATCCGAGCCAGTGTTTGCCGTTGGTGTTGGGCTGAAGGACCGAAAGGACGAAGTCAAGCTTTCGGCGGCCTTGACAAAGTTGCTCGAGGAAGATCCGTCTTTGGAGGTGGAGCACAACAAGGACACCAACCAGATCTTGCTCAAGGGCCAAGGGGATATGCATTTGCGTGTCGCGTTTGAACGGCTGGCTCGCAAATTTGGTGTCGACGTTGAGCGTCACCGCGAGCGTGTTCCTTACAAGGAGACGATCCGGAAGGGCATCGAGGTCCGCGGACGGCACAAAAAGCAGTCCGGTGGTCACGGGCAGTTCGGCGATGTCGTCATCGACATCCAACCGAGAGGCCGGGGCGAAGGGTTCCAGTTCTCCGAAAAGGTCACTGGCGGTGCGGTGCCGAAGCAGTTCTTCCCGTCGGTGGAGATTGGCGCGAAGGACTATCTGCAGCACGGGCCCCTCGGGTTCCCCGTTGTTGATGTATCGGTCACGCTGCTTGATGGCTCCTACCATTCCGTCGACAGCTCGGATATGGCGTTCCGGCAGGCTGCGCGGATTGCGATGTCGGACGGGATGAGCCAGTGCAATCCCGTTCTACTCGAGCCGATCATGGCAGTGGAAATCGCGACGCCGTCGGATGCGACGTCGAAGGTCAACGCCATCATCTCGCAGCGGCGAGGTCACATCCTCGGCTTTGACTCACGCGACGGCTGGCCGGGCTGGGATGTCATTCAGGCCAGCATGCCTGCCTCTGAGATGGCGGACTTGATCATCGAGTTGCGCAGTGTGACCGCAGGTGTCGGTACCTATCACGCGCACTTCGATCATCTCGCGGAGCTAACGGGCCGGCTGGCCGATCAAGTCGTTACCTCGCATGCGCAAGCCGCCGAGTGATCGCACGCGCCAACAGAAAGGGCCGGGAAAACTCCCGGCCCTTTTTACGTTGGGTCAGCGAAGCAGACTATTTTCCGTCAGCCGTCGGCACGGAAGTCCATGGCGATGCCGTTCATGCAATAGCGTAGGCCGGTCGGCTTTGGGCCGTCTTTGAAGACGTGACCGAGGTGGCCGCCGCAGCGGCTGCAGTGCACCTCCGTACGGGGCACGGCGAGCTTGAAGTCTCGCGATGTACCAACGGCACCAGGCAGCGGCTGGTAAAAGCTCGGCCATCCTGTGCCGCTATCGAACTTTGTTTTGGATGAGAACAGTGCCTGTTGGCAGCCGGCGCAGTGATAGGTTCCGGCGCTGTAGGTTTTGTCCAAGGGGCTGGAATATGCGCGTTCGGTGCCGTGTTGGCGCAGAACATAAAACTCTTGCTTGGACAGGACTTTGCGCCATTCGTCATCAGACTTGCTGACTTCGTATGTGCGGGCGGACGCGGCTGATGGTTTGGTCAACATACCAGCAATGGCTGCGCCAAAGCTGGTAAAGCCGAACTGGCGGCGCGTAAACATCGGTTTCCTCCGGTGCCCAGCTTTTTGCTTTCGGCTTGTTGCCGGCGCCGGGCTTTATTCTCTTACTATAGGGGCGGAGGCGCTACTTTGAAAGGTTAGGCCGTGATCGGGATTTCGTCCTGCAGGCTTATGGCTTCCGTGCTGATCGCGCACCGGTAAGCGATCGCTTTGACGCCAGCGTCACGTGCCTTGGAGAAGGCTTCGCCGTAGGCTGGATCAATGTCCTTGGCAATCGCGAAGGCATCGGCGTCTTGGCGTTGAACCAAATACAGCATGTATGCCTCATGGCCTTGGCGGACCATGTCCGTCAGCTCGTGCAAGTGCTTTACGCCGCGGGCCGTCTTGCTATCGGGAAACTCAGCGAGACCGGGCTTTCGTGCGAGGTGCACGTTCTTGATCTCGACATAGCACTGCCCGCGCTCGTCATCGTCCAGCAGGATGTCAATGCGGCTGGAACTTCCGTATTTCACTTCCCGGCGCAATCTCGCATAGCCGTTCAAGTGCGGGATGGCCTTGTTGGCAATGGCCGTTGTGACGATGTGGTTGGGCAGGCCGGTGTTGATGCCGACGAGCGTGGGGCCGCGCCCGCAGTCGTGCTCGATGAGCTGCCAGGTGTGCGGATACTTTCGCGTGGGGGAGTCACTTTCCGACAGCCAAACCGTCGCGCCCGGCGTTGTCAGCCCCAGCATGGAGCCGGTATTCGGGCATGAGGCCGTGACCGTGGTTCCATCGTCCAGCAGGACGTCGGCAAGAAACCGCTTGTATCTTTTGATGAGTTTACCGCTCTTGAGCGGGCCAGGAAAACGCATGGGCGATGTCTTAACGTCCACCGAACGGCTTGGCTACGATTTTGATAGCCGTATAACAGTGGGCGAGTGAAATGCACGCGAGGGCACGTGAACACAGATAGTGGAAATGTCGTAACGGCCGCCTTGCTCGTGATCGGCGATGAGATCTTATCTGGCCGGACCAAGGATAAGAATATCGGGACGATTGCCGAGCATCTGACCGCGATTGGGATTCGGTTGGCGGAGGTTCGCATCGTTGGCGACAGCGAGGATGATATCGTTGCTGCGCTGAACGCCCTGCGGGAGCGCTATACATATGTCTTCACGACTGGTGGGATCGGGCCGACGCATGACGACATTACGGCCGACTCTGTAGCCAAGGCGTTTGGTGTTGGCATTGATGTCGATCCGCGGGCGCTGGCTTTGTTGAAGCCGCACTATGAGAAGCGGAACGTTGAGCTCACGTCAGCGCGCTTGCGCATGGCGCGCATTCCTGATGGCGGCGAGTTGATTGCAAATCCGGTTTCTATTGCGCCCGGGTTTATGATCGGCAACGTGATCGTCATGGCCGGTGTGCCGCTGGTGATGCAGGCGATGCTGACTGACGTTACCGAGCGTTTGAAGACTGGCGCCAAGATGCATTCGCGCAGTATTGGGCTGGACCGGCCGGAAGGCGATATCGCGGTTTTGTTAGGCGAACATCAGAAGGAATGGCCCGATGTCGCGATGGGGAGTTACCCGTCATTTGGTGACGGACGGTTCCGCACGGAGATCGTTCTTCGTTGCACGGATGAAAAACGGCTCTTGAATTCATTTGAGGCTCTACAGCTAAAGCTCTCGACTCTTTAGCTTTTTGTTGTTGCGGCAATTCGCCAACTCGGAATGCCACTTTTCATGGTTATCGAAGGGCCGTGCGGAACGATGCGGGCCCTGAGAACCAGCGCGATTTGAGCGATCGCGAAAAGCTGGATCGGGAGACTTGCCGGCGCACAGCGAAACGAAGAGTGGAGCTACCTGATGATCATGACAGGGGGCTTGGCTGTTCGCGCCATCGCGCGTGCAGCTGGGAGCAAAGCGGCGCTGTCTTGCCTTGTGTTTGCGGCAACAGCAGTTACGGGCCTGACGGCCTATTTCGGATTTTCGACGGAAGCGGAAGCGAAAACGCCCGGGTCGACCTATTGCTATTATGGCAAGTGTCACCGTGTGAAAACGCTGGCCGAGACGGAACGCCTCGTCGGCTCGAAGGAAACCCTACACACTTCCTTCTACGATGACTGTAAAAGGGATTCACTGAATCCATGTGGTTTGACTTCCTCTGGTGAAGTCTTTC
Organism: Hyphomicrobium sp.; assembly: GCA_041940525.1. Lineage (GTDB taxonomy): Bacteria > Pseudomonadota > Alphaproteobacteria > Rhizobiales > Hyphomicrobiaceae > JAKAXS01. Next base: position 13,302 of record JBGTSB010000056.1, read on the forward strand.
GTCCTCATGAAGCAGACAATGCGGCTAGTCCTATTTATCCGGACGGGACGGTGCTGCTCGTTTGGTCGCCGGTGTCCAAGCAGGCGGCTGTCTTGCGCGTGAATAACGCAGGGCCGTACTGGGGCAATCGCAAGTTGGACGTTTCACGCGCCGTCGCGGATGTGCTCGGCTTCAAGTCGCGCGGTGTGGCACAGCTTCAGGTGCAGGTTCTAGACGCACCGAACTCAGAGCAGGCGACCTACAAGCGCCGGCGTAAGTATCAGGCCGTACCTGGCCCGATCGGTACGTACGGCAGCCTCGAAGAGGCCCGTCTGAGCATCGCGGTTATGGAGTCGCTCGACAACATGGCCGTCACATCGGTTACCGGTAATGCGCCATCCAATGTGCATGTCGCCGATGTCGAAGACGATGGCTTGATTGAGCTGGCTGCGGCAAATGTCGATGCCGTACCGCTGAGTTTGTCGGCTCCGGTAAGGGCGGGCACTGTCTTGGGGCGCATCCAGGCGAAGTCTCAACGCATCGCTGAGGTGCACAAGGCTGCCGAGCAACAGCTGGCCTTGGCCGAGCAAGCCAAGCGTGAAGCGCGTGAGCTGGCCGAGAAGCGTCTTGAAGCAAAATCGATGCGCGTGGCCCGGATGCATGCCATTGCCGAAGCTCAGCAGGTCGCCAAGGCCGAGACCCTGAAATCCGAAGCACTAGAGGTTGCCAGGACCGAAGCGTTGCAGGCCGAAGCCGCCGAAGTTGCGGCTCGGGCTCAGCAGCAGGCGAAAGAGCAGGCTGCACAAGAGCGCCGCCAGGTGATTGCGAAAGGCCGCGCGGCCGCCGCCAAGCAGCGGGTCGCGGCTCGCAAAAAGAACGCTGCTGCCAAGCGCCGTGCTGTCGCGGCCAAGCGCAGCAGGGCGCGCCGGCGTACGGCATCCCGCAGGGCAGCCAGCAGCAAGCAGCGGTATGCGGCACGCCAGCGTGCAGCACGCCGGGCTAAATCGCGTCAGGCGAAGCGCCGTCCTGCCCACGATTGGGGCACGGCACGCTTGCGGTTGCACAGCCGGCCGCTTGCCCGCTACGGCGCGCCGCGCAAGACGTCTCGAAACAGCCGCAAGCGGGGCTATTGGCGGATGTCCGAAGCTCAGATCGGTGTGCCGGGCCGTCGTCTGATCGGTGTTGATGGATCAAGTTTGTTTGACGAGGTGCCGGAAGGTGCACGGCGCAAAGAGCCGTCGCCGGCTGATCACTTGCCAACGCATGGTCCTGTGCAGGTCGTCTAACGGTCTACACCTACGGAAAAAGGAAAGGCGCGTTCCAGATACTGGGCGCGCCTTTTTCTTATGATGCTTTGGATTTCTTTTGAGTGGTCGGCGCTTCGCCGGGAGCGTCATCGCGCTCTTCCAGTTCGGCCAAGGCGGCGGCGAGTGAGCGGTAGCCTTTGCGCGGTGGGGTCGCGCCAGTGCGGCGCTCTTTCGATGCTTCGGTGGTCGAAACTTTTGCCATGTCCATATCCTTGGCAGTCTGCTGGCTGTTGTCCGCCATTCCCGCGACTTCGGCTGGCGTTAGCGGTCCGGTGTAAATGTCGTGGTAGAGTTCGATGGTGTCGAGGAACTGGGCGACCAGATCCATCAGCGTGGCCAAGCGAAGGCAGCGGCCCACTGGGAAAGCTTCGGTCACACACAAGTCCGCGCCGTCGGCCGGTGCAGCGACATCGGCAGCCAGCAGTTCCCTTGCACGCAGATAGGCCAGAGTGGCGTCGCCGGCGTTGAAGTCTGAGCCGACATCGTCGGTGAGTTCCTGCAGTGAATCCAGGATCGCGGCCGTGCCCGATAGAAAAAGCTTGGCCATCAACTTCAGACGTGGATCGGCGCGGATGAGTTCTTCGGCGCGCTCTCGCGATTTCAGAATGCGGGCGACAAGTGCCAGTTCGAGCGAACGCAGGTCTTCCACGCTGGCGTGCAGGGCATTGAGATCGCGAATGCCGCCGTTTTCTTCCTCAGTGGAGCTGGCGGAGTTCCACGTGATGGTGATGCTCGTCATGTCCTCGGCGGCGGCCAGAACCGCGTCGAGGTGATCGGCAAGCAGATAAACGCATGCGGGAGACGATGGTCTCGCCCAGAAGCAGAAGGGAAGTTCTTCTTTCGGTGTCTCGCTTTGCACGGCTTCGTCCGCTGTGGATGGTCGTTGATAACGTGTTCAAAAACCATCTCTGATTCGTGTGCGGATGGCCAATCGCGCGCGGCCTGTGATGCGAATGTGGAGCGGGCTATGACATTTCTGCCGCTTGCGTATTCAAGCCTTGCCGCCCTCCCACAGCGCCAGATCGCCGTCTGACATGGGTTCGAAGAAGTCCGGGATAGGACCTGAGACTTTGCCCTTTAGGATATTCAGTCTGAACTTCTTTTGTCGCGCCGGCTGCGGAGTTTTGACGTAAGTGCGTTGTTCTTGAATCGAGCCGTCCGCCTTTTTGATGCGGACCGAGCAGTTGCCGTGCTTGTTGCCGAACTTGGAAACGAAGGCGACGCCTTCCGCTTTTGTGGCGAAGGTTTTTTGGGCGCGGTCTGCGCCGTTCTTCTTGAACTGCCACTTGCCGTCGCGATGCGCGAGCTCAAATTTCTCCAAAGCCATGATGGTTCCTCAGGCGCTGAAAGCTTGGAGAGTTCTTGTAGCGCCGTTACCCGCTCATGGGAAATCAGGGTGTGGTGGCTGCATTCCGGAAAAGCAAAAGGGGCAAGCTTTTCGGCTTGCCCCCTTCGCGTGTGTTTCGTTGAGAATGAGATCAGCTGCAGCCGCTGGTGCTGCCGCAGGTGTCGCACTTCAGGCAGGTGCCGTTGCGGACCATCGTGAAGTTGTGACACTCGGGGCAGGACGTTCCTTCATAGCCGCGCAGCTTGGCTTCCAAGCGGCGGTCGGCTTCGGAGCGGCCCTTCTGTACGCGTTCGACCTCGACAACGGTGGAGCGGGTGTACAGCTCCGTCGGGTCTGACTTCAGTGCCGTCGCGCCTTCGCTCGAGTAGGCCAAAGCCGTTACGGACGTATCCTGCATGGCCGATATCGCTTCGACGCTTTCGCTCTCACTTCCGGAAGCGCCGCTGCTCACGCGAGCGACCAAGCGGGTGACGTTGCCGCGAACCAAGCCCTTGGAGACGTACTTCTCGGCGGGCAGGTCGAGGTCCAGCTGTTCGTCGGTCTCGTCGTCGGATGAGCCGAGGCCCGTCTCGCCGACGATTTCGCGCGGATCGACGTGCGCCAGGTCGTTGCGGCCCAGGTAGGAAACGGCAAGCTCGCGGAAGATGTAGTCGAGGATCGACGTTGCGTTCTTGATCGTTTCGTTGCCCTGAACCAGGCCGGCTGGTTCGAAGCGCGTGAAGGTGAAGGCCTCCACGTATTCTTCCAACGGCACGCCGTACTGCAGGCCGAGCGAGAT
>JBGTSB010000057.1:0-16542 GCA_041940525.1 Hyphomicrobium sp.
GCGTCCGGCATGATCTCTTTGATCTTCGTTTCGTTATAGCCGATCGCGGTCGTACCCCACATGTAGTTGACGGAGTACTCATTGCCGGGATCGTAGACATTGGTGCGGTCGGTGATTTCCGGCCACATGTTCGATAGGTTCGGCAGCTTTGACTTGTCGACCTTCTGCAGCGCCTTCGCTTGGATCAAGCGGGTGATATACGGCCCCGTCGGGACGACAATGTCGTAGCCGCTACCGCCGGCGAGCAACTTGGTCTCCAGCACGTCGTTACTGTCGAACGTGTCGTAGACGATTTTAATGCCGGTTTCCTTGGTGAAGTCATCGAGGATCGACTGTTCGATATAGTCTGACCAGTTGAAGATCCTAACGGTCCGGTCTTGAGCCCAAGCCGGTGCAGACAAAAGCCACAAGGCCAACGTGCCGGTCAATGCACGGCAGATCCCACGCACATTCAACATTCGCAACACTCCTAGATCGTCTGGCTGCGTTTGCGCCTCTATTAGCGGCACGCGGCCGATGGGTCTCAGTTTCAACACCCTACTATTGTGATCACAAAATTGGCGCGGTACAACCTCATTGTTGCATTGAGCTGTTCTGCCGCTGCCTACCCGGCGCGGCGGAGTTGATTGGCAGGTGAACGATGATCGCGCGGGCCAAGCCGAGGCCGGCCAGAAAATCTTCGGGCGGCGCCACGCCGATGAGGGCCGTTCCAGCCAACTCTGGCCTGACGGCGCACGAAACAGTTTACCGGACGATACGCGACATCATATTCGCAGGCGGGATGCAGCCGGGCATGCCGGTAACGCTGCGCGGGCTGGCCGAGACGCTGGATGTTAGCGTTATGCCCGTACGCGAAGCCGTGCGCCGGCTGATTGCCGAACGGGCTTTGGTGATGCAGGACAACCGGCGTGTGCTCGTGCCGGAAATGGATCAGGACAGGTTCGGGCAAATTGTTTTTGCCCGCCAGACCCTGGAGCCGGAGCTGGCTGCGCGGGCTTTAAGAAACTTTCGGGCCAAGGATATCCGGGCGCTTGAGGCCGTGGACCGGGCGATCGACCGGGCCATGGCAAAGGGCGACGTGGACAGCTACATGCGCGGTAACTGTGATTTCCACTTCATGATTTACCGTCTTGCCAAACAGCCGGTTTTGCTCGGGCTAGTTGAGAGTGTATGGCTTCAATTTGCGCCCTTTATGCGAATAGCTTATGGCCACTATGACACCACGACGCTGGAGGATTTCCACCAGGCTGCGATCAAAGCCATGGTCAAGGGCAAGGAAAACGATCTACGTTCGGCGATCGCGGCTGACATTACGCAAGGTATGAGTTTGATCGGCGAGGATGTCTTATCGGAAGCGGAGCCCGGCCGCTCCAGCACAACTTAATTTATTTCGAGGAGCTGCTTTGCTGTAGCGACTATGAAATCTCCCTACAAACCTCTGACACGTTCAGGTGACTCCATGACCGCCATAGAAGGCGCCAAGGCAAGTGATGTGGAACTTCTGGATGCGGGCGCAACGTCCGAGACGCTGCGTGTCTGGCTGCGTCAGCATCGCATCGAAGAAATCGACTGCGCCGTCCCCGACATCGCAGGTGTTGCCCGTGGCAAGACCATGCCGGCAGAGAAGTTCGTGAAGCTGGAACCTATTCATCTGCCTATCTCGATTTTCCATCAGACTATCACCGGAGACTACGTCGGGTTCGAGGATGAGGGTCAGGCGCTTTATGCCGAAAGCGACTTGATGATGGTGCCGGACTTGAGCACCATTCGCCCGGCGCCTTGGGCTTCAAGCCCGACGGCGCAGGTGATCCATGACGCGACCACGCAGGATGGCGGGCCGGTAGAGATTGCGCCACGCAACGTCTTGAAGCGCGTGATCGCTCTTTATGAAAAAGAGGGATGGCAGCCTGTCGTTGCGCCGGAGCTGGAATTTTATCTCACCAAGAAGAACCCTGACCCAGACTATCCGCTAGAGCCGCCAACGGGGCGGTCGGGACGAGCGGGTGCTGGGCGTCAGGCCTACAGCCTCGGTGCCGTCGACGAGTACGACAAGATCGTCGATGACATTTACGATTTCGCCGAGCGGCAATATTTGAAGATCGATACGATCATTCAAGAAGGCGGCGCGGCGCAGCTTGAGATCAATCTGCTGCACGGCGACCCCATCGATCTTGCCGATCAGGTCTTCCTGTTCAAGCGAACGATTCGCGAAGCCGCGTTCCGGCACGACTGCTATGCGACATTCATGGCAAAACCGCTAGCCAACGAGCCCGGCAGCGCCATGCACATCCATCAAAGTGTGATCGAAAAAGAAACGGGCAGAAACATCTTCAGCCAGGATAACGGCGAGCCCACGGATGCGTTCTTTGCCTTCCTCGGCGGACAGCAACTTTACCTGCCTTCGACTGCCTGCCTATTGGCGCCTTACGTGAACTCTTACCGCCGGCTTGTGCCTGGCGGTGCGGCGCCAATCAATCTGGAGTGGGGCAACGACAACCGCTCGGCCGGATTGCGCGTGCCTGTGTCACCGGAAGCGTCTCGGCGTGTGGAAAACCGGGTCGCCGGCTCTGATGCCAACCCTTATCTGGCGATGGCGGCGAGCCTGGCCTGCGGATATCTCGGAATCAAGAAAGGGTTAGAGCCGCGCCCAGCTGTTATTGGCAACGCCTATCGGAATGATCATCAGCTGCCGCGCGGCCTGCTTGAAGCGCTGAACGACTTCGAACAGAGCAAGGAACTGCATGATTTGCTGGGCCCGCGTTTCTGCCGGGTCTACCTCGATCTGAAGCGTTCGGAGTTCGAGGAATTCATGCGCGTGATCAGCCCGTGGGAACGTGAGCACTTGCTCCTGAGCGTATGACCGCGCTGAGAACTAGGCGCCAGTTGGGCGTTCGCCGAACACGTAGCCGGAGCCGCGCACCGTGCGAATGGGATCGCGTTCCTTGCCACGGATAAGCGCCTTGCGCAGGCGTCCGACGTGAACGTCGACCGTGCGCTCATCGACGTAGGCGTCACGGCCCCAAACGCCATCGAGCAACTGCGAGCGGGACAGAACGCGGCCAGGGCTCTCCATCAAGAATTCCAACAGTCGAAACTCCGTTGGGCCGAGACGGACTTCGCGCAGACCGCGAAGAACTTTGTGAGCCGACCTATCCAGCTCGATGTCGGACACGCGCAAGACATCAGCCAAGCGATCCGGCGCGGCGCGGCGCAGGATCGCTTTAACGCGCGCCATCAGTTCCGGCAGGGAGAACGGCTTGACGACATAATCATCGGCGCCGGTTGCGAGGCCACGGACGCGATCGCCTTCTTCGCCCCGCGCAGTCAACATGAGAATTGGGACAGCGCGCGTATCCATACGGGCCCGCAGACGGCGGCATATTTCGATTCCGGAAACGCCGGGCAGCATCCAGTCCAAGATGATAAGGTCGGGCCGGTCTTCAGCTACGAGGATTTCTGCTTCTTCGCCATCCTCTGCCTGCGCGACACGAAACCCTTCTGCTTCGAGGTTGTAGCGCAGCATCTCCGCTAGCGGTGCTTCGTCTTCAACAATCAGAACCTTCGCCGTCATCGTACCTTGCCGTCCTTACTGCTCCCGCCAAGCGGGCTTGCTCAACCCTTCTGAAAGAGAATGGTGCTCGTGTCGTCCGCCTTCGGGCGGTCATCAGTTAGCGGCTCGCCCTTGACGAGATAGAAAATGGTTTCGGCGATGTTCGTCGTGTGATCGCCGACGCGCTCGATGTTCTTTGCGCCGAAGAGAAGATGGGTGGAGATGCCGATGTTCCGCGGATCTTCCATCATGTAGGTCAGCAGCTCGCGGAAGATAGAGTTGTACATCGAGTCGACCTGCTCGTCCTGCCGCCAAACTGCCAGCGCTTTGTCCGGGCTACGCTCGGCATAAGCGTCAAGCACGTCTTTCAACTGACGCAATGCCAATTCGCCCATATGGCGCAGGCCGGACATGAGCGGCTTGGGATGCGACTCGTGAGCGATGGCCAGCGCGCGCTTAGCGATGTTTTTGGCTAGGTCGCCCACGCGCTCCAAATCGGTCGTGATACGCAATGCCGCCATAACGTGACGAAGATCATCAGCCATGGGTTGACGGCGCGCGATCATGCTGACGACCTGCTCTTCGATTTCGCGTTCGAGAACGTCGATCTGCCGATCGGAGCGAACGACCGTTTCCGCCAACCGCGGGTCCCGTCGTTCGAGTGCATCGAAGGCCTGGCCAAGGATGCGTTCCGCGAGACCGCCCATATGGGCAATCTTTTTATCCAACACAGCCAATTCTTCTTCGTAGGAGCTAACAATATGCTCGTTCATGGCTTTTCCTTTTGCGGATGCTTGTAACTTTGACATACCGCTGTTGGCGTCTATTTGCCCGGCCGCCGCTGTCTGGTTTGCCCAAGACAACAGCTCCGAGAAGAACTTCTTCCGCCCGGCCTCGTTTTGCGCTGACATCGCTCTTAGCCGAAGCGTCCGGTGATGTAGTCTTGCGTGCGCTGGTCAACCGGGTTGGTGAAGATTTGTTTGGTATCACCTTCTTCAACCAGCGTACCGAGATGGAAGAACGCCGTGCGTTGTGACACGCGGGCGGCCTGCTGCATCGAGTGAGTGACGATGATGATGCAGAAGTTGGAGCGCAGCTCGTCGATCAGTTCTTCAATCTTGGCAGTCGCGATGGGGTCGAGCGATCCCGTCGAGATCGCCTCCACGTCATGGGACCGGTCATTGGCGCCCAGCCGCATGATCGAGCCCTTACCAAAATTTTTGTCGATCTGCGCGAGTGCAGCCTCCAGCGCCTTTTGCTTGTCCATGCTTCCCCCTTCGATCACATGCAACTCCGGCTTCATTGGCACCACCTTATGTCACGCCTTGTAGAATCAGCAATTAACTAAATGTACATGAAATGTTCTCATTCGTCAACGCAGGCGAAGTGACGGATATGTATCGAGAAATCGAGATGCGATCTCTGTATGTTCCGAAATTAATACGGGTAGTGTCTCAGGTGTTTTTAAACAGGCCTCATTTAAGGTTTAGGTATTTTTAGGCCAGCTTTGTCAGGATGGCGGAATGGAAAACGAAGGTTGCAAACTGGTTTTGGTTCGCTGGCAGGACAGCCGTCAGGCAGACGGATCATGGCGTTATCTTGGGGACCTTGGTCCGCAGAAGCCGGTCGAATGCGCAAGCGTCGGCTGGCTAGTTCAGGACGACGCTGAGACGACAGTTGTCTGCCAGACAATCGGTGATCTTGATGATCCGGAAAGATCGCAAGCGTGTGGGGTAAAAATCATCCCCACACGCTGTGTCGTGTCTATGGAAGTGCTTGTTGAAGAGAAAGCTACTTCCGCTTCGACGGTTTCCGATCCGGTCGCTGCGTAAGCGCTGACGCGCTAACCGCCCGGATCTCCTTGTTCGTAAGCGAACCGGGATTTTTCATGCCCTTCGAAGCAATCTTGCCGACACCTTTGCCGGTTTTCTCATTCTTGGCCATTGATCATACCTTTCGTTCAATCAGGGAGAGAACGAAAGTAGACCGATTCGCCTTCGGTCACTCGAAAGATGTCAACTTGCTCTGTGGATATAGGTGGATTTCCTTGGTCGTCCAACTTTTGGTGCTTGATCTTCTATGAGGCCAACGAGGTCTTCAAACTCCATTAGCTTGTCTGTCAGTCCAGCTGCCATCGCTGGCGTAGTTCGCAACGTCTTGTGTATCCGTATCCAATTGTACCAAACGGTGTAGAGCGCGATCATGTTGATGTGACCGTGTATTCGCTTCGAGAAGCCGTTGGTGAGGCGTGTGAACCGGCGCATCTGCATACGCATGGTGAGGTTCTGTCGCTCAACATATGACGTGCTTACGTGGTCCACGTCCGGCCAGCCGCTTACTAAGACTTTTCGTGCTCCAGTGCACTCGGCAGGACTGTACCGAACCTGAGGCCCCTCAGGTGCCGCCCCGTAGGTTTTGACGAGCATCGCGTAATCAACAAAGCCCTGAAAGGCGGCGTCGACAGCATCGATGTAAGCCCGCCAGCCGTCGCTCGTTACCTGCACACGCCGGTCTATTCGAGACGCCACATCCTGCATGAAAACATAGGCGTGCTCGGCGTCCCGTCCTCCAACGTGCCAGCTGACAATCAGCTTTGAGTCGGCATCTAGCGCCGTCCACGTCCACACGTCGCCAGCACCTTCGACAGGCTTCTTCATACCGGCGACGTTCTTCTGCTTTGCAGCACAATAAGACCAGATCTCATCGACTTGGACGCGGCGCGATCGCAGCAGCTGGACCCGTTGATCGTGGAAGTCGATGCAGGTCTTACCGGCATCAGTCAGCAGCTTGGTGACGGTGTTGATGGAAACGTCTGCTACCCTCGAAACAGAGCGCATCGATGATCCCTCGCAAAGCATTGAGAGAATTTGGACACGCTTTTCCATGGGCAGCTTCGACATACCCGAAATATATGAACTCCAATGCTTAGCGTCAAGCTAATCAGTCATCTTTTTCAGCTTGTGTACTTGTAGAATTCTCGTGATCACGCTGTGAGGCATCTGCTCGCCGCTTAGCTTCCAAATTAGTTATCGCCTTCACTGACGGCAGTGATGCCTCAATGGCTTCAAGGGCCAGCTGTGGGTCAGCATCACGCGATATCGTTATTGCAACGAAGCTCCCGTCGCCGAAGTCGAACCTGTGCAGAACCCTTGTTCCTTCAAGGGCTTGATTGGTCTTCCCTTGATTTGAATTCGACGCCTGTGCCCGTTGGTCTTGAGTGTCCATTGCTGGCTTATTCTCCTTAGGTGGAACCCCAGGATTATAGCCTCCGGTCTCTTGTTTTACGAATTCTGATGTTTCACGATAAGATTGAATGACATGCGTTACAGCGTTCAATGCGAAGCCACTGCGTACTAAATGGTTCTTCAAAAGCTCGTCGTTGGGAATGTCTCCACGAAACTTTTCGTTCAGTTCAGCAAAGAGCCTTGGCTCTAGCGCAGCCTCCGTAATGGCCTTCGCGCGCTCTTCTTTTGAGTTGGGATGGAGGATGCTGAGTGCAAGCTCGCTTACGCGCAAATCATCGCCTCGGCCATCAAGTAGGCCATATTTATTCAATGCTGACAGTGCTGTAGCCGACGCTCCGTTGAGGCCGGTATACCCCAAAGCCTTGGCTAGCACCTCTCTTGGGGCTGAGTGCTGTTGAACGTTTCGGTAGACTGTTTCAATTTTCTCGACCGCATCACGCAGGCTCATAGCCGGGTAATTTGGTGAACGAACTCGCTTATCCATGACGTACTCCTTTCGCCAGACGATAAAACGTCGGCAACTGTACGTCAATTAGAAGAATTCGCAAATAGTACGTTTTGTTCGTTAATCACTTGAAGGTGCGGTGGGACTGTGGCAGTGTCCTATTAAGGAGTGATGCTATGGATAGAAGACGCTTAGCCTGCACGCCCAAGCTTACCGGCGTGGCGGGCCGCAACAAAAAGGCCCGTCTCTAAGCCGTTGGTGCGGACGCAGAGACGGGCCGTGGTGAGTGCCTCTTACCGGAGGCGTGGCAGAGCGGTCGAATGCAGCGGTCTTTAAAACCGCCGGACTGGACAGGTCTCGTAGGTTCGAATCCTACCGCCTCCGCACAAACCAATTGTAGCACAAGGCGATTCGCTCTGTGCTACTTTTTGCTCCAGCGTGCCTTTGCGGCTGCTTTTGCGATCTCGGCGCGTCTTTTGGGATTCATCTTCTCCGCCCGCGCCTTACCGCCTCGTTTACCCAGTGATTGCGCGGCCTTGTCCTTGCCGTCGTCCGTCTTTTCATCCGTCTCTTCGCCTGTAGCGATGCGCATGACCTTGACGGCGGCGCCGATAACGTCTGCCGGGCGCTTTTCTCCTTTGGGGCCTTTGGGCATCGTCACTTCTTGTACTGCATAGACTTAGGCATGATCGGAATATAGCCGCCGTCTTTCATGTCGATAAATGATCGCTCCGGGTGGTCTGGCTCCAGAATTAAATGTGGGCATTCAGCCCGTATGAGCGTTCCAAACCTATCGATGTTATACATAAGGCCAGCGAACCATGTGACTGGTACTGCAATAATCGCTGTTACTATTGCGGTCAAAAGAACCTTCAAAGCGCAGCCTCCATCCTCCAGATGCTTAACGGTAAGCATACAGGAGATTGGGACTACTGATCAATCTGTCAACGTCTATTTAAAAACACCTGAGACACTACCTTAATACGAATACTGAGCGGCGCATTGACGGGCCGCTCAGTTGAAACCGGCGAATGCCGCTGCCAGGCCTGACGCTCGTCAGGACTTGGCCATGGCCTCTTGCAGGTTGGCATCGACCTTGTCGAGGAAGCCGGTCGTCGAGAGCCACTTTTGCTCCGCGCCAACGAGCAGCGCCAAGTCCTTGGTCATAAAGCCGGACTGAACGGTGTCGATACAGACCTTCTCCAGCGTGGCGGCGAACTTTGCCAGCTCATCATTGCCGTCTAGTTTGGCGCGATGTGCCAGGCCGCGCGTCCAGGCGAAGATCGACGCGATTGAGTTCGTCGACGTTTCGTTGCCTTTTTGATGCTCGCGGTAGTGGCGTGTCACCGTGCCGTGCGCGGCTTCCGCTTCCACGGTCTTGCCGTCCGGCGTCATCAGCACGCTCGTCATCAGGCCAAGTGAGCCAAAGCCTTGCGCCACCGTGTCGGACTGCACGTCACCATCATAGTTCTTGCAAGCCCAGACATAGCCGCCGGACCACTTCAAGGCGGAGGCGACCATGTCGTCGATCAGCCGGTGTTCGTATGTCAGCTTGTTTTTAGCGAATGCCTCTTTGAACTCCGTATCGAAGATCTCTTGGAACAGGTCCTTAAAGCGCCCGTCGTAGGCCTTCAAAATCGTATTCTTGGTGGAGAGATAGACAGGATAATTTCGCGCCAAGCCATAGTTCATCGAAGCGCGCGCGAAATCGCGAATGCTCTCGTCCAGGTTATACATGGCCGTGGCAACGCCGCCGCCCGGCGCCTGGAACACCTCCCGCTCGATTACCGTGCCATCTTCGCCTTCGAACTTGATGGTCAGCGTGCCCTTGCCTTCAAAGCGGAAATCCGTCGCGCGATACTGATCGCCAAATGCGTGACGGCCAATGATGATCGGCTGCGTCCAGCCCGGCACGAGGCGCGGAACGTTACGGCAGATGATGGGCTCGCGGAAAATAACGCCGCCCAGGATGTTGCGGATGGTGCCGTTCGGGCTGCGCCACATCTTCTTGAGGTTGAACTCTTCAACGCGGCCTTCGTCCGGCGTGATCGTCGCGCACTTCACGCCAACGCCGTGCTTCTTGATGGCATTGGCCGCATCAATGGTGATCTGATCTTCGGTGGCGTCCCGGCTTTCCACGCCCAGGTCGTAGTACTCCAAGTTCAGATCAATGTAGGGATGGATCAGCTTGTCTTTGATGAGCTGCCAGATGATGCGAGTCATCTCATCGCCGTCGAGTTCAACGACGGTGCCAGTCACCTTGATCTTTGTCATGGAGTAAACCTTTTAGAGCCAGCATTTGGAAAATTTCACGCACCTTAGCCGTCACGGTGCGCTGCAACAAGGCCGTCAAACGGTTAAGACGGCGCAGGCTGGCCTTGCATCAAGGCAGTTGTTCTGGCTTCAGCCAATTTCCTTAATGGCGAAATGCCGCTAGCAAGTGCGTGAAAGCACGAGCGGAGTTTCAAAGGCATGCTGAAAATCGGGTTCGGACACTTAGATGGGGCGCCGGCACCGCTCCTACAGGCCTGCGGGGAAATCTGGCCAGTCGCGCGGGTCGTCCATGCCTGTCACGAGAAGTCGGTGGACCAAGGTCTGGAGACGCTGGCCATTCCTGGCCTCGACCGTGAGACGGTCGAGCCAGTGCTAACCTACTGTGCCGAACTCCGCTGCGAGGTAGAGGGCCTGACGTGCCCAGGCTGCAAGCGCCGCTCTGAACAGCAAGGACTGGTGACTCTTGATGATTTCATCGCCCGGCACGAAGAAATCGTCGTCGGCGATGGTGCCGTTCGGCTGAAGGGGCAGGGCACAGGCACCCTGCACACGCCCGAACTCGCTGTTCTGGAAAAGACCTGGTCGGGGGAGAACTATTGGTTCTGGGCCCGGCGGGTTTTGCGCAAGCTGAGGCACGGCTTACGCCGCGCGCACATTCAAGGCCGCCCCGTGGCGCCAGCCGGCGAAACGCCTTCGGTCATTTTGGTTGAACCTCAACTCGCCGACAACATAGGCATGGTCGCGCGTGCCATGGCGAATTTCGGATTAGACGAGATGAGATTGGTGGCTCCGCGCGACGGTTGGCCCAACGAAAAGGCGCGAATTGCGGCCTCCGGCGCCAATTATGTGATCGACGACGCCAGCATCTATCCAACATTTGAAGAATCTATCGCAGATTTGAACTGGGTCGCAGCGACTACGGCACGTCAGCGCGATCTGCGAAAACCGGTCCTTTCTCCAGAAGCCGCAATTGCGGAAATGAATGCGCGGATCGGCCAGGGCCAGCGCTGCGGTATCCTCTTCGGCCGCGAACGCAACGGTCTAGAGACATCTGAAATCGCCAATGCCGACGCGATCGTCATGATTCCCGTAAACCCGCGATTCGCCTCGCTCAATCTTGCTCAAGCAACCTTGCTCTTGGGCTACGAGTGGATCAAGGCGAATAAGAATGCCAGCCTGGGCCGCGTTACTGACTTCGAACAGCCGGTGGAGCAGGGGCTGTACCTGAAGAAGGATCAGCCGGCCACGAAAGAGCAGCTCACGGCGCTTTTCACCCATCTTGAGAGCGAGTTGGAGCGGCTGGGCTTTTTCAATCCGTCACACAAACGCCCGACAGTGGTGCGCAATCTCCGAACGATGTTGAGCCGTATGGAGCCGACGGAGCAGGAGGTTCGAACCCTGCGTGGCATTGTTGCCACTCTTGCACAGGGCCGGGGACACGGTCGCAAAACGCCCTTGTGATGCGCCTTGCTTTGGCCAAGTTTTAAGCCGAGCGATGCCCGTTAGAACGGCATGATTGTCAGGCAACAACATCAAGTTCAAACGCGGTCCGGGTGCTCGGGGGGCAAGTCTCTGCGCCGGGCCGGAAAAACAGAAGCGATACAGATCCCTGAAACAACAGGGGTTCGGGATTTGGGAACAGTTTGGAGATGCGGATGATGAGGATGGCGGGGACCAAATGCATCGGCGCCGCGGCAGCGCTTTTGGCGATTTTGCCGGGCTCTGCCACTGCCCAAGATGATATGAGTGAAAAATCCGTCCGGACGGTGATGCAATATGCGTGGCTTCAGTTGCCTGCGCAGTACACGACCAAGGACGGCAAAACGATCATTACGGACAAGTCTCAACCGAATGAGGTCATTATCCCATTGGCGGAAGCCCGTGAGGTTATCAAGGTTGGTTACCGGTCCGCGCATGCTCAAATTTGCAATTTGAAAGAAGACCAGATCCTCAACCGGAACTCGCTGATGCGGCGCGAGGCTGAGAAGAAGAAGTGGTCGGACCAGCAAATGCTGTATATTCAGCAGCTTCATCTGACGACGGTCATGCTCATGACGGGCACCGTTAAGGTCGTCGAGAAGATCGACGGCAAGGATGTGGTGACCGACGAAAAGCCGGGCTTGCAGACTGGCAACTGCAACGATGAGCAGCGCGCCAAGGTGAAGCAAGCGATCGCCGGATACATCAAGACCGGGCCGGCCGTTGCCCTGTCACCTGCGCCGTCAGCAGCACCGACGGCCACCGGCTCAGTGACGCCAGCCAGGCAGTAAACTCGCCTTACCATTGGGCTGTCAGGCAAAACTGGGCTTGACGCCCATCAGGCAGGCAGGTATCAGACACGTCTTAATGCGGGCCTCAGCGGCCCGCGTTTTATTTTCGCGCACCCGTGGTGATCCCAAGTTTGGGACAGCCTGTCGGCCGGAAACCCCGGCAGAGGAGGGGGCGCTCCTTGCAACGTCAAAGCACATGGAGTGCCAGATATGACCAAGCGCATTCGCGCCAAGCATAAGATTGATCGCCGCCTTGGCGAGAATATTTGGGGCCGCCCCAAAAGCCCACTCAACAAAAGAGAAAGCCGTCCCGGCCAGCACGGCGACCGCCGTATGTCCAAGACATCGGACTTTGGTCAACAGCTGAAGGCCAAGCAGAAGCTTAAGGGCTACTATGGCTCGATCTCCGAGCGTCAGTTCCACCGCCTTTACACAGAAGCGGTTCGCATGAAGGGCTCCACGTCGGAGCACATCATCGGTCTTCTGGAACGCCGTCTAGACGCCGTCGTCTATCGCGCCAAGTTTGTTCCGACCGTGTTCGCGGCTCGTCAGTTCGTCTCGCACGGCCACGTCACGGTGAACGGCCGCCGAGTAACGATCCCGAGCTTCCGTTGCCGTATCGGTGACGTCATCGAAGTTCGCGAAAAATCACGCCAGCTGCCGTTGGTTCTTGAAGCCATCAAGAGCGCTGAACGTGACGTACCGGACTATGTTGATGCAGACCATGGCAAGATGACCGCGAAGCTGGCTCGTGTCCCTGCTCTTTCGGACGTGCCTTATCCGGTCACGATGGAACCGAACATGGTGGTCGAGTTCTACTCGCGCTAATGCCTCGGAGCTCGGCTCCGGCAATTCGAATGATCAAAGGCTGCCTCTCGTAGGCGGCCTTTTTTCTTGCGTGCGATCAGTATCGCCGCGGCGTGGGTTGCACCCGGCGGCGCGTGGGTGGGTCGATCCGCCGGGGTTTTGGCGACGGCGCCGTGGCCGTCGCCGGAACCGTATTGGCCCAGCCGTAGGCGAGCATCGTCATCAATGCGCTGGCCGCGAAGAAATAAACGCCAGGCAGCACGTCGGCTTCCGTATAGCCAGATGAGTTCACATAGAAGATCAGCAGCGCCAGCACCATGACATCCGTCATCGAGTAGCGCCCCAACCACTCCATGGTTGAGATGGAGCGCGTGCGAAACTCGTGCGGAAGGTCAGGCGAGGTCAGAAGAGTCAGCAGATAAAACAGCTTCAAGAATGGGAACAGCACTGAGAACAAGAACAGGACGACGGTGAGAAAATACTCTTCGTTCTCAAAGAGCGCCCAGATGATTGTCGCGATCGAATGTTCCTTGCTCCACACGTAGACGGTCGTAAATCGGATCACCGGCAAAATCACGCCGAGCGCGAAGAACACAGTCGCCAGGATGATCAAGAAACTCAGCACGAAATTGCGAACAGTCGCAAATCGTGGCGGGTCACCAGATGCCGGCTTTGGCCTCGGGGTCACGGTGGGCTGGCCAGTGTCCGGCAATGCGGCCAGCCCTTCGAGCCGCAACCAGGAATAGGCAAGGATCATCAGCACCACGGCCGCGGTGAAGAAATAGACGCCCGTGAGACTGGCAGCATCGTAGACGCCCTGGCTCTTGATGAAAAAGATCGTCAACGCGAGCACTAGGACATCGTGCATCGACCATTTGCCCAGCCACTCAAGCGCCCGCAGCCGGTAGCGCTGGCGTGTCAGTTCGGCGGCAGGCAGTGTCGAAATCAAAAGCAGATACAGCAGCTTCATGATCGGCAACGCGATCGAGAAGATGAGCACCGTACCACCTAGGAACATTTGGCCGTCGTGGATCAACACCCACACAGTCGAGATCAACGAATGGTCGGTCTTGAAAATAAAGAACTTGGTAAGCCGGATAATCGGCAAACTGATGCCGAGTGCTAAACAAACACTCGCGGCGATGATGCAAGTGCTCAACAGAAACCGGCGCCCGCCGAGCCGCATGATGCCGTTCCAACTCCTAGTAGCCGTTGCCTGAAGCCTAGTTCAAATACCGCGCGTGGTGCAAACCCGCGACTAGAGACTACAGAAAAAGAGGGCGGCCAAAGGGCCGCCCTGAGATAGGAGTGGAGGACGATGCGCGTTAGCGCTTAGCGGCGGTGTGCGCGGCGAACGACGCGAGCCACCCGGGCTTTCGCTAGCTGGATCCGCTTGCGTTCGTAGCGGGTGATCCGGCCATCCCGCAGCGCACGGCGTTTGACGACACGCAAACGGCGCTTCGCGCTGCGAATGGCAAAGCGCTCAAATGGCGTCACCTTACCTGCGGAGTATCCGCCCTTGCCATCGTGGTAATGCTTCGGTCCGGCAGCAGCTGCGCCAGCAGTCAGAAGTAAAGCAGAGCAAGCGACAAGAAGAGTTCTCATGATTATCTCCAGTTCTTGTATCTCCGGCCAAGGTGCCCAGTGCCTCTTGGTGCCGGTATGTAAAAAGAACGGAAGATGAGCTTGGTCTCCGTCGAAAAAAGTTAGAAAAAAATCAAATAGAAATGAATGGATATTCATCCTCGTCTTCGAGGTTATTGGGACGAGCAAGGCGTGCGCGTCAAAAAACAAAATGCCGGGACGCGATGGTCCCGGCATCACCACTCTAGTCGAGAGTGGAAGAACGATCAGGCGTGGTTCGTATGAGCGACGCCCTTGTCGTGCATGATCGTGTGAAGCTCTCCATCCTGGAACATTTCGCGGACGATATCGCACCCGCCAACAAATTCACCCTTGATGTACAGCTGCGGAATGGTCGGCCAATTCGCGAAGGCCTTGACCCCTTCACGGATGCTCATGTCCTCAAGCACGTTCACGTCGGTGTACGGCACGCCCAAATGATCAAGGATCTTTGCGACTTGAGCGGAAAACCCGCATTGGGGGAACTGCTTAGTACCCTTCATGAAGAGCACGACGTCGTTGCTGGCAACCGTTGTGCGAATCCAGTCCTGCACGGCCTGTGCGTCGCTCATGGTAAAAAAATTCCTTCCTCTTGGCGGCCCTAAGCCGCCTCATCGACTAAATGCGGCGTCCAAATACAATGTGGCGTGGTGGCCATCAAAGTCAATGGACGGTGAGGCCTTGAAAAGCCTGCCAAATAACCCAAACCAGGATTGTCAGGCAACGGTGGAAAAAAATCCTGGATTAGGTCCATCAGAGGCCCTATCTGTAAGTAGGGATCTTTTCCCATAGTACTAATGGAGGAAACCGAAATGAAGAAATTTGTACTCGCTAGCCTCATCGCGCTCGGCTCATTCGGCTATGCTATTGCTGAAGACAAGAAGGGCGTCGTAACCGAATCTCCAGATTGGGATACGCGCGTTGCAGGCGAGACCATGGACGTCTCCGGCAAGTAAGAATAACAAACGTTGCGGCGCTCAACGGCGCACGCATTGTCGGAAAGACCGCCCATCGAGGCGGTCTTTCTTTTTGCGCGCTCAGCTTGGTTCGGGGCCCTAATCGTCTTTCGGAATGCTGGTCGTCAAAGCCAGGGCATGCAAGACGCCGCCCATCCGGCCTTCGAGCGCTTGGTAGACCATCTGATGTTGCTGGACCCGGGATTTGCCCGCGAACGCTGTTGACACGACATGAGCTGCGAAGTGGTCGCCATCACCCGCCAGATCCTTGATCTCGACGACGGCGTCCGGGAAGCTCTTTTTGATCAGGCTTTCGATTTCGCCTGCATCCATCGGCATAGGTCTTCAATCCTTCTTCATCCGCATCAATTCGTGTGCGGCGCGCTCATGTAATCTGGCAGCCAAGCCTCATGCGCGATCCGCAGACGGTCAAGACTGAGCGGTTCTTCTCCCTTGAGCGATAACGCATCGCCGCCAACACGGCCGGCAATACGCGCAGGTAGCGCTAGCAGCCGTGCCCGCTCAAGCACTTCCTCGGCCCGGCCGGGCGGAACGCTCAAAACATAACGGCCTTGGTCTTCACCAAACCAAATCGCATACGCCGGGACACGGCCTTCATAGGGGAACAACTCAGCCCCAAAATCTCCCGCCAGAGCCATCTCGGCAATGCAGACGAGCAGGCCGCCATCAGAGACGTCATGAACCGTTTGCGTGATGCCTTCGCGGATCAGCGCGCGCACAAGACGTCCCGCTTTCAATTCACCCGCTAGATCGACAGGAGGCGGCGCCCCTTCCAATTTGCCCGCTTTCCAGCGCTGATAGAGGGACTGTCCAAGCCACCCCATCTCCGGTCCGATAACGATCAGCAAATCACCGTCGCGCTTCAACGCGATGCTGGCTGTCTTCTGAGCGTCCGGAATGAGACCAACTGCGCCGATAGCAGGCGTCGGAGGAATGCCGACACCGTTCGTTTCGTTGTAGAGCGAGACGTTGCCTGACACGACGGGATAGTCCAGCGCCTTGCAGGCCTCGGCCATGCCCTGACACGAGCCGACAAACTGGCCCATGATTTCCGGCCGCTCAGGATTGGCGAAGTTCATGTTGTCCGTCCCCATTACCGGGTCCGCGGCCACATAACGGGGCGTGACATCGCACGTCGCGGCGATGGCCTTGCTGGTGCCATGCACGCGTACAACGGCGGCATCGCCGCCCGGCCGCCCGATGGTATCGCCCATCACCATGTGATCGTACTGGTCCCACACCCAGCGGCGCGAACACAAGTCCGGCCCTGACATTAAAGCCTCAAGCGCCCCGAACACGCTGTCGGGTTCGGAGACCCATTGCGGCAAAATCGGTTGTGGCGGTACGACCG
>JBGTSB010000058.1:0-16491 GCA_041940525.1 Hyphomicrobium sp.
GTATCTTGATCTTGTGCCGGAGACGGGCATCAAACTGACACCCCGGCATTATGCCTATTTGAAGATTTCAGAGGGGTGCAATCACAAATGCCAGTTTTGTATTATTCCCTCAATCAGAGGACCGCTTGTGAGCCGGCCGATAAACAAGGTGCTCAGGGAAGCCTCACGGCTGGTTGAGGCCGGATGCAGCGAACTGCTCGTCATTGCGCAGGATGTTAGTGCCTATGGTCTTGACGTAAAATATAAAACAGAGACATTTAACGACAAGCAATATGAGACACGGTTTATTGACCTGGCGCGGGGGCTGGGTGAGCTTGGAGTGTGGGTTCGTTTGCATTATGTATATCCTTATCCGCATGTTGATGCGGTTATTCCGTTGATGGCACAAGGGAAAATACTGCCGTACTTGGATATCCCGTTTCAACACGCGTCTCCCTCCGTGTTGAAAGCCATGCGCCGGCCGGCTCACCAGGAAAAGACAGCGGCCCGCATTGCGCGCTGGCGCGAGGTTTGTCCTGAACTCGCGATCCGCTCCACTTTCATTGTCGGCTTTCCTGGAGAAACCGAAGAAGACTTTTCAATGCTGCTCGATTGGCTGCGTGAAGCCAAACTTAATCGCGTTGGCTGCTTCAAGTACGAGCCCGTCGAAGGCGCCAAGGCAAACGACCTGCCGGGGCTTGTTGCGGAAGAGGTGAAGGAAGATCGCTGGCACCGCTTTATGGAAGTCCAGAAAGAGGTTAGCGCGGGTCTGCTCTCAAGCCGGGCCGGTAAGACCATCGATGTCATCATCGACGAAGTTGACGACGAAGGCGCGATCGGCCGTTCCCAGTGGGATGCGCCGGAAATTGACGGCTCGGTATTTCTGAACGGCGAAACAACCCTCCAGCCGGGCGATATCGTTGCAGCCACAGTAACGCATGCAGACGAATACGACCTTTGGGCGGAACCGGTGCGCTAAACGCGCGTTTTGCTTGTCCGTGTCGTAAATCTTTCATCAGCTGAACGCCATAAACGGACATAATCGCAACATGATTTGCGCGGATGGAAACGCTGCGCAGTTTAACGCGAGCAAATTACTGGATAGATCAATGTACACTCCCCGCTCAGTTACAATCCTTAGCCTTTTTGCCTCAACTCTTACGTTAATTGCAGCTTTGCCGGCAGCAGCCCAATCGGGAACGATTGTGTCAAAGGATCGCGAGATGCAATTGGCGCAGGGGATCGAGCAATTCAATAACAAAGCCCTCGAGCGTTTGCGGGAGCGGCAGCGTCGCAACCGTGACGACGACGATAAGGACGACGGTAAGAAGTCTAGCCGTGGCGATCATCCTGACCGCAAAGCCCGCGACCGTGGTCGGGATGATGACCGCCGCCGTGATGTTCGCGGTAACGATCGGAATAACGACCGCCGCCGCGATGCCCGCGACGAGAACCGCAACCAAGACCAACGCCCTGCGGCGCGTTCCAGCGGTCGCGACGACAGGCAACGCCGCGATGTCCGGTCCAACGATCGTGATGACGACAGGCGTTCACGTGACCGGCGAGAAGGCCGCGCCGAACGTGTTCGCGAACGGCGCGAGCGCCGCCGCGAAGTTCGCAGCATCAAGGAACTAAAGGCGAAACGCAGAGAGCGCCGCGAAGGCGGTCGCGTGATCATCGAAGAGCCAGATAATCGCCGCATCGTCCGCGAAAACGGCCGTGCCATCATTCGCTCAGACGAAACCGATCGGTTGCGTCGCCGGTTTAACAAAGTTACGCGCGAAAAACGTGATGGCCGAGACGTGACCGTCGCTATTGGCGCAGGTGGCGTAAAAATTTACACGGAATTTGACGACCGTGGCCGCCCGCGCAAGCGCTGGCGCCGCGGCCGTGATGGCCGCGATGTCATCCTATTCGATAACTCTAGGTCCAAGCGCTGGCGCAACCGCGATCGCGGTCAGTTTGTCATCGACTTGCCCGCTCCCAGGATCCGCATCGCGCGCGACAAGTACATCGTCGACTACGACCGCGCATCCGAGGACGATCTCTACGACGCTTTGAGCGCACCGCCGGTTGTCGAGATCGATGACGGCTACTCGCTGGACGAAATCCGCTATAGCCACTCACTGCGCAACCGCTTGCGCCGTATCGATTTGGACAGGATCAACTTTGCGTTCGGCTCATGGGAAGTGAATGAAGCTGACTACGACAAGCTTGAACGAATGGCTCGTGCCATGCGTCGCGTGCTGCGCCGTAACAGTGCTGAGATGTTCTTGGTCGAAGGTCACACCGATGCTGTTGGCTCCGATGATGACAATCTCACGCTCTCAGACCGGCGGGCCGAAGAGGTGGCGTCGATCCTGACCGAAGAGTTCGACGTGCCGGCTGAGAATCTCACGACGCAAGGCTACGGCGAGCAGTTCTTGAAGATCGAAACGGAAGAGCCCGAGCGCGAAAATCGCCGGGTCGCCATTCGCCGGATCACGCCTTTGCTGGCTAGATAATGATCAGTGGCCGGCCTCGCAGTGGGCCGGCCACCTCACTAAGGCGTTGTAAAATCTGTAAAACTTCAGTGTTTATGACAGAGTATGGACAATATTTGTTCAACTGGCTCAAAAAACGGCAATCTGGTTTCCGTTTAGGGTCACAGCTGATATAAGCCGATGGCTGAGCCGCGCAGGCGGGTCAGCACCGCAACATGGAGAAGGGGGACGCCCGCATGTTTCTACCGCCAGAATACGGTTGGCTTGAGCCAGTCTTGATTGCAGCTGCTGTTGTTTTCGTTGTCGACTTGATCGGCAACACGATCACCTTCAGCAACCGCTTCCTAAATGCACTGGTCACTGCCATCGTTTTCGCCGCGATCTTTGGCGCACTTGTCTACTTCGGCTACGGCCGCGTCGACATGGAAGTAAATTCCGAGCCAAGCGTTACGGCACCAGCCAACACGCCGGCACCATAAGCCGCATTCAATTCGCGCATGTAAAAGGGATCGCGTTCCATCGCGATCCCTTTTCTTTTCCCAGGTTCCACAAGCCTCACTGGCACGGCCTGGATCCTTATCGCCACGGGTAGCTGTTCGACGACCACGATTTGTCCGGGACCGTCAACTTTACAGGTCATCATGGCGCCGATCCGTTCCGGCATCGGCTTAAGGCTTGGCGCCAACCTAGGCTACGTTCGCTTTACACCCGAGCCGACCTGGAACCCGTTCTAAGAGGTCGCTAGCGGCCTTCTAGGACTCAAACGCGTGGCAGACTTTCGCGGTTGTGCCACACAAGCCCGCCGCCCAAGATTTTTGTCGCGTATCGCTGGCAGATTCACTTTTCCAGCGGCGCCTGCTCGCCGGGCCCGCAGGGCGGCGTTTCGGGTTTGCTGACGGTTCGGTCGTTTGCCGCGGCTTTTTTTAGCAGAGCCATTTTGTTCTCTGGCACACGCTTCATGACAGCGGGACAGGATTGCAGCTGACGATGAAATACTTTAGGCGCGATCACGTCCTTTTTAGAGTGTATTTCGGCCGGTATAACACCTACTACTTGATAGGGCAGCTCAAACGGAGAGCTTACACTTGGTTGATCTATTCCGATCACTCTATCGATCGAGCTCTGAACTATGAAGGCTTTCTCTGTTTCGTCTGAGCACGAAAGCTCTGCAAGATAGCATGCGAGCTTGACCGGCTCAGGTTCGGGCTTGGGCGCCTTTGCTTTCAATTGTCTCCAAATGCGTTGATTCCGTTTCTCTGCAACCGACGCTCCCTCGCTTTTGATAACTGCCTCAAGTTTTGGCTTGAAGGCATCAAAGGCTATTGACATGCGTTTGGCGACAAGCTTGCTGATGTGCCCTCGCGATTTCATCCGATCTTCGAACGCGTAAACCTGACTCGACAAAACGCTCTGTAGTGTGCTGACTGCATTTTC
This sequence comes from Hyphomicrobium sp., assembly GCA_041940525.1. Classification (GTDB taxonomy): domain Bacteria; phylum Pseudomonadota; class Alphaproteobacteria; order Rhizobiales; family Hyphomicrobiaceae; genus JAKAXS01. Next base: position 3,897 of record JBGTSB010000058.1, read on the forward strand.
CATTTCATTCACATAGATGTAATTCACGAGATCTGCAGCCTGTTCACTAGGCGGAACCGCGAGCCAAACTTGGGCTGCCTGTAAGTTAGCGCCTTTCAACTTGGTGCCTCCGAGATTGGCACCTTGGACCTGGGTGCGCGTCAAGTCGGCGCCTTGTAGGCTTGCCCCTGCCAAATTGGCGCCCTGCAGCCAAGCGCCAACCAAATTCGCTCCTTGTAGGTCGGAATAAGATAAGTCAGCTCCTAAAAGCACGGCTCGATATAGATACGCTCCTTGCAAATTCGCTTCTCTCAGATCGGCACCATGCAGCAGAGCCGATACCAGCTTCGCACCCTGTAACTGGGCCTCCTCCAAATCAACGCCTAACAATTTGGCGCTCTCGAGATTAGCGCCTTTCAGCGAGACATGGCTCAAATCAGCGCCTTCCAGCTCAGCACTATCTAGATTGGAATAATCCAACCGGGCATACGTCAGATTGGCACCGTGCAATTTTGCGCTCTTCAGATCGGCGCCCTCCAGGCCAGCCTTCCCCATATAGGCGCCCTGCAGACCGGCGGACTCCAGATCGGCGCCCTGCAGACCGGCAGACCCCAGATCGGCTCCACGCAGCTGGGCGTGCTTCAGTCTTGTTCGCCGCAGATCGCTTTCCTGAAAGCGCGCGCCTTGAAGGCTGGCTCGCTCAAAATCAAACTGTTTGAGATCCGAGCGGCTAAAGTCGGCATACCGCAAGTCTCGCTCGCGCAGTGAATGAAGCATTTCATGCTGGTTTTGCTTTGTGATCTCCTGGTCTTTCACCAGGTCCGCGTCGGTCACGTTAAGATTGCGGTTGCCTCCGAACAGGCTCAACATCTGCGAACATGCATCTTTCTCACCACCCTGCTCGTAGAACAGCGCCGTGAGAAAAAACGCTTGCCTGGCATCGAGACTCTTTACCTTGTAGTAGATTTCCTCATGGGTAGGTTTGCGCCGCTCCATGCAATCTCTGGGCACCGCCAGCGTCAATCCTGGCAACCTCATTGCCCGGTCAACCAAACCATCTGGCACGCTCGCGACAAACAACGATACGAATAGAACCGCGCAGACGCAGACGCAGACGTAGACGTAGACGCCGAGGTCCTTGATCCCCTTTCCGACCTTAGCAATGGCTCGCAATGATCGCCGTACCAGAACGGGGGCATCCGCAATCCACGATCGCATTCGCCCAAACCAAGCACCGGCAAAATCGGGAACTTTGAATGCCGGCAAAATAAACCGCGCGGTTCCTGCGCGGCTTTCATCATCCTTGAAGTGACGCACGAAGCGGCCAAAGGTGCTCAACACAATCACGTCGATGACGATGAGTGCCCGGTGCAGCCAGGTCATCAGCTCATCATGGTAAGCGAGAAACTTGGCCTGAAAATAAAACAGCAAGGTCAGCGGGCCAAACACAAACGTTACAAACAGCATGATGCGAAAGGCCAACTGAAGCGCCGGCACATTGCGGCGCCCAACCAGCGCCTGCGTGAAAAAGTACGAGTGTATCTCATCGCGAATTTCCGGCGCCGTCTCGCTGGCCGTCTCATCCGGCAGTTTCGTTTTGAGCGCCAGCGCCTTCCCGTAAAGCATGCGGTGCTGCAGCAGCAGTCCAAAATGAAAGAAGAGAAGCACGACCGGCGCGAACGTGAAAAACCCTGTCAGCGGAATCTGGACACTCACGAACGGCAACGTCGTTGGCGTGTCGAGCAGAAGATCCTTGTGGCCGATCCCCGCCAGCGTCACCGCCAAGTAAGCAAGAATGAACAGGTAAGCGAGCCAGGCATTGCGCGCTGTTTGGCTGGCCTCGTTGACGGTGCTCAGAAGCTTTCGAAGGTCCGTGCCGTTCTGATCACCGGTGCTGCGAGAGGGCCTGCGCGTTTGCTTCCGGCGCGCGCCGGGCACAGCTGAAAAACGAAGTGCTCTATGGCCTTGGCGCACACAAGCCTCAAATGGATCTGAAAAAATTCAAACCCTATTCGAGCACATAAATCCGTAGCAGGACAATGCTTTTTACACGCCAAAATTGCGTCGCGATCGCGATGGCGGCTATGAAGCCTGCTGCCGAGAACGAAGCCTCAGCTGAAGCCCATCGGGTCAATCATAATAGTACGCTTCCTCGTCGCGCCAGCGGCGGTAACGGGCGGCGCGGTCCATGAACGCGCGGCGGCGGTTGCGATAGCCGTAGTCGAAATCGAAGTCGTCGTCCCACAAATCATCGTCGCGCCAGCGGCGGCGGTCCCGGCGCCGGGGTTCGTCATCGCGATCACCCCGCGCGACCAGAGATGGCTTCGGCGGCGTACCAAACACCTTGATCTCGGTTTTCTTTTTTCCGTGCTTGGTCACGAGCCGATAGAGACGTGCGGCGTTGCGCCGGGTTAACCGGACGCAGCCGTGGGAGACGGGGCGCCCGAGCGCATGGACCGAGTCCGTGCCGTGGATGGCCGCGCCGCCATGGAAGAAGATCGCGTGCGGCATCGGCGCGTCATCGTATTTGCGCGAGTACCAGTCCTTCGCCATCCAGACTGGGCGAAACGTTCCTTTTGGCGTGGGGTGTTTGGCGCGGCCAGTCGATATCTCCCACGTGTGTGACCGCCCCCCGTCTTCGCGAACCGACAGCTCTTGTTTGGTCAAATTGATCGCGATGTGCAGCGTAGGGTCTGGCAGCGCAGGCTTTGCCAGTGTGGGCGTGTCCTTTGGCTCTGGCTTTTTGACTGGCGCGGCAATGTCCGTTTCATCGCTCTGCGCTGGTGCGGCTGCCGGCTTTTTCTCATTTGCGGGTTCAGGCTTTGGCTTGGCCTTCTTTGCCGTCTTTTCCGGCTTGCTCTTCTCGCCGCTTTCAACGGACTTGGTCTTGCCATCGGTGCGTTTGACAGCCGGCCCTTCCGGTACCGGTGCCTCAGCGGCGGCGGCCGCGGCCGCCTTGGCTGCATTGCCGCTCGCGGACTCATCTTTCGTCTTGGCGCTGCCCGCTGGCTTCTGGCCAGAATACGGATTGAGGAGCTTGTCCTCTGCATCTGGTTTCGCATTGAGGACTTTGATCGACTGCGATGTTTCAGCCGGCTTGACCTCGTCTAGCGCAAAGGCCGTGCATGCCAACAACGAAGACGCCAAAGATGCTAGCAGCAAAGTTCGCATGGCCGCTCCTACCCAGGATAAATCCGATGAAACGCATTATCTCACGCACAACGCCCCGGCGCGCGGTTCAGGTTCCATCGCTATTAATGTCTGATTTCGTGGCAAAACTTTGTATCAGCAAGGGCTTGGCTGAAGTCAGCCGTCTGTTTCGGCCTTTATAGCCTCATACCCAGCCATGGCGGCCTTGCGAGCCTCTGCGTGGTCGACCAGGGGATGCGGATAGGTTTCGCCCAGTTCGACACCGGCTTCCTTCAGGATGTCTTCCGGGGCTTCCCAGGGCGCGTGAAGATGCTTGTCAGGCAGCTTAGCGATTTCCGGGACCCAGCGCCGGACATAGGCGCCGTCTGGGTCGTAGTCGACGCCCTGCTTCATCGGGTTGAAGATGCGAAAGTACGGAGCGGCATCAGCGCCCGAACCGGCGACCCATTGCCAGCTGGCTGCATTGTTCGCCAGATCCGCGTCGACGAGCGTATCCCAAAACCACTCTTCGCCGTCTTGCCAGGGAATGCGCAGGTGCTTGATCAGGAATGAGGCGACAATCATGCGCACGCGGTTGTGCATCCAGCCGGTGTGCCACAGCTCCCGCATCCCAGCGTCGACAACTGGATACCCGGTCTGCCCACGCTGCCAGGCCTCAAGGTTCTTTTTCGACTTACACCACGGATAGGCGGCATATTCAGGCCGGAACGGCTTTTCGGGGAGCGTTGGGAAGTGGAACAGCAGGTGATAGGAAAACTCGCGCCACACCAGTTCCTTCAGATACGTTTCGGCACCCTTGCTCAGCGATCCGGATTGCGTGCGGTGCTTGACCGCGTGCCAAACGCGCCGCGGACTGATTTCGCCGAAATGCAAATACGGCGAGAGCCGCGAAGTATATGGCTTGCCGGGAATGTTCCGGTTCGCAGCGTACTGGTTGACATCCTCTTCAAGGAAATCGTTGAGGCGTTCGATGGCGGCTTCTTCTCCCGGCTGCCACATCTCGCGCATGCCTCCGGCCCAATCCGGTTTGGCCGGCAACAAGCTCCAGTCCGTCAGCTTCTCACTATCCGGCCACTTGGAAGGCTTTTTGATCGTTTGTGGTGCGGGAAGCGGTTTTGTGTCTTCCCGCTGCGATGAGAGCGCCTTCCAGAACGGCGTATAGACTTTGAATGGACCGCCCGTCTTCGTTTCGATGTCTTCCGGCTCCATCAACAGCGTGCCGGGATAGCGCTTGAGCTCGCAGTCCGCCTTTTCCAGATATTGCTTGAGACCGCGTTCGAGTTTGATGGCCCAAGGCTCATAGGCTCGCGAGCAGTAGACCGCCTTGGCGCCGGTCTCCTTCACAAGCGCCGTTAGTACCTTTGAGACCGTGCCGCGCTTGAGAATTAGCCGAGATCCGCGCGATTTCAATGCGCTGCCCAAACTCTCCAAGCTGTGATGCAGCCACCAGCGCGAAGCCGACGCGATCCCCCATTGCCCCGGCGTTTCGTCATCAAGAATGTAGACGGGAATGACGGGCGCGTCCGTGCTGATGGCCGCGCGAAGCGCGGGGTGATCAGCCAGACGCAGATCCTGGCGTAACCAGACTATGACGGGAGATTGGTCTTTGCTCATTTCTGACTTTTGTGGCGTTAGCCAGAGAAGTACGGACGATGCGCGGGCTCGGATCGTCGCCTAGTTGAACAGAAGCTCAAACAGCGTTTTTGGCTTGCGACGGCGCGGCCGGTTCCAAGTTCGTGTGCGCTGAACTTCGCGGCCGACGCGCAGGGAGTGCTCATCCGTTACCCCGTCAGCCGCGGCGACGGTGACTTTACCTTCTTCCCACGTCCACTTGGCGATCTTCTTGCCTTCCTTATGAGGTTCGATCGCGACAATTTTCTTCTCATAGGTATCGACGACGGCGATTTGTTCGGTCTGTACCGTGCCGGCACGCGTTTTCATGGTTCCGCTTGAGAACCGCAGAATGCCTATGCCTTTAAACGGCGGCGGCTTGAGCTGCCATTCCAAGATGCGGGGTTTGCCCTTGCCCATCATCTCGAGGGGAACTGAAATCTTGGGGTAACTATCGTTGACGGCGACGAACGAACCAGAGCGGATCACCACGCGCCAGTCTTCCAAGCCCAGGCCGTCCAGTCCCTCAGTCTCAGGGTCCGCGACGGAGTACCCAAGTTGTTGCAGGCTGTCCAAGGCCTCACGATAGTTCGGCTTGAGGCCAAGAGCGCGGCGCAAATCGGCGACGGCTTGATCTGCCAGACCTTGCGACTCGGAAATTTCAGCCTTGGCCCAATAAGCCTCCGCGCAGCGCTTATCGAGCTTCAGTGCCGTTTCGATATCCTTCAACCCAATGTCCGGCTGGCCGTCCAGCATGTAGACATAAGCGCGATAGGCGAAGGACTCCGCCGAACGCGGATTGAGCCGGATCGCTTCGTTGAGATCGGTGAATGCTTCCGGCCTTGCGTCAGCAAAACTGTGGGCCAGCCCACGCGCCTGGTAGGCGTCCGCCCGGTTTGGGTCCAACTCGATCGCGCGTGTATAGTCTTTGATCGCGGCCGGTATGTCCTTGGTGGCCATGTAGGCCTTCCCGCGCAACACGAGCATCTCGACGCTCTCCGGGTCAAAAGCGATCGCTCGAGAAAAGTCTTCGATGGCTTCATCAAATTTCTCGACCTGAAGCTTGGCTTCGGCGCGGTTGCGATAGGCGATCGCGAAGCGCGCGTCTGATGTGACCGAGCGGGAGAAATCGCGGATAGCGGAATGCGGACGGCCGAGAGCCAGATGCGCCTTGCCGCGTCCGCTTAAAGGAGCGGCGCTGGCCGGCATAAGTTCGATCGCCTTTGAGTAGTCCAGGAAGGCATTGTCTTCAGAGCCGAGCTTCATGAAGGCGTTGGCGCGATTGTTGTAGGCGGACGCGTAGCCGGGGGCCAACGCGATCGCGCGATCGAAGTCCTTGATGGCCTCCTTGGGTAGCTCCAGAGCCAGCAGCAGGTTACCGCGATTGTTGTAGACCGCAGCGTATTCGGGAAACAGCTTGGCCGCCTTGTTGAAGTCGTCGATGGCAAGCTTGGCGCGATTGAGACGCGTGTAGGCCACGCCGCGATCATTGAGGATGCTTGCCCTCCGGTCATTCGGCAGCGAACTGTCCTTCAAGGCTTCGGTATAGGCTGCCGCGGCGGCACTGACATCACCGCGCATCAACTGCGTGGCCGCTTGGTCGATAAGGGCTTGCGTTGGCGCGGCTTTCGCCGCCACGGCTGACACCAACAGCAGCGCAAACACCAGACACGCTCTCAAACTCTTTGAAAGTGCCCTCATTCCAAGTCGCCGTCCTCAGCTCTTTTCCACTTACGGGCGCGCCGCGAAGCAGTTCTGATAGCATAGTTTGGCCTTGAGAAGGCTGCCAAACGGGCACTTGTGCGCAGATTGCCATTGACTTTAAGTTGACGTTTACGTCAACTTATGTTCGTCGATAAGAAACGAGGGTGCCATGAACCTCTGGCTAAGGATGATCTGGTGCGTGTTGATCCAGCCGTTTACCGGCAAGCCTGAGATCCCTCACGGTGTGTCCAGGCTAGCCTTTCGCGTGATGCCGCACGATCTAGACGCGGTCGGACACATGAACAACGGCCGCTATCTGACAATCGGAGATCTAGGCCGCTTCGATCTTGTCCTGGCCAGTGGGCTTTGGCGCATGGTCGTAAAGCACCGCTGGATGCCTGTCGCTAGTACGATTGCAATTCGTTATCGCCGCGAGATGCGGTTGTTTGAACCCTTCTGGCTGGAAACTCAGGTCGTCGGCTGGTCCGACACAGTCATCGTGATTGAACACCGGTATGTGTTTCGCAAGGGCAAGCGTGCCGGGCAGGCTGCTGCCAGGGCGCTCTTCAAGGGCGGGTTCTATGACCGCTCAAAGCGAGAGTACGTTCCGATTTCCACAGTGCTGGCAGCCATGGGGTATGACGGCCCCGCTCCTGAATTGCCGGATGACGTTGCAGCCTTCCTCGCGGCTGATGACGCCATGCGTGAAGCGCATTAACCGGAGGCAGGGTCCGGTACGGCAAAGTCCTGACCAGCGCTGCGAATGACCAGGTTTTCAGGGTCGCCCTCCACCAGTTCAAGCAGATCATAGGTGACGGAGCGGGAGACCAAAGCTTCGAGCCGGCCTCGGATGTGAATGTACGGTTTCAAACCGCCACCGGGTTGTTGGCGAAATGTCAGCGGGTGGTCTTTTCCGGCTTCCACGACATCTCCGACGTTGGTTTTGAAGTAGAGAGTCTGGCTTGGCTCGCCTCTGGCGCTTACGTCCATCTCCGTCGCAATAAAGTGTGCGTCTTCTACGTGAACCGTGATCTTCTCCACGGGAGTGACCAGATAAGTTTGCCCATCTTCGTCGCGCCGCAGCACGCTGGAAAACAGCTTGACCATGGCTTGCCGGCCGATCGGACTGTTTTGATAGGTCCAAGTTCCGTCGCGGCCGATCGCTAATCCGATGTCGCCACAATGGGACGGGTTCCATTTCTCCACTGGCGGGGTTTTCGTCTCACCAGCTGCCTTCAACAGTTGTTCAAGTCCGGACAGGGAGGGGGTCGGCGGGCTATCTGCCATGATTTCCTTCTATATTTTCCCAGCGCCGCCTTGGTCTTACCGACTGTTAACTTGACCAATGCGTCCGTGGCCGAACAAATCACGATCATATTGAGATCATCTTCCACAGTGCAAATTTTTGCGGCAGAGTTGCAGCTTGGCGAAACCAGATCGGGCAGGAAATGACAACAGTCACACAAACTGACGAAACGATTGTTCCCAGACTGGAGGCAGCTGCGGAAAAAGTGCAGCGAGCGCATAAGGCAGCAGCCAGCGTTATTTTCGGACAGGATGTCGTGATTGAGCGAACGCTCATCACGCTTCTCTCGGGCGGCCATGCGCTGCTGATCGGTGTCCCTGGCCTGGCGAAGACGCTTCTCGTTGAGACGCTGGGCAAGGTTCTCGGACTTGATGCCAAGCGCATCCAGTTCACGCCCGACCTCATGCCGTCCGACGTCATCGGCGCTGAGGTTTTGGAAGACACCCCGGGCGAGCGCCGCTCTTTCCGCTTCATCAAGGGGCCGATCTTCACGCAGCTGTTGATGGCGGACGAAATCAACCGTGCGTCTCCGAAGACGCAGTCTGCGTTGCTGCAGGCCATGCAGGAACATCACGTGACAGTTGCCGGCACGCGGCACGATACACCATCGCCGTTCCATGTCTTGGCGACGCAGAACCCGCTCGAACAAGAAGGCACCTATCCGTTGCCGGAAGCGCAGCTCGACCGCTTCTTGCTGCAGGTGGACGTGACCTATCCTGACTTGATCGCTGAGCGCCGGATGCTGTTTTCGACGACCGGCACGGAAGACGCACAGGTCCAATCCGTGCTGAACGCCGGCGAGCTTATGGCCATTCAGCGTCTCGTCCGCCAAATCCCCGTGCCCGACAAGGTTGTCGAAGCTATCTTGCAACTGGTGCGTTCGGCTCGTCCCGGTACAGGTGCTGGCGAAGAGACAGACCGTTATATCGCCTGGGGCCCTGGCCCGCGCGCCAGCCAAGCGATGATGCTCGCAGTCCGCGCCAAGGCGTTGATCGACGGGCGCTTGGCGCCATCGGTCGAAGACGTCGTTGCCATGGCCGATCCGATCTTGAAGCATCGTATGGCACTCACGTTTGCCGCGCGCGCTGAAGGGCAAGAGCTGGGTGGCATCATCCAACGGCTTGCCGAGGCGGTGGAGTAAGGAACAGATGACAAAGGCGGGCGCGCCAAACGCTGGGCCGCACCGGGACGCGGAACATGTGCACGGGCTACAGCGCGATGCACATGGTTTGGCCGACCGTTTGCCCGACCTGCTGGTGGAAGCCAAGCGCATATCGGCGACCGTGACGCACGGCGTGCACGGGCGTCGCCGCGCCGGACCAGGTGAAACGTTCTGGCAGTTCCGGCAGCTGCAACCGAACGACAGCGCTCAGCTGATTGACTGGCGGCGGTCCGCCAGCACAGACCATTACTTCGTTCGCGAACGCGAATGGGAGGCCGCCCATACGCTCTGGTTCTGGTGCAATCTTTCCGCCTCGATGAACTTTCGCTCGCATTTGTCGCGTGTCACGAAAGCCGACCGGGCGCTTGTCTTATTGCTGGCTAGTGCTGAGCTGCTTGCGCGCAGCGGCGAACGGGTTGGTCTGCTGGGTGTCACGTCGCCATCGGCGAACCGCAGGGCCGCCATTCGCATCGCGGAAGCGATGAGTTCCCCACAGTTCGATGCGATCGCGGCAAGCAGCCAACCGCCCAAAGCGCAGCTGTCGCGTTTCTCGTCAGCGGTATTGTTTTCTGACTTCCTTGATCCGATCGAAGAGACGCGCGCTGCGGTGGAGAAGATCGCGGCAACCGGCATTCAAGGGCACCTTATTCAAATTCTCGATCCGGCCGAAGAAACGCTTCCCTACAATGGCCGCACTGAATTCCTCTCGCCCGACGGATCACAGCGCTGGCTGGCCGATCGCGTCGAGACAATGCGCGAACGCTACCAAGAGAAACTGGCCGCGCACCGCGACCAGCTAATGGAGATGGCCACGCGCATCGGCTGGACGTTCATGGTGCATCACACGGACCGGCCGCCGGCCGACCCGCTGTTGACCTTGACAATGCGCCTTGAAGGCCGGGACGACGGCTTTGTGCAAGTGCCGCGCGCGGAGGCCTCATGACGTTTGGCGCTCTGGCATTTCTCAATCCCTGGCTTCTGGCCGCATTAGCCGCGCTGCCCGTGATCTATTGGCTGCTGCGGACTGTGCCGCCCAAGCCAAAGCAGGTTGCGTTCCCGCCAACGCGCATTCTTGTCGGGCTCGACAATCGCGAGAAAACTCCGGCGAAAACGCCCTGGTGGCTAATGCTGATCCGGCTGCTCGCCGCTGCATTCGTCATCTTTGCGCTGGCGGAACCGGTCCTGAATCCCCCGCATAGCCAGGCGCTGAAGGGCACTGGCCCGGTTGTCATCGCGGTCGACAACGGTTGGGCTTCAGCTGCGCGCTGGAGCGAACATGCGTCGATGGTCGAGCGGTTGATCAGCGAGGCTGAAGCACAGAACCGCGCGGTCGTCATTCTTCCCACCGCGCAACAGGCCAAATCGCAAGTTGCCAAAGTCGAAGCACCAAGCGAAGCGCGCTCGACCGCCGCCGCGATCCTGCCGCAGCCGTTCGCGCCGGATCGAAAAGCGGCCCTGGCAACCCTGCAATCAGCATTCAGCGACATTTCCGACAAGACGATCAGCGTGGTCTGGCTCTCCGACGGCATCAACCATGCCAACAGGGTCCGGTCCTTCGCAGATGGTCTGGCTTCGCTTGCAAAAAATGGAACATTTTCGGTCATACATGACGTACCTGGCCGTGAAGCCCTTGGTGCGATTGCAAGCATTGGCGAGGGTGGCAAGCTTACTTTGAAAGTCATGCGCGCCGGCGGACCGCTTCGGCAAGGAACAGCCTATGCATTTTCCGCGCGGGGCCAGCGGCTGGGTGAAGCGAGTTTTGTTCTTCGGGCCAATTCGACGTCCGCCGATATCACATTTGATCTTCCTCTTGAACTGCGCAACCAGGTGACGCGTGTCGAGCTTGGCGGACAGCGTTCCGCCGGTGCGGTGAGCCTGATCGACTCACGATCGCAATGGCAACGCGTTGGATTGATATCGGGCGAGAGCCAGGAAAAGTCGCAGCCGCTACTCGCACCGCTTTATTACATCGAAAAGGCTGTGACGCCCTTCGCGGAGATCGTGCGGACGACCGATCAGAACCTTGCTGCTGGCGTTAACACCGTGTTGGAGCAAGGCGCGTCGGTGATGATCTTGGCCGACATCGGCACGTTGACGGGTGATATCCGCGAGCGCGTTGAGTCCTGGGTGCAGAAGGGCGGCATTCTTGTGCGCTTCGCTGGTCCGCGGCTTGAAAAGGGTGGAGACGATCTGTTGCCGGTTGCGTTGCGCGAAGGCGGTCGCACGCTTGGCGGCGCGCTTTCCTGGTCGACGCCGCAGCCGCTCAACGCCTTTGAAGACTCCAGTTTGTTCGCCGGCCTTTCCGTTCCAAAGGAAGTGTCAGTCAACCGTCAGGTCCTCGCCGATCCGGCGCGGCTTACCGATGACGTGAAGGTTTGGGCGCGATTGAAGGATGGCACGCCGCTGGTGACGGCCCGGCGGCGCGGCAATGGCGAGATCATTCTGTTCCACGTCACCGCGAACTCGGACTGGTCCAATCTGCCAATCTCTGGCTTGTTCGTTGAGATGCTTCGCAGGATCACGTCACTCGGAAACGGCGCAGCGGTTGCTTCTGACACTGGAGAAACCGGCCAAACTGCAAATACCGGCGCAGCAGCCGACAGCGCAGCTACTCCAGAAGCGTTCCCACCTGTTGAGACCGTTGACGGGTTTGGGTTGCTCAAGCCACCTCCGCCCACGGCGCAGGCCATTCCTGTCGCTGAATTGGATAACTTGAAGCCCAGTCTCGATCATCCTCCGGGCTATTATGGCCGGGCCGGTTCGCCCCGCGCGGTCAACGTCTTGGAGGGGGACGCAACCGTTCGCGCCCTTGGCAGCCTCCCACCCTCCGCCGAGGTGCGTGCTTACCAATCAACAGCCTCGCATCCTCTGAAGCCTTGGCTCTTGGCTGCTGCACTGGCATTGTTGTTCGCTGACATTATTGCGGTGCTCTTTCTTCAGGGTGGGCTTTCCATGCAGACCATGCGTCGCCAATCGGCGCGAGCCAGTTCTCTCGCCGGTGCCGTGCTGATCGCTTTGGCGATTATTCATCCGGCGCCCGCGCAAGCCCAGCGCGTGCTGACGCCGGCGGACGAAATCGCCCGCAAGTCGACGGAGAGTGTCACGCTCGGCTACGTTCTGACTGGAGACCAACAAAGTGACAGCGTGAGCCGTTTAGGCCTGAGTGGTCTTGGCAAAATATTGCGGCTGCGCACGGCGGTTGAGCCCGGCGAGCCGGTGGCTGTCGACATCGTCAATGATGAGATCGCGTTTTATCCCGTGCTGTACTGGCCCGTTCTGCCAGACGCCAAGCCCCTACCGGGGGCAGTGCTCGCCAAGATCGACGCCTACATGAAGCAAGGCGGTTTGATCATTTTTGACACGAAAGACTACGGGAACGGTTTGCCAACCGGCATGCCGATGTCAGGCCGCAGCGGGCCAGCCTTGCAGCGCCTGCTCGGGTCGTTGGACCTTCCTCGGCTTGAGCCTGTTCCGGAAGATCACGTTCTGACGAAAGCCTTCTATCTATTGCGTGGCTTCCCGGGCCGTTGGGATGGCGGACAGCTGTGGGTGGAAGCCCAGGCCAACGACGACCGGCAGGACGAAAGCCGCCAGGCGCGCCGCGCCGATGGCGTCACGTCGATCATGATCACCTCGAATGACTTCGCGGCGGCCTGGGCCTTGGATAACAGCGGGCGGCCGAT
>JBGTSB010000059.1:0-15641 GCA_041940525.1 Hyphomicrobium sp.
TGTCTGCGCGTTCTTGGATCATTGGCGGCCGGATCTGGCGATTTTCACAGAGTCCGAAGTCTGGCCCAACCTGGTGCTTGAGACGCGGGAGCGAGGCATTCCGCTGGCGCTGATCAACGGGCGTATTTCGCAACGTAGTTACAAGAAGTGGCGTGCAAATCCTGGCGCCGCGCGTCCACTGTTTTCCAGCTTTGATTTGGTGCTGGCTCAGAACGAACGGCTAGCGGAACGCTTTGCTGAGTTGGGTGCCGGCAATGTCGCTGCGGTTGGTAATCTGAAGATCGACTCGCCGCCGCCGCCTGCTGATGCGCTGGAGTTGCAGCGCTTGAAGACCGCTCTTGATGGGCGTCCCGTCATGGTCGCGGCAAGCACGCACGAGGGCGAGGAAGCCGTGATTGCACAGGCGCACCGGCAGCTGGCGCGCGCGTTTCCTGGTTTCTTGACGATCATTGCACCCCGGCATCCCGAGCGGGGTCCCGCGATTGCGGATTGGCTTTTGGGGCAGGGTCTCCAGTCGGTTCAGCGCTCGGCGGGCGATCTGCCATCAGCGCAGACGGATATCTACATCGCCGATACGATTGGTGAGCTGGGCACGCTGTTCGCGCTGGCGCCTATTTCGTTTATCGGTGGTTCTTTGATTGATCACGGCGGGCAAAACCCAATTGAAGCGATCCGGCACGGGAGTGTGGTGATCACCGGCCCGCATTGGCAGAACTTCAAGGATTCGTACGAGCGGCTGTTGCGGCATCAAGGTGCTGTTGAAATTCGCAACGCAGAGGAATTGGTGGATGCCGTCAGCAAATTGGCAGGCGATGCCAGCGTGCTGGCGTCGATGAATGCCGGGGCCAATGCCGCGCTGAAAACGCTTGGCGGCGCACTGGAACGCAGCGTCACGGCCCTTAAACCGTTCTTGCCGGCTCAGGCGGCGGAGCTTCGGCGTGTCTCTTAAAGAACCGAGCTGGTGGTATGCACCAGAAGAGCAGGACGGTTTCGTGCGCCGGCTGTTGAAGCCTGCCGCCTGGCTTTATGCCCGCAAGGCGCAAGCTCGGTTTGCCGAGCAGCTATCGTACAAATCGCGGTTGCCGGTGATCTGTGTTGGCAATTTCACGGCTGGGGGGACCGGCAAGACGCCGCTCACGCACATGATTTGCGAGCATTTGATGGCGCATGGCGAAACGCCCGTAGTGCTGACGCGCGGCTATGGCGGAAAGCTGCGTGGGCCTGTGCATGTCAATGGTGATCGCCATACGGCAAGCGACGTTGGTGATGAACCATTGCTGTTGGCGCGAACGGTGCCGGTGGTCGTGTCGCGTGACCGGCGGGCAGGCGCCGAGTTCATTGAACGCGATGAAACGGCCAGTGTGATCGTGATGGATGATGGGTTGCAAAACCCGGCCTTGCAAAAAGACCTCATCATCGCTCTGGTGGATGGTTCGCGTGGTGTCGGTAACGGGCTGGTTATTCCGGCCGGGCCGTTGCGCGCGCCGTTGCAGTTTCAGTTGTCTTTGGCTGACGTTATTGTGGTGAACGGCCGCGGGCTGAAAGAAGGCCGTGAGACCGCCGTGCTCAATCAGTTGAAGCGCGGGTTTCCGGGGCCAGTGCTAGAGGCGTCTGTTGCGGTGGCTGGAGATGCCGGATGGCTGGAGGGCACTCGCGTTGTTGCTTACTCTGGCATCGGGCAACCGGAACGCTTCTTTGATACGCTTCGCCAGCTTGGTGCGGAGGTGGTCTCTGAGCGCAGTTTTGCCGACCACCACTGGTTTTCGCCGAGGGAGGCCAAATCGCTCTTGGCCGCGTCCGAGGCAGAGAATGCGCGGTTGGTGACAACGGAAAAAGATTGGGTTCGGCTGAATGGCCTCACGGGTGACCTGGCACGACTGCAAGATGCGTCGTCGTTCGTGCCGATCCGGCTAGGATTTAACGATCAGGAAACAGCCCGGCTGGGTTCGCTAGTTGATGCTGCCGTGGCGACGGGTGGTTATCGCCGCACAATTTCTCAACCGGGTGTGCCGCGGCCAGCGACTGTCAAGTAGCGGTTGAGTGAAATCTCGGCCGATGCGTAGGCTTCCTGAAGGTCGACGCTCCAGTAGCGTAGGTCTGGCAGGAGAATGCGTTCGCCGGTGACCGCGCAGCGCACATAGTCGCCTGGGCCGATGACTTCGAACTCGCCATCGAGGTAACGAACTTGCGCTTCGCCTCTGCTGCCAAATAACTTTTCGAACCGGTTCATACTTGCTCCTGCGTGCAACGGCGCACCGCTCACTGATGGGCTTTCTCGGACACCATAGCATGGCCGTCAAGTCTGGCGGATCGGCTGCGCTGAAAACGCGCTAGTTGGTGAACGGGCCGTTGAGTGTCAACGGTTTAGAACAGTGACCCTTGATCTTTCGCCGTGGCTGGCTTGGCTCGTCGCGCGGGTTTAGCGGGGGCGCGCTGGCTGGGGTCATTTTTTGAGCCGCTGGGCCCTGATACGCCGCCGCCGGTGGTTTGCGCCACAATGGTGCCGTCGGACATTTCGATCGAGAGCATGTCTCCCGGGGCGACGGCTGTAGCGGATCGGATCGTCGTTCCAGCTTCCGAACGGACGACGGCGTAGCCGCGTTGCAGAATGCTCTTGTAGCTCAGCGAAGTGAGAAGCTGGGCGTTCCCCGTAAGACCGCGCCGCGCCGTTGTCACCGTGCGGGACAGGGCCCGCGCGGCGCGCTCGTCCAGCATCGTCAGGCGATCTTTATACTGCGATACGGCGGTGCGAATGGGCCGCGCGCTCAAGCGGCCGGCGAGGCGTTCAAAGCGTGTTCGGCGGGCAGTGGTTGAGCGCGTGAGAGCGCCTGCCTTGACTTGCGACAGACGTTCCAAGCGATCGGCTGCGCGGCCCACTTGGGCCTGCAAGATACGCGGCGAGAGGCGGGATGCCAGGCGCGCGTGATTTAAGGTGTGCGTGCGCGTGTTCGCGAGCAGGGCACGGGTGAGACGCTTTTCGCAGGCATCGAAGCGTTGGCGTGGAAGAGCGAGCAGGCTGTCTCTGGGTGGCAGGCCACGGGCTGCGGCTTTTAAAAGTGTGCGTTGAGATTCCAGGTGCCGGCGGATGGCGACGCGCAGCCGCAAAGTGCACTTTCCGGTATTGTCTTGGAGCTCTGCGTACTTTGGTACGGCCCATTCGGCGGCCTTGGTTGGCGTCGGTGCGCGTGCGTCCGCGGCCAGATCGATGAGCGTCCAGTCCGTCTCGTGGCCGACGGCGGAGATAATCGGAATGGTGCTTTCGGCGACCGCGCGCACGATCTCTTCTTCGTTGAAGCCCCAAAGATCCTCTAGGCTGCCACCGCCACGAGCGACGATCAGCACGTCTGGCCTTGGGATATGCCCGCCCGGGCTCAGGGCGTTGAAGCCGCGTACCGCCTGGGCGACTTCGTTGGCGCTGGCTTCGCCTTGAACGCGCACGGGCCAGACCACAACATGTGCTGGGAAGCGCTCTTCGAAGCCGTGGAGCATGTCGCGGATGACTGCGCCGGTGGGCGAGGTGATCACGCCGACGACGCGCGGGAGGTAGGGCAAGGGCTTTTTGCGCTCGTCGGCAAACAGGCCGTCAGCTGCAAATTTTTTCTTGCGCTCTTCCAATAGCGCCATGAGGGCGCCAGCGCCTGCCGGTTCCAAGGCTTCAATCACGATCTGGTATTTGGAGGAGCCAGGGAAGGTCGTGATGCGGCCTTGGGCGACCACTTCCATGCCCTCTTCCGGCTTGAATTTCAGCCGGCCGAAAACGCCGCGCCAAACGACAGCGTCGATCTTCGCTTTGTCGTCCTTGATGCCGAAGTAGCAATGGCCGGAACTATGCGGGCCGCGATAGCCTGAAACTTCTCCACGCAACCGGACGTAAGAATAACCATCCTCTAACGTGCGCTTGATTGCTGTTGAGAGCTCCGAGACGGAAAACTCGGCAACATTGCTGCGTCCAGTGGATGCACGCGGAGGGGTTGCTGGCGGATTGACCAAGAATCGGGTCTCGTTGACTGTGGAACCTGTGGTGTACATTGGACTACACCTCTACCGCTATAGAGATGGAACGCCGGAAATGAAAGTTAGGGCTCGGCAGTTATGAACGTTTTGTTGATCGGTTCAGGCGGACGAGAACATGCGCTGGCATGGGGGCTGAAGGCTAGTACGCTGCTAGATCGGCTTTATTGCGCGCCAGGAAACGGCGGCATCGCTGAGCTGGCCGAATGCGTCAGCCTGGATGTTTCGGATCATTCCGCTGTCATCGATTTCTGCCGGGTCAATGGTGTCACGTTTGTCGTGATCGGTCCTGAAGCGCCGCTGGTCGCTGGTTTGTCCGACGCGCTGCAGGCAGCGGACATTAAACACTTTGGCCCGTCGCAGGCTGCAGCGCAGCTGGAAGGTTCCAAGCGGTTCACCAAGGAGCTGTGTGCGGAATTTAAGGTGCCGACTGCCGCTTATGCTTCGTTCGCGAATGAGGCGGAGGCGCTGGCATATGTCGAGCGTCAGGCGCTGCCGGTCGTCATCAAGGCTGATGGATTGGCGGCGGGCAAAGGCGTCATCATTGCGGAGACGCGCGAGCAGGCGGTTGACGCTGTGAAGGCCTGCTTCGGTGGTGCCTTTGGCGAAGCGGGTGCCAGTGTTGTCGTTGAAGAGTTTCTGGTGGGTGAGGAAGCTAGCTTCTTTGCGCTAGTTGATGGGACTTATGCGTTGCCGCTTGCTGCGGCCCAAGATCACAAGCGTGTTGGCGAAGGCGATACCGGGCCGAACACCGGTGGAATGGGTGCCTATTCGCCTGCACCGATCATGGACCCGGAGATGGAACGGCGTGTGATGGATGAGATCATTCGCCCAACGGTCGCCGGTTTGCGGCTTCGCGGCACGCCATTCAAGGGCGTGTTGTTTGCTGGGTTGATGATCAACGCGCGCGGGCCGCAGCTGATTGAGTACAACGTGCGATTTGGCGATCCCGAAGCGCAGGTTTTGATGATGCGCATGAAGTCCGATTTGCTCGCGACATTGCTGGCGACGGCTGACGGTGTTTTGAAAGACTTCGATGTTCGCTGGTATGCCGACGCGGCGCTCACCGTGGTGATGGCCGCCAAGGGATATCCAGGTAAGCCGGAGACGGGTACGGAAATTGGCGGGCTGGATGAAGCGTCGGCGATCGAAGGTGTTGAGATTTTCCATGCAGGCACAAAGCGCAAGGCCGACGGGAAATTGGTTGCCTCGGGCGGTCGCGTCTTAAACGTGACGGCACGCGGCCGGACGGTGGCTGAGGCGAGAGATCGTGCCTATCAGGCTGTCGATAAGATCGATTGGCCCGGTGGATTCTGCCGGCGCGATATCGGCTGGCGCGCGATCAATCGCGGTGGCTAGTGTATTTGCGTGCGCTGGGCGTTGGCCCATTCCAGCCAAATCTGAAAGCGTGCTTCGACGTGTGGTGCCGTCATGAAATCGGTAATCACAGCGACGCTGGTGGCACCAGCTGAGAGTACGCCGTGCGCGCGTTGCGGTGTGATACCGCCAATGGCAACAAGCGGCAGTCCGCCGATTTCATGTTTCCACTGCATGACTTTCTGCAGGCCCTGAGGGGCCCACTTCATTTTTTTGAGTTTGGTTTCATAGATGGGGCCGAGCGCGACGTAGTCGGGATCCGCTCTCAGCGCTGTTTCAAGTTCCTCTTCATCGTGGGTGGAGATGCCGAGTCTTAGTCCTGCAGCCTTGATGGCCTCAAGATTAGCGGCGGCGAGGTCTTCCTGCCCCAGGTGAACATACGAGGCGCCCTCGGCGATGGCATGCTGCCAGTAGTCGTTGACGATGAGCTGGCAGGGTGTTCCCGCCGTGAGCTCCACAGCCCGGCGGACTTGGCGCGCGATGTCCCCATCGGAGGCATGCTTGATCCGCAGTTGCACTGTGCGCGGGCCAAAGGGCAGCAGCCGTTCTAGCCACTTCACGTCTGGGACGATGGGATAGAACACGTCGGGCTGAGGATAGGCCGGCATTTAACCGGCTCCGCCGCGTGGGGGCAGATCGAAGAATGGCGTGCCGGCGACGGGTGTTGAGGGCGAAGCCATGTCGCGCATTTCCATGAGTCCGGCGGTATGGGCCGTGTGCCCGGCCTCGATCGCGGCGGCGAAGGCAGCGGCCATGCGCACAGGGTCGGCGGCCTTGGCGACGGCAGTATTCAGGAGGACGGCATCGTAGCCCATCTCCATGGCCTGGGCGGCGTGAGAGGGGGCACCCACGCCCGCGTCGATAACGAGTGGTATGCCGGGAAAGTAAGCGCGCATGGTCTTGAGACCGTATGGGTTAGCAAGCCCCCGTCCGGAGCCAATGGGCGCTCCCCATGGCATCAAGATTTCGCAGCCGGCGGACAGCAGCCGTTCGGCAGCGCCTAGGTCTTCGGTCGTGTAGGGGAACACCTTGAAGCCCTCCCGGGAGAGTTCGGCTGCGGCTTCAACGAGGCCGAAAAGGTCCGGTTGTAGGGTATCGTCGTTGGCGATGACTTCCAGCTTGATCCAATCCGTTTCGAATAACTCTCTCGCCATTTGCGCCGTTGTTATCGCTTCGCGCGCCGTGCGGCAGCCGGCCGTGTTGGGCAAGATGCAAACGTTGAGATCGCGGATCAGGTCGAGGAAGCGTTGGCCGGTGGCGCCGCGCGCTTGTTCGCGCCGCAGGGATAGCGTGACGACGGCTGCGTTTGAGGCCTTTACGGCGTCCGCCATGATCTGTGGCGAAGGGTATTGTGCCGTGCCCAGCAAAAGGCGGGAGGGCAGTTCCACACCGTAGGCGGTAAAATGTGACGTGGGCGTCTTGTCGATTGCGTTCATGCCGGTCCGCTGGTCCTTGTCAGCCGCCCTGGCGGGCTGAAAGCACTTCCAGGCTGTCGCCTTCCGCCAAGGCTTTGTTGCCGCGCGCTCGCTCGGGCACAAAAGTCCCGTTCAGCGCCGTTGCGACTTTGCGATTTCCATAACCCTGCTCGGCCAATAGGGCTGATACCGTGGAGGCGGATGTTTCCACTCTCTCGCCATTCAGGTGGATATGATAGGATTGCTTGTCCATGGGGCTGGAGATACCTGGTGGAGCGGCGTGGCCGGGTTGTGATCAGCATAACGCCGTTCTTGCGATTTCGCTAATTCTGTCAGCGTCATAGCGGAAGCGACTAAATCTGTTGAAAATGCCGTGATAATTAAAGGCGCTAACGTTCAATTCATGCAGCCGTTCTAAAGCCATGATCGGTGCTTTAGTGTCCGGCTGCAAGGCTGGATCGCGATAGCCTTTCACATGCAATCCTTGTGGTGCCGATGTTTTCTTCATTGTTGAGTTCCCGGCGGTTCGCGCCCCTGTTTTGGACGCAGTTTCTGTCGGCTCTGAATGATAACTTCGTCAAGAACGCTCTGGTCATCCTGATCCTGTTCCAGATGGGCACGGAACAGAGCGGGACGCTGGTTGCGTTGGCCGGTGCTGTGCTGATGGCACCGTTTTTCATCTTTTCCGGCATCGGTGGTGAATTCGCGGACCGTTACGACAAAGCGGAGATGGCGGAGCTGTTGAAGCGCTGCGAAATTCCCGTGGCGTTCATTTCGGCTGCCGGTTTCGTGATGCAGTCAGTGCCGATCTTGTTCGTGGCGCTTGGGCTTTACGGCACGATCGCAGCGCTTTTCGGGCCTATCAAATACGGCATCCTGCCGGTGCATCTTACGCGTGCTGAACTTCCGGCTGCCAATGCCCTGGTGGAAAGCGCGACGTTCGCGGCGATCCTTCTGGGCACGATCGCAGGTGGCATGCTGGCCGGCGAAGGCGCCGGCAACCAAGTGCTGGCCGGATTGGCAATTGTCCTGGCGCTCACTTGCTGGGCGATTTCCCGGCAGATCCCGAAGACGGGTGACGCTGCTCCGGACTTGGTGATCGACACCAACCCGTGGAGTTCGACCGTTTCGCTGTTGCGCGACCTACGCAAAGACCGGCGGCTCTGGGTCGGCGGGATGATCACGGCCTGGTTCTGGCTCATCGGCGCCGTTGTGGTGTCGTTGCTGCCGCCGCTCTTCAAGGACGGATTTGGCGCTGGGCAAGGCGTCGTGACGCTGGCGCTGGTGGTGTTCACCGTTGGCATTGCCACGGGCTCCGCGATTGCCGCGCGCGCGAGCCGGAACCGGCCGAATTTGGCGCTTGTTCCCATCGGGGCCGTTCTAATTGCGATCTTTTGCTTCGACATGGCATTCGCGGTCGCCAACGTTGCGCCCGCAGCCGATCAGCTGACTGTCGAAGCGTTTCTAGGTACGTTTACCGGCTGGCGGATCTTGGCGGACTTCCTAGGCGTGTCGATTGCGGGGGGCATGTATATCGTGCCCTCGTTTGCCGCCGTGCAGATGTGGGCACCCGAAGGTTCTCGTGCGCGTGTTATCGCAGGCTGTAATGTCTTGTCGGCCGCTTTCATGACGAGCGCGAGTGTCGCCGTTGGCGGCGCATTGGGTGTGGACGTTCCTTACTGGGTGTTGTTCGCGGTTCTGGCCGTTGCCAACATTGTGGTCGCCGGGCTGATCTTGCGGGCGTGGGGGCGTGAAGGTTTACAGGATCTCGGCGTATTCCTGTTCAAAATGCTTCTGGGCTTGAAAGTTGAAGGCCGCGAGCATCTGCCGCCGGAAGGTACGCGGGCGATTATCGCACCCAATCACGTTAGTCTGCTTGATGCGGCCGTGATGCATTCCATTCTGCCGTCGCACAGCTCGTTCGCCATTGACACCGACATGGCTGAGAAGTGGTGGGTGAAGCCGTTCTTGAAGTTGGTGAAGGCACAATCGATTGATCCGACGCGGCCGATTGGGACGCGCAATCTCATTCAGTCTGTCAAGGATGGCGAGACGCTCGTCATATTCCCGGAAGGGCGGCTAACCGTGACTGGCGGCTTGATGAAGGTCTACGACGGCACGGCCATGATCGCTGATAAGGCTGACGCCGTCGTGGTGCCAGTTCGCATTGACGGGCTAGAGCGCTCGACGTTCGGCTATATGCGGCCGACGCAAACGAAAAAGCAGATGTTTCCGAAGACCAAGGTCACGATCTTGCCGCCGGTCAAGCTCGGCCTGTCTTCTGAGTTGAAGGGGCGTGCCCGGCGGCAGGCGGCTGGCGCTGAGCTGCAAGACATCATGGTCGATAGCGCAGTGATGAGCGCGCCGATTGATCAAACCTTATTCGAAGCGCTGACACTGGCGAAGAACACGCGCGATACTGGCAAGCCGGTGATTGAAGACCCACTTGGCACCAAGCTGAGTTATCGCAAGCTGATCCTGGGTGCGCAGGTCTTGGGCCGCAAGCTAGAGCGTTATGCCGCTGAGGGCCGCGCCATCGGCGTGATGTTGCCGAACTCGGCGGGTGTGGCGGTGACGTTTTTTGCGTTGCAGACGATTGGCCGGGTTCCGGCCATGTTGAACTTCACCGCTGGTGCGGCGAACCTTGAGGCGGCTTGCAAAGCCGCCAAGGTCAACGTTGTCCTGACGTCACGTGCGTTTGTCGAGAAGGCACGGCTGGAGGAGGTTGTCTCCAAACTGGCTGAGACCTGCCGCATTGTCTACCTGGAAGACGAGAAGGCCAGCTTGACGCTCGGCGACAAGTTTGCCGGCTGGCGCGCTGGCGCTCGACCGCAAGTTTCGCGCGATCCGAATGCGCCGGCAGCGATCCTGTTCACGTCCGGTTCCGAGGGCACGCCTAAGGGTGTTGTGCTATCTCACCGGAACTTGCTTGCGAACTGCATGCAAAGCTTGCACCGGGTAGCGGTCAATGGAGACGACAAGGTCTTTAACGTGCTGCCGGTGTTTCACTCGTTCGGGCTGACGGCCGGGTTGTTAATGCCGCTCGTGGGTGGGGTGCCGGTTTATCTTTACCCGACGCCGCTGCATTACCGCATCGTTCCGGAACTTGTTTACGGCTCGAATGCCACGATCCTGTTTGGCACGGATACGTTCCTGAACGGCTATGCGCGCTGCGCGCATCCTTACGACTTCGCCCGCGTTCGCATGATCCTTGCTGGTGCCGAGCCGGTGAGGGAGCGTACGCGCCAGATTTACATGGAGAAGTTCGGCGTTCGTATTCTTGAAGGATACGGTGTGACGGAAACCGCGCCTGTTCTCGCTATCAACACGCCGTTGGCGAACCGCTCCGGCAGCGTCGGGCGTCTGGCACCGCTGATGCAGTCGAAGCTCGAGCCCGTGCCTGGGATGGAAGCCGGAGGGCGCCTTTATGTTCGCGGTCCGAACGTGATGCTGGGCTATTATCGGGCGGAAAATCCGGGTGTGCTGGAGCCGCCGGAAGACGGCTGGCACGACACGGGTGATATCGTCGAGATCGACGCTCAAGGGTTTTTGAAGATCAAGGGCCGGGCCAAGCGTTTTGCCAAGATCGGCGGCGAGATGGTGTCGTTGTCAGCCGTAGAAGAGCTGGCTTCGGAGCTGTGGCCGGCCAAACCGATTGCCGTGGCGGCTCTGCCGGATGCCCGCAAGGGCGAGCGGCTGGTGATGCTGACAAGTGAGCCAGGGGCAACCCGGGATGTGTTCGGCCGGTTTGCCAAGAGCAGGGGGGCCAACGATCTGATGGTGCCAGCCGAGGTCTATGTGGTCGAAACGGTGCCACTGCTTGGGTCGGGCAAAGTCGATTTTCTTGCTTCCACCAAATTGGCCGTGGAGCTATCGCAAACGCAGCAGCGTAAGCCACAACCCATTGTCGCAGCGGAATAAAGTGCGCGACTTAGGACGTTCTCCAGTTTGGTTTCCGACAGGGAAAAATTCCCAATTTTTTCGGGAACGGCTGCCGTCGTCACGCCGCCGATCATTCGCTACGCTTTTTAGGCTTGCAGCATGGATAAGGGTGCTGGGTAGCCATCCTCCTCGGCCGCCCGGCGCCCTTTCGCTTTTCAGACCAATCGCTTGCGCGCTCACCCTATGAATCGCCGCACTGCCTAGCTATGGCTCGCCTTTCGCCGGGCGTTATCGGACCGGTGTTAGCTGATGGTGTTGCGCGAATGGATATTCTGAGCTGGCTTCTTTGGCTGTTGTGGTCGGTCTTGAGCGTCGTCTGGTCGGTTGTTTGGTTCCTGATTAGCGGCTGGGTCTCAACTCTGCTGCAGATCGCTATTCTGGTGACGGTGATCTATTCGCTCAAGTACGGCTGGCAGCGCGCACCCTACGAAATTTGGAAACGCACGCGTTCTTTTGGACAGTTCTTCTGGAATTGGGTTCGTGCTCGGGATCCGAACGCGGGACAGCCCGCGGCTGTTGAAACGCGGGAGGTCGTCAAGATCGTGCGTGCCCGAGAGTTTGGTGACATCAACGTTTCAACTCTCATGACGCTCTTGATGGCTGGCGGGCTTTTGCTAGTGGGTGCGTTATGAGCGGCGCCGTGATCGTTCGCAGTCCGGAAGCTGGTGATGAGTCCACTTGGCGTCGGCTATGGGCGGGGTATGTGTCTTTTTATGAAGCTGAGGTCCCCGGCGAAGTTACCGATGCGACGTGGCAGCGGTTCCTGGCTGGGCAGGATGGTTTCATCGGCCGCGTGGCTGAGGTGAATGGGGTGGTGATCGGGTTCAGCCTATCCATTGTCCACGCCGGTTCGTGGAGCTTGGCTCCCGTTTGTTATTTGGAGGACCTGTTTGTAGCCCCTGAAGCGCGGCGTACAGGCGCCGGACGGGCCCTCATCGAAGATCTTGTGGCGCTGGCAAGAGAGCACGGCTGGGCGAAGCTTTATTGGCACACCAAGGCGTCCAACACGGTGGCCCGCGCGCTCTATGACACCTTCGTCAAGGCCGACGATTTCGTTCGATATAGGATCGATCTCTCGCGAGTGCCGGGCCGGTCCTAGGTCCGAGGCTGGCATTCGGTATGATTTCACCTGAAATCGCGCCTTCTTTTTCGCAAAGTGGGCAAACAAGTCAGCACCTTGGGAAGAAATGCGATACACTGCGTCAAAAGGACTGGCCGGAGCTGAACTGGCCAGCTCAGGTAGGACGTCGATTTCGCGATGATTGACAAGTTGGAGCTGCTGTTGGCCCTGGCCCGCGAACGCCACTTCGGCCGGGCCGCGGAAACGTCTGGCGTGACACAGCCGACGTTGTCCTCAACAGTCAAAAGCCTGGAAGATCAATTCGGCGTGATGATCGTTGAACGTGGTTCGCGATTTCGCGGGTTCACGCCCGAGGGCGAACGCATCCTGGAGTGGGCGCGCCGGTTGGTGAGCGACAGCAAAACGATGCGCCAGGAAATTGAGGCCATGAAGCATGGTCTGACGGGGCACTTGAGAATTGGTGCGATCCCGACGGCGTTACCCTTTCTGCCAGGTGTCTCAATTCCGCTCATTGAAAAGTTTCCGGAGGTGCATCTCACAGTCCGTTCCATGACCTCCGATGCAATCCTGGATGGGCTTGCTGACTTAGAGCTTGACGTGGGTGTCTCCTACGTCGACGAGGAGCCGACGGACCGGTGTCAGACGGTTACTCTATATGAAGAGCACTACACCGTGCTGGTTTCGCCCGACTCGCCGCAGGCGAAGGCCAAATCGATGACCTGGGCGGAGGCCGCGGAGCTTCCATTATGTCTTTTGACGCCGGACATGCAGAACCGCCGGATCGTAGACCGCCACCTGGCCGAGGCAGGCGGGCGCAAGGCGTTGGCTCTAGAGTCCAATTCGATGTTGACGCTGTATGCCCATGTTCGGACAGGACGGTTCGCCAGCATTATTTCCACGCGGCTGGCCGAGACGCTGGATCCGCGCGGGCGGTTGCAGGCCATTCCGCTGATCGAGCCGCGCGTAACACATAAGATCGGACTATTGATTCAGCGTCGGGAACCCCGGTCTCCGCTGGTTTCGACGTTTGTAGAGTACGCTATAAATGCAGTTGCAACTCAGGAATTAAGGGCGAAGACCGAGGATGCCGCTGCGGGTTAGGGAAATCAGCTCAAGGAAGGTATTGGTTAAGGCTCTGTGTTTTATGTCGGAATACCGCTGTTGCCGTTTCCTTATTGGTAGACGGAAGAGCTTTATTGAAGTGTGCGACTAAACGCGCCATTTGTAGAGTCAACAGCGATAACAAGCGGGAGGACGCGCGACGTGGGTCGGGAACCATGGAGCGAGCCGCGTACGCGGCAGATTGTTGAAGAACACGCCGGTCTTGAAGGACCGCTCATGCCTATTTTGCATGCTTGCGTGGAGACGTTCGGTTGCGTGCCTCAAGAGGCCGTGCCCGTGATCGCCAAAGAACTCAACCTGTCGCGTGCCGAAGTGCACGGTGTGGTGACCTTCTATCACGACTTCCGGCGCGAACCTGCTGGCCAGCACACGTTGAAAATGTGCCGGGCCGAGGCGTGTCAGGCCATGGGTTGCGAGGACCTGGTCAAGCGCGCTGAAGACCGATTGGGTATTAAGTGCGGTG
Organism: Hyphomicrobium sp.; assembly: GCA_041940525.1. Classification (GTDB taxonomy): domain Bacteria; phylum Pseudomonadota; class Alphaproteobacteria; order Rhizobiales; family Hyphomicrobiaceae; genus JAKAXS01. The sequence goes on from JBGTSB010000059.1 coordinate 13,412, forward strand.
AGACGAGCGCTGACGGCCGTGTGACGCTGGAGCCGATTTACTGCCTGGGGCTGTGTGCGACTGCTCCGTCTGCTATGATTGATGGACGCGTCGTTGGACGGCTGAGCGAGAAGAAGCTCGACAAGCTCCTGAAAGGAGCGGGCGCATGACATTGAAACTCTACATACCTAAAGACGCTGCCGCCGTGGCCTGTGGCGCTGATGAAGCTGCCGCCGCCATCGTGAAGGCCGCAAAAAAAGAAAAGGTCAAAATCGATCTCGTGCGGAACGGGTCGCGGGGCATGCTTTGGCTTGAGCCGTTGCTTGAAGTCGAAGGCGATGACGGTGTCCGCTATGGCTTCGGGCCGGTCGAGGACGATGACATTTCCGACCTCGTCAAAGCCGGTCTGTTTGAGAAGGCACCGGCGAAAATCAAGCACAAGCTGGCCGTTGGTCCGGTGGAAGAGATTCCGTTCTTCAAGAAGCAAACGCGTTTGACGTTCATGCGTTGTGGTTTGGCCGACCCAGTGTCGCTGAAAGACTACAAGCGCATGCGCGGGTACAAGGGGCTTGAGAAGGCCCTCGCCATGGAGCCGATCGACATCGTCGATGAGGTGGCCAAGTCCGGGTTACGCGGTCGCGGTGGTGCTGGCTTCCCAACCGGTATCAAGTGGAAGACGGTTCACGATACGCCTCCCCAGCAGAAGTACATCGTCTGCAACGCGGACGAGGGCGATAGCGGGACGTTCGCCGACCGGATGATCATGGAAGGTGATCCGTTCGTGCTCATTGAGGGCATGACGATTGCCGGTATCGCTGTCGGGGCGACGAAGGGCTATATCTATCTCCGCTCCGAGTACCCTCATGCGCAGATCGCGCTGAACACCGCGATCGACGCGGCCCGCCGCGGCGGATATCTCGGCGAAGATGTCATAGGTTCGGGCAAGGCGTTCGAACTCGAAGTCCGGATGGGCGCTGGCGCGTACGTGTGCGGCGAAGAGACGTCGCTGCTGGAGAGTTTGGAAGGCAAGCGTGGCCTCGTTCGCGCCAAGCCGCCGCTACCCGCGCACGTTGGTTTGTTCGGCAAGCCAACCATTATCAATAACGTGCTGACGCTTGCGGCTGTGCCGTACATCATGGACGAGGGCGGGCAGGCATACGCGGACTACGGTATGGGCCGTTCGCGCGGGACGATGCCAATTCAGCTTGCGGGAAACCTGAAGCACGGCGGTCTGTTCGAGACCGCGTTCGGTATCACGCTGGGCGAATTGGTGGATGAAATCGGCGGCGGTACGCTTTCCGGGCGGCCCTTTAAGGCGGTTCAGGTTGGCGGTCCGCTGGGTGCGTATTTTCCGCGCTCGCATTTTGACACGCCGTTCGACTACGAAGAATTTGCCAAGCGTGACGGACTGATCGGTCATGCTGGCGTCGTTGTCTTTGACGATACTGCCGACATGATGTCTCAAGCGCGGTTTGCGTTTGAGTTTTGTGCCGTTGAGAGCTGCGGAAAATGTACGCCCTGCCGTATTGGATCAACGCGCGGGCTGGAGACGTTAGACAAAGTCAAGGCGGGTGAGCGCGCAGAGGCGAACCTCGCCGTGGTGGAAGATCTCTGCAACACAATGAAGTTTGGGTCACTGTGCGCCTTGGGTGGTTTCACCCCATACCCTGTGATGAGCGCGCTGACTCATTTCCCTGAAGATTTTGGCCGGCCGCCAAAGAAACTGTCTGAAGCGGCTGAGTGAGGATAGGACCATGGCTCTTATTAAAGAAACCGATTACGGAACGCCGGCGTCCAAGTCGGAAAAGATGGTCACGCTGACGATTGACGACACGCAGGTGACAGTGCCGGAAGGCACGTCGATCATGCGCGCGGCGATGGAAGCGGGCACGACGATCCCGAAGCTGTGCGCCACGGATATGCTGGAGAGCTTCGGCTCGTGCCGCCTCTGTCTGGTTGAGATTGAAGGTAAGAATGGTACTCCAGCGTCCTGTACGACGCCGGTTGGTCCCGACATGGTCGTCAAGACGCAGACGCAGCGTCTGAAGGACATCCGCAAGGGCGTGATGGAGCTTTACATCTCCGACCATCCGCTGGACTGCCTGACCTGCGCCGCTAATGGCGACTGTGAGCTGGAGGACATGGCTGGTGCCGTTGGCCTTCGTGACGTCCGTTACGGTTATGAAGGCGAGAACCACGTCTTCAAGAAGAATGATGGCGAGCTGAACGACCTTTGGATCGCCAAGGACGA
>JBGTSB010000060.1:0-231 GCA_041940525.1 Hyphomicrobium sp.
CAAACCAGCTACTGATCGTCGCCTTGGTGAGCCATTACCTCACCAACTAGCTAATCAGACGCGGGCCCATCTATCGGCGATAAATCTTTCCCCCGTAGGGCTTATCCGGTATTACCCCAGGTTTCCCTGAGCTATTCCGAACCAATAGGAAGGTTCCCACGCGTTACTCACCCGTCTGCCACTCTCCTTGCGGAGCGTTCGACTTGCATGTGTTAAGCCTGCCGCCAGCGT
>JBGTSB010000060.1:241-15092 GCA_041940525.1 Hyphomicrobium sp.
TTCGTTCTGAGCCAGGATCAAACTCTCAGATTGAAAGATTGATCTTCTGGACTACCCGGAGGAATCAGCTCCGGGCGATTTCTGTTCTAACGGGCACCATCACATTCAATATCAGCCTCAGGAAACCTGAATCTGACATCGGTGATTGGCGTCACAGAGAAAAACAGACATCTGCCAGAGTTCTGTTATGGCCGAATTTCCATTGCTGGAACTTCAAACCCGCCAGGACTCCGCCGCCTGCGTTTCTCTTCCTTCAAAATTCAATTGTCAAAGAGCGGCCGTAGCGACAGGTATTCAAGCCAGCCTTGTTAGAGGTGGCTTGAGACAACGAGGCTCCCTCTGGGGTGGCCCCAGTGAGAACCACGATTAAGATCGAGAGATCGTCGCCCGTCGCGGGCATGCCGAAGCAGTTGTGTGCCCCGGACAAGGACCAGAATTAATATCATCCTGGCTCAAGTGTCAACGAACTTTTTGCATGTGCCTGCAAAAAAATGGTGTTGGACCCCAAAATGAGCCAAAGCACCGTGTTTTAAGCCCAAATAACCGTCGAAGCGCTGTGGATAACCTTACACTGGCAGCTATCAACGGCGAAAAAATGTTCTGCCTTGAGGCTGCCTGCTTCCTCACACAAACTCGCTTTCAGCATGAAGAGCACGACAAGGCGGGCGCTTGTTGGGCCCGACGTCGGCTCTAAAGCCTGTGTTTCGCGCTGAAATAGCGATCGGGGGAGAACGTTCGTGTTTGAACGGCGTCAGCGCTACGCCTACGCACACTATGGAACACCGTTCGCCAGCGGCCGTCCCAGGGGCAGTATTCGCCACCGGGGCCGCTCGCGCGTGGTGGCTGAGGAGCTGTTCGCGTCCGACCACGCGGAAGACAAGCAGTTGGGCCGGTTCCGCTGGCTATTCAGCACCTGCTTAGCCGCTGCGGTCGGCACCTTGGCCATTGTCGTGGTGATCTACGGATCGCTTGACCACCAGGGTGAGCAGGACGGCATCATTCCAGCGTTCACACAGCTTTCCACAGCGGCGTCTACCAAGCCGTTGTCCGCTTTGGTTCGCCGTCGCGAGGGTCTCAAGTGGGTCGTTCCAAGATCAGACCGGTTAGAGGTGAACGTCGGCGCTACCTCGACGCGGTACATCATCCGCGAATCTCGCACGGAGCAGCGCGGCGGACGCAAGTACATCGCGCATAAGCCTTACATCCGCGTTGTGTCGCGTCTCGCGCCGGTATCGGCCGAGTTTAAGGACGTCATTCCACCGTTTAATCCGTTTAAGCTCTACGCAAACGATAAGCCGGTCGGTGCGCGCGATGACGAGGATGCTCGCACGGACATCGACATCAAGGTCGCGGAATTGCTTGGCGGGTCGTTGCCCGACGAGGATGGTCAATCGTTCAAAGACGCTGAGCTGGTCGAAATCGTCGAACGGTTCATGGAGCCGGAGAAGCCGGTTCTGGCGGGAACACTCGCGGGGCCGACCAAACCTGGTTTGGACAATATCGACCCGAACAGCAGCACCGTTCTCGTCAAGAATATCGCTGGCATGGAGAGCGAGGACGACGAGATTGAAGGGCGCGTCTCGCGGGCTTTCACCGCGCTAGACGGCGATACGCTCACCAAGATCCTGATGCGTGCGGGCGCCGAACAGTGGCAAGTGCGCGCCATGATCGAGTCCGCCAGTTCGGTCTTTCCGGACGACGGCCTTCAGCCCGGCGAGCAGGTTCGTGTGATGCTCGTACCGTCGTTGACCTATCAGAACAGCATGGAGCCGGTCCGTTTCGCGGTTTATGGAACCAACGGCGCCCACAAGGTCTCCGTGACGCGTGATGACTCCGGCGAGTACATTTCCTCGGCTGTTCCGCCGCGCAACGAGATCAAGGTCTCGCAGGGCCGCACGCGCCGCGTGAACTCTCAAGCCAACTCGCTGTATTCCAGCGTCTATCACGCAGGGCTGATGCAGCAGCTTGAACCAGATACCATCAATCGGATCTTGCGTATTCACGCCTACGAAACCGACTTCCGCGCGCGTTTGCGCGCTGGCGACGCCGTTGAGTACTTCTTCGACGTGAAGGGCAAGGACACCGACGGCGCTCCGGGCGATCTGCTTTACACGGCGATCACCGCAGGCGGCGAGACCACGCGCTTTTACCGGTTCCGCACGAAAGACGGCGTGACCGATTACTACGACGTCAACGGCAACAATTCGAAGCGGTTCTTGATGCGGAAGCCGGTGCGCGGCGACGACGTCCGCCTGACGTCAGGCTTCGGCTATCGCCGGCATCCATTGCTCAATAAGCGGCGTATGCACACGGGCGTGGACTGGGCGACGACGAGTGGCACGCCGATTTTGGCAGCCGGCAATGGTGAGATCGAAGAGGCCGGCCGCAAGGGGCAGTACGGAAACTATGTTCGTATCCGGCACGCCAACGGCTATCAAACCGCCTATGGCCACATGCGCCGGGTTGGCTCGGGCGTGGCGGCGGGCGTAAAGGTTCGCCAGGGCCAGGTGATCGGGTACGTCGGTTCAACGGGCATGTCGTCCGGTCCGCACCTTCACTTCGAGGTCCTGGTCAACAAGCGCTTCGTCGACCCGCTAAAGATCAAAGTGCCGAAAGAGCGACAGCTGGAGGGCCGCGAGTTGCTTTCCTTCCAACGTGAGCGGGCCCGCATTGACGAGTTGATGCGCCGTGCACCCGTGAAAACGGCCAGCCGTTAACGAGTCTTGCAGGCAAATCGCGCTTAATGGCGGCTCGCGGCCTTGCTAGCTATCCACGGCGGGCTGCGCTGTCATGTGCGCCGCGTCTTGTTTTGCAATGTGATAGTGTCCCGCTTGCGTTTGTCCGCACAAGCGTTGAGCGCTCTGTAATCAGAGACGATCCGATCGTTAACGGCACGGAGACTTGGGCCAGGGGTGCCTCAAGATACTGGCATGGAAGTGCAATGGTTTTTGACGCGCGATGGTGAGACGATCGCGCAGTACTCAACCGAACAACTCCGCCGCGCCGTGCAAAATGGCGCGATCCGCCCGACCGACTTTATTCGCCGCTCCGACAGCTCCGGCTACATTCAAGCGTCGGAATTTCTGCCGCAGGCCTATCAGGAGTCCCGTACCGGCGGCTTGAAAGCGCTCGCAGTGATCCTGCTGATTGGCGCGATCGGCAGCGGCGCTTACGCCGCCTTGCCGTATTTGCCGTTTGATAGTCAGCAGCTCAGAGGGCTTGTCAGCGGCCTCAACAAGACTGGCCCTACCAAACGCGAAACGCTCAAGACGTATCTGACGACAGATGCCGCCTATAGCCGTTTCTTCCGCGGCCTGGAGAAACAGCACCCGCAGGCATTTGAGGCTTTGCTGACAGAGCTTGCCTCCAAGATGAGCAGTACCGACATCGCGGACATCCTCTCCTCAACGAACATCTTCATTCGCCGCCAGATCGTCGAGCGCAAGTCCCGCTTTTTGCAAGATCCTGATCGAGCGGCGAAGCTTGCATTGAGCCGGGACATTGCCAGGCACCTTGCGCCATCGAAGCCAAAGCTTTGCATCGCGCACGCACTAGGAAACGCTCCGGAAGAAATCGGTAATTCCATGACGCAGTCTCTGCGTGACCGCGAGTCTGATCTGATGCTGAAGATGCTCGAGGCGCCGCCGGTTCAATACGAGCTGATCCCTCCCCGGCAGGCGCAAGTCCTCAACACAAAGGTCGCGCGCTACCTGTTCCAATCACATGGAACCGACATAAACCTGCTTGATCTGGAGCAGGTGCCCAAGGGGAAAGAAACCGCTGCCTGTCAGATTTTCGCGGACTATCTTGATGCGGTTCTGAAGCTGCCGGAAAAAGAACGCATCGCCCTGACGCGGGTCATTGAACTGGACCCAGCGCGACTGACGCAAAAGCTTCCAGCTGAAACGGAAGAGGCGATCGAGTTCCCATCCGGCATTCAATAAGTCAGGCGGGCCTGGCACTCGCGGCCAAATAGTTGACGTCCGTATCGTCCGACAAACGCCAGACATCAGCGAAGGGCGAGTAGGTCATGCCAGCGAAGACCGGTGCCGTGAGATTGGCTGCCGAGAGGTAGGTTTTCAATTCATCCGTGGTGACGAACCGCTCCCATTGATGCGTTCCGCGTGGCAACCAGCCGAGGACATATTCGGCCGCCACGATCGCCAGGGCGAAGGACTTGGCCGTCCGGTTGATGGTCGACACGATGAGCATGCCGCCTGGGCGCACAAGGCGAGAGCAGTTCTTCAGGAAGGCGCCAACGTCCGGCACGTGCTCTACCACTTCCAGGCAGACGACGGCGTCAAACGTTTCACCGGCCGCCTCCAATGCTTCAGCGGTTGCCACCCGATAGTCGATATCAAGCCCATGCTGGCTGGCGTGGAGGCGGGCGACGGCGATATTCTTATCTCCGGGGTCTATACCCGTGACACTGGCCCCTAACCGCGTCAGCGGCTCGCTGATAAGTCCACCGCCGCAGCCGATATCGAGCAGCCGCAAACCCTCCAGCGGTCGCATTGTCTGTTCCCGCTCAAAATGTGCCTTCAGATGATCGCGGACGAACTCAAGTCTGACAGGCCCGATCTGATGCAGGGGGCGAAATTTTCCATTCGGGTCCCACCATTGCGCCGCCAAGGCCTGAAATCGGCTGACCTCCGCCTCGTCTAAGTTTTCCGGCTGCGTATCGGCAATTGGGCTTTGTGCTTGTGTCATGGCCGGATTGGCGCCTTCGACCCAGCCGATGTCAAGGCGGCCGAACAGGAAATTTGCCTTGCCGCACCAGCGGATGTTGCGAATGCGCCGACATACGGTTATGAGATCGCGCCATCTGAAGGCAATCCCGACCATTGGCGTTGGATATACCGTCTTTTGTACGGACACCCCGCTTTGTGCCGGAGCCTTTCCAGGAAGCGCTGAAATTTGACGCCCGAGCAGAGAGGCCATGGCCGTTGTCGTAATGAAATTCGGCGGCACGTCTGTTGCTGACGTAGACCGCATCCGCAACGTGGCCCGCCACGTCAAGCGAGAAGTCGATGGTGGCAACCAGGTTGCCGTCGTCGTCTCGGCGATGGCTGGCACCACGAACCGGCTCGTGTCTTGGGTGCGCGAGGCCTCGCCGCTTCATGACGCGCGCGAATACGATGCCGTTGTCTCGACGGGCGAGCAGGTGACTGCAGGGCTGTTGGCCATCGTTCTACAATCGATGGGATTGCAGGCGCGCTCCTGGCAGGGCTGGCAAATCCCGATCCACACCAGCGCCGCACACGGCTCCGCCCGCATCGCGGGCATCGACGGCTCGGCTTTGAAAGAGCGGCTAAGCGGAGGCGAAGTCGCGGTGATCACCGGCTTCCAGGGCGTGGAGCCTGACCGCAAGCGCGTGGCCACTCTGGGCCGGGGCGGCTCGGATACGAGTGCTGTTGCGATTGCTGTCGCGATCGACGCCGACGTCTGTGACATCTACACCGACGTGGATGGCGTCTACACGACTGACCCGCGCATTGTCGCGAAGGCCCAGCGCCTGCCGAAAATCTCCTATGAAGAGATGCTTGAGATGGCGTCATCCGGCTCGAAGGTGCTTCAGACCCGTTCGGTTGAGCTAGCCATGGCGCACCACGTGCGTTTGCGCGTGCTGTCGAGCTTTGCCGAACCGGAAGCCATGCAGGCCTTGAGCCTAGACAATCTAGAAGATATCGGGACCACCGTTTGTGACGAGGACGAGATCATGGAAACGCATGTCGTAAGCGGCATCGCCTACGCCAAAGACGAAGCCAAGATCACTGTGCTCAAGGTTGAAGACAAACCGGGCATCGCGGCACGGATCTTTGGACAGCTAGCTGACGCGTCCATCAACGTCGACATGATCGTTCAGAATGTCGCCGCTGATGGGCTCCATACCGACATGACCTTCACGGTTCAGTCCAGCGAACTGGAGCGTGCCTTGGAGGTTTTGAAGGCTGCGAAGGCCGACATCGGTGAGTTCGACATGACCTCGTCGGCGGACATTGCCAAAATATCAGTCATAGGGGTTGGCATGCGCAGCCATGCCGGCGTGGCGGCGAAAATGTTCAAGGCTCTGTCTGACAAAGGCATCAACATTATCGCCATTTCTACATCGGAGATTAAGATCAGTGTTCTTATCGACTCCGCCTATGCGGAGTTGGCCGTGCGAACCTTGCATTCATTGTATGGGCTCGACGCGGATTGAACCCGGCCTTATGAGTTCCTTGGGAGCCTGATGTAACATGATTGCGGTACTCTCCTATTTTGTCTGAGCTGCTGAACCAGCAGTTCTCCAACGGCGGTGGCTATGCCTTCTAAACGTGGTGACGAGCCGCGAATGATCGCTTCAGAACCTGCCCTGCGCATCATCATGCGCAGGCTGCGGGAGATCATGGCTGAGCCGGGGGATGGCCAAAGCCGGCTGGACAAGATCGTGAAGCTCGTCGCCGGCGTCATGGTCGCCGATGTCTGCTCGATCTACCTGAAGCGGCAGGATGGCTCGCTGGAACTGTTCGCGACTGAAGGCTTGAACCTGAATGCCGTGCATCTAACGCGGATGAAGCGTGGCGAAGGCCTGGTTGGCCGCTGTGCCGAGCTCAACATCGCAATAAACGAGCCTGACGCGGCCAAGCATCCGTCTTTTTCGTATCGCCCTGAAACGGGTGAGGAGCTGTACCATTCACTATTGGCGGTGCCGATCCAGCGGTCTGGTGACGTGCTGGGCGTACTCGTCGTTCAGAACCGGACCTTGAAGGAATATTCCGAAGAGGACGTCGAAGTTCTGCATGCGACCGCCATGGTCGTCGCGGAAAACCTTGTTTCTGGCGCCGTTGCCGGAACCGAACCGCAGTTTGAGCTGTCCAAATCCGCTTCTGCCGTCATCAAGGGCGATGGCATTTCGGACGGCATCGCCCTCGGCCATGTCGTCCTGCACGAGCCCCGCATTGTCGTGACCAAGCTGATGGCCGACGATCCCGTAGCCGAGCTGGACCGACTTCAGGCAGCGATGATCGAGCTGCGCACATCCCTTGACGAGATGCTCGCGCGCGAAAACCTGGCCAATGACGGCGAACATCGCGACGTTCTGGAAGCGTATCGCATGTTCGCACATGACCGCGGCTGGGAGCGCCGGCTGCACGAAGCGGTACAAAGCGGCCTAACGGCGGACGCGGCAGTCGAGCGGGTTCAGAACTCCACGCGCACGCGCATGCTACGCTCCGGCGATGCCTTCTGGCGGGAACGGCAGAGGGATCTTGATGACCTCTCCGACCGGCTTCTGCGCATCCTCTCCGGCCGCAGCTTGACGGACAAACACGCGAATCTTCCGCCGGACACGATCTTGTTCGCCCGCAGCATGGGCGCGGCAGAGCTTCTGGACTACGACCAAACCAAGCTTCGCGGGCTCGTTGTCGAGGACGGCAGCGGACAAAGCCATGTCGCGATCGTCGCAAAGGCATTGGGAATCGCCGCAGTAGGTGGGGCCGTGGGCGCGATCGAACGTGTGAGCTCTGGAGACGCAGCGATTGTTGATGGTGTGGTTGGGCAAGTTCACTTGCGGCCCTCCTCTGATGTCGTTTCGGCCTACACCGACAAGGTCCGTTTCAGGGCGCGCAGACAACGCCAGTACGAGGCGCTGAAGAATACTCCCGCTATCACCAAGGACGGTGAGCGGATTTCGATGAACATCAACGCCGGCCTGCTCGTCGACATGCCGCACCTGACGGAGTCGGGTGCGGATGGCGTTGGCTTGTTCCGGACTGAGCTTCTGTTCATGCTGTCTCACAACCTACCGAGGCTAGACAGGCAGATCTCCGCCTACACGTCCGTGCTGCGCGAAGCCAAAGGCAAGCCGGTCGTCTTCCGCTCGCTCGACATCGGCGGTGACAAGACGCTGCCATATCTGCCCGAGACGACCGAGGCCAATCCGGCGATCGGCTGGCGGGCGATCCGCATGTCGCTAGACCGGCCGGCACTGTTTCGTCTGCAGGTGCGCGCCTTCATGCGCGCTTCGGCGGACCAAGACCTGTATCTGATGATCCCGATGGTTTCGGCCGCCAGCGAGATCGACGCGATCCGGGTGTTGGTCGACAAGGAGACCGCTCTGCTGAAGGCCCGCGGGCAGCAGGGCCCCTCGTCCGTGCGTGTAGGTGCCATGCTTGAGGTGCCGAGTGTGCTGTTTGAAATCGACCAGCTCTTGCAGCGTGTCGACTTCATATCCGTAGGCTCGAACGACCTTCTTCAGTTCATGTTCGCGGCAGACCGCACGAATTCTCAGGTTGCCAACCGGTACGATAGCCTGTCGGTGGCGCCTTTGCGGGCGCTTCAGATGCTCGTGAATTCCTGCGAGAAGTATTCCGTACCGCTGACGCTGTGCGGGGAGATGGCCGGAAGGCCGATCGAAGCCATGGTGTTGATTGGACTGGGCTTCCGATCGCTTTCCATGGCTCCTGCTTCCATCGGGCCCGTCAAATCGATGATCCTCAATCTCGACAGCCGACGGATCAATTCGCTGCTCGAGACGCTCATGAGCGACCACACCGGGAGCATCCGTAAAGAGATCGAATCGTTCGCTGCGGCCGAAGGCATTGAACTCTGACGGCTTCGAAATTGAACGCTGAATATATCCCGGTTGTTTCCGCTGCTTAGCTGCACATGCTCACAGATGCCATGAAGGTCATCCTGTGGCAAAAACGATCCACTCAAGCCTTTGACAAAATGACGTTTTTTCGCGACTTTGATCTGGGGTGAGTACCAGATATTGAGTGTGTGATGCGTAATCGTGAGGGTTTGAGACAAAGGCATGGTGCGCCGCGCTATCAAGCGCTTGCGCAGGAAGAGGCAGCACGGCACGCCGCTTACGAAGAGCGCCGCGCAGAGGCCGCCCGCTCAGAAGCAGCCAAATTCTTTTACGACCTGAGGCGCGGTTTGCGCTTGGCACGCGTTGCCGTCGCCAATCACCTGAACACCGAGCCGGAAATCGTCGAGGCATTAGAGACGGGCTCGCTAGAAAGGCTTCCACCTTGGCAGGAGACCGTGCGGATCGTCTCCATCTATACGCAAATGGTGGCGCTTGATCCGCGCCCCGTCTTGAACGCTCTGCACTTCGCGCTTTCCCACCACCATCGGCAATTGGCCGGTCAGTCATGGCTTCAAAGAGCCCGCCGCAAAGCATCTGGCTGGCCGGCTGCCTTCGATCGACCACGCCAGACACGTCCGCATGCCCTGACGTGGGCGGCCGGACTTAGCCTTCCCGTCGTTTTGTTGTTGTCGTTCATGATCACTTCTGGCCTGCACGCGCATCAGTTGCCTCAGCCCATCGTTTCAATGTTCGGCTTGGACAAAGCTGCTCAAGCCGAGACGGTGAAGAAGCTGGAAGGGCTGGTCTGGATCGACGTGGCTGATCCCCGTGAGCGGCGAGCAGACAAGTTGCGCTAGCAGCTAAACGGCATCCTCGGGGCAGTGTTTGGTCGGCTAACAGGCTGACCGGCTCCTTCATTCTTCCAAATTGCATGTGAACGGCTGATGGGATTAGATGCGCGCCCAGGTTCCCGGGCGGGCCGTCGTACTGTTCGCGCCCCTCGGGCTATGTCCTTTCAGAAAACCCGGCAAGTATGAGCGCAATACCAACAGAGAAACTCGATCGGCTCGTTCAAAGATGGGAGACCATCCAGGCGGAACTGAACCAGGGCGGGACAGATCAAGCTGTCTTCACCAAGCTGACGAAGGAGTTCGCCGATCTCAATCCTGTGATTGAGACGATCAATGCTCTGCGCGAGGCCGAAAAGGAAGAAAAGGATCTGGAGGCGCTTACACGCGATCCTGAGTCCGACAAGGAAATGGCCGAGCTGGCCTACGACGAATTGACGGACATTCGCGAACGCCTTGATGATCTTCGCGGCGAGTTGAGGATCGCCTTGCTCCCCAAGGATGCTGCCGACGAGCGCAGCGCGATTCTGGAGGTGCGCGCGGGCACCGGAGGCGACGAGGCGGCCTTGTTCGCTGCCGATTTGTTTCGGATGTATTCGCGCTACGCGGATCTGCGCGGCTGGAAGACCGAGATCATCTCCGCCTCGGAAAACGATCTTGGCGGTTACAAAGAAGTTGTGGCGTCGATCAGCGGTGCAGGCGTGTTTGCCCGGCTGAAGTTTGAAAGCGGCGTTCATCGCGTTCAGCGCATCCCGGCCACCGAAAGCGGCGGGCGCATCCACACCTCGGCTGCGACCGTGGCTGTGCTTCCCGAGGCTGAGGACGTAGACCTCGATATCCGCCAGGAGGACATTCGTATCGACACTATGCGCGCCGCCGGTGCGGGCGGGCAGCACGTCAACAAGACGGACAGCGCGGTCCGCATCACGCATCTACCCACCGGCATCGTTGTTGTGTCGGCTGAGAAGTCGCAGCATCAGAACCGGCGCCTCGCCATGCAGGTGTTGCGGTCCCGTCTGTTTGAGGCGGAACGTGACCGTTTGGCTAGCGAACGGTCTGAGGCACGCAAATCGCAAGTGGGGTCTGGCGACCGGTCTCAGCGCATCCGTACCTATAATTTCCCGCAAGGCCGGGTTACCGATCATCGCATCAACTTGACCATGCATAAGATCGACCAGGTCATGGTGGGTGAAGCGCTGGATGACATCATCGATCCGCTGATCGCCGACTTCCAGGCCGGTCAGCTTGCCGCCATGGAGAGCAGCGGTGGCTAGCGAGTGCGTCGCCGGCGCGCTGCGGCGCATCGTTCGCATTCTCCGCGACAGCGGTGTCGATACGCCTGAGCGCGACGCGCGGCTGCTGATCGCGGCCGCCATCGGCTCAGCCCCAACGGCTCTCATTCTGGAACCCGACCGTGTCTTGAAACCGGACGAGGCCGCGCAACTGAACATCTATATTGAGCGGCGTTCCTCGCGTGAGCCTGTGTCGCGCATTCTCGGCACGCGGGAATTCTACGGCCGCCCGTTCATCATCTCTCCGGCGACGCTTGATCCGCGGCCGTGCTCGGAGACTTTGATCGAAGCCACTTTGGATGTCGCCGATGAAATGGGCTGGCGCGGCATGCCGATTTCTATCATCGATATTGGCACTGGTTCCGGCTGCCTCGCCGTCACGCTGGCGTGCGAGCTGCCTCACTCGCGCATTACCGCGACGGATGTGTGCGCAAGCGCCATCGACATTGCGACAGAAAACGCAGTCGCAATCGGCGTCGCGGATCGGGTCACCTTCTTGCAGCGGCGCAGCCTGCAAGATGTTGGCGGGCCTTTTGACATCCTCGTCTCGAACCCGCCCTACATTCCTTCCGCCGATATCGCCGGGCTGGAGGCCGAAGTTCGCGATTTCGAGCCGCGTGGAGCCCTTGACGGAGGAACTGACGGCCTCGACATCTATAGGGAACTGGCGAAAGGCCTGGGGAAAACCATCCCCAGCGGCTGGTGCGTTTTTGAGGTTGGCGCGGGGCAGGCCCGCGACGTAGAACGCATTTTGACCGGCGTCAGTCCCAATCGGCACAGCGCTCATTGCCGATTTTGGGCAGATCTTGGCGGCCACACCCGGTGTGTTGCGATGCAGACACAATCGTAACATCAGGTTCGAAAGCGCTTGGATTCATGTGGCAACCAAGCTAATGTTGATACAGGCGATTTATGACTGAGCGCGGGTAGCTGTTGGCACCCAATTGAGTGTCATTCGAAGCGCGCACTTTCGGAACTGCGATAGCAGAGGTGATCCTTCTGGTTCCCTTCTGTTGGTGCCGTAGAGCTGCAACGGCGCCGGTCGCGAGTACGCTCATCCTCATACTGGATTTTATCAGGGCGCCGTTAGCGCGTGATGAACATAGAAAAACTGCTGGATGCTGTTGCGCGATGAGCCGCGCACCGTCCGTGCTTTACAGCGAAGGACTAATCCTTGAGCTGCCGATCGGGCAGCGTATGGGGCATGCATAGATCACGTATTTCAACTACAGAGAATGGATCCGATGAGGCAGGGCCAGCAAAACCGCAGAGGCCGCGGTCGCAATCACAACAATAACCAGCATCGCAAGGGCGGACAGAACCCGCTATCGCGTAGCTATGAGAGTGCCGGGCCCGATACCAAGATCCGCGGCACTCCAGCGCACATCGCTGAGAAATACATGCAGCTGGCGCGTGACGCCCAATCGTCGGGCGACCCTGTGTTGGCTGAGAACTATCTACAGCACGCCGAACACTACAATCGGATCATCCTGACTTACCGCGAGCAGCAGCTGCAAAACGGCGAGGCCAATCAGCACAATGGCCAGCAGCCGCGCATGCGCTCCGGCGAAGACAATAACAACGGTTCAGACGACGAAAATTCAGGTGATGGCGGCCAACAGCCCCGCCAGCACGATCGTCAGGACAGGCATGAGAGACAAGGCCGCGACAGGTCCGAGCGCAACAACGATCGCGGGGACCGTGGAGATCGCGACCAGCGGCGGCCGGAACGCGGCGAGCGCAGAGACAATGGCGAAGATCGCGGACGGGCTCAGGCCTCGGATCGTGATGACGATAGCGATGACGCACCGTTGCCACCGCGCCGCCGCGAACGTGCCGCAGCAATGGCTGAGCACGAGCAGCCGGAGTTCTTGCGCCGGTCAGTGCGCCGTCCGCGCCGGGCCACACAGAGCGAGGCTCAGCCAGATGATGCTGGCGAGCAGCCGGCAGAAGCGGCAGCAGCCGCTGGAGACAGCGAATAAATCACGCTGCTTCGGGCATACTAAATGTCAATCAAACGTGACGGCATCGCCTGGCGCTAAGGTTCCACGCTCACTAACGGCTGCATAGACGCCGAAATCCGTATGGCCCCATTGGCGTTTCAAGATCGCTGGAATGTCGGCATCACGTGCGCCGGTATCCGGGTCGACGTTGGTCGCCGCACAACGAACAACTCGCTCCAGCACTCTTAGCCGGACACCATTGCTGCCCACCCGCAGTTCCTGGCCGATCCAGTCGAATTCCGCCCAGGGCTTTGCGCCTTTGATGATCAGGTTTGGGCGAAAGCGGATGGGATCAAACTTTCGGCCCGCGGCTTTTTCCAGTTCGGCCAAGCTGGACAAACTCACAATGTGCAGGCACTTGGCCGCGACATCGGTGAAATTATGCCCCGGTGCGCTGACGACTTTCGGCGGCCCGCGCAGGCTGTCCTGCATGTACCCTGCAATAAACTGGGCGATGAGCGCCCGGCCTGCCTGTTGAGACAGGTTGCCCTTGCAGACTTGGCGGCCACTGCGGAAGATCGCCAGGGTCTGCGTGGCTTCGTCGAAACTGGTTTCCAGCGCGGCAAGACGTTCGTCGCGCATCAACATGAAGAAGGCCGTCTTTGGCAAGTGTGCCGGATTGAGCGGATCGAACCGGCCAGGACCATTCTCAATTGCCCATGCTCTGTCGAAGGGGATGGTTTCCCCGGGTTCCACATGAACTGAAGCCAAAGCATCCGGAGACAGCCCTTTGACGGGATAGCGGTAGAGGGAATCAACAGCAATATCGTCCAACAGGCCAAACTTTCCAAAATTTCAACAGCCGCCGCACCATGCCCCTTTTGGCGGCACGCGGGCAATCCTATATCTTTCTCAGATCTCCTCAGCGGGCGGCGCCGGAAGGGTTGACTGTTCTGGGGGTCTTAAATCCTGATGTAGACGGCGCTTGTTCTCGTGCCATATGGGCGTGACCGGCGTGCTGAAGAGGGAGAAGTCTATGAACTTCGAACGTTATTCTGATCGGGCCAAAGGCTTCGTACAGTCGGCCCAGAACCTCGCGCTCCGCGAGGAACACCAGCAATTCTCTGCCGAGCATTTGTTAAAAGTGCTCTTGGACGATCCGGAAGGCTTGGCCGCCGGTCTGATCCAAAAGGCTGGTGGTGATCCCGGTGAAGCGTTGCGCAGTGTCGAGACGGCGCTGGCCAAGCGGCCCAAAGTATCTGGCGGCTCTGGTCAGTTGTATCTGACGCCGGAGCTGGCACGCGTGCTTGATGCGTCCGAGAAGCTGGCGGACAAGGCGGGCGATAAGTTTGTCACGGCAGAACGGCTGCTATTGGCTCTCGCCATTGAAAAGGAGACCGAAGGCGGTCGCGCTTTGCAGACGGCCGGCGTAACGCCGGATGCACTCAACACCGCCATCAACGACATCCGCAAAGGCCGCACGGCCGACAGTGCTTCGGCTGAGCAAGCCTATGATGCGCTGAAGCGCTATGCGCGCGACCTGACTGAGGTTGCGGCATCGGGCAAGCTCGACCCAGTGATCGGGCGAGACGAAGAGATCCGCCGCACCATTCAGGTGTTGTCGCGCCGGACCAAGAACAATCCCGTACTCATCGGTGAACCGGGCGTCGGCAAGACGGCCATCGCCGAAGGCTTGGCTCTACGCATCGTTCAAGGCGACGTACCGGAAAGCTTGAAAGACAAGAAGCTGCTCGCGCTCGACATGGGCCTGCTGATCGCCGGTGCAAAATACCGCGGTGAGTTCGAAGAGCGGCTGAAGAACGTCTTGAGCGAGGTGCAGTCCGAAAATGGCCGCATCATTCTGTTCATCGACGAGCTGCATACCATTGTCGGGGCCGGCAAGGCTGACGGCGCGATGGATGCAAGCAACCTGCTGAAGCCTGCGCTTGCGCGCGGCGAGCTTCACTGTGTCGGCGCGACGACTTTGGATGAGTATCGCAAGCACATTGAGAAGGACGCCGCCTTGGCGCGGCGGTTCCAGCCAGTCTTCATTGACGAGCCGACGGTCGAGGACACCATTTCGATCCTGCGCGGATTGAAAGAGAAGTATGAACTCCACCACGGTGTGCGCATCACAGATAGCGCGCTCGTGTCCGCGGCAACGTTGTCCAACCGCTATATCTCGGACCGCTT
>JBGTSB010000061.1:0-14655 GCA_041940525.1 Hyphomicrobium sp.
GCGCTGGGCCGCGATGAAATAGGCGATGAGCTGAAAACGATCGCTGAAGAGATCAAGGACTATCTCGACATCCTGTCGTCGCGCCAGCGCATCATCGACATCGTCAAGGACGAGCTAACGTCCATCCGCGATGAGTTCGCCACGCCGCGCCAGACGGAGATCGTCGATATCGAAGGCGAGGTCGATGACGAAGACCTGATCGCCCGAGAAGATGTTGTCGTCACCGTCAGCCACAAGGGCTACATCAAGCGCGTGCCGCTCTCGACCTACCGGGCGCAGCGCCGCGGCGGCAAGGGCCGCTCCGGCATGGCAACGCGCAACGAAGATTTTGTCACGCAGATCTTCATCACGTCGACGCACACGCCTGTTCTGTTCTTCTCATCGCGCGGCATGTGCTACCGAATGAAAGTTTGGCGGCTGCCGTCGGCGACTCCGCAGGCTCTCGGCAAGGCGCTCGTCAACCTTCTTCCGTTGGCCGAAGGCGAAGTCATCACCTCCATTCTGCCGCTGCCTGAAGACAAGGAAACCTGGGGCAAACTGGAACTGATGTTCGCCACGCTGTCGGGTAACGTGCGCCGCAACGCGCTCACCGACTTCGAGAACATCAACCGCAACGGCAAGATCGCGATGAAGCTCGACGAGGGCGACCGCATCGTCGCTGTCTCGATCTGCTCACCCGAAGATGACGTATTGCTCACGACAGCAAACGGACAATGCATCCGCTTCCTGGCCAAGGACGAAGTGCGCCTCTTCAAGGGCCGCGATAGCGATGGCGTACGCGGTATCCGTCTCGAGGACGGCGACAAGATCATCTCCATGGCGATCTTGATGCACGTGGATGCCGTGCCCGCCGAGAGAACCGCCTATCTAAAGCAGGCCGCCGTCGCACGCCGCGCCAGCGGCGAAGAGGTCGACGCCAATGGCAACGGCGCCGTGGACGCGGAGCCGGAGGAAGAAGAGGGCAGTGCCGACCTGACGCCGGAACGCTTCGCCGAGCTTGGCGGAAAGGAACAGTTTGTTCTCACGGTTTCTGAAAAAGGTTTCGGCAAGCGGTCATCTTCGTACGAATACCGCACCTCAGGCCGTGGTGGTAAAGGCATCGTGGCGATGGTCGTCAACGATCGCAACGGCCGCCTGTGCGCCTCGTTCCCGATCGATACAAACGATCAAATCATGCTGGTGACGAACGGCGGCAAGCTGATCCGCTGCCCAGTCCACGACATCCGCATTGCCGGCCGCAACACGCAAGGCGTCCGCATCTTCAAAACAGACGAGGATGAGCGCGTCGTAAGCGTTGAACGCATCTCTGAAGACAGCGAAGACGACGCCGAGGTTCTAGATGATGAGCCCGGTGACGAAGAGGGCAGCGCTCCCGAAGCGTAAGTCGCGCTAGCCGACCGGAGCTTGGCTTTGCCAGCGCTGCCAGCCCTTAGCGCGGAGATCGCAAGCCGGGCAGGTGCCACAGCCGTAGCCCCACGGATGGCGGTGTTCGCGTGAGCCCAGGTAACAGGTGTGCGTGTCCTCCACGATCAGCGAGACGAGGGCGTCTCCGCCGGTTTCCTCGGCCAAGGCCCATGTCGCGGCCTTGTCGATGAACATCAACGGTGTGTGGATGGTGACGGGCTTGTCCATGCCCAGCGAGATGGCCGATTGGAGCTGGTCCAACGTCGCGCGGCGGCAATCTGGGTAGCCGGAAAAGTCGGTTTCGCACATGCCGCCGACGAGGTCTTGGATGCCGCGCCGGTAAGCCAGCGCCGCTCCATACGTGAGAAACAGCAAATTGCGGCCTGGAACAAACGTTGTCGGGAGCCCGGCGTCGGAGACCGTGATCGCCGCCTCCCGGGTGAGGGCCGTATCGCTGATCTGGCTCAGGGCTGGCAGTGACAGCACCGTATCTTCGCCAAGGCGGCCAGCGAAATCTCCGATTTTCTCCAAACCTCGCAGAACCGTCTCGCGCTGTTCCAGCTCAATGCGATGGCGCTGGCCGTAGTCGAAGCCAATCGTCTCAACTAGCTCAAAACGCTTCAGAGCCCAGGCCAGACAGACGGTGGAGTCCTGGCCGCCGGAGAACAAAACCAGCGCAGCGGGCGCACGCTCCAAATCAAATCCCCTGTTCTTTCAGCCACCCCATCCATCAGCCAACAAATTGGTGCGTCCTGGGGCCGCATTTGGCCTAGCCACTTGGGGCCCTATGACGCTAGAAACGCCACAGACGTTCGCCCTAAGCCGAACCATAAAGCATGAATTGAGGATGCACCATGACCGCCATCATCGACATTATTGGCCGCGAAATTTTGGATAGCCGCGGTAACCCAACCGTCGAAGTGGATGTGGTTCTGGAAGACGGCAGCATGGGCCGCGCAGCGGTGCCTTCGGGCGCATCGACTGGAGCCTATGAGGCGGTAGAACTGCGCGACGGCGACGAGGGCCGCTACCTCGGCAAGGGCGTGACCAAGGCAGTCGACGCCGTGAACACCGAAATCTTTGACACTCTCGCTGGCATGGACGCGGAAGACCAGCGCGGCATCGACGCGGCACTGATCGCGTTGGATGGAACCAAAAACAAGGCACGGCTCGGCGCTAACGCCATTCTCGGCGTCTCATTGGCAACCGCGAAGGCGGCAGCCGAAGCGAGCGGACTGGCGCTCTACCGCTACGTCGGCGGGGCAACCGCCCATGTACTGCCAGTTCCGATGATGAACATCATCAACGGTGGCGCTCACGCTGATAACCCGATCGATATCCAAGAATTCATGATCATGCCTGTCTCCGCATCTTCAGGTGCCGAGAGTGTGCGCATCGGCGCGGAAATCTTCCACACCTTGAAGAAGAGCCTGAAAGACGCTGGCCACAACACCGGCATCGGCGACGAGGGCGGCTTCGCACCAGGTCTCAAGTCTGCCGATGAGGCGCTGGGCTTCATTATGAAAGCCATCGAGGCCGCTGGCTATAAGCCAGGCGACGACGTGATGTTGGCGCTCGATTGCGCCTCAACCGAATTCTACAAGGGCGGCAAGTATGAATTGGCGGGCGAAGGCAAGTCGCTCGACAGTGCCGCCATGGCGAAATACCTGGAAGACCTCGTCAGCCGCTATCCGATCATCTCGATTGAAGACGGCATGGGTGAAGACGATTGGGACGGCTGGAAGGCCCTCACGGAGTTGATAGGCAACCGTTGTCAGCTCGTCGGCGACGACCTGTTCGTCACCAACACCGAACGCCTCGCCGACGGCATCCGTAAAGGCGTTGCCAACTCGATCCTGGTAAAGGTCAACCAGATTGGCTCGCTGACTGAGACGCTGGACGCCGTGGCGATGGCACAGAGAGCCGGATACGCGGCCGTTATGTCTCACCGTTCCGGCGAAACCGAGGACTCGACGATCGCCGATTTGGCAGTCGCCACGAACTGCGGGCAGATTAAGACGGGCTCGCTGTCACGGTCGGACCGGCTGGCAAAGTATAACCAACTCATCCGCATAGAGGGTGAGCTGGGCGATACGGCGCTGTATGCCGGCAAGTCCGTAATCCGGGGCTCTGGGCTGGCGTAAACGCAAGATTTGAGCCCTCAGGCTCGCTAATTGAATTAATATTGCGTTATAAGCTACAGTAATCACGGCACATTTTACGCAACTTTAAGCCCGGTCAGGTAGTCTGGCCGGGTATTTGGAAGTTGTGTGAGTATCGTTGTGTTGCGTAAGCCCAAAACCGCCCGGCGGCCGAAGGCTGGCCAGGTTCTGGTCGTGCTCTTCTGTTTCGGTCTGATGTCCTACTTCGGTCATCACGGCATTCATGGCCGTTATGGCCTTGAAACGCGGACACGGCTCATGGAGCGGTCCGAACTTCTGGCGTTCGAGGCCCGCAGCCTTGAGGCCATACGCTCAAAGCTGAAGCGTGATGTCGCTCTGCTGTCACCCGCAAAACCTCATCCCGATTTGGTCGAGGAAGCCGCTCGCGACGTGCTGGGTTTCGTCAAGAAAGACGAGATCGTAATCCTTCGCACGGCCCTCTAAGACCTGATGGTGCAGCGCAAAAGCGCATCCGGCTGCAATCTTTTTTAGACAGAAATCACCGTCTCATCCCTAGCGGCGTCTTATTGCCCACGTGTAGTCTGCTGGCAGATGTGCGCCCAACGGCGCGACGCCATGAGGACGATGGTTTGGCAGAAACGGATTTGACGCCGGAAGAGGTCCTGCACCTGCTCCGCCAAATGCTTCTGATCCGCCGCTTCGAGGAGCGCGCCGGGCAATTGTACGCCATGGGCCATATCCACGGCTTCTGTCACCTCTGCATTGGCCGGGAAGCGGTCATCGTCGGTCTGGCAGCGGCTGCCAAACGAGGCGACCAGATCATCACCTCGCACCGCTGCCACGGGCATGCACTGGCACAAGGCTGTGATCCGAAGGCCGTCATGGCGGAGCTGCTGGGTCGCGAAACCGGCCTCAACGGCGGAAAGGCTGGCTCGCTTCATTTGCTGGCTCCCGAACAGGGCTTCTACGGTGGCCACGGCGTCGTTGGCGCGCCGGTCTCGCTTGCTGCCGGGCTGGCCTTCGCCAACCAATACCGGAGCGAGCGGCGCGTCACCATCTGTACGGTTGGCCAGGGCGCGGCGGACCAGGGTCAAGTCTACGAAACATTCAACATTGCCGCGCGCAAGCGCCTCCCGGTCGTGTTCGTCTTCGACAACGACACGGGAGAGGCAACGTCGGGGCCCGGCAGCCTTCATCAGCGCGGGGCCGTCTTCGGGATCGAAGGCAGCTTCATCGAAGGCCTGGACCCGCTACAGGTATTAGCAAAGGGCAAGGAGGCCATCGATCGCGCCCGCAATGGCGCAGGCCCCACCATCATAGAAGCGCTAACGTATCCGTTTCGGGGCCACGCCAACCCAGACGCTGGAAATACAAAAGGCAAGGCGCGCACGCTGGAGGAGATCGACCCCATTGCCCATATGAAGCGTAAGATCATCGAAAATGGCTGGAGCGATGAAGACGCGATCAAGACCATCGACCGGGAGTTGCGCGCCTTGGTGCGCGAGGCCGCGGCCCATGCACAATCGGCTGCGTTCCCAGTCGCGGCGAGCCTCACAAGGAACGTAACAGCGGCATGATGTCAGCAACGCGCGAGACAAGCAGCCCGGAACGCGATGACGTACAGGATGTCGTCATGCCGGCGCTGTCGCGCGCAAAACCGGCAGCGGCAATCGTGCGCTGGCTAGCCGCCGAAGGCGAAGCCGTCGAAGAGGGAGACGTCCTGGCCGAAGTGGCGGCGGGCAACGTAACCATGGAAGTGGAAGCCGCCTGCGCGGGCATTCTCGTCACAATCGTCTCCCCAGCCGATACGGACGCTAAGATCAACGCCGGAACAGTCATCGCGCGCATTGCTACCCAAGAGGACGACGACGAAACGCAGCCGGCAGCCGGGCAAGCAGGAACCGGCGAAGCATCAAGCGCAAACACGCGAACCCAAGCTGATAGCGCCAGCATGCCCGGTAGTGACGTGACCTATGCTGATGCCTTGAAGGCAGCTCTTACCGCCCAGATGCTCAAAGATGATCGCGTCTTCGTCATCGGCGAAGGGGTCGCGGGAAGCGAACGTGCTTCGCCGGTTGTGCAAGGTCTCGTCGACGCCTTTGGCACCAAGCGCGTTGTCGAGACGCCGATCATACCCCACGCCATGACGGGACTTGCCGCCGGAGCGGCCATGGCCGGACTGAAGCCAGTCGTGGAGTTCATGGCATGGTCGTTAGCGCTTCAGGCCATCGATCCCATCGTCTCGACGGCCGCGAAGACGCGGTATCGATCTGGCGGAGAACTCGGGCTGCCGATGGTTCTGCGCGCCCGCAACGGCCGCTGGCCAGGCACCGGCCCAATGCACAGCGTCAGCCTCGCGGCTTGGTTTGCGCACATCCCCGGGCTGAAAGTCGTTGCCCCAGCCACCCCGGCCTGTGCCAAGGGCCTGATGCACGCGGCCATCGAAGATCCAGATCCTGTTATTATTCTGGAAGCTGACTCACTCTACGAAACAGCCGGGCATGTCCCCGACGATGAAGGCTGGACCGTTCCGATCGGCAAAGCCCGTGTTGCAAGAGAAGGCCGAGACATCACTCTGATTGCCTACAGCTCCGGTGTTGCTGAAGCCCTAGGAGCAGCGAGTGCGCTGGCAACGAAGGGCATTGAGGCAGAGGTGATAGACCTGCGCTCGCTGCGTCCGCTGGACCGGACAGCGATCGAAACCTCGGTAAAGAAAACCGGCCGCCTGCTGTGCCTTGACGAAGGTTGGCCCTGCTGCTCGATCGCGGCTGAAGTCTGCGCGCATGTGGCCGGTCATTGCTTTGCAGACCTCAAGAGCGGGCCTGTGCGGATGACTGCCGCAGACACGCCCGTGCCCGCAGCGCCGAACTTGGAGCAGCTGATCTGGGCGGCGGCGGGCGACGTCGCCGCGCGCGCCCTGAAGCTGATGGAATCACCCCCAGCGTGAACGATGGCTTTCCACAGATTCGTGCGCGTCAAGTCATGCGATGCACAGAATTGAGGGGGGCGCCGGGTTGTTCGCGACTCGAGCTGCGCAGAGACTGCCCCCCAATGTAGCGTCTCGTTTGATTCGGTTTCGAGGTTTGAAATGCAAAAATTCGTTCAATTGATTGCCGTAGCATCGGCTGCCGTCATGATCACCGGCTGCTCGGCCGACGGCACTTTGACCGGCATCACAACGGCATCTATCAACGGCGAGCAGGCGAAAGCCAATCCCGCCTGTGTCCAGCTGGCTCAACAGATCGATAGGCTGCGCCATGAGGGCGTGGCGGTTAAGATTGAGAAGGCCGCGGCCGGACAATACAAGATGAGCAAGCCAGACCTTCTCAAGGCTGACGAGCTGACCAAGGCCAACGCCGAGTTCAAAATGCAGTGCGTGCCGAAGCCGCTTCAAGCCGCCGTCGGCGCTGCGGATACGTCTCAGGCGGCAGTTGCGCCACAGACCAAACAGTGATCCAGGGCGCCGCTTCGTAGGCCCAAAGGTGGGTAGTGAGGCAACATCGCCACACCTAATCGTCGATGGGGTTGCAGTGTGGCGCGCCGTATGTTCAATGAGTGTGATGGTATCACCTGCAGTGCTGGAGGGCGCGCGTGAGCGGTTTGTCAGTGAGCATGAACTGTACAAAAATTGTGATTGCTTTGGCGGCATTCACCGTCCTGTCCGGCTGTGAAGGAGCGGCCCCAGGAGGAGATCCAGGCGCGTCGGCTCTGCCGTCGGGCGAGACATGTGGCTCGATCCGCGAAAAGCTGAATGCGCTGGACCGCAAGGGCGCGCAAAAGTGGGTCGAAGCCCAAACAGCCGGCCGCAAGCTAACGCCCGCTCAAAAAGCCGGCGCGGATTCATATAATCGCCTGCTCGGCCAATATCTCGGCTCGCGCTGCCACGTTTAGGCGCACGGCCGGCCTCCAGTCTTGATGCGGCGCACGTTTGGCGCCATTTAATATGCGTACGGTTGCTTGGTTGTAAGCACTGAGGCTGGTTTGGTCACACTCCTAGACACCAAAACGCAAGGCGCTCAGCGCCATCCGGAAAAGGCGCGGACACCCGATAGTCCGCGTTTGCCCCGGCCAGACTGGTTGCGTGTGAAGCTGTCCGCCAGCCCGGTCGTCGCCGAAACCCGCGACATCATCCGCCAGCATGGCTTGGCGACCGTGTGTGAGGAAGCCGCGTGTCCAAACCTGGGCGAATGCTGGTCTAAGCGCCACGCGACCATGATGATCATGGGCGATACTTGCACGCGGGCTTGCGCGTTCTGTAACGTGCGCACGGGCGTGCCGCAGCCTCTCAATGCGAACGAACCGGAAGAGGTGGCCAGCGCCGTTGCCAAACTCGGGCTCCGTCACATCGTCATCACGTCAGTGGACCGGGATGATCTGGCCGACGGTGGCGCCGCGCATTTCGCCGAAACGATCGAGGCAATCAGGCGCACAACGCCTGGCACCACCATCGAAATTCTCACCCCCGACTTCCTGCGCAAGGAAGGTGCTGTGGAAACGGTGCTGGCCGCCAGGCCGGATGTGTTCAATCACAACCTGGAAACCGTGCCGTCGCTCTATCTGAAAATCCGTCCTGGCTCGCGATACTTCCATTCCCTGCGACTGCTTCAGCGCGCCAAGGAACTGAGCCCCGAAGTGTTCACGAAGTCCGGCATCATGTTGGGCCTCGGAGAGGAGCGTGATGAAGTCCTACAGGTGATGGACGACTTGCTGTCGGCCAACGTCGACTTTCTGACGATCGGCCAATACCTGCAGCCGACGCCGAAACACGCGCCGATCGCACGGTTCGTGCCGCCAGAAGAATTTGAGAGCTATCGCCGCATCGCGACGGCTAAGGGCTTCCAGCTCGTCGCCTCGACGCCGCTTACGCGATCATCCCACCATGCCGATGAAGATTTCGCGCGCCTGAAGGCCGCGCGACAAGCAAACGTTTGAGAGCACGCCTTGCCGCAGTTTGAAACCACCCGGCGCGTGCCGTTTACCGCTGAGCAGATGTACGATGTTGTTGCCAGCGTCGAGGAGTATCCCAAGTTCCTACCGCTGTGCGAGGCGCTAAACGTCGAAAGTCGCGAGCCGACCGACAATGGCGAGACGATCGTCGCCACGATGTCGGTTGGATACAACGCCATTAAGGAGAGCTTCCGCACGCGCGTGACACTGAACCCGTCGGCGCCAGCGATCCTTGTGGAGTATTTGGAAGGCCCGTTTCGTCACCTGGAGAACCGCTGGCGTTTTGTCCCTGTCCCCGGCGGCAGCGAAGTGCACTTCTTCATTGTCTATGAGTTTCGCTCTCGCATGCTCGGCCTTCTCATGGGCGCGATGTTCGACAAGGCGTTCCGCAAATTCAGCCAGGCGTTCGAAGATAGGGCGCGCCAAGTCTACGGCGATCCTCAGCAGGCTTGATTAAACGGCCAGGCTGAATAAGCCAAAGGCGAAACAGAGCAACGCACTGACCGCGATAGACGTGAATGTAAGCATCATGCCCGTCACGCGCAGGCGCATGATGTGCGGAGACTGGGACAGCCCGTAAGCGTGAATGTAGCGCCCCGCGACCAAAATAAGCCCGGTGAGATGAAGCAGCGGCGAGGGCACATGCAGGCTCTCCGCTAGACCTAGTAAGACCAGCGCAAAAGGCGCGTATTCGGCGAAATTTGCATGAACCCGCATGCGCCGCAGCAGTTCGCGGCTTTCGCCAGGGCCAATTTCCACCTTGGCCGCCCGGCGCTGTGTGATGACCCGCGCCGACAGCAAAACGAAAAGCACAGCGAGCAGGGACGCATAAAGAGCAGTAATTGGCATGACGGCTGTCCTGTATTCGTTTGCGATAAAGCCTAGCCAGCCGGGCACGTGATGTCCATGAACCCAAAGATCTAGGCGCTGTTCGTGATCTCGACGAGCTTGGTGAGGGCGGCAAGACCCTTGCCGTTGTCAATCGCGGCGTTGGCGGCACGAACGCCGTCTGAAAGGTTAGAGGATAGCCCTGCTACAACAAGACCGGCGCCGGCATTTAGCGCGACGATGTCCCGGTATGCAGATTGCTCACCCTCAAGCACTCGACGTAATGCAGCAGCGTTGACCGAAGCCTCGCCCCCCTTCAGTTGCTCAAGCGTAGCGCGAGAGAGCCCTGCATCTTCAGGCACGACATCAAAGACGGTTACGCGTCCGTCATGCAGCTCGGCCACCGAAGTGGGCCCCGTCGTCGTCAGCTCATCCATGCCGTCGTGACCGTGAACAACCCAGACATGGGTGCTGCCAAGGTTGCCAAGAACGTGGGCGAGCGGTTCCATCCAGCGTTTGTCGAATACGCCAACCACCTGACGCTTCACCCCGGCAGGATTGCAGATCGGCCCTAAAACGTTGAACATCGTGCGCACGCCAAGCTTCGCCCGCACCGGCGCCCAGGCCTTCATCGATGGATGATGCATTGGCGCCCACATGAAGCCGGCACCGGCTTCCCCGATGGCTTTGCTGATCGTTTCGGCCGATACGTCCAGTTTGACGCCAAGCGAAGACAACACGTCGGACGCGCCCGACAAGGACGAGACAGAGCGGTTGCCGTGCTTGGCGACGCGCGCGCCTGCTCCAGCCGCGACAAACGCAGCGCAGGTCGAAACGTTATAGGTGTGGTGGCCGTCACCACCGGTGCCGACGATGTCGATCGTTCCATCAGGACAAGAGACGGGAGACATACGCGAACGAAGGAGCCGGGCAGCGGCGGTCACCTCTTCAACCGTTTCGCCGCGCTCCTTCAGCGCGAGCAGGAATTTGCCCATGTCGTCTTCCGAGCGCGCGCCCTGCGTCAACTGATCCAGCGCGAATTCCATTTCACTGCCGCTCAGAGTTCCGCCATCCGCCGCCTTGGCCAACAGCTCATCCAGCTGAAACGGTTCCTGCATGGTCTTCAGTCCCTCAATTCTGCCTTTCAGACCGATGGCTTGCATGCCCGGAATGGCCAAGGCAAGACCTGATCACCCCAAATCGGGCGGATGGAGCGCCGCCGGTAGGTTAACGGGCACCATCGACCCGTTTGCGCAAGCGCCACTGCGTGCTAGGAAACATCAGACAAAGGGCCCAACTTCCACGGGGAAATACAAATGAAACACGTCTTGGATGAGCTGGAACGCCGGCGCGGCGAAGCGCGGCTGGGCGGCGGAACGAAGCGCATCGAGGCGCAGCACAATCGCGGCAAGCTGACGGCACGCGAACGCATTGATCTGCTGATGGACGAGAACTCCTTCGAGGAGTTCGACATGTATATCGAGCACCGCTGCACCGATTTCGGCATGGAGAAGCTGAAGACCCCAGGTGATGGCGTCGTCACCGGCTGGGGCACGGTCAACGGCCGCGTCGTCTATGTCTTCGCCAAGGACTTCACCGTCTTCGGTGGATCGCTGTCGGAAACCCATGCCCGCAAGATCACCAAGATCCAAGAAATGGCGCTACAGAACCGTGCTCCGATTATCGGCCTGTTCGACGCTGGCGGCGCGCGCATTCAAGAAGGCGTGGCCGCGCTGGGTGGTTACGGCGAAGTGTTCTTGCGCAACGTCCTGGCATCCGGCGTCATTCCGCAGATTTCCGTGATCATGGGCCCGTGCGCTGGTGGCGACGTCTACTCGCCCGCGATGACCGACTTCATCTTCATGGTGCGTGATACAAGCTATATGTTTGTCACCGGCCCGGACGTTGTGAAAACCGTCACGAATGAAACCGTCACGGCCGAAGAGCTGGGCGGCGCCAAGGTGCATACGACCAAGTCGTCGATCGCCGACAACGCTTATGAAAATGACGTCGAGGCCTTGCTGCAGATGCGGCGCCTGATGGACTTTCTGCCGTCCAATAACCAAGCCGGCGTGCCGCGCCTGCCTTACAACGACAGCTCAGATCGCTTGGAGCCGTCACTCGATACACTGATCCCGGACAATCCCAACCAGCCGTACGACATCAAGGAACTGATCCAGAAAGTCGTCGACGAGGGCGATTTCTTCGAGATCCAGCCGAACTTCGCCAAGAACATCGTCATCGGCTTTGCCCGCATGGAAGGTAATACAGTTGGCATCGTAGCCAACCAGCCGCTCGTGCTCGCAGGCGTTCTCGATAGCGATGCGTCGCGCAAGGCCGCTCGCTTTGTGCGCTTCTGCGACTGCTTCGAAATTCCGATCATGACCTTTGTGGACGTCCCCGGCTTCTTGCCCGGAACCGCTCAGGAATACGGCGGGCTGATCAAGCACGGCGCCAAGCTCCTGTTCGCCTATTCGGAAGCCACAGTGCCGAAGGTGACGGTCATTACCCGCAAGGCCTACGGTGGCGCTTACGACGTGATGAGTTCCAAGCACATCCGGGCCGACGTCAACTATGCCTGGCCGACGGCTGAAATCGCCGTGATGGGCCCGAAAGGTGCGGTGGAAATCATCTATCGCTCCGAACTGGGCGACCCGGAAAAGATCGCGGCGCGCATCCAGGAATATGAAAACCGCTTCGCCAATCCGTTCGTGGCAGCCGAGCGGGGCTATATCGACGAAGTGATCACGCCGTCCTCGACCCGGCTGCGTTTGTGCCGGGCACTCAATATGCTTCGCAATAAGCGGGTCGAGAACCCCTGGAAGAAGCACGACAATATCCCGCTCTAAATGTGAGCGTCGTAAGTGGCTGATACCGAAGCCACATCGAAACAGCCGAAGCGGGCGCTCCAAGCGCCCGCTTTTTTTGGGGGGCGGATATGAACGCCAGCTAAATCGCCGGTTCAGACTGAGTTCAAAGCGATGGGCCTAAATTCGTCGTTATCGGCTGACATGAATAGCCGTGAACTTTTGATTTAGGATCACGAAAATGAACAAAGCATCTTTCATCGCCGCCTCCGGTCTTGTCCTGATCAGCGCAGCGTCGGCAACCGCTCATAGCTCTCGCGATATCAACAACCGCCAGGATCGTCAGGAGGTCCGGATCGAGGACGGCCGCCGTCATGGTTCGATCACCTGGCGTGAAGGCTTGAAGCTGCGGGCTGAGCAGCGCCGCATCGCCAACGTCGAGCGCGAATTCCGCAAGGATGGCTATCTCGACCGCAAGGAGCGCCGCATTCTCACCAACATGCAAAATCAAGCGTCCAAGCACATCCGTGCCGAGCGTCGCGATGGTTGGCGCCGGGCTTGGTGGGCACCGCGCGTCGGCCGCTAACAGCGCCATTAAGCGCGCGTTAAGACATTGAACGCGGGAAGGGCCACGCGATATCGCGCTGGCCCTTTCCTTTTAGAGAGTCTCAAAAGTCACAGCCCGCCAACCATCCAAAAATTTAGGCGATTGGTAATGACCGATTCCTATCCTGGCTGCCGGTATTCGGTGGTGAGGTTTAGAATGGTCGGGTTCAGACAGCTGGTGATGGAGGAAATTGCCAGCAGAGGCAGCATTCGCGAGGCAGATGTCCGTCGTATCGACAACCTGTTGCGCGCCGAGGGCGAAATCAGCCGTGGCGAAGCCGAAATGTTGTTCGCGCTACAAGACGCTGCCCGTGTCCAACATCCGTCATGGGCCCAATTCTTCATCCAAGCCGTTTGCGATCATGTCGTTGAAAGCTCCGAACCCGCCGGCTACGTGAATGCTGATAACGCAAACTGGCTTATGCGCTGGATCACGACGGATGGTTACGTTGCAAGCCGCGCGGAATTCGAACTTCTTCTGACCGTATTGGAAACTTCGCGCTGGGCCCCAGTGAGCCTTGGCATTTTCGCGCTCGAGCAAGTGCGCCATGCCGTTGTTCATGCCGTTGGTCCGCTGCGCTCCGGAAGCCAGTTCGTTGCTGCCGGCAGCATCACGGAAGCGGATATCGACGCCATACGCCGTATTCTGTGCGCGGTGGGTCGCGAGGCCAATCTGGCCATCACGCGTTCCGAAGCCGACGCCCTATTTGAAATCGACGCCTGCGTTCACGGCCAACGCCTGTCCTCCTGGAGCGATCTGCTTTTGCGGGCGACCGCGCACGGCATGCTGGGCGCGATGGGGAAGGGCATCGCCCCACGCCGCGAAGCCTTCGCCGCAGAAGCCGATGACGCCGATGCTGCAAGGGATACCTCGCGCGAAGATCTGGCCCTAAGGAGGCTGGAACGTCAGCGCCTAGAGATTGTCACGGGCGAAGAATTGCAAAGCTGTTCGGGCGAATGGTTGGCAGCCAGGATGAACGACTTTGTCGATATGAGCCGCTCCGAACAGGTATTTCTGGGACGTCTGGCCCAAGTGAGCACCGCAATTGAGGATGCTCTGGCCCGCCAAGGCCTGGAGTTCATCGTCGAAGACGTCTCAGCGGCTTAACCAAGCCCTTTGAGCCCCCTGCGACCCCAAATCGGCTAAAATCAGTCCCTGCGCTGGAATCTCGCGGTTTACGGCTGCTTCTCAGACGTTTAGAAAAACTGCTCTGACCCTAATCCCAACAAAACAAGACAGGGCCAAATCGGGGCATGTTCAAAAAGATCCTTATTGCCAATCGCGGTGAAATTGCATGCCGCGTGATTAAGACCGCTCGCAAGATGGGCATCCAGACCGTCGCGGTCTATTCGGATGCCGACCAAGATGCACTGCATGTGGAGATGGCTGACGAGGCGGTGCACATCGGCCCGCCCCCAGCGGCCGAGTCCTATCTCATCATCGAAAAGATCGTGGATGCCTGCCGGCAGACCGGCGCTGAAGCGGTTCATCCCGGATACGGCTTCTTGTCTGAACGCGAGGCCTTCCCGAAGGCACTCAAGGAAGCGGGCATCGTCTTCATCGGTCCGAACCCTGGCGCGATCGCCGCCATGGGCGACAAGATCGAAAGTAAGAAAGCGGCAGCTGAAGCCAACGTGTCGACGGTGCCGGGTTACTTGGGTGAAATCGAAGATCCCAAGCAGGCCGTGAAGATCGCCGAAGAGATCGGCTATCCAGTGATGATCAAGGCCTCCGCTGGCGGCGGCGGCAAGGGCATGCGTATCGCGTACGATCGCAAGGAGTGCGAGGAAGGCTTTACGCTGGCGCGCTCAGAAGCCAAGTCAAGCTTCGGCGATGATCGTGTCTTCATCGAAAAGTTCATCGAAAACCCGCGCCACATCGAAATTCAGGTGCTGGGCGACAAACACGGCAACGTCATCTATCTGGGTGAACGTGAATG
>JBGTSB010000062.1:0-14281 GCA_041940525.1 Hyphomicrobium sp.
TCGGCTTCCTGATGGCCCGCCGCCGGGTCACGGTGATCTACCAACTGGA
This sequence comes from Hyphomicrobium sp., assembly GCA_041940525.1. GTDB lineage: Bacteria > Pseudomonadota > Alphaproteobacteria > Rhizobiales > Hyphomicrobiaceae > JAKAXS01. The sequence continues at coordinate 50 of JBGTSB010000062.1, forward strand.
CCCCGACCGCGTGGCGGGCCTGCTCGCCGAGTCCGCCTCGGCGACCGGCCGGCAGACCGGCGAACGGCCGGGCGGTCTGATCATCTTGCCCGCGCCGCCGGGGGCGGAGGTCCCGGACGTACCCGGCTACTCCGACGACGTCACGGAGACGCCGGCCTGGGTCCGCATCGATCTGTTCCGGGGGGCCCGGCACGCGACGCTCTCCTGGCACGGCGGGACCGCCCGCATGCGCCGCGAGGTGGAGAGCGAACTAGACGCGCGGCTCGCGCAGACCCCCAGCCCCCCCAGCCCCGCCGTCGGCTGGCTCATGACCGTCGCCTCGTTCCTGTTCTTCGTGATGCTGTTCTGCCTGCTGTTCGTGCTGCTGCAACTCTTCTCGATCGAATGAGCGCGCACCCTCGCTGACCGGCACCGGCGTTACCCCCGGACCCGGAATCCGGCCGCAATCCGCCCGGCCCCGCCGCCTGGCGGCAGCGGCGAGAAATGCTCGGCGAGGAGTTGAGCGATGACCGACCGTCCGATCCTTCGATTCCGTAACCCGCGCGCGATCGGCCGCCGCCCCAGTGGCAGCCGAATGGTTCCAAAAAGTCTTGGCCTCATGCCGACGATTTGGCGCCAGGGCGAAAGATTGCGGGCAAGATTCGATCCCATCGTCGCGGCCTTCCTAGGCAACGCGCCAACAACCGAACTGCGCCGTCATCCAGATGACGATCTCTTCCGACAAGCGCGATAAATGCACAGCGCAGATCGTAGCCGCCGCCAACGTCTCCATCGCGAAGTCACGATCGGAAACGCCATCGAGAGAATTCGCCATCGGCCGGTCAAAGCCGAGATCGGCGGCTGTCTTTTTCCGGTCGATTGGGAACGACGTACCTGCCAGCGCCGCCGAACCCAGCGGGCTCTCATTCAAACGGCGCCGGGCATCAGCGAAGCGGCCGCGATCGCGCCCGAACATCTCAACGTACGCCATCAGGTGATGACCAAATGTAACGGGCTGTGCAGGCTGCAAATGCGTAAAGCCCGGCATCACGGTATCGGCATGCGCCAACGCCTTGTCGACAAGTGCACGCTGCAACGCCGCCAGTCCGCTATCAAACGTGTCGATCGCGTCGCGCACCCAAAGGCGGAAATCTGTCGCTACCTGATCGTTGCGCGAACGCGCGGTATGCAAACGTCCAGCTGGAGTCCCAATCACCTCTTTGAGCCGGCTCTCGACATTCATGTGAACATCTTCAAGCACAGGATCGAAGGTGAAACGACCGGCTTCGATCTCACCAAGAACCTGCTCCAGACCCTTCAGGATCTCCTTGGCATCGGTCTTGGTGATGATGCCCGTTTCAGCCAACATCGACGCATGAGCCTTGGACGCGCGGATATCCTGAGGGGCCAGAGCCTTGTCGAATGCGACCGAGGCATTTATCTCCTGCATGATCTCCGCGGGAGACTGCGTGAAGCGTCCGCCCCACATCGCGTTGGCTTTTTTGTTGGTCAAGACGGCGGCTCCCGCGAACGAAACGTTGAACAGGTGAATAGAGCATGACGACCAATCAGCAGCAGTCCGGCTGGAAGCTTTCTACCGCTGGCGCGCTTTGGATTGCGGCCCTGGCGGCTCTGATTGGGTTTGGCGCGGTATACTTGATCGCGCGGGGACCTGACAACGCCGCTGTCGGAGGCACGGCTGACGGCAAGCTGGCAGCTTTCGTGACCAAGGACCCGCGCGAACCGCTACCGGCCTTTACATTTCAGGACCCGGACGGAAAACCCATTACGCTCGACGCCTTTAAAGGCAAGACCATCTTGGTAAACCTATGGGCAACGTGGTGCGGGCCGTGCAAGCTGGAAATGCCGTCTCTGGACCGCCTTCAAGCCGCTTTGGGCTCCGACAAGTTTGAAGTCGTTGCTATCAGCTTGGACAAGGACGGCAAAGAGAAAGCCAAGAAGTTCTTCACCGACACCAAGATCAGCCACCTGAACTTCTACATTGACCCCACAGGCAGGGAGGCATTCAACCTCAAGCCGGTCGGGCTTCCCACGACATATCTGGTCGACGCGCAAGGCCTTGAGATCGGCCGCCTAGCCGGCCCAGCGGAGTGGGACAGCGAGGCAGCCAAAGCCTTGATTTCCAAAGTGATCAAATAAGCGCGGAAGCGTAGGGCAATGCCGCCAAGAGCGCCGCACAGCCACAGAACGCATAGCTGACAATCCGCGTTCGCCGGTTGGAGCGTTCCACGTCTTCTTTCGCGGCTTCTAGCTCAGCCAGCTTGACGTTGACGGCTTCGAACGAGTTGCACGGCATGGCCGTAAACTTCGCCCGGTTTCCTTCGATATGATCGAGCCTCGACTTGATATCACGGCAGCTCCGGACAAGCTCGTCGATCTTGTACTCGCGTGCATTGCGCAAGGACTCTTCGAACGCTTGCGTCCGGCGCGAGCGATCGGCCAGATCTGTCAATTCCGTCAGGGCTTTCTTACTCTCCCGGGTGTCACGGTCGAGCGAAGTCACAAGGGCCTGAAGGCGGTCTAGTTTGATGGCGGTTTCTGCGATGAAACCTTCACCGTTCCGCGGCAGATTGATGACGTTGCCGCTGGAGTCGTTGGGGTTCAACACGGGGGCGTACTCACTGAATTGAGGGACAACACACAATCACCGCGACGGGGGATCCCGGTGAATTCGACCATAGTAAACGAAGCTTAAAATGGTGTAACCCTTAGAAGTTTTTCTTAAGTTACTTTTCTGGTCTTGACTCGGCGTTTTGCCATTACTGTTGGTGAGACAAGGCGATCAGACCGACCTGTTTGATTGACATTTGGGCGGACACCACGCCAAAAGGCGCCAGTCTGAATCATCTGTTGAAAACGAGGCACGACACTCATGGGGACCGCCGACTCCTTAAAGAAAACTATCGAGGCCGCTTGGGAAGACCGCGAGAGCCTGTCGTCGTCGACGACCGGCGAGGTCCGCGATGCCGTCACCGCCGCCTTGAACATGCTCGACCAGGGCGAGGCACGCGTCGCTGAAAAGAGCGGCGATGAGTGGGTCATCAATCAGTGGCTCAAGAAGGCTGTCCTCCTCTCCTTCCGGCTCAACGACATGGCCACGATCTCCGGCGGCCCGGCGGGCTCCAATTGGTGGGACAAAGTTGCACCGAAGTTCGCCGGCATGACGGACGCCGATTTCCAAAAGGCCGGCTTCCGCGCGTTACCCGGATCGATCGTCCGCCACTCAGCCTATATTGCCCCAGGCGTCGTCTTGATGCCGTCGTTCGTCAACCTCGGCGCTTATGTCGATAGCGGAACCATGGTCGACACCTGGGCCACGGTCGGCTCATGCGCTCAGATAGGCAAGAACTGCCACATCTCCGGCGGCGCTGGCATCGGCGGCGTGCTCGAGCCATTGCAGGCCGGCCCCGTCATCATCGAGGACAACTGCTTCATTGGCGCACGCGCTGAAGTCGCCGAAGGCGTACAAGTCGGCGAAGGCTCGGTGCTGTCGATGGGCGTTTACCTCGGTGCATCAACGACCATCATCGACCGCTCCACCGGTGAGAAGATGTTTGGCAAGGTGCCGCCCTATTCTGTGGTCGTCTCTGGAACCATGCCCGGCAAGCCGCTCCCAAGTGGAGAGCCAGGCCCGAACCTCTACTGCGCGGTGATCGTGAAGCGCGTCGATGAGCGCACGCGCTCCAAGACGTCAATCAACGAACTGTTGCGCGCTTGACGCACAAAAATGCAACCGTCCGGGCGACAACCACCGCATTCTAGAGCACAATGCGGTGGTTCTACAAAAAACAAATTTTGCACAAGAGGATCGTCCAATGGCAACCAGTGAGATGACAAATCTAACGACTGAAGGCCAAATCCGTTACGACGCAGATAAGAAATCGAAGCTGGTCGCCTACTTGCTTTGGTTCTTCCTCGGCGCGTTTGGCGCCCACCGCTTCTACGCCAAGCGTGTTCTAACCGGGTTCATCCAGCTTCTCATGTGGGCAGGTGCCGTCGCGCTTATGGTCATCGCTATGATGCCTGCCTGGGACTCGCTCCAGAAAAGCGCGGAAGCCGACGCCGCCGGCACACCTGATCCAGCATTGCAGCAAGCGGCTACGGAAGCCATGGCGGCCGTCGTCCAGTCTCCTATGTATCTGGGTGGTCTTGCGTTGCTCGCCATCTTCGGAATTTGGTGGCTGGTCGATGCGTTCCTGATCCCCGGCTGGATCCGCCGTCATAACGAAGCGCTGCTTGCCAGTCTCGCCGGGCGCTAAGCCGAAAAGCGGAGTGGCCGCCCATGAACGGGGAAGATGCTGACCAGTACCGCACGCTGCGCTCCGATCGTATCATCAAGACGGCACGCACGCTGCGAGACAGGGTGATCGAGCGCTTCCCCGGCGCGGGGCTCGGCGGTGTCTGCTCGGAACTCGTGGCAGTCGCCGAAGAAGCGCAGACGCGCGCAGAAGACATCGCCAAACCGGCATGGCTGCTTCGCGGCCTTGTCGGCGCAGTTTTGGCGGTTGGCTTTGCTCTACTTGCGACACTCGCCTACCTTCTGCTAACCGGCACACGCGCTAGCAACGATCTCTACGGGACGCTGCAAGGGGTCGACAGCGCCTTCAACATTGTTGTTCTGATGGGCGCAAGTTTGTTCTTCCTCGTAAGCTTGGAAGACCGGCGCAAACGCAAGCTGACCCTGTCAGCTCTGCATGAGCTGCGATCCATCGTTCACGTTATCGATATGCACCAGCTCACCAAGGATCCGAGCGCCGACATGTATCTGTCGTCGCCCACACGTTCGTCGCCGGAACGAAAGCTTAAGCCGCACGAGATGCTGCGCTACCTCGACTATTGCTCGGAAATGCTGTCGATCACCGCCAAGGTCGCCGCGCTTTACGCCCAAAGCTATCCCGACCCTGTCGTCACCGACGGCGTGTCCGACATCGAGCGTACGGCGACTGAATTGAGCCAGAAGATCTGGCAGAAGATCAACATCACCCAGCGGCGGATCGACAGCCAAACGCCTCGAATGGCTTAAGGCGCGACCGCCGGAGCTATGCGCGCCGCAATGCCGCCGACAATCTGGTGGCTTGTAAATGTCGTCATCAGCCGGCCGCTCGGCGGTTCTTCTCCCGAAAGCCAGGCCGAGAACTGGCGCCACAGATCCTGAGGCAGAAAATCGGTCGAAGACCGTTCGCTCAGCGGAACATCGTAGGGCGCAAGCGTGAACTTGTACTCTAGGAAAAGAGAGAAGCGAGGAAACCGCACCTCAATGCCGGCCAAAGCTTGGCCTGCCGGGCCGGCATACTGATATTCGTATGTCCGGTTGTCCCTGCCCTTAAGCTGCGCTTCCATATGCGGAAGACTGATGCCGGCACCCATTCCAATGTAAGGAGAAAAACGCCAGCTGATGCTCGGCAACCGCAACAGGCCATTCAGCGTCAGCATGTTGTGGCCGTGGCTGGCCTCAAGCTTCCCGAAATGCTCGTCAACTGTTCCCGACGACGGCGCAGGCGAACCGTTCAATGTTCCCTGCATGTCATAGGGAACATCACGAACCGAGATGGCCTTGGAGTGTGTGAAGTCCAGCATCGCGCCGCTGCCGGAAGTCAACCAGCGCGTCGTGCGAACGCCATAGTAGATCGGGTTCTTGAACGGCTGCCCCTCCCATTGGACATCCTTCACGGTGAAATCGTGCACGCCGTCTTTCTTGATCACGACATCGCTGGGATATGTGTGCGGCACACCGGTGTAAAACGCCAGTGCCGTCTCTTTCGCGGCCGGAGCAAATGTGCTCTCCGGCTTTACAGCCGCAGCCTTCGCTTCTGCCTCTTCAGACGACGTGGCGTGGATCACCACCCAAGACACCATTGAGGCAGCGGCAAGCGTCGCGCAGATGCCATCAAAAACCTGCCCGCCGTTCCAGCCCGCCCAAAACAGCCGGCTTCGTCTCAGGTTCACCCGTAACGCGCGCCCCAAAGCCCTTCTCCCCTTATGAAGACGTTCGCGCCGCCAAGTGCCGCAACATGCGATGCACGGCGATAATCTGCGGCGCGGATTTCGTCAGATAGTCGTTCCCGGTATAGCCCCACCAGTCCCAGCACGCCTGCGGGTTAACAGCGCTGGCCGCAGTCTGCGGAAACAGAATAATGAAACTGTTTGTGTCTGCCCATTCCGCAAATCCCGTCTGGCGTACGAATGCGTCCCCAACAGACGCACGGTTCTGCGCACAGCCGTGGAAAGCTACGTGAACGTTACAGCCACCGGCCTGCTGACACGATTTCGGAATGTAGACTTCACCGATTTTCGAGAGCCCGTGCTTTCCGAGTTCTTCGGTGAAACGCGTTTGATCGAAGGCGACATACCGTCCAGACGGCGCGGTAGCAGGCGGCTGCAACGGCCCATGAATATGCTGAAGCAGTGCCCCAGCTTGATCATAGTCGCAATCGACGACGAACGGCTTGCCCGACATATCGCAGGCGCCACCTGCGTCTTCCGTTACAAAGGCGTGACCAGCATCATAGTTTGAGACCAGCTTGATATTCTCTTGAGGCAAACCGAGCAGGCGATAATAGTCCGCGGCTGCTTCCACAATGGCCGGCATGACCGTGCGATCTTCCTTGCCCGTAAACAGGTAGACCCGCTGAGACTTAGAGCTGCTGATCGGATCAATTTTGCCTTCGCCCGCAAGCTTCTCGGCCTTCTTCACTAACAATGGCGGGTTTGGCACGCCCCACAACGTCATCGCATTGAGCATGCAGCCATTCACCGCCTTGGCGACATTCATCACGGCCGTACCAGGACCCGGCATGATATCAGCGAAGGCGCTTTGCGCACAGCCGTACGGACCGCCCGCGATAACGGCGGCACCCGCCACCATCGACCCGTGCGCCATGGCGAACTGTCCTGCCATGTATGCACCGGAAGAAATTCCCGAAACAGAAACCCCATCGATGGATGCACCAAGCTGCGGCAGCTGCGGTGCCTCGGGCGCCGGTGGTTCGGCATTGCCAGCAAACAGGTAGTAAAGCAATGCCAACACCAAAAGCCCCGTGAGGGGTGAACCGTACCGCACCAATCCTTGAGTTTCGCGCATTGCCCATCCGCCTGCTTCAGCCGGGCGGAGACTAGCTTGTGAGCGCTCCAGATACCAGCCGTTCCGGCTACTTCTTAAGCCGCACCGTCACTCTGTCCACCCGCCCGTTCGCATCAACAACGGAAAGTTTCACAAAGCCTGCTGACTGAGGAGTCCAGACGACCTCCCGGCGATGCGGCTTCGATGGTACCGGCTTTCCATTGACCAGCCACGTCAGCGGCAACACGCCACCCTCGGCCTTAAAAATCAGCGGCTCTGTATCCGCCTCTTGGCGCTCCAATTCCGAGCGATCCATTGGGAAGGCGATCAGAACCGGCTGCTCTACGTACGCGCTCACAGCAGATGCATTCAAAGTGTCCGGCCGGAAACGCTTCAGCGGCGGCGGCAACTCAGCACCCTCAACATCCACGACGCCCGGCGGCTTTGGCAGCAAAGCGATCCGCTGCTTGCTGATCCGGCTGAAGGCATCGAACAAGATCGGGGCCGCGGCTGTGCGGCCCGTCAGACCAGGCGTCGGCACGGCGTCCGGCCTTCCAACCCAAACCGCGATCGTGTACTTGCCATCGTATCCGATCGCGTAAGCATCACGATAACCGTAGGACGTTCCGGTTTTATAGGCGATCGACCCGCGGCGGAAATTCGCCGGCGGCGGCGCATCTTTCAGAATGTCCGTGATGTACCACGCGGCGACAGGCGTCAGAACGCTCTTGCGCGCAACCGTACCTTTTTGGGCGCGGGCCTTTGCGCTCGCAATGATCTCTTCCGGACGCCATGACAGGGATACGGTATCACCGCCCCGCGCTATGCCTGCGTAAAGGCCTGCCAAGTCATGCAACGTCGTTCCCACGCCACCAAGCGCTATAGCCAAAGCCGGCGCAGTCATCGCTGGCATTGCCGGTTTCATCCCGGCGTCCGTCAAACGTCCCACGAGGCGGTTCGGACCAACAGCCGCCAACACCTTTACAGCAGGAACGTTCAGCGATTGGCCGAGCGCCTCGGCGATCGTAACGGTACCATGAAACGTATCGTCGAAATTCTCAGGCGAGTATCCGCCAAACCGCGTACGCCGATCCTCAATGAACATTTGCGGATGGGCCAAACCGGATTCGAAAGCCAGGCCATAGATCATCGGCTTCAATGTCGACCCCGGCGAACGAATCGCCTGCACCATGTCGATAGCACCGAAACGCTGATTGTCGAGAAAACCTGCAGAACCAACGTACGCCAGCACCTCTCCGGTGGTATGATCAGAAGCAAGCACAGCCGCCGACAACTTCGGCCCCAGAAGGCGCGTCTGTTCGCGAACCAAATCTTCCAACGATTTTTGGATATCGGCATCAAGCGTCAGCTTGATAATGCGCTTGCCGTTCTGACGAGCGACCTCCATATCGGAAACATGCGGCGCAAACTTTGGAAAAGCCCGCCGCGCCTTCGGCACCGTCTCCGCCTTCGCGCGTGCGGCTTGCGCCTCGGAAATCGCACCCGCATCAACCGCCCGGTCCAGCACCCGATTGCGCGCGATCTTGGCCCGGTGCGCGCCGCGGTCAGGACGGCGGGTCTCAGGAGACTGAGGTAAAGCCACAAGAAGTGCCGCCTGCCCGACAGACAGCCGTTTGGGCTCCTTGCCAAAATACGTCAACGACGCTGCGCGCACACCTTCGATATTTCCGCCGAACGGCGCCAACCGAAGATAAAGCCGCAAGATCTCGCGCTTGTTGAAACGTTCCTCAAGCTGCAACGCGCGCAGTATCTGATGGAATTTTCCGGAAACCGTTCTCTCGTGGCGCTGATCGATCAGGCGCGCAACCTGCATCGTCAATGTCGACCCGCCGGAAACGATCCGCCCGCTGGCAATGGACGTCACCGCGGCACGAACGAGCGCCTGAAAATCTACGCCCGAATGCTCGTAAAAATGTTCGTCTTCAAAGGCCATCAGCATGTCGAGGTAGCGCTCATCGACATCTTCCGGCTCGATCGGCATGCGCCAGCGGCCGTCCGGCGTCGTATAAGCCCGCAACAGCTTGCCGTGCCGGTCCAGCACAACGGTCGACAGTTCGTTGGCCTGAGGCAGGTCGGGCTCATCCAACCGGTCAACCGCCGCCCACAGAGCTGCGTACGCGCCGGCCCCGCCAATGATGGCAAGACACACAAGAACGGCCGCCAGCCTAAATGGCCAGCGGCGCGTCCAACGCACCGGGGCATCGTTCGGCTTCGACGCCCCGGGCTGCTTTGTCTTTCCTGAAAACCAGGCCAAAGCCCTACTCCTCAATCGTCAGCGTTCCGGCAGCGGAGCGGGCATGCCGCTCCGGCCGGTACATGTCTTCAACGATCGCGGCAGGGTGCACGAACGTTCCCGGCGTCACCGCGCGAATAATGTAGGCAACGGTCGCGGTGGCCTCCGGCTCGTTCTCAACTTGCTCCGCGCCTTCCGCAGCCTGAATGGCCCGCTCGGCCGCATCACGCGCATTGGCCGATCCGCGCGGCGGTGTCCCAGATGCCCGGCGCTTCTTGGCCTTCGAGAAGTCAAACGCAGCCACGAACCGGTCATCACGGAATTCCGAATGCTCGGCCCGGACCTGCGACTTAAGCCAAGTCAACGCCTTCACATCACCAGAGTCGACGAGGCGCGGGTTCTCGATCTCAAAGCCCGCCGGCAGCCGGTCTTCCAGCAGCACTCGGCCATGAGCCTGATCACTACCAATCTTCAAAACAGCAACAAAACGATCGTTCTGCTGCACGCTGGCCGATCCGCCTTGAGCGCTGGCCAAATCGGCCTTCGTGCCGTCCAGGTTGAAGTAGCTCCGCTCAATGGTGAAGCCTTTCGACGCTGGAAGCTGCGGCTTGAGAGCATCACCCACAACAGTCACCACCGCTGGAACGTCGGCATCACCGTTGTTGACGACATCCACGCCGGCTTGCAACTCGTCGACACTCAAGGAACGCAACAGCTGACCGGTTACCGGCGCGCCGTTCATCGCGATCTTCAAGTCTGCCTGCTCGTCACCCAGCGCCTTGGCCGCGAGCAACATCCAAGCTTGTTCCTGCGTGGAGGTATGCTCACGGTCGCGATAGGCCGCAGCCACGACATTAACGAGACGCGGTGCTTCCTGGCGAACGATCCCGGTCTCAGCTGCCAGCGTCACCAGACCAGCACCGTCGCGCAAGCGCGAACCGTAGTCGTTGCGAGCCATCGCGGCGACATCGGACGCACCGTCAAACTGCGCCAGCGCCGCGTTGAACGCACGGCCCGCGCGCTGCTTGTCGCCAACCATGGACAAAGCCGCGCCTAGCTGCGCCTTTGCCAAAGGCGTCGCAAACTTATCCAGCGCCGTATCGGCATAGTAACGAAGCTCACCGGCCGGCACCCGGCCATTCCGAGCCAACACGTACAGCGCATAGGCACGATCCTCACCACCGGCTTCCTTCATCTCGTTGGCGTTCGACACGAAGTTCGATAGCCGGTCGAGGGCTTGGGTGTATGGAATCGATCGAACCTCATATCCGCTCTCGCGTGCCCGCGTCAGGAAGTCCGTAACGTAGGCGGTCAGCCATAGGTCGCCACCAGACGGACCCCAGATACCAAAGCTGCCGGAACCGTCCTGCATTTCGAATACGCGATTGACCGCCGTCTGCACGCGCTCGCGAAGCTCCTTGTCTTCCGCGATACCGATGCGTTCTGCAACAGCGTTCGCATAAAGCAGCGGCAGAGCCTTCGACACCGTCTGCTCCGCACAGCCGTATGGATAACGGTCCAACGCCGCCAACAGACCAGGCACATCCAAGCCAGCCGTACGGCCAGCCGAAACAGTGATCCGCGAACGTTCCCCAATGAGACCCGCAACCAAATCAGATGTCAGGGAGAGCTTACCGCCACCCGCTTTCAGCGATGTCACGATCGTGCGCTTCACGCTGCGGGCTGGCACTTTAACGTCAACCGTCAAGCTCCGTTTTACCCGGATGTCATCCGGTCCCGTTACGACCACATCGTAGGTATTGAGGCCGACATTCTGAGGCTTCAACGCAATCGTTTGTGACTTCCGCTCAGAGGCTTTGAGAGAAAGCGTGTGCGCCTCCGAAGCCGTCTTCTCGCCGCTCGCAGTGAACCCTTCGACAGACAAAGCGTAGTCGGCATCCGGCCCCTCGACGTTGTGAACCGCAACATCGATGCGCGTTTCATCTCCAAGCGTGACAAAGCGTGGAAGAGACGCCGTCAACGCAAGTTTATCGCGAACGATCACCGTCTTGGCAGCGTGGCCCAGCTTGTTCTTCGTCCAAGCGACCGCCATCACCTTCACGGAGCCATTGAAGTCCGGCAGCTGGAAGGACGCCTGCGCGGTCCCATCCGCCTGCACGCCAACGATGCCGGAATAGAAGGACACAGTCTCCTCGACTGGTGGGCTGCCTTGCAAACCAAGGCTCGACATCCCATCGCCGCCAGACCGCAACGCGCCCCTTTCGGCCCGCATACCGTCGATCAACCGGCCATAGTAGTCACGGATCTCCAAACCCAGCATGCGCTGCGCATAGAAGTGGTCCTCCGGAGCCGGAGTAGCATATCGTGTCAGGTTCAGGATGCCTGTATCAACGGCGGCGATCGTAATCCGCGCGTCCTCGCCAGGCTCCAACCCTTCAACCTTCACAGGAACCGTCAACGTCGCACCGGATTTGACCTTTTCGTCCGGCAGCAACGAAACCGTGAGCGTCCGGGCGGATTGATCAACGCCAATCCACTTCACACCGATAGCACGGCTGGGCATCCGCTTCGCGGTCTCGTTCATAGCGGTGTAGAGGATCGCCGTGGCATAGGCACCCGGTCCCCAATCGTCGCCAACGGTAAGATCGACGCTGCCACCGCCCGCAGGAATATCGACGGTCTGCATATCATGCAGGCCGCTCCCAAGAACTGAGACAAGCGCTTTGCCGCCCTTTTTGGAAACGATGCGCAATTTGGCGGTTTCGCCTGGCTTATAGCTCTCCTTGTCGAGCGCGACCTCCAGCATCTCCGGGCTTTCCAGATTGCCAGGATCTGCATACCAGCCAGCCGTGAAGATAACGGAGGATGCAGTCCCGCCATCCGGCGAAACAACTTCCAACTGATAGCGGCCATACTTGACCGGCGCCGTCAGCGCCGCTGGCTTGCCTGCTTCAACAGCCAACGTTCCAGACTGAACCTTGCGCTTCACGGTTTGAGATTCGTAGTTCCAAGAACCGCCGCGGCTGTACCATTGCCACGTCGTGTCCAAGCGCGTCAGCTCCCACTCTAATCCGCTGGCTTCAGCCGGCTTCCCATCCGGACCTAGGAACACAACCTGGAACGCAGCGTCGCTGTTTTCCTTTGCAGCTGAATTCTCGAACTCCGGCTTTATCCCAATCCGCGCAGACTGCACATCAACCGGGATCGCGATAGACCGTTCGATTGTCCGGCCGCCCGTCTCCCGCAGCCGGACGGTCACGTCGGCCTGCAATGGACGCGCTGTCTTAGGAATAGCCGGCAAGGAAACAGCAATCGTGGCCTTGCCATCAGCTCCGGTTTTCGGCAGCTGACGCAGCGTGGTCCGCGTCGGATTCACGTGCTCGTCGGCCAGCCCGAATGAATAACCGGAATAACCTTCAAGTCCCGCTACCGACGGCTTCACCAGAACATCAGCTTCCAGGGCCAACCCGGCTGCCGGCGGGCCATAGAGATAGCGGCCAGTCACATCCAGCGGTTTGCTTTCTAAAGGAACAAGCGCGGGCGCCTGAGCCTTCAAGACCATATCGAGACGCTCCGGCACAAAGTCTTCCACCAGAAACGCGACTTGCGCCACGGGACTCGCCTTCGGATCGGTGTGCAGCTTGGCGCGCCACGTACCCGTCATGGCACCGCCGCTCAACGCCAACAACTGCTGACGCCCTCCGAGCACTTGATCGCTTAGCGCATATCGCACGTGCTCAACACCATCAGGCCGATCCACGATCAGCGTGACCGGCATCGTCACCGCAACACCAGCAGCGTCCCGAACGAGTGCCGTGAAGTTCACCTCCTCGCCAGGACGATAGACGCCTCGCTCGGTATAGAGGTAACCATCAACCGGCCCTGGTGCCGGACGCCCACTCACGCCTCGATCAGACAGGTCGAACGCGTTGGCGCGAAGATCCAGGAACGCGTACTCACCACCGTTCTCGGCAACCAGAATAGCCGGCGCAAGACCACCCTCCCCGCGAGCAAGCCCGGCATCAAAACGCGCATAGCCATTCTGATCCGATTTGATCGTGGCCAGCACCTCGTTGTTGCGCGCCACAAGCTTGACCGAAGCCCCGTCAATCGCCTCAGTCGTTGCCAGCGATCTCACAAACGCATGAACGCCGTCATCGCCTGAAAATGCCGTCAGACCCATATCCGAAACGATGAACCACTGGGTCGCGAGGTTATAACCGTACTTATCTTTCTCCGAAGCCGGCCGCGCCACCATCGCATAAGCGCCCGGCTTAAGGTCACCCACCGCTTCATTCACCGGCACAGCCGTGGTGATTTCCTCGTTCAGCTTGCTCTCAACGGCAAGCTCGCCTTCGTAGACCTTGCTCCCGCTCTCACTTTCAAGCTGCTGCAAATCATACGAAGACAGTTCACGATCGATGTTGCCGCGCTGAAGCTCGCTCGCCAGGGAGCGATCGCCAATACGATAAACGACAACGGCAACCTTTGTCGTATTGATCGTGACAACCGGAATGCCCTTCTGGCCCCGGCTCGGCAATACGTATGCCTTCCCTGTGAAGCGAACCGTTGGCGAGCGATCCGGAACGTAGGCTGCGACCGTCACCGTCTTGTCGAGGTCTTCGTCGACATCGGAAGGCAAGCCAGCGCGAACGGTAATCTCATAGCGTTCGCCATGAGCGAGGCCTTCGACACAAAGGTTCTGACCTTCGACGGCCACACCTTGCGGATCGCCACCGCCAACAGAAACAAACTTCGCGAAATCTTCTTCCTTGCGCGACAACTGCTCGGAAAACTTGATGCACAAGCGCGGAACGGTCAGCTCCTGCTCCACGGAGTAGTCTGTCATCCGGAAGCCGTGCTTGGAGCGCAAAAGCTCATAGCTGGCCCGGATCGCGGAATCTTCGCGCAAGGCCAAGCTGATCTTCAAGGCATCGATCGCCGGGCGCCAATAAGA
>JBGTSB010000063.1:0-13492 GCA_041940525.1 Hyphomicrobium sp.
CGCTACGGCGATGACCGGCTCCCAGCAGGCGGACGCCAACATCCAGGCGGTGGCGGCCGCCGTCGAAGAGCTGTCGGCATCGATCGCGGAAATCTCGACCCAGGTCACCGATGCGGCCGGCGTGTCCGAGCAGGCCGTCTCCCAGGCCGACTCGATGACCCGCAGCGTCCGAGGCCTGCACGAGGCGGCCGACAAGGTCGGCGGCATCATCCGCCTGATCGAGGAGATCGCCGAGCAGACCAATCTGCTGGCCCTGAACGCAGCGATCGAAGCAGCCCGCGCTGGCGAGCAGGGGCGCGGCTTTGCAGTGGTCGCCGATGAGGTTCGCAAGCTCGCCCAGCGAGTGCAGGACTCCACCGACCAGATCCAGGGCACCATCGACCGTCTGCTCCAGGCCATGGGCGCCGCCGTCAACCAGATGACCGCCAGTTCCGCCGACGCGAACCGCTGTGTTTTAGGCCCTCTCAGATCTAAATCAACCGGAATATTGTGGGCGCCGTGGACAAGCCCTAACTATCCGGCACGCCAAAGGAAAACTTTGCTCTCATGACCTCCGCCGCTGACGACATCATTGGGATTTACCGGCGGCATGCGGCGGCTTGGGCGGCGGCGCGGGGTGAGGCGTTTTCGGAGGAGGCTTGGGTCGACCGCTTCGCGGCGTTGTTGGCACCGGGAGCGGCGGTGCTGGACATCGGGTGCGGAACAGGTGTGCCGATCGCGCGTTATTTGGCGGCGGCGGGATATCACGTCACCGGCGCCGACAGTTCGCCGGAGTTGATCGCGCTGTTTCAAGCCAATCTGCCTGAGGCGGGTGCGCATGTGGCGGACATGCGCCGTCTCGACCTGGGCCGCACGTTTGGCGGCTTGATTGCCTGGGACAGCTTTTTCCATCTGAACGAAGCTGATCAGCGCGCGATGTTTCCGGTGTTTGCCGGTCACGCCGCCCCAGGTGCGCCGTTATTGTTCACGAGCGGGCCGGAGGCGGGAGAAGCCATCGGCTCTTTTGAGGGCGATCCGCTGTTTCATGCCAGCCTTGATCCGGATGAGTATCGCCAGCTGCTCGACACGCATGGCTTTGACGTGATCGCCCACGTCGGCGAAGACCCCGGCTGCGGGCGGCACACGGTGTGGCTGGCGCAGCGGCGGTTCGGCTAAGTCAATACGCCGCGACGGCGCGGAGACCGAACACGGCCGCGTCTTTGACCTTGTTGCCGTCGTCGTCCGCCACGCGCCCGCCGGGGTTCCAGATGTATTGAAAGTCGGGTTGGAGCGTCAGTCCTGGGACGACCTCTGTCTGATAGCTGATTTCAAGAACAGCCTCATAGTCGCGGGTAACAGCCAGCCCGGAGTCGGCGTCGAAGGCTGCGGCGCGATCGGAGATGCCGGCGTATCCGAAGGCTGCGGCGATAACGTCGTCCGGGCGGGACGGAATGAAGCCAGTGAAGACAATGCCCGCGTCAAAGTAGCTGTCGATCTGGTTGCGATCTTCCGGGCTGAACGCGAGCCTGCCAAACACCGAGACACCCTTGGGGTCTGCGTAACCTGGCAAACGGTAGATCATCTGATCGAGCACGGCGTAGATGCCGTGGTTGCCGCGATGCTGAAGCGGCTCACCGCCGCTCGCGGCGAGCAGGCCGCCGTTTTCATCGCGGCGCAGATCGTCAAAATCGCCGAAGTGGCGCCAGCCGCCGACTCGGATGGTGCCTGGTAGCGAGGCTTTGCCATAGCTGTAGGCGCCCTCGGCAAATACAAGAGCAGAGTCGCCAAAGCGGAAGTCGAGACCGTGTTTGTTGCATTGTCCGGGGTCGAAATCTTCCGGGCATGGGCCAACCGGATCGCCATTCCAAATGCCAGCCATGAGCTTGAGCTGATCGTTCGGCTCGAAAGCGACACGAACGCCTGGCGTAGCGATGGGGTAAATTGGTCCGCCGACGGGAATGTTGTCAGAGCTGATCGGGGACCAGCCAAAGGCCGAATTGACGAAAAGGCCTCCGCCGTCTGAGATGAAGAACTCATTGTCGACCGCGATCTGGCCAAACCGGATTGATAGCTTGTCTTGGAAAAGCTTTTGTTCGAACCACAGTTCGAACAGGCGCGTCGAAGGGTAGGCTTCGGCGTTCGTAACGGCGACGAGACTGCCTAGGTTTTCGCCGGAGATGCTTGTCCCGTGTATCTGGAAGACGTCGGCATGGAACGTCAAACCACGCCAGCCGATCAATTTCGCGAAGTCGATGTCGAGCGCCGTGGCCGACAGACCGAGGTAGTGCGTACCTTGTTCGAGCCCACCGGATACGTTGCCGAACACGTCTGCGGTGTAGGCTCCAGAAACTTCAATTCCGCGCGCCGCCAACGCGCTGCGGATGCCAGCTGGGTCAGCGAGACCCGGATGAATTTGGGCAGCAAGTGAGCCACTGTAATCGGGCTGATGTGCAGGGTCGGCTAGAGCGGCACCGTGCGACGCGGCTCCGGTAAGCAAAACTACCGTTGCAATGGCAGACTTGGTGTGGCGCACCGTGAAAATTCCTTAAAGCAGAAATGAATCCATCGAGTTTTTGAATTGATTTCGTTGGTGAGTCTAGCCGCGCGAGCTTGTGCGATGCTTTCCGTGCAATGATCGTCCTCAGGTCGCCTAAAGCTTAGTTATTCAGGCGTCGATATAATCTTCGATGTGGCGGCTGGGCTTGGGAACATCGGTGGCGAACGCTGCCAAATCTTCGAGGCCGCGCGGGACGGGACCGCCGTAGGCCCAGTCCAACAGTTCGATTGTGTGGATCACCGGAGTCTTGTCTAGGCCGCCGGCCAACTGCGTGATGCAGCCGATATTACCGGCCGCCACGATGTCCGGCTTCAGGGTCTTTATGTTCTTCAGTTTGCGGTCACGCAGCTGAGTGGCGATTTCCGGCTGCATGATGTTGTAAGTGCCGGCCGAACCACAGCAGATGTGGCCTTCGGGGACTTGCGAGACGCTGAAGCCAGCCTGGCGCAGCAGCATGCGCGGCTCATCGTGGATGCGCTGGCCATGCTGCAGTGAGCAGGCGGAATGATAGGCCACGCGCAATGACGACCAGCGCTTCGGCGCGCCAAGCGGATAGTTGGCAAGGAATTCACAAACGTCTTGCGCCAAATCTGAGACGGCCTTGGCCTTCTCGGCGTACTCCGGATCATGCTTGAGCATGTGCCCGTAGTCCTTGATGGTGGTGCCACAGCCTGAAGCGTTGACGAGGATGGCGTCCACCGGCTCCTTCGCCATCTCCTTCGTCCACGCGTCGACGTTGCGCCGCGCCTGCTGCAGGGCTTGCTCTTCCTGGCCTAGGTGATGCACGAGCGCGCCGCAGCAACCCGCGCGAGCGGAGACGACGACGTCAACACCACGCCGGGCCAGTAGGCGGATCGTGCTGTCGTTGATGTCAGGCCGCAGCACTTGCTGCGCACAGCCGGTCGACAAGATGACCCGCGCACGGCGGTCCTCCAAGGTGGCGGCCGTTCCTGGTCCTTGGTAGACAGCGGCGGGCGGCATTTTCACCGGCGCCATTTCCAGCATCGCCGCCAGTTCTTTGAAACCGGTTCTGCGCATCAAGGGAATGAACGGACGCGCCAGCGGAGCAAGCTTCAAGGCGGAGCGAAAGCGCTTCGGGTTTGGGACGAGATAGGCCAACAGCCGCCGCATCAAAATTTCTTTGGGAGATCGGGTCCCGCGCTGTTCTATATGCGTGCGCGCCAAGTCGACGAGATGCATATAGTCGACACCGCTTGGGCACGTCGTCATGCAAGACAGGCAGGACAGGCAGCGGTCCAGATGATGTTGAACTTGCGCGGTTGGGCGGCCGCCCTTCTCGAACATGTCCTTCATCAAATAGATACGGCCGCGGGGCGAGTCGCGCTCGTCGCCAAGAACGACGTAGGTCGAGCATACAGCCGTACACAAGCCGCAGTGAACGCAACGCCGCAAGATGCTTTCCGCTTCCGCGATGCGCGGATCGGCCAGTTGTTTTTCGTCGAAGCTAGTTTGCATGCTGGGCCGCGTGTTGCCGTTTCGGTCTCATTGGACGATCTGTTATGCGCCGGGTATGGCCGCATGCCAATGCCTGGCGGACATTGAGCATCAGATCGTGGCGTACATCCGGCCAGGGTTGAAAATGTTTGCCGGATCAAACGCGGTTTTCAGCCCGCGTGACAAGCGCTCGACGACCGGGGTCATTGGTTGGAACACATCAACGCCTTCGCGAACCTCCGCGTCCGCCCGTATCAAGGTTGCGTATCCGCCGTGCGTGGCGAGGGCCCTGCGAATGTCAGCTGCGCCGGCATCGGCGGACGCTGGAATTTCGAGCCAGACAAGACCGCCAGACCAGTCGTACAGCGTCTCAACGTTGTCCATGTTGCGCTTGATTGTATTGATCAATTTCGGGGCAGTTTTCGGTGCCGTTGAAATGCGCCAAAGGTAGGTCTGCGGGTTGTATGAAAGGCAAGACAGCCGGCGCATCTCGCCCCAGAACTTCAAGGACTCGTCCTGGTCCAGCTCCAGCGGCGGGCCGTAGACTTTCAGCCGCTCCTTCATCTTTTCCTTCCGGTAGGCAACCGAGCGCGGGAAGTTCTCGATGCGGATCGCGGTGAGCGACTTTCCCGCATTGCCAAGGCCGTCGTGCAACAGCCGGGAAGCGACATTGGCTGTCATGTGCACGGTACCGGACACTTCGTAGGGTGAGGTCATGCCTGCGCACATCAGTTCCACCGCCAGCTCGTCAGTCAAGCCCCCGTAGACGAGCGTGACGGTATCTTCCGGGATGGGCTGAACCTTGAACGTTACTTCTGTCATGGCCGCCAGCGTGCCCCAGCTGCCCGTCAAACCCCGGCCGACGTCTATGCCCGTGACGTTCTTCATGACGCGACCGCCAGATTGGAATTTTTCCGCGCGGCCATTGATACCCCGGACTCCGATGAGGTGATCCCTTGCGGCACCCGCGAGCACGCGCCTCGGGCCGGACAAGTTGCAGGCAAATACCGAACCAATCGACTGCGATCCGGCGTAGGTGCCAAGGGCGGGCCCTAAATCGATTGGTTCGAATGCGAGCATTTGGCCACGCGCCGCAAGCTCTACCTCAATTTGCGACAGAGGCGTTCCGGTTCGGGCCGACATCACAAGCTCTGTCGGCTCATACATGGCGATGCCGTAGATACCGGACGTCGTGATAGCGGCGGAGGCGTTGACGGGCCGGCCGACCGCGCGCTTCGTCCCATAGCCGACGAGCTCAACCGACATGTTGTGCGCAGCCAACTGCTTGACCATGCTTTGCAGTTCCCAGTCGGTTGCTGGTTTGAGGATGTCGTTCACGGCCCTTGCGGCTCCTGAGCTTTGCGGCTTAAGCGGCGGCGTCCGCCGCGTCCGGCGCGGCATCGGCAATGTTCAAATGGCGCACATCGAGCGGGAAGACCTTCTCGGCGTTCATGAGCCATTTCGGATCGAACACGGTCTTGATGCGCATTTGCAGAGCCAAGTCCGTTTCAGAAAACTGGACGTGCATCAGGTCGCGCTTTTCAACGCCCACGCCGTGCTCTCCGCTGAGACAACCGCCGACTTCGACGCACAGTTTCAGGATCTCGGCGCCGGCAAGTTCCGCCTTATGCGCGGCTTCGCGGTCATTGGCTTCGTACATGATCAGTGGATGCAGGTTGCCGTCTCCCGCGTGGAAGATGTTTGCCACCTTCAGGCCGTAGCCATTGCAGATCCGGCCGATATCCTCCAGCACAGACGCCAGGGCCGAAAGCGGGATCGTACCATCCATACACAGGTAATCGGAGATTTGGCCGATCGCACCAAATGCCGCCTTGCGGCCCTTCCATATGCGTGCGGCCTGCTCTTCGCTGTCTGCGACGATGACGCTAGATGGATTGAGCGGGCGCGCAATTTCCGAGACTTGATGCAGGCGCTCATTAATTTCGTCTTCGGAGCCCTCCACCTCTACTATGAGCAGAGCTTCGGCATCCTTCGGGTAACCGGCCTTGGCGAAAGCTTCGCAGACGTCGATTGCGGGTTTGTCCATGAACTCGATGGCCACGGGTATGATGCCTGAACCGATGATGCGCGCCACGCAAATGCCAGCCTTGGCCGCGGAGTCGAAACCCAGCATCATGGGGCGCGCGCCTTCGGCCGCCTTCAAGATGCGCACGGTCGCTTCTGTTATGATGCCAAACTGACCTTCGGAGCCGATGATCAGGCCTAGAAGGTCATACCCTTCCGCGTCCAACTGCGGGCCGCCGATATCAACAATCTCGCCCTCCATCGTGACCAAGCGCACGCCAAGGACGTTGTTGGTCGTCACGCCGTATTTCAGGCAATGAGCCCCACCGGAGTTCATGGCGAGGTTGCCGGCCAGCGTGCAGGCCAGCTGGCTTGAGGGATCGGGCGCGTAGAAGAAGCCTTCCGGCGATACCGCTGAAGAGATCGCCAGATTGGTAATGCCCGCTTCCACGCGTGCTGTCCGGCCGTCGTAGTCAATGTCGAGGACGCGATTCATTTTGGAAACGCCGACGACGATTGAATCTTCCGATGGCAGCGCGCCTCCGCACAGCGATGTGCCCGCGCCGCGGGCAACGACCTTGACGTCGTTCTCGTTGCAATAGCGCAGAACTGCCGCAACCTCTTCGGTTGTCCGGGGGAGCACGACCGCCAGAGGCATACATTTGTACGCGGTCAGGGCATCTGTCTCATAGGCGCGGCGGCCGTCCTCATCGGTAATGATCTGCGCTGGATCGATGACAGAATTCAGTCCCGTAAGAATGAGCTTGCGCCGCCGAATAACGCCTTGATCTGGCTCCAGGAATTGCATCCCGTTTTTGCTCCCAGGCAGGTTTGCGCCGCGCGTTCAGCGTCGGCGTGAAGACTCGCAGACGCGAGGTTTTTTCAATGATATGGAATAGGACCTGTGCGACCTTGCGTCCTGAAGGACCTACTTTCAGTCATTTGCAACCATAAAGAAATGATGATCTGCCACAGAAATGGGAATGCACCCATGTCAGCCATCAGCGACCTAGATATCTTCGCACGCGTCGCACGCACCGGCAATATGTCGGCCGCGGGCCGTGACATGGGTTTGTCGCCTGCCGTCGTTTCCAAACGCATCAGCATGTTGGAGGATCGGCTGGGTGCACGTTTATTCCAGCGCACAACACGTCAGCTTACCTTGACCGAGACCGGTCAGGGCTACTTCAAACGTGTGGTCGACATTCTGAGCTTGGTTGAAGAGGCGGATGATTTCGTCTCCCGGCGTAACACTCAGCCGCGCGGGCAACTGAAGATTACCGCGCCAACGTCGTTCTGCCGGCAGCACGTCGCGCCGCTTCTTCCCGGCTTCTTGTCCAATCACCCAGAAATCACATTGGATTTCCATCTCACGGACAACATCGTCGACATTATCCGCGAGGGTTTCGACCTAGCGATCCGCATCGGTGAGCTGCAGGATTCGTCTCTTGTGGCCCGCAAGTTGTCCCCCGATCACCGCGTTGTCGTCGCGGCTCCAGCCTATCTGGAGCGGGCAGGCGTGCCGAATTCACTCGATGATCTGGAAGCCCACAACTGCCTATCGGCCGGTGCTCAGGACGCCTGGCGGGTTGAGGGGCAGGATGGCCAGCAGCACAGTGTGCGGGTCTCCGGCAATATTCACTCCAACTCTTCGGAGATGATCCACGCCGCGATCCTCGCGGGTCACGGGCTGGGGCTGCGCGGCACCTGGGAAGTGGGCGAGGACTTGCGTTCCGGTGCGCTGCAGCGCGTCTTGCCTCAATATCGCGGTTCCTCGCACATGGCGATCTACGCGGTCTATCCGTCTCGTGACTTCATGCCCGCGAAGGTCAGCGTGTTTTTAGACATGCTGGCCAAGACCTTCGGCCCAGATCCGTATTGGAATAAGCACCTTCCGCCGGGCGATTCAGCTCCTGTTCAGAAGCGCGCTGGCAAGGTTCCCGCCAAAGGCAAGGCGAAGGCTGCTGCCCCGGCACGTTAGAAAATTGCCATTCTTGTTGGCTAACGATACCCTTGCGTGAAAAGCGCAATGATGTGCTCGGGACACTTTTCAGGCGTACGGGGGCCACGATGCATTTCGGCAGATTCATAATTCAAGCAGCGGCTGCAGGATTAGCCTTGAGCTTTGGCTCTTTGGCGATGGCGCAAGACGTGAGCCGCGGAGAGCAACTGACGGATGAGTGCTTAGCTTGTCATTCGTTGAGTGCCGACGAAGAGCCGGGTCCGGCTCCGACTCTTGCTGGCGTCGCAGGCGCCACGGCGGGCACGCGGGCGGACTTTGAATATTCCGATGCCTTCCTAGCCGCCAAGGCCAAGGGGCTCGTTTGGACGGATGCGGCACTGGATAAATTCCTGGCAAATCCACAAGGCGTCGTGCCGCGTAACAAAATGGCCTACCCGCCGGTGGCCAACGCATCGGACCGGGCCGATATCATCGCTTACCTGAAGACACTGCGGTAGCTGGCACGGCCTTTGAGGGCCATCAGTCGATCGTTGGCTTGTTCTGGCGCAGGCGTTTGACGTTTCCGCGCTTCACCTTGGTGTCGACCCGGCGCTTCTTGGCCGCGCTTGACGGCCGGGTCGCGATACGGCGTTTCGGGGCGACAAAGGCCTCGCGAACCATGTTAGCAATGCGCGCTCTGGCATCGTCCCGGTTGCGTTCTTGCGTGCGAAAGCGGTCGGCCCGTACCACGATCTCGCCTTCATCCGTCATGCGGCTACCCGCGATCTTTTTCAGGCGCAGGTAGACAGCGTCGGGCAAAGCCCTGCAGCGACGCGCGTGAAACCGCAGTTCGACAGCGGTAGCCACCTTATTGACGTTCTGGCCACCGGGCCCGGAAGCGCGGATAAACCGCTCCTCCAGAAATCGGTCGTCGATGACGATGTCTTTGGATATTCGCAGCATGGACTTGTTCAGGCGCTGTTTGGAGCATGGAAGATGAGCCTGGAACCGAATGGGTCTTGCACCTTCATGTCTCGCCCCCAAGGCTGCTCCTCGATACCGGGGCGATAGTACTTGTATTGCTTGTCTGTCAGTTCGCGATGCAGCGCGTCTAGGTCATCAACGTGGATACGCAGCGCTGATCCGGGTGTCGCATCACCGACGTGTTCTGACAGGTGGAGGACGCAGCCCGAGCGCGAGACTTGAACGTACAGCGGTGTGCCCGGTTCGAAGCGGTGCTCCCAGTCAATCTTGAAGCCAAGATAGCCGACATAGAATTCGCGCATCTTGGCCTCGTCGAAGATACGCAGAATGGGGATCGGCGGTTCGAACTGCACGGGGCTCACCTCATCAACTCAGCGGTTATCCCAGATCTTTGATGATGGCGAGGGCGGCGTTGTGTCCTGGCACGCCGGTAACGCCACCGCCGGGATGTGCGCCGGATCCACACAAGTAGAGACCTTCGACCGGCATGCGGTAATTGGCATGGCCCATCACTGGCCGCAAGGAGAAGATCTGATCAAGCGAGAGCTGTCCGTGAAAGATGTCTCCGTCAATCAGACCAAAGCGTTGTTCCAGATCCCACGGCGACAACACCTGACGAGCGACAATCGACGACGTGAAATTCGGCGCGTGCTTTGAAACCGTATCGATGACGAGAACCGCGAACGCTTCCTTCTCGGCCGGGTCCGCCCAGGAACGGCCATTCGGCAGCTGCGGGGCGACATGCTGCACGAACAAACTCGCGACATGTTTGCCCGCCGGTGCAAGCTTGTCATCAAGCGTTGATGGGATCAGCATTTCGACCACAGGCTCCTGCGACCAGCCGTGGGTCCGCGCGTCTAGATAGGCGCGCTCCAGATAGTCCATCGTTGGCCCAATGACGATGCCGGCGGTGTGATGATCCTGCTGGTGCGTTCCCGGCCGCGCGGTGAAGTCCGGCAACTCCGACAGCGCAACGTTCATCCGGAATGTGCCAGAGCCGGTCTTGATGCGCAGGAAGCGGTCGCGGGTTTCGGGCGATACGGCTTCGGGGGCCAGGAGGTCACGAAATAGCAGTTTCGGTCCGACGTTCGCGGCGACGGCCGGCGCGCGATGAACACTGCCGTCCTCTAGTTCAACGCCGGTAGCCCGGCCGTTCTCGACCAGAATTTGTTTGACCGCCTTGCCTGTCACGATGCGCGCGCCGGCGTCTTCGGCGGAGAGGCGCATGGCTTGCGTGATCGCACCCATACCGCCGATCGCGTGACCCCAGACGCCCGGCTTGCCGTTCACCTCACCGAAGCAGTGGTGCAACAGCACGTAAGCCGTACCGGGTGTCGTTGGCGCCGCGTAGGCACCAACGATGCCGTCAAACGCAAAGGCTGCCTTGACCGTGGTGTTCTCGAACCACTCATCAAGAAAGTCCGAAACGGATTTGGTGAAGAGAGCCGTCAGAATGCGCTTGTCTTCCAGCGGCAGTGACCAAGCCTCATAGCCGAGCGCGACACTGCGCAGTGTCTCTGCGAGACCGCCGCCAGCGTTTGGTGGCGCCTGCAAGAGGTATCGGCGGATGACCGCGGCAGCCCTGTCCAATGCCGCGTCATAGGCCGGCAAGCGCTCAGCGTCGTGCCTGGAAAATGCCGCGATCGCCGCCTGCCGGGCGGCCTGGCCGTACGGGAAAAGCAGCGCGCGCTGCTCATCAACCGGCCAGAAATTCGCAGCGTTACGCTCCACGATGCGCAAACCGAAACGATGAAGCTCTAGGTCCGAAATGATTTTGGGATTGAGAAGACTGACGGTGTAGGACGCAACAGAGTTACAGAAGCCGGGATAAAACTCTTCGGTAATCGCCGCCCCGCCGATTTGGCTATTCTTTTCGAAAACAAGCGGTTTTAGCCCTCTCTTGGCGAGATAGGCCGCTGTTGTCAGACCGTTATGGCCACCGCCAACAACGATGACGTCCGCGTCATTTCGTTCCACGCTTCATTTTTCAACGAACTTTAAAGGTCGTTTTACCCTTTATTATTCGCCCCATTTTGGGCTTAGGCTAATGTTCTACTGTAAAGGTCGATCGATTCGAGGCGGCGGATCGGTTTTGGGCTTAACAGCTCATACGATCTTAGCATGCCAGATCCGAGGAGATCGAATGCAGGATATTTTGGATATCGATGGTACCCCCGACCTGAGGGCTCCATCGAACGGATTTTTTGACGCGAACTTGGGCTTCCTTTGTGTGGTCATCGCGCCATCAGTGTTTTGGGCCGCCCTCTGCTTTGCAGCCCTGGTCTCGGTAAAGGCTCCTGCCGCGCCTGAGTTCTCACTCGGCATCTTTACCTTCTGCGCAGCATTCCTGTCGTTCGTCGCTACATCCTTGAAGCTGCGGATCTGAACCGCGCGACTTTTACGCCGCGCCTGCCGTCGTCTTTAGCGCCGTGGGATCATAGTTCAGGACCGGCGCCAGCCAGCGCTCCGCCACGGAGACATCCCAGCCCTTGCGGCGCGCATAATCTTCCACCTGGTCACGTTCAACCTTGCCGACACCAAAATAGTGGCTGTCGGGATGAGAGAAATAGACGCCGGAAACAGACGCGCCGGGCCACATAGCGTAGCTTTCCGTCAAACTGATGCCGGCCTCGGCCTCAACATTCATCAAGGACCAAAGCGTTTCCTTTTCCGTGTGATCCGGCTGAGCTGGATAGCCGGGCGCCGGCCGGATGCCACGATAAGACTCGACGATCAGTTCCTCGTTTGTCAGTGCTTCTTTCGGCGCATAGCCCCACAGCTCTTTCCGCACCAGTTCGTGCATGTGTTCCGCGAAGGCTTCGGCGAGCCGGTCCGTCAGAGCCTTGGCCAGGATACGATTGTAGTCATCAGTCTTGGCGATGTGCTTTTCGATCGCGTCATCTTCGCCCAGGCCGGCCGTGACGGCGAACCCGCCGATGTAGTCAGCGAGGCCGGTGTCCTTTGGCGCGACGAAATCCGCCAAGGCTGTGTGCGCCCGGTCGCGGCGGGGATCACGGGCGATCTGCTGGCGCAAGGTATAGAGCGTAGCGCGTTGCGTTTTGCGATCCTCGCCGGTGAAGATCGTAATGTCGTCGCCTTCGCTGTTGGCAGGCCAGAAGCCAACGACCGCGTTTGCCTGCATCCAGTTCTCAGCGATCATGCGCTTGAGCAGCATCTGAGCGTCATCGAAAAGCTTCTTGGCCTCGGCGCCGACCTTGTTGTCCGTGAGGATTTTCGGGTAACGGCCGGCCAGTTCCCACGTTTGAAAGAACGGAGTCCAATCGATGTAAGGCACTAGCTTCTTCAGGTCGTAAGCCTTGAACGTCTTCGTGCCCAAGAACGATGGCTTCGGTGGCTGATAATTGGACCAGTCGATGTTGAACTTGTTGTCGCGCGCGGCGGTGACGGAGATGCGGTTTTTCTTCGCTTCATTGCGCAAATGCCCATCACGGACTTTCACGTAGTCGGCCTTAATCTTTTCGATGTAGCCAACCCGGTCCGTTTCGGAGAGTAGCGACGAGACAACGCCAACAGCGCGGCTGGCATCGAGCACGTAGATCGCCTGGCCCTTGTTGTAGTTGGGGCTGATCTTCACGGCCGTGTGGACGCGACTGGTCGTGGCACCGCCAATCAACAGCGGCACGGCGAAGTCTTCGCGTTCCATCTCGGCTGCGACGTGGCACATCTCATCAAGAGACGGCGTGATCAGGCCAGACAAACCTATGATGTCCGCCTTTTCCTTCTTGGCCGTTTCCAGGATCTTCTGAACTGGCACCATCACGCCCAGATCGATGACCTCGTAGTTGTTACACTGCAAGACGACACCGACGATATTCTTGCCGATATCGTGCACGTCACCCTTTACCGTCGCCATGACGACCTTGCCGGCGGATGGCATGGCGTCCAGTCCGGACGCTTTCTTTTCTTCTTCCAGGTAAGGCTGAAGGTACGCAACGGCCTGCTTCATCACACGCGCTGACTTGACGACCTGAGGCAGGAACATCTTGCCAGCGCCAAACAGATCACCCACGACATTCATGCCGTCCATCAACGGGCCTTCGATCACCGCCAGCGGCTTGGGCAGTTTCTGGCGCGCTTCTTCGGTGTCGTCTTCGATGTAGTCGTTGATACCGTGGACCAGCGCGTGCGTCAGGCGCTCTTCTACGCTGCCTTCGCGCCACTTGAGGTCCTTTTCCTTGACCTTCGTGGTACCATCACCCTTGAAGCGTGCGGCGGCATCAAGAAGCCGGTCCGTTGCGTCGTCGCGGCGGTTCAGAACGACGTCCTCGCACAGCTCGCGCAGCTCTTCGGGAATGTCATCATACAATGTCAGCTGTCCGGCATTGACGATGCCCATGTCCATCCCGGCGCGGATGGCGTGGAACAGGAATACCGAATGCATGGCCTGGCGCACGGGTTCGTTGCCACGGAACGCGAACGACAAGTTAGAAACGCCGCCTGAAACATGAACCAGCGGCATCTTCTGTCTGATCTGCCGGGTCGCCTCGATGAACGCAATGCCATATCCATTGTGCTCTTCGATGCCGGTG
>JBGTSB010000064.1:0-13471 GCA_041940525.1 Hyphomicrobium sp.
TTGAGGACTTGCGATACGCCAGGCCCTTCTTGAGCATGTCGAGGAAGATCTGTTGCTGGTGCTGGTAGTAGTCGACGTTGCAGGTGGCGATCTCGCGCGACCAGTCCAGGGAGAGGCCCATGGACTTCAGCTGCGTCTTCATCGTGTCGATGTTGGCGTAGGTCCAAGTCGCCGGATGGGTTGAACGTTCAATCGCGGCGTTTTCCGCCGGCATGCCGAAGGCGTCCCAGCCCATGGGGTGGAGAACGTTGAACCCGCAGGCGCGCTTGTAGCGGGCGAGCACGTCGCCCATTGCGTAGTTGCGCACGTGGCCCATGTGAATGCGGCCCGAGGGATAGGGAAACATCTCGAGCACGTAGGATTTCGGACGGGACTCGTCGGCTGCGGCTTTGAAAATGTCCGCCTTGGCCCAGGCCTCCTGCCAGTGTTTTTCGCGGGCAGGGGCGTTATAGCGTTCGCGTTCGGTGGCCATGGTTTGGTTAATCGTCTCTTTCTTGGGCGATGGTCGAGGCGGAAAAGAGCCTGGAATTCAAAGACGGTCAAGCGGTTACAGGATGGTGTGGCGGCTGGACTGGGGGCGCTGAGTCACCGGCCCACGATATGTCGTAAAAAATGCAAAAACACGATACATTAGGATGATGTGTCGGCTTCGGCGACGCATTCAGCTAATGTGTCGTAAATTGCTCTTTTTCCCGACATATTCGGATGACATGTCGGTGGTTACGACATATCTTCTGGACATGTCGCAAAAATTGGATTTTTCAGACGTATGAGCCGCTTCAGCCCTACACAGCCCTATAATGGCCTGCCCAAGCTTCCTCCGAAGCCGGATCTTGAAACAAAAGCAGTTTTGAAGAAATGCGCCTCTGTGCATGCCGCGCTCGCGGCATTGAAGGAGCGCGGACGGCGTATCCCGGACCAAACCGTGCTCGTCAATGCGATACCGATCATGGAAGCCAAAGATAGTTCCGCAATCGAGAACATCGTGACGACGAACGACGCGCTGTTTCGCGAGGCCAGCCTTAAGGAGGATAGTGGATCGGACGCGGCGACCAAGGAGGCTTCCCGTTACCGGTCCGCGCTCAATCACGGTTTCAGGGCCCTGTCAGAACGCCCGATATCGACGCGGACGGTCGTGGACATCTGCCGGGAATTGAAAGGCGTCGATCTCGACGTCAGAGGCGTGCCCGGCACAAAGCTGACCAACAAGTTGAGTGGTGAGGTGATTTACACACCGCCGGAAGGCGAGGTTTTGTTGCGCGATCTGCTCGCAAATTGGGAGAAGTTCCTCAACGAAGAAACAGACATTGACCCTGTTGTCCGAATGGCGGCAGCTCACTATCAGTTCGAAGCGATCCATCCTTTCATCGATGGCAACGGACGGACCGGGCGTGTCATTAACATCCTTTATCTTATTCAAGAGGGATTGCTGGATCTGCCAACGCTGTATTTGAGCCGGTACATTTTGTGGAACCGTGCCGACTATTACAGGCTGCTTCTGGAAGTGACGACCAAGGAGGCGTGGGAGCCTTGGGTGTTGTTCATGCTGGATGGCGTGGAGAGCACGGCGCGGTGGACAAGTGCGAAAATCGGTGCGGTTCATGATCTCATGGAAGCGACCGCCGATTATGTGCGCGAACAAGCACCACGGATCTATACGCGAGAGTTGATCGACGTGATCTTCACGCAGCCTTACAGCCGCATCGGAAACGTTGTTGAGCGCGGGCTTGGACATCGAGAAAAGGCATCGAAGGATCTCAAGCGGCTGTGTGAACTTGGCGTTCTGCAGGAAGAGAAAGTTGGCCGCGAGAAGCTGTTCATGAACATTCGCTACATGTCTTTGCTGGGCAGTGACGAGAATGACTTCCAGCCGTTTGAGACAAAAAAGCCTGCCGCAAAATCCAAGAAGCGCCGCTAGCCTGGACTAGATATGATCGAAGCTGTGACAGCCTACAATGAAATCAACGCGCGTATTGCAGAGGCGGCACGTGAAGACGGCCGCGTGGGCGCGGACGTGCAGTTGATCGCGGTGAGCAAGACGTTTGATGCGGAACACATCGAGCCGATTTTGCAGGCTGGTCATCGTGTGTTTGGCGAAAATCGTGTGCAGGAGGCGATGGGAAAGTGGCCGGAGCTAAAGGCACGCTATCCGGATATCGCCGTGCATCTCATCGGGCCGTTGCAATCGAACAAGGCGAAGGAAGCGGTTTCGTTTTTTGACGCGATCCATTCCATCGACCGGCCGAAGATCGCCAAAGCCATCGCGGACGAGATGGCAAAGCAGGGGAGGACGCTGGAGCTTTTTGTTCAGGTGAACACAGGCGAGGAAGAGCAGAAGGCCGGCGTGATGCCAAAGGACACGAAGCCATTTGTTGAGCACTGCCGCGGCGAGCTAGGGCTTCAGCTGGCTGGGCTCATGTGCATTCCGCCGGTGGATGAAGAGCCTGCGGTGCACTTTGCGTTTTTGGACAAGCTTGCCACTGAGTGCGGCTTGCAGGCGCGCAGCATGGGTATGAGTTCGGATTATGAGACCGCGATAAAATTTGGCGCCACCCACGTCCGCGTGGGCAGCGCCATTTTTGGTGCGCGTTAGTTATCTTAACGGGAGCACTGGCAAGGATCGAAGGTCATCCAGCTGCCGTTGATAGTTGAGCTCGCGGATAACGTTATCTACTGCACTGCTAGAGCCTCGTCCGGAAGGCATAATGGCAGGGCCGTCGTCAACATAAGGCGCAACTGGAACGTTCTTTAGAAGCGTTTTCTGTTCAGTAGGAGCTTGGCTTCGGGCCTTGTTGGGATTGACGGCGTTTCGCTTGGGATTTTCAAGATCCATTGAAATCGTCAACTGGTGTATGTCTTCTCGTACGGCAACGCCATCAACAGATAGATTGGTGAGATGCAGACCGGCAGCTCTTGTGCTGAGCGTCAGGGATGGATTCAACCCTGCGCTCAATTTTGTCTTGAACACGATCTTATCCGAAAATGCACTTTGTTTTTCAACGGGGTTTAGAGTCGATAAGCTGTTCACGTCCCAGAAAGTTGTGACGATTTCATCCAAGCCAATCCTGCCGGCGATTGGATAGACGAAGTTTGCCCGTTGGAATTCTTGATTACACTGCTCACTGCGGCTTATTTCTTCAAGTTTTTCGAACGTATCAATGATGCGGAATTTTCGCTCGTTATTCCGATATTTCTCTGAGCTGCCCGTAAGATCGAGCGAAAAGCTTCCGCCGCTGACCGGATCAGTTAGTGCTAGCTTACCTGCCGTTGCACTCGTTTCCTCATTCATGTTCAGTTTAAAGTCGATACCAGCTACGGAATTGCGTAACTCTTTAGGAGTGGCGTCAGGTAGTGATGCCACACCCTGTGCAAGTTCGCAGCGAACTGCTTGGACCAAGTCTCTAGTCGATTTTCTGGAGAAATCTTCAGGAAGCGGGTGCGTTGCGCAGCCGCCTACCATGGCGCCTAGAGCTATAACACTCAGTCGAGAGATCAAATTCATACTTACCCCCACGCGGTACAAACAAAACAATGGTTAATCGTTCTCGACCAAGATCAGGCATGCAATCAAAAATAGCGCAGGAGATAAAACTGTCTTTAGGCGTGTGCTATAAGGGGCACACTGATCCTTTACGTTAGGTTCTGCACCGCGAGCATATAAATCCACAGCTTTTCCAAGGCATTTGGCTGGGTTGGCTTGGGCTGCTGGCCGCCGGTGGTACCGTGTGATCAAACGAATCGTTTGTTCCGCGTTCAACCTCGAACCTTAGGGGATCATGACCATGAGCGCGGCCTCCTCTGCCCGTTCCGCCGAAGCTGCTGCCAACGAAGCTGCGCGTGAAGCGCGGGCGGAAGAACTCGAAAAGCGCAAGGCGCAGTCGAAGAACAAGAAGGTTGTTACCGCGCGCAAGAAGCCGGAAACAGCGACCGGCTACAACGAGTTTCTCGTCGACATCTGGCTCACAGATTTCAACTTCACCGAATTCGGTTTTTACAAGCGAACGCGCAACCGCGCGAAGTCGCGTCAGTTCACCGTGGACATGGACGTGTTCGCAGAGGTCATTGAGGATGGTGAGCGGACGGGTCTGCTGGCTTATCGCGAAGACCTTTGGAAGAAAGCCGATGGTCTCGATCGCCGTTTGGTTCTGAAGATGTTTACCGAGAACCTCAACTGGCGCGCGACGATGGACCTGATGCTTGGCCGCTCTATCGCGCAGACACTTGGTGCGCGAGGGCTGCCGGTGATGACGTATTCGATCAACACCGATGACGACAATTACATGGTCTATCTTGAACGGTCGGCGAACAAGTGGCCGTTCATGCCGGAGAACTTTTCGTTCTTCTTGATCGACGAACAAAACAAGCCGGAGTTTTTCCGGTTGCGGCGGAACATCATCAACCTCGGTGGTGACTATACCCTTTATGACCAGAGCAACGAGCAGGTCGGTTACATCGACGGCAAGGTGTTCTCGATCGGCGGCAAGTGGCGCGGGCGCGTGAAGAAGGGCTATCACGCCGAGAAGCGGTTGCTGACTGTGTTGAAGTTGTTTGGTGGCTTGATGATCTTCAACGGCGAGTGCCGGCAACATATGAAGTCGCTCTATAAGCAGATGCAGAAGGGCAAAGTCGAGATCAAGCTGGAGCGGCAAGAGGGTGACCTCTATATGAACCCGAGACGGGTTCGCTAGCTTCGCGAGAGTTTGGACGGTGTCGGGCAGCAGCTTTCGGGTTGCTGCCCTTTTTGTTTTGGATGGGATTGCGCGGTTTGGTGTTTGCTGGTGTAAGCGAACGGTGACCCATTCGGGGTGAAGAAGGAGGAAGAATGGTTGGCGCGTCACCGCTATCTGGATTGGGGTTGCTGACGGACGGGACGCTGCTGTCACCGTTCTCGCGGTTGCGTACGCTCCTGGCTTCGGTTGTGCCAGAGCATCGCGAAACGATCGACCTGACCTTGGGCGAGCCGCGTGAAACGATGCCGACGTTCGCTGCCAGTGCCCTTTCAGAGGCTGAGGCTTCTCTTGCCAAATATCCTACGATCCGTGGAACGGATGCATTGCGTGAGGCTATCGCGCGATGGGTGGAGCGCCGGTATGGCGTTCGTTTGGATGCGAGCCGGGAAATCTTGCCGTGCAACGGGTCGCGCGAAGGGTTGCTCTACGCGTGCTTCGCAGCTGTTGGCCGAATAGCGTCATGTGGCGAGCCGCCAGCGGTATTGATGTGCAACCCTTACTATCAAGTTTACATGGGTGCCGCGTACGCCGCTGGTGCCGAGCCTGTGTTTTTGAACGCGACTCCTGAGACTGGGCACTTGCCGGACTTGGATGCGATCGCGCGGGACGACGCTTTGCTGAAGCGCACGGCCGCGTTCTACCTCTGCTCTCCAGCTAATCCGCAGGGCGCCATTGCAACACGGGGCTATCTGGAGAGAGCGCTAGCGTTGGCGCGGCGGCATGACTTCATGCTGTTTGTCGATGAGTGCTATTCGGAAATCTACAATGGCGCGCCTCCGCCGGGTGGGTTGGAAGCTGGGGCCGGCGAGGCGTTTCGGAATCTTCTCGTATTCAACTCACTGTCCAAGCGGTCCAACTTGCCGGGCTTGCGATCGGGCATTGTAGCCGGCGATGGCGGCTTTCTCTCATCGTTGACTGAGCTGCGAAATCTCATCGGGCCGCAAATGCCGGGCCCTGTACAACATGTGTCGGCGCTGGTCTGGGCAGACGAAGAGCATGTGATCGCCAACCGGCAGGCGTACCAGCGCAAGTTCGACGTTTGTGATGCGGTGTTGGACGGCAGATTGGGTTATGAGCGGCCAGCGGGCGGATTTTTTCTTTGGTTGGACGTCAGCGGTTTAGGTGGAGGTGAAGAGGCTTCGGTAACCTTATGGAAACGCTGCGGTGTCAAAGTCATTCCGGGCGCGTTTCTAGGCTCTGTTGATCGGAGCGGTGTAAATCCGGGAACTGACTACGTTCGTGTGGCACTAGTTCAGGATGAGGCCACGATCAAACAAGCGTTGGAACGCATAGTAGAAGTCGCCGCGTAAGAGTTTGTTAAGTGTCGATGTTGTCCAACAACGATTACGTTGAACAGCGTCCGTTGCTTCCGAGTTGGTTGGAAGAACGGTTGTCGCGCGGCATGGGCCGTATCTGCGGCTGGGCTTTGCTGTTCGTGATCTCCGCCTGTTGGGCGAGCCTGCTTTCATCGAATATCGGACACGGAACGCCGGCTTGGCCCGGGTCCAGCGGTAATCTGCTTGGTCCAGCCGGGGCCGCAGTCGCGGATCTGTTGTTGCAGTCGTTGGGCTGGGCTTCAGCGGTTGTCTTGCTCGCTCCCATGTTCTGGGGGCTTGAGCTTGTCTTAAGCGGCCGGGTTGAAAAGTTGCGGGTTAAGGCCGCGTTCTTTCCGTTGTCCGTTCTGCTTCTCGCAGGCGCAGTGTCTTCGCTGCCGGCGCATGAAGGGTGGCCGTTGAGCAGCGGGTTCGGCGGTATTGCCGGAGATCTCGTTTATAGTTTCATGGCGACGCTGGCCGGGTTTGTCAGCGGAAGCGTTGGGCCGGTTCTCGCCGGCTTGTTCCTGTGTGTTGCCGGTTTCGCGGCTGTCGTTCACAGCATCGGCGCAACGTTGGCGGACGTCTCTCAGTCGGTAAAGCACAAGGAGCTGCCCGATATCGCGGACGTCCGTGAGACTGCCGACGCCCTGCATCATGGTTTGCGCGCCGCTGCTCATGGCGTACGTGAGCGCGTGCATCACTATTCATCCACGCGCCGGACGGTTCGGGATTTGCCGGATGACGGCCGGCCCGAGCCCTCTTTCAGTTTGTCGGACCGTTTGTATTCTCACGCCCAAGCTGAAGAGTTGCCGGACGCGGAGCTTGAGACGACACAGCCTGCCGCCCGGACGTTTGTGGAAGAGCACGAGGATGACGACGGCTTCGAAAGTGAGATCGGCACCGAGGATGTGTCGGTTGATGCCAGCCGAATAGCCCGGAAGTTCGCGCCGCAAATTCCAAACGATATTGATTTCGATGGCGGCATTGCGGTGGCGAGCGAGCCAGAGCTTGAAGTCCCAGCAAAACCGAAGGCGAAATCGGCAAAACGCCGGATCGTTCCTGCAGCGGTTCAGAAGACGGCATACTCGCGCTTCCCGTTGCGGCTACTGAAAGACCAAGTTGCTGCGAAAGTTCCGCTGGATGTGATGCGCTCTGCTTTGCAAGGTAGCGCCGAACTTCTCGAAGAGACGTTGGGTGACTTTGGTATTACGGGTGAGATCCGCGATATCAAGCCGGGCCCTGTCGTTACGATGTTCGAACTGGAGCCGTCGCGTGGAACGAAGTCCTCGCGTGTCATTGGGCTGTCGGATGACATCGCGCGCTCGATGAGCGCGATGAGCGTTCGCGTTGCCGTTGTGCCTGGGCGCAACGCGATCGGCATCGAATTACCGAATGCGCGCAAAGAAAAAGTCATGCTGCGCGAATTGCTGGAAGCGGAAGCGTTTGTAGATGCAGTCGGTTCGTTGCCGATGGCGCTGGGCAAATCGATTTCGGGTGAGCCGGTGATCGCGGACCTGGCGCAGATGCCGCATTTGCTTGTAGCTGGCACGACGGGTTCAGGTAAGTCCGTTGGACTTAACGCGATGATCTTGTCGCTTCTTTACATGAACGATCCGGATGACTGCCGCTTCATCATGATTGATCCGAAGATGCTGGAGCTTTCGGTTTACGATGGGATTCCGCACCTGCTGTGCCCTGTTGTCACCGAGCCGGACAAGGCCGTCTCCGCATTGAACTGGGTCGTGTCTGAAATGGAAGAGCGCTATCGGCGGATGGCGAAGCTGTCCGTGCGCCGGCTTGACATCTTCAACAAGCGCGTGCGCCGGGCGATTGAGCGCGGTGAGCCAATCGTTCGCAGGGTGCAGACTGGGTTTGACCGTACGACGCGCAAGGCGATCTACGAAGATCAGCAGCTTGATCTTGAGCCAATGCCCAACATCGTGGTGGTCATCGACGAGTTCGCAGATTTGATGACGACGGCCGGCAAGGATGTCGAGGTTGCCGTACAGCGCATTGCGCAGAAGGCTCGTGCGGCCGGTATTCATTTGATCATGGCGACGCAGCGTCCATCGGTCGACGTCATCACCGGTACGATCAAGGCGAACTTCCCGACGCGAATTTCGTTCAAGGTCGCCAGCAAGGTCGACAGCCGGACAATTCTTGGCGAGCAAGGTGCCGAGCAGCTCTTGGGCCATGGCGACATGCTTTATGCGGCGAATGGCGGGCAGACCGTGCGGGTTCACGGGGCTTACGTTTCAGACGATGAGATTGAGGATATCGCGCAGCATCTGCGGGATCAGGGCGAGCCGTCCTACATCTACGATATCACCGAGCACAAGGTCAGCGACGACACAGGTTCCGGTAAGCCCGAGCGTGGGAGCGAGACTGGGGATTTGTTCGATGAGGCCGTGGATCTGGTCCGCCGCGACAACAAGGTTTCGATCAGCTACGTGCAGCGGCGGTTGTCGATTGGCTACAACCGGGCGGCTGACCTGGTTGAGCGCATGGAAGATGAGGGCATCGTGTCCGCCCCGGACAGCAAGGGCCGTCGTCACGTTCTGGCGGTGGACCACTCCGACGAGTAAGTCAGGCGGGTTGCTGGCCGCCATGTCTGCGCATGCCGGTCGAAGTTTCTAGTTTTTCACAGGGAAAGTCTGTTGGTTGGGGCCAAAGCATGCCTTAGCTGGTCTATTTCTCGACGCATTGTTGGGGAATGTCACGTCGCTGTGTATACAAGAATTTCGAATCAAAGGACCCGGGGGATTGATGAGACTTTCTGTTCAAAGACTGGTGTTGGTTGGCGCTTTGGCTGCGCTGCTCGCCGGTCCCGCTATCGCGGAAGGTGATAAGGACGCGGCGGCCGCTGCAGTTGGCGGTAACGGTTGGAATGCCGAGGTTGCGCCTGCCGGAGACGGTGTGGTGCTCGCGCCGGAGCAGACCGCGCTGGTGAAGAAAGTCGATGAGTACTTCAATTCGCTGACGACGCTCCAGGGCAAATTCATCCAGATCGGTGCCGACAAGAAGCGCATGCGCGGCAAGTTTTTCGTGAAACGTCCTGGAAAATTCCGGTTCGAATACAATCGCCCTTCGCGTCAGCTCATAGTCTCGGATGGCGAGTATCTCGCGGTGCAAGATCTTGATATTGAAACAGAAGATCGCGTTGCGCTGGATCAGACACCCTTCAGACTACTTCTGCGTAAGGAAGTGAACCTCCTGAAAGACGCCAAGATTTTGCGGGTGGAGGAGATTGCCGATACGGTAACGGTTGCTCTTCAGGACAAGAGCCCCGACTCTCCTGGGCGCATCACGCTGATTATGTCGAAAGAACCGTTTGAGCTGCAGCAGTGGACGACGTTGGATGCTCAGAATCTGGAAACAACCGTCAAGGTTGGCAATCTGGAAAAGGGCGGTGAGCTGGATGTCAGCATGTTCAAAATCAAGCCTGTTGGCTTGACCCGGGCGCATCCGTAGGCCTGTCGGCGCCGCGCGCCGCTCAAACTGTGCGCGCCGCATCAATGTGGCGTATTCGCCTCGGACCAAGGCCATATCTGGGGATAACTACAAAATCGCGATCACGTTTTTGTGATCGACGGTCTTGGCCCCTATTGAATCTCACGATTGTGCGCTTAGATCAGCAACACACAGGCGATGTCACCTGTCTCGGTAGCTCCCCCCGTCTATCCGAAGACACCGCCTGGGGCGTCGGCTTCCCTCCCGATGCCATGCGCGAAAGCGCTATTGCGCCCAACCCTGCCCCCCAGGGTTGGGCGTTGCGCGTTTTAGGCCTGAATTTCCACAGATCTGAAGTGGATTAATGCATGGCAAGCGTGCTGGTTGGCTGCTTGTCCGTTGCGATGGTATGCGGGAGCCTGTCTACGGCGTTGGCAATAGCCTTGTCGACGCGACGCATTTCCGCAGCCATGACGTTTAGCCGACCGGAAATTTTCTCGATCAAATGGTCCGCGATTGCGGGAGCGTCTTCCATGATTTGGCGCATGTCATCGCGGGTGATCCGGAAAGCCCGGACTGAGCTGCGTGCGACCACGGTTGTTACTGCACGTGATGGAATGATCATCGCCAGTTCGCCAACGAGCGACCCGGCGGGAATGGTTTCGCCCTTTTCATCCGACGGGTCTTCGACGGCCAAAGCCTTGCCAGAGACAATCAAGATTGCAGCTTCGGGTATGTCATGTTCGGTCTGGATGACGTCGCCCGGTTGGAAAACGATGCGTTCGGCTGTCCGCGCAATGCGTTGAAGATGCTCGGCGGCAAGGCCGTCGAACAATGCAATTTTCGTGAAGGGTGCAGTCAGTGAGTCGGTCGTCATCATCGTTCCCGTTGGTTGCCAGGGTTGGCTGTGCGTTCAAGGAGCGATGATTCGGGGGGAGTGGTCCAGGTGACGGGTCGTTGAGAACTGGGATAACGGCTGGATGGGTGCCAGGGTGTTGCTAAGGTACCAGTTTATATCCGCCAGCTTCAGTCACCAGGATTTCGGCCTTTGACGGATCTTCTTCGATTTTTTGCCTTAGCCTGTAGATGTGGGTTTCCAACGTATGGGTTGTGACGCCGGCGTTGTAGCCCCAGACTTCGTGCAAAAGGACTTCGCGTGTGACGACCTTTTCGCTTGAGCGATAAAGGTATTTGAGGATTGACGTTTCTTTTTCGGTCAGACGGATTTTGGTGCCTTGGGCGTCCACCAGCAACTTGGCAGCGGGCTTGAACGTGTAAGGACCGAGATTGAAGACGGCGTCTTCGCTCTGTTCGTGTTGGCGAAGCTGCGCGCGAATCCTGGCTAGAAGCACGGCGAATTTGAAGGGTTTAGTGACGTAGTCGTTTGCACCGGCGTCCAGCCCCAAGATCTGGTCGGCATCGCTGTCATTCGCCGTCAACATGATGATCGGGCTTTTGAAACCGGTCTTGCGCAGTTGGCGAACTGCTTCGCGGCCGTCCATGTCCGGTAGACCGACGTCGAAGACGACGAGATCATGATGGCCGGACTTTGCTTTTTCGATGCCTTTGGTGGCTGTTCCTGCAACCGTGATATCGAACTCGTCGTGCATCGCCAGCTGGTCTTGCAGCGATCCGCGCAAATCCTCATCATCATCAACGAGAAGGATCTTGCGTGCGGTGCTCATGTTATGGGTGCTCCAGTGTGAGCTTGTTGTTGGTTTCTGATCCCAGGGTAGGCGCCGTGGAAGCGAAGCGAGAGCTTAAGAAGAATGGCGCGCGGCGCAAGTCTCAACTGCGTGTTCTGAGCCTCTCGGCCAAAGACACGCAAGGTTGGCTCGTTTTTGGCAATCAGCGCGTGCGCTGCGTCATCGGACGATCGGGTCGCTCAGCGTTCAAGAGGGAGGGCGATGGTGCCACGCCGATTGGGCGGTTCTTGTTGCGCGAGGTGTTTTTCCGGCGTGACAGGACTCGTAGGCCCATAGCGCGGGTGCCGGTGTCCGCGATCCGGCGGCAAGATGGCTGGTGCGACTCGCCAGGAGACCGAAATTACAACGGGCCAGTTACCCATCCTTATCCTGCGTCTGCCGAAAGGTTGTGGCGGGACGACCAGCTCTATGACGTCGTCGGCGTGCTCAACTACAATATCCGGCCGCGGGTTCGGGGAAGAGGAAGCGCGATTTTTCTGCACTGTGCCAGCGACGGCTTCAATCCGACGGAAGGTTGTGTGGCCGTTCGCCGTCAGGACTTGTTGAAGTTGCTTGGATGGATAGCGGGCGACGCTGTCATCATCGCTTGAGCTGCAGACTTGGAAGTGGTTGCAAAAAGGGCCCGGATCGCAAGCGACCGGGCCCAGTTTGGGAGCACGTTCAAGAAGACGCGTGCTCGGGAGACGTCTTAGACCGGATCACTTAGACCCGCTGGCTACCAGATCCGAATTCCGGATAGGCTTCCAGGCCGATTTCCGCACGGTCGAGACCGTTCGTTTCGTCTTCGAGCGATGGGCGAAGTCCGATGGTGAACTTCAGAATTGCCCAGAGAACGAAGCTGGATACGAAGACAAACGCGCCGATTGCGCCGACACCGATCGCCTGCGTAACAACGCTTGCGTCAGAGTTGGTCCAAGCGACAATCAATGTGCCCCAGATACCTGCGAACAAGTGGACCGGGATCGCGCCGACAACGTCGTCGATGCGGAGCTTGTCAAGAAGCGGAACCGTGAAGACCACGATCACACCACCAACGGAACCGATTACGAGAGCCTGCCAGATGGCGGGCGTCAGCGGTTCAGCGGTTATCGCAACGAGACCAGCGAGGGCGCCGTTCAGAGCCATCGTTAGGTCTACCTTGCCGTAGATCAGCTGCGTTAGGATGATCGCCGTAACCACGCCAGCTGCTGCCGCCGTGTTGGTGTTGACGAAAATCTTTGAGACAGCGGAAGCATTTTCCAACGATCCAAGTGCCAGCTGCGAACCGCCGTTAAAGCCGAACCAGCCAAGCCAGAGGATGAAGGTACCAAGCGTTGCCAGCGGCATGGATGAGCCGGGCATTGCGTTGATCTGGCCGTTCGGGCCGTACTTGCCAGCGCGCGAACCGATCAGGATTGCGCCTGCCAAAGCTGCCCAGCCGCCGGTGGAGTGCACAAGCGTTGAACCAGCGAAGTCAGAGAAGCCCATGTCGTCGAGCCAGCCCGTGCCCCATTCCCAGGAACCCTGGATCGGGTAGATGATGCCGGTAAGGACGGCAACGAAGATGAGGAACGGCCAAAGCTTGACGCGCTCAGCGACCGTACCGGAGACGATCGAAGCCGTCGCGGCACAGAAGGC
Source organism: Hyphomicrobium sp. (assembly GCA_041940525.1). Taxonomy (GTDB): domain Bacteria; phylum Pseudomonadota; class Alphaproteobacteria; order Rhizobiales; family Hyphomicrobiaceae; genus JAKAXS01. The sequence continues at coordinate 12,820 of JBGTSB010000064.1, forward strand.
CATCTGGAAGAACCAGTCCGAACCGGTAGAGTAGGCGTTGGCCGTATCTTCACCTGGTGCAGGCATAGTCACCGGAAGGAACTTGCCGATCGTGTCGGCAACAATCCAGCCGTCGCCCGGATACATGAGGTTGTAGCCCACGACCCAGAACATCAAACCAGAGATCGAGTACAGTGCGATGTTCTTGGTGCACTGCATGGCCACATTCTTGGTCCGGACCAGGCCGGCTTCAAGCATGGCGAAGCCAGCGGCCATCCACATAACGAGGAAGCCACCGATAAGGAACAGCACGGTGTTAAATACGTAGTCAACGTTGGCAGCGGTCGCTGCTGTTTTGTCGACGGCCGGTGCTGCGGCCGCCGCCTCTTGTGCAAGCGATGGGCTGGCCATCCAGGCCGCCAACGCTAACCCGGCGGCACATGCCCCCAGCACGCGTGGGCCGCGTGAAGCCATGTTTGACATCATCTCATTACTCCCCTTTTGTCGCAAATGGACTCTCCTGATGCCGTGGTGTCAGAGCGCTGCTGCGTCTGACTCACCGGTACGGATCCGCACCGTGTGTTCGATGGAAGACACGAAGATTTTGCCGTCGCCGATCTGGCCGGTCTTTGCAGCACCGGTGATTGCTTCAACAGCTTTCGTGACTTCGCCT
>JBGTSB010000065.1:0-12625 GCA_041940525.1 Hyphomicrobium sp.
TCCTCGTCGGTCCTAACGGCGTGTGGGCGGGCATCGAATGCAAAAACATCCGCGAATGGCTCTACCCTGATCGCGAAGAAATCCGACATATGCTGCGCAAGGCTATCGAATTGGATATTCCGCCCATCCTGATTGGCCGCCGCATCCCATTCGTCACTCGCAGACTCTTGCAGCCAGCCGGTGTGCTTCTCTGGGAAACGCGCAACCAGTTTTACCCCGGTGAGTATGACAACCTTGCTCAACAGATGCGGGAAAAGGAATCGCTTGGCTTCTTTGACATCAAGGTCACCGACTATCCGACAACCCAACTGCGCGATTTCATCACGCGGATCATCCCCGAAGACCTTCCTGAAGCTCGCGAAAAGTTCGACGAATTTAAGGACTTGCTAGGAGACTATGCCTACGGCCAACTGAACTACAAAGGCTTTGCCGCCCGCGTTCGACGCCGACAAAATGGCACTAATGAAGATAGTGATGATGACGAATGAGAGAAGCGCCGGGACCGAGCGGACAGCCTTAAAGCTGTGGAGATAATCAGGCCGGGGGATTTTTTTCCCTCTGGGTGCGCCGATGGGACTTGAACCCATACCTCCCCGCCAATTACCGTCATCTTGTCACAGACTCACGGAATTTCGAAAACGGGGGCTCTATCCGCTTAAGCTACGGCGCTCACCCAACAACAAAAGTGAATCGCGCCGATCCGACAAGAGGCGAGCGCGGAAAAACGTAGCTTTTCACAGGGAGAATTTGGGGAACCACAATATGTGGGGGTTTCTCCTGTGGGCCCAGCCTGTGGAAACTGGGGCGAACGCCAACTTTATGCGAATCACCGCTCCGGTTCACGGTCCCGATCTGGCTTCTGCGGCAGTCGTTTGAGCGTGCGGGCCTGTTCCGGGGCCTTGGCGCTCCAATCCTTCTTGGGTGATGGAGCCGGTTTCGCCGCCGCAGGCGTCCAGTCTTTCTTGGCACTGGCCAAGCGTTTGCCTGCCGGCATCGCCGGCGTCTTCTCCGGCACCTGCTGCAAACGTTTGGGTGCGGGTTTCGGTGCATCACCGGAAGGCGAGGGAGCCGGCTGGGCCTGCGAGATGAATTTCGCCTGTGTGGGCGCCGGATCGACCTTGCGCGGTTCCCGGCGCCGCGCCTCGTCAAATGGCCGCTTCATGGGCTTCTGCTCCTGTGCTGACGTGGCTTCCTGCCACCGCTTCCGATAGGGCTTCGATCGATCGGGCTGGCGATCGCCACCGCGATCGCGGGGCAGGGCGCGCCATGCTTCCCGTATTTTTGCGCGCTCGAGGTCTTGCCGCTCGATCAACGATGCTCGATCACGCTCGAACACCTGCCGCTGTTTCGTCAATGCCGCCGTGCGCTGTTCTTTCAGCTGCGCGATCTCGTCATCAAGAATCGACTTCAACCGCGTTGCCAACTGCCCGCGGCTCATCTCCTGCCGCTCACGCAACGCCGCGGCGCGCGCCTGTGAAGACAACACGTTGCCGAAGGTTGCCGCCAGCACGCCGCGATTTTCGAGCTGGCCGCTGATTTTCTGGTGCGCGGTCGTGTCCATGGCATTGCGGATCACGCCGGCGAGGGTCTGCTCGCGCGTTTCAAACGCACGCACCTGGTCGCGCGCTTCGCGGTAGTGCTGCGCCCAGATCGGCCGGCACTCGGCTTTATGCCGCGCGGCTGCATCCCGGATCGCGGAACCGGCTTCGCCGTAAATGCGCTCGCGCGCGGTTTTGTTCTCGGCCGAAAGATCGCGCCATTCCTGCCGATGCTGCGCCCTCTGCGCCGCGCCGAGGGCCTTGAGCGTGGCGACGGGGTTCTTGTCCCGTCCGTCCGTCTTTGCGCCCGTGTGGGCTTCCCACTGGCCCTTTGCGTATTGCTGCCGCTCGGCCTTGTCCGCGAACTGCTCGCGCAGCTGGCGTTTTTCCTCGCGCGTCGGCGTCAGGATCGCGCCGCGCTCGCGCTCATAAGCGTTGGCCCAATCGGACAGTTTCAGCCGGTCGTTGCTGGTGGTCAGCATCTTGCCGGTCGATGGATCAACCCGGTTGACGATCACATGCACATGCGGGTGCGCCCGGTCGGTATGGGCGACGATAACCGCTTGCCGATCTTCCGCGCCGAGGGCCTTCAAGCTGGCGTCGGCCGCGCGCACCATTTCCGCCCGGTCGAGCTGGCCCGCCTCGTCGGGATGCCATGCGAGGCTGTAGGCGTACACATGGGCGCTCGACTTCCGGCCCCGCGCGCTGATTCCGGCTTCCTCTTTCAGCCGGTCGGCCGATAGCGCGGTGGCAATCATCGCCCGTTGGGCAAGCGCCGGGTCGTCGGTCAGCAAATTGCGCGTTTCCGTCCACGCCACGCGCCCGGCTGTCTCCGGGTGCGGGCTTGCCTCGTCCTGCCGCTTGTCGTGCAGGTAGTAGGCAAATGCGCCTTTGAAGCTGTGGCCGGTGCCGGCGATATCAGGGACCATCACGCCCCAGCCTTGCGAGAGCCGCGCGCGCCTCGTCCATCACGATGGCGATATCGTTCGGGATACCCTGCCCGAAATTCAGGGCGCGCGTGATCTGGTGCAGGTTGACGCCGATGCGGTTGACCTCGGCAATGGCGCGATCATCGGCCGCGCTCGCGCGCGGCGTGATGCGAATCCCGAGCATGGCCCGCCGCTGAAATTCCGCAAGGGTGAGGCCCGCCAGCTCGGCCTGCCGCTCGACGTAAGCCCGCTCGGCGGCGGTCAATGTGGGCGCGGACAGGCGCTCGGTACGCAGCTCGTCGGCCGCTTTCCGTGGCCGGCCGCCTTTGCGCTTTTGCTCCGTCATTGCCGCCGCCTCCTTGGGGTTCGGGGCAGCGCCCCGGCAAGCGTTTTTTGATACAAAAAACATAGCTTGTTACTCTCAACTTTCTGTAAACTATAAGCCGGGTTATGTTAAGACGCTATTAACGCTGATTTCCGTCGCGGGGGACTGCCTGACAATGCCGTTTGCCTTCACCAATCCCGCCGGATTTCCCTACCGTCCGGGCGCGCTGTTCCTCGGACTCGATCCGGCAACCGGACAGGAAGTCGGCCTGTCGGTCGAAAGTCACGCGATCACAGTCGCCCGCGCGCGCGCCGGTAAGGGTGCTGCTGTCCTGATCCCCAATGCCCGCCGCTGGTCGCATAGCCTCCTGACCATCGATCCCAAGGGCGAGAATGCAGCCGCCTCATGGGAACACCGCGAAGCCATGGGGCAAGCCGTCTACGCCATCGACCCCATGCGCACGGCTGATATTCCCGACCGGCTGCGCGCAAGCTTCAACCCGCTGGATGGCATCGACGCGGACGGCTTCACCGCCCGCGAAGATGTCAAGGTGATTGCCGATGGCATGGTGAGGCGCACCAACCCGAAAAATGCGGAATGGGATAACGGCGCGGTGAACATTCTCGCCGGCGTCATGGCCTATGTGATTGGCGAAGCCCCGCCCGAACACCGCACCTTGAAAGCAGCCCGCGACGTACTCATGCAAACGCGCGATGATCTCTATCAGGATGCGCAACGCATGGTCGCCTGCACCGCCTGCGGCGGCCTCGCAAAGGCGGCCGGCCTCACCATCATGGATGCGCTCGAAAACGGCAAAGGCATGCCGCCCCAGCTGCTCGACGCCGCCAAGCGCCATTCCGAATGGCTGGACAGCGTCCCCATTGCCCAAGCCCTGAATGCATCCTCCTTTGACCTGTCAGCGCTCAAATCGGGCAAGGCATCCGTCTATCTCATCCTGCCGGCAGCATACATCGACACTCACGCGGCTTTCCTGCGCCTGTTCGTACGTACCGCCATCAATGCCATGGCAAAGGCCGGCGCAAACGCGCCCGGTCGTTGCCTGTTTCTGCTCGATGAATTTTTCCAGCTCGGCAAGGTTGACGAAATCACCAAGAGCGCCGGCCTCATGCCCGGCTATGGCGTGCACCTCTGGCTCTTCCTGCAGGATCTCGGCCAGCTGCAGGAGCTTTACGGTGAGCATGGATCCAAGACGTTTTTCGCCAATGCTGACGCGCATATGTTTTTCGGCATCGATCAGGACGCCGACGCCTGCAAAATGGTCAGTGATCGTATCGGTCTATTAACGCCCGACGAGGTAGCGGCCCCCTTCTCGCCTATAGCTCCCCCGGAAGCTGAAAAGGTCGTAATGGATATGCCCGGATGGCATGATGGCCCCGGCACCGCCGCCGCCAACGAGAACGAGCGCCGGCGGATCGAGCACATGAATGCGCAGCGGCGTGCGTTGCATGACCACGCCATGCGAAAAGTTGGATCGCCGCGCCTCGCGCCGGATGAAGTTGCCGAACTGACAGGCAAGCCACCCGCCGCAAAGGTTGCCCGGTCAATGATCGTGTTCGGGCCGGCGCGCGCGGTCCTAAATCTGACCCTCGCCACCCACTTCCAAGAGGAAGAACGGCGAGAGGCACAACGCGAAGCTGTCGCCTTGGCCAAACTCGAACGGCAGCAAGAGGCTCAACACTCTATCGCACGGCAGGAATACCCCGGCTTCCGTTCGCCGTGGGACTCCTTCCTCAACCTCTTCCCGGCCGGTTTCGCTGCGATAGTGGTGTGGAGCGTTGTCATAACAGGCATTCAATCATCGTTTGACGCTGAGGCTGTCACCGCGATGATGATCGGCGCACCGTTCGCTATATGCGCCTTTGTCGGGGGAAACTGGTTCATGTCCGCGCCGCGCTTCTGGCTTCAAACTTTTAGCTGGTGGATGATCGCAGGCGCGGCGGCGGGCGGGACGCTGGCCGTGCAGACGCATGAAAACGGCAATCTGCTCTGGCACATAATCATCTTCGCGTTCGGCGGCGCGGTCTTTCCAATTGGAGTGCTTTACCTGCGAGAGAAATGGCGAGGAGCGGTTTAGGGACCACCTCTATCAGGCCTCGTCCAGCCATTGGCGAACGCAACGTCCTCATCGAACTCTAGCGGCGTCCCCTGAAAACAGCACTCCGGGATGTCCTCGTATGGATCGGGTAACCCGTCTCGGCGTGCAACTTCCCGCTCGAACTCAACGACCGCATCCCAATCACCGGGCCAACCCTCTGCCGCCGATTTGAATTGCTCTGCAAATATTTCTAAATCTCTTTCGGTCCAATATCTATTCGTCATAGTAAAAATATGCCTATTATTTGACCTCCTTGTCAAAAACCGTGATCTCAACCACGACCAGCTTCCCGCCAGTCATGCCGGGATTCCAGCCTGAAAACGCTGCCCGCGCCTCGGCCTCGGTCGGCCGGAAAGTGCCCCACACGAGCGATCCGCCGGGCCGCTCCAAAACCGCATATCCCTTGAATTTCCGGGGCTTACTCCGCGTCCGGCGCGTCATCCTCGCCCCGATCCTTGCGCGGCAAGATCACGAACCGGCCTGTCAATCCCAGCCCGTCCACCACTTCGCCGTTAAAGCCGCCGGCCTTGTTCTCGAAAGCCACGCCCGCCCGGTAATAGGCGCTTTTCACTTCGCCGTTGCTGTCTGTATATTCACGTGAAACAAGAATGTCATAAGGTTTTTTCGTATCAGCCATGTTTAAATCTCCTTCGCAAAGATTCTAGCACGGCAGGATCAAATTAATACTTAAATTTCACTCACCTGACATGATCGCTTCATAGTCCTGCCCTGCCGAAAACACCCGCAGCACATCGATGCGCCCCGGCGGCAATTCGTAGGCGATCACGATCCGGCGCTTGTAGGCCAGCACCCGCAAGCCCACCCGCAGATGAGGCTTCGCCGCGCCCATCTCCGGCATGTCACACAGCCCCCGGCACGTCTTCTCGATCTCGGCAATGTAGCTGCGCGCCCGGCGCGGATTGTCGGTGGCAATGAAATGAAAAATATCCTCAAGATCGGCGCGCGCCGCCGGCGTAAAAACCAGTTCGCGCGTCACGGCTTGGGTGTCTTCTCTGCCTCTGCCGCCAGCTGGTCAAAATGCCCGGCGATCTCCTCGGCGCTGTAGCGCTTCGGATCGGCCGCCGCTTCGTTCAGGCTGGCGCGGATCGTTTCAAGCCGTTGCGCCCTCTCCTGCTCGCGCTGCTGCCAGATACGCAAGGCATCGCGGATCACTTCGCTGTTGGACGCGTAACCGCCCTCCTCGACCTGTCGGCGCACCATGCGCGCCATATCGAGCGGCAGGCTGATGCTTAGTTTTTCGGTCAACATGGCGGAATCCTTTCGCTACTACTCAATACTACCACTTCCCACCTCAAAAATCCACTTGCTCCCTGTTCGATCCGCGCCGGAGGCGAGATCGAAATCCCGCGCGGCAGCGCGGCCGATGCTCCCCGTCCCGATGCCTCCCAAGCGGCCGCGCAGCCCGCCGCCGTCACCGAGCCAAAAGCGAGGGAAACCCCTTGCGGGTTGACGGCCATAGGCGGGCTGTGTGGCACGCTCTGGCAACGGAGGGGAAATCCCTCGGACAATCCCTCCAAACGCGCTATGCGTCCAGCTGTGTGCGATAGCGGGCCTATCCGCCCGCCGCGAAGCTGGCGCAGGTCAGCGCAAAAATTGCCGTTGGCTTCTTCGAAGACAAGCGGTCTCTCCCCGAGGTAATGCGGGTTCACGGTTTTGCGGGAATGCGGGTGGCAAGCACCCTAAACAACGAAAAACTTATCGGCCGTCAGGCCGATTCCGCTTCTCATTTCCCTATAGATGAAACCTTAGAGACGGATTCAGTCTGCTTGGCGGACTCGCGTTTCTTCATCAAGGAACGGCCCAGCCGCGCAAGGGATTCCGCAAGCCCCGGGTCGCTGACCTCAAACAGCGGCAGCTCATCGAGCGCGAGGCTTTGCCGATGCGCATCAATCTCGGCCGCGCGCATCTCCCGCGCATGATCGAAATCATCCGGGATCGGCGCTTTCAGCCCCAGACGGCCGAGAAGACGCGCGGCTGCCGGCGGCAAGGACAGCCGATAGGCGTTGCTGGTCTGCTGCACCTGCGGCCCCCTGCCCTCGTTGCCGGTCGGCACATAACGCCGCAGCCAGTCGAGAAACCCGTGATCGCGCAGCGCTTTCAGGGCGCGCACCACGGCATCGCGCGAGCGTTTCAGCTTCCGCATGAGGGTTTCTATCGACGGATCGAGCCGCCCGGTGCGGTAATCCACCAGATTGGCCAGATATTCGATCACCTCAAGCGCCACGCTGCCAAGCGGGCCGCTGCGCCGACCAGGTTCGCGCCGGGCCAGCTCGTAGCGGCGCGCGGCCAGCACGATCTTGCGGGCCTCCTGCCGCTCGATTCCGCGCCAGAATGTGCCCTCGCGGCCCATGGCGCGCGAATGCCGGCGCACCGGCTGGCCGGTGCGTTTCCGGCTGGCCCCGTAGCGGCGGGCCTCACGGCTCGCTGATACCGGCCCCCCGGCCGTGATTTCTGCAATGGTTTCAAACATAAATGCTCCTTTCGGTTCGGTTGGAACCGCCAAGGAGCTGGCCGCTCACGGGCCGGGCGCAGGGCGCACGAAGCCGTGGCAAGAAACCTCTTGCAATCGATCCGGCTTTTTGGGAAAATTCGACCACCACAGAAGAATTTTTCCGCCTTGCCGGATTATCAGAAGCCCGCCCCTCCGGCGGGTTTTTTGATGTCGGTCGGGTTTCCCCCTCTCGTCAAAAATGGTTGGCGGCCGGCGCGAATCGCGCGGCCTTAAGCTGCAATCGTGCCTGAAGCGGGAATCTCGATCAACGCGCATCTCCCCGCCCGCAGAAAACCGCGCTTTCGCGCGTAAGCCGCCAGCACGGCACACGACGCGCGAGGGCGAATCTGTACAGCCGCAATCCCGCAAACCCGCATTTTCGTGTTTGTGGGTTCCCGCGAATGCTGATACCCTTGCGGCTATGATTCTTTCCTTCCTCAACCAAAAAGGCGGCGTGGGCAAAACCACCTTGGCCATCAACGTGGCGGCGGCGCTCGCCGCGCGCGGGCGGGTGTTGCTCATCGATGCCGACGAACAAGGCAGCGCCACGGCATGGGCATCGCTGCGCGAAGACACCCCGTTTCAAGTGGTCAGTATGGTACGCGCCAACATGGCCCGCGATGCCATGGCGATGGCTGCCGATTTCACGCACACGGTCATCGACGGCCCGCCGCGCGCCCGCGATCTTGCGCGGGCGGTCATCATCGCGGCCGACGTGGTGGCGATCCCGATAGAGCCGTCCGGCTTGTCCACATGGGCCGCCGGGGAAACCATTGGCCAAGTGCGTGAGGCACAAGCCATCAAGGAAGCCCTTAAATGCGGGTTTGTGGTTTCCCGCAAAATAGGGAACACGGTTATCGGCCGTGATATTCGAGAAATGGCGGCATCCGAGGGCTTCCCGATCCTCGCCGCCGAAGTGCAACAGCGTGTGCCGTTTGCGGAAAGCCTGACGCTCGGCAAAACGATCTTCGAATACGCGCCCGGATCGGCCGCCGCATCGGAAATCGACGCGCTCACAGGCGAGATATTGAACTGGCATGAGCAAAAAGACATTCGCAGCCGTACCAAAGCCCGCCGCGCTGTCTCCTGAACAAGAGGCGTTTATCGCCAAGGGCAGGGGCAAGGATGTGCCGACCGGCAAACCTGAACCGACGACGCGCGTGTCCATCGACCTGCCGCGCTCGATGCACAAACGATTCAAGATCGCTTGCGAGATGGCGGATACGAAGATGGCAGCGGAGTTGATGGCATTCATCGAGCGCCGCACCGCCGAATTGGAAAGAACCCGCAAACCCTGATTTGCGGGATTGCGGGTTCTTACGCCAGAGGGCGAGGGCATCTATCGTGCCCTCGCTTAGGGCGCTTCGGGGTTACTTGCGTGAGCCGTCCCGGCCGCCCTTGGCTCGATAGTAGCCGTCGCGATAGTTCCGGTTCGCGCGGCTCATGCGGCTGGATTCGCGGGGCCCTGAAAGCAGGAAATCCACCGCGCCGTAGGGAGGGCGATATTTTGCCATTGCTCTACTCCTTTTGCGGTTGCCTTCACCATTGAAGACACTCGCATTCAAGCAGCGGCTGGCCGTCAACTCTTGACCTTTAGTTTGCCGCGCAACTTACGCAGCATTTTGCGCGCTCGCGGTGATTTCCGAAGGAATCAGGACACGGCCTTCCCAATCAAGGATGTCGAGAATGTCATCACGCGTCGAGCCGGGAAGGTTCTTGATCTTCAAGAGTGCTTCTAAGACCCGATTGTGTGGCCGCCGTACATGGCAATAGCACCCGGATTGCGCGCCAGCGCTTGAGAACCGATTCCGGTTTCCCTCTATATTGCGTAAGGAGCCTTCCGAAATCCCGATAGCGCGCGCCAGCTGGCGGCGGGTCCATCCTTTGGATGCACGATATTTCCCAAGGCCATCGCCAATCCGCTGAAGACGGATTCCCAATTGTGAAAGGTGGCTTGTTGAAGCCATGGCACAACCTCCAACCTGCGCCCCCCGCCACAGCAAGGGAGCTTTCAAGCTTTCTGGTTTGCCAAACGCCGGGCTCGTCACCGGAAAGCTAGAGATTGAAGTTGTGAAGGACTGTATTTCCACCCGGCAGAGTCGGACCTCACCCAAAAGCTAACCTCTAAGGGGTCATTTCCTTCCTTTCGGGCCTCACCACACTACAATAAAAGCCGAAAATCCGAACCTAGCATTTTGACAAAAAATTTGCGCACCCAGAAAGGGTGGGTCACGTCACGCCGTAAACCCTGCTTTGCGGGTTTGCGGGTTCAAGGGAATGCTCGGGCTCACCATAAGCAAATCCCTGCTTTCGTCGTGACCCGGCTTCGCATTGATGGGTCTAGCCGCATCTTCCGGCCGTTCAACACGGCTCTGCCGTGTCCTCCGCTGCGCTGCGGCCTTCGGTGATCGGCCATCATCTGCGGCCTGAATCGACCCATGCGAAGGCGGCTCCGAAAGCAAGACATTGCTCTACGAGGGAGTATTCCGCTAAGAGTTGGCGAGGGGCACCTATGGCAAAGGCTCTAAAGCTAATCGGCGTCCTGCTCTCGGTGGGCTGGTTTATTGGATTTCTCTACGCCCTGATGAGCTTCGCAAAAGCTACATCGGGCAGCTCTTTCTGGTGGTGGTATGCCACCATTGCCCACGCTAACAATTTTTCCTTCGCGATCCTTGTAGGAATTCCGGTGCTGCTGTTATTCGCGCCGGTTGGCCTTCTGACCGAATGGCTATGGCAGAAAGGTGACACTCTCGACGAGCGCGAGCAGCAAACACACGCGCCCCGTGATACCCTCGAAACGGCAAGACGACCGCCGAACTCACCTCCAAAAACACCGGAAGAAACTGCGGCGCTGGCGGCAAAAACACGGGAAGGTGAGGCACGAACGGCAGCGTATCTGGCAAACTATTTTGGCCCGGCCGGCCCCTCGTCGCCAAAACAGCGCACCCGGCGACTTAAAAGAGGTGCTAGGAGAAATCGATATTAACACTGTGAGGGTAGGGCCTATGAAACGCTGTCTATCCAATAGTGGCTAATTATCATTATAGACATCCAACGCATAATTCCTTTACTCCTGAAATATCGCTCCGCAATTTGCACACTGCCTCGTTACGTAATGCCGTGTGAATGTCCCATCGCTCGCCTTTGTAAATTCCGATATGGTTAGCAATCTACCCTTTCCACAGCTTGGACATTCATATTCAACTTCCACCGATTCTATACCTTTTGCTAGATAGCGCGATATTTTAAAACCTAGTGATGAAGCTATATATCCGAGCTTCTCCTTCGAGATCGCCTGACTGTTCTCGCATCTGCGCAAAGTCTTAAGCGAAAAACGACGATCCGACGATGCAACCAGCGCTTCCTGAGATAGCCGCCGGTCGACGCGATCTTGTCGAACCAATTCCCCATTCGGTACTACGCTATCCTTCTGTCCGACCTGAGCGCGCAACGCCATCTGACCACCTCGTGACCGCCCTCTGACCGCATAGTGCCCGAGACGTTTTTTAAAAAATTAAGGAGCCTTCGCAAAATGAATGGAGGTTCCAATGTGCACAAGATCAAAAAAAGGGACTCTTAGTCGTGTTAACAAGGTTGAGCTTACCCTGAGCGCGATTAGGACTGTGGTTAGCTTAATAACGCTTCTCCTTTGTGCGATTTAGTCAAGTCCACATGCGTTCGGCGATGCTCCGCTGTTCCTCGCCAAGCGCGTTCGCATATATCGCGGTCGTCTCGATGGCGGCGTGACCCATCCATTTTGACAGGAGAGTGAGCGGCACGGTCGCGCTGATCGCTGCGATGCCGTAGCCGTGACGCAATCCTTTCGGGGTGGCGTGTGGCCCCTCGATGCCTGCGGCGCCCATGACGGCCTTGACGTGCCGCCATGCGGTCGTGCGGCTCCAGTCCCATAGCACGGGATCGCCGCGCCCCTTTCGGGCCTCCCTGACGCCATGTACGAGGTCAAGCGTATCGAGAAGGCGAGGGGGCACCGGCACGGCCCTGTAGACGCCGCTGCGGCGCTTCTTGAGCGTCTCTAACACAAGCGCCTGCCCGTCGAGGTCGATGCGCTTTACGGTCAACGCCAGAGCCTCGGAAATTCGGCAGCCGGTAAAATGCAGCACCTCGCAAAAGGATCGCACCTCGCGCGGCGCTTTCGCGGCGGCTGCGAGGAAGGCGGACCGTTCGGCAGCGGTCAGATAGAGGCGGCGGCCTTGGGGGTCGATCAGCTCGGACATTGAAACAGAATACAGGGATTCCGGTTCAATCGCCCGACACTTTCGGCGTCTGCCGTGCGAAAAAATTTTGGGAAACGGAGCCTTTTCCCCTTCGCTCGGGCATAAATAAAACATCCACCCTCTCTCGGGGCGGATTCAAAATCTCAAAAACGAAAGGAGGTGTACGTAATTGATTTCATTTATTTATTTTTCACTAGCGATTCTCTACATTATATTAGCAATTTCTTATTTGCTCTAAGAAATTAGGAATAGATCCTGCGGGGAGTTTTTCCCGCAGAATCGCAGTCAATATGAAACGAAATTACCAATTCTGTTTCAGATGCAGCGCCCGGACCCTGCTCCAGCTTGCGAACGGGGCCCCCAACTCCTAAATCCACCTTCGCCCGAAGGAAATACTGCTATCTATATAAACATAGAGGGCGTGCACGGCCTTGAACCGGGAGGAGAGGGAGGAGCTAGCCAGAAAACGCTTGTTAAGCGTGATCGGTAAGCACGTTGCTGCGATTCCACGGACGATAGAGCAGAAGATTTCCGATGCAGGCCCTCTCAATCAGCGCATTGATCCACACATCCTTGTCCCTGTCCGCAATGAACTAGTCGACGGGGGAGAGCTTGTCCGCATTCGACGCCATAGCCGTGACTGGTATGCAGTATCGGGTACTCCCGAAAAAGCTCTTACCGAGCGGATCGACACGCAATTCGAAGTCCTGCGCCTAACGCTCGACAACGCCTTTGCGCATCGCGTCGGTGACGTTCTGGAGATCGCGACATTTCGAGCTTTACGCGACGTAGGCTTGCCATCTCTAGGAGGCTTTCGCGGGCTTCAAAATGAGCCGACGACCAAGACTCCAAAGAAGGAAGAACCGCCCTCTATCTTCAGCGGCCGCGAGCTAGCAGGGAACAAGAAGTTCGACTTCCTCGTCGGTCCTAACGGCGTGTGGGCGGGCATCGAATGCAAAAACATCCGCGA
>JBGTSB010000066.1:0-12512 GCA_041940525.1 Hyphomicrobium sp.
GACAAACCGCTGGCAAGCGGAGAAACAGAAGCTCGGTTCGGCTCAGAAGATCAAGGAAGAGCTGGAGAAGGCGCGTGTTGATTTGGACCAGGCTCAGCGCAAGGGTGATTACGCCCGTGCGGGTGAGCTGCGCTACTCAGCGATCCCAGAGCTAGAAAAGCAGTTGGCCGACGTTGAGGGTAGCGAGGCTTCCGCAGCAATGGTCGAAGAGGCCGTTACGCCGGATCAGGTAGCGCAAGTCGTCTCGCGTTGGACCGGCGTTCCGGTTGACCGCATGCTGGAAGGCGAGCGCGAGAAGCTGTTGAAGATGGAAGACGCGCTGGAAAAACGCGTTATCGGACAAGCGCAGGCCGTAAAAGCCGTGGCGACTGCTGTGCGCCGCGCTCGTGCCGGCTTGCAAGATCCGAACCGTCCGATGGGTTCCTTCATGTTCCTCGGGCCGACGGGCGTCGGCAAGACGGAGCTCACCAAGGCTTTGGCGCAGTTCCTGTTTGATGACGAGTCCGCGCTGGTACGCATCGACATGTCTGAGTTCATGGAAAAGCATTCCGTGTCCCGGTTGATCGGCGCTCCTCCCGGTTACGTCGGCTACGAAGAAGGCGGCACCTTAACCGAGGCCGTGCGCAGGCGTCCCTACCAGGTCGTTCTGTTGGACGAGATCGAGAAAGCGCATCCGGACGTTTTCAACGTGCTGTTACAGGTGCTGGACGATGGCCGTCTCACCGACGGTCAGGGCCGGACGGTGGACTTCAAGAACACCATCATCCTGATGACGTCCAACCTTGGTGCCGAGTATCTGGCCGATCCGCGCCAGCCGATGGGCTTCGGTGCACCTGGCGACCAGGACAAGGTGATGTCGGAAGAGGAGGCGTATGAGGCCGTCATGGGTGCCGTTCGGCGGCATTTCCGGCCCGAGTTCCTCAACCGTGTGGATGAGATCATCGTCTTCCACCGCCTGCAACGTGAGCAGATGGCGGCTATCGTCGACATACAGCTGGCACGTCTTCAGACGCTCCTGAACGAGCGCAAGATCACGCTCGACCTGGACAGCGATGCACGCACTTGGCTTGCCAACAAGGGTTACGACCCGGTCTACGGCGCGCGGCCTTTGAAACGGGTCATTCAGCGGCACGTTCAAGATCCGCTAGCCGACCTGCTGTTGGCTGGAAAGGTTCACGACGGAGAAACCGTTTCCATCTCCGTTCGCGACGGCGCGCTGACCCTGAACGGCGAACCCGCCCAGGCCGCTGCCTAAAGGCCTGCACGATTGAGAAGCTTGAGCAGACGCGGTTCCAGCCGCGTCTGTTTTTTTACCAGCTTGGCCGTGTTGCGATTGCTGAAGAGGGGCCCTCGTCTTAAAAAGGCATCAACGTCAGGATCACAACACAGAGTATTTGGCAGCCGTCTCATGACAACAGGATCGACCGCCGGAACATTTGGGTTTCGCAAGGTGGCGGAGGATGAACGCCAAGGTTTGGTCAACCGCGTGTTTGCCTCCGTGGCTGAGCGCTACGACCTTATGAACGACTTGATGTCGGGCGGCCTGCACCGGCTGTGGAAAGATGATCTCGTTTCCATGATTGATGCGCCGCGCGGCGACGGTGCGTTTCGGTTGATCGACGTTGCCGGTGGAACTGGCGATGTCGCGATGCGCTTCATCAAGAAGGCCGGATCAGGCGCCGAGGCGGTGATCTGCGACATCAGCCCGGAGATGCTGGATGTCGGGAAGCGCCGAACCGAAGCGGCTGGCCTGTCTGGCCGCATCAGCTGTGTTGAAGGCAATGCCGAGGCGTTGCCGTTCGACGATCGCTCTTTCGATGCCTTTACGATTGCCTTCGGCATCCGCAACGTCACTCATATCGACAAGGCCTTGTCGGAAGCGTTCCGCGTTTTGAAGATCGGAGGGCGCCTCCTGGTGTTGGAGTTCTCCCACGTCGACGTGCCGATGCTTGACCGGCTCTATGATTTTCATTCGTTCGAAGTGATCCCGCGGCTTGGCAAACTGGCGGCGGGCGATGCGGACTCGTATCGCTATCTGGTGGAGAGCATCCGGCAATTTCCCAAGCAGGATGTCTTCGCGGACATGATCGCCAGCGCGGGCTTCGAACGGGTTTCGTTCCGGAATTTGACTGGCGGGATTGCAGCCATCCACTCAGGCTGGAAGCTCTAGCGCGCCTGGAGTTAGAGCGGTCCGGTATGCTGGAGCGAGTTGACGAAGAAGACGGCGCCCATCAATAGAATGAGCGATGAGCCGGCCAGTCCCGCCGCGCGCTCGATCCGCCATCCCCAGTTCGAACCTTCGCCCGCGAAACGGTTGGCGAACTCGCGCGAGCCGATGGCCAGTGACGCTAGTATTGAGACCGTGATGGCCGTGCCGAGCGCCATGGCGAAGGTGCCTAGGATGCCTGCCCACAATAGTCCTTGTGTTAGCGTCAGGAACAACAGAGCCAGCGCGCCGGTGCAGGGGCGAATACCAACTGCGAAAGCGATTGCAAACGCCTTGGACCAGGAGAGATCACCGTCTAGCTGACGCGCATCCGGGGCGTGCGCATGGCCGCAGCCGCAATCGTGGCCATGCTCGTGGTGGTGGTCATGATGAGCGTGATCATGCCCGGCGTTCGCTGTTGCCCCAGTGGCGCCCATTGGAAACAGAAGCTTGAGCTGACGGTACAAGAGCCAAGCGCCGACAGCGGCCACGAGGCCCCAGCTTAACGTCTCCGTCCATTCTTGGGCGGAGCGGATTGTCAAACTCGTCGCCTTGAAGATCAAAGCGAGCACACCGACAAAGGCGATCGCGGTCAACGCCTGTATGAAGGCAGCGAGGAAGGACAACATAATGCCACGGCGGAGCGTACGCTCATTGGCCAGCACATACGATGAGATGATCGCCTTGCCGTGACCGGGCCCTGCTGCATGAAGGACGCCGTAGGCAAAGGCCAGCGCGGATATGAGCGCAGCTGGATACCAGGGACTGCCGCTTTTCAGATCACGCACGGCGGCGCTCATGGCTCGCTTGAATTTGGCCTGTTGGGCAACCATCCAAACCCACAGCCTATCCCACGCCGATGCTCTGGATTGCGGTGATCCGCTTCTGGCTGCCGCCGCATCATCCTGGCCGCCAGACGGAATGGCTATTCCGAGAGGCGACTTTTCTGGTGCGGCAACGGCAATGTTAGGAGCTGCTGGAACGGCGAGCGCCACCAGCGCAAGCATCATCAATCGCAGCAGCACTGGCCGAACGTTGGCGACCATTAAGACCTCGCGCAGTTCACGGTCACATTGCGCGACAGGGCTGATCCATCATAGCCACCGCCGAGTTCGCTGGCGAAGGCGTCGGCCAAGTCCGCGGCCTCGGAGCCGGTTGGCGGTGCCGACACGTCAACCGCACATCCTGCCGGGGCGCCTTCTCCCAGCAGCACAGGATTGTCTTTGGCAAAATCAAACGCGATAAAATAGGTGGGATCGTAGATCGAGAAGGAGAACCCAGGCTTGCTGGCCGGAAGCGGTGATTTCAACGGCAGTACGAAATGAAGCGTGAGAACATTGTCCTCGTGCTCAAGCCAATACTCTTGTGGTTCAGCGAATGGCAACGCCTCCGTTCCAAGCTTGGCGAAGGTAAAGTAGGCAAATTGTTTGATGCCGTCGATGTTGACCTTGGCTAGCTCCTGCAGCTCTTCGCGGTCGTACTTGCCGTCGCCGTTTTTATCCATGCCCTGGATGGCCATCGCGGTGTACATGTCGTCGAAAGTCCAAATCTGCTTCAAGCCGACTATGTTGCCGTCCTTATAGGCGACCGTTGCCCGGACATCGACCCAGACATGTGGATGTGCTTGAGCCGTGCTTGGGAGCGATGCGGTGATCAGTGCCGCGGCGGCGATCGCCAATACAATGCCCCTTCCGATCATGTTTCTTCTCACCCTTGTGGCGGTGCGAAAGCACACGCTTCATCCGTTAAAACTGAGCCTAGAATCGTATCATGATCCTGATGGCACTTTAACGGCGGGTGGAAAATCACTCGCTGAGCGGCGTGGCCGCCTTGCGGTGCTGGGGATGTTATAGTATCCGATTGATCTTCTGTCTACCTTCTGCCGTCAGGGCGTGCAAAGTCGCCAAATCGGCGGTAATGCCGGCTGAAATTCCGGCACATCCCGCGAGGAGAAACGCTTCCAATGACATCTTACTGGCGAACTGGGGCTGTCTTCGCTGCAGCCTGCGCCCTAAGCGCAGTGGCATCGCAGCCGGCGCTTTGTGGAGTGAAGGTTGTCGCCACGATCAAGCCCATTCATTCGCTTGTCGCGGGTGTGATGGAGGGGGCCGGAACGCCTAAACTGCTGGTGACGGGTACTGCCTCGCCGCATACGTTCGCGCTGCAGCCCTCCGGCGCACGAGCCTTGCATGAGGCGGACGTATTTTTTCGGGTTTCACCCAGTGTTGAGCCGTTCACGATCAAGATCGTGCGATCTATGCCGGGCTCGGTAAAGGTCGTGACACTGATGCACGCGCCAGGGGTTTCGGTCTTGCCGCTGCGTTCGCTGGCTGATGATGCGCATGGACACCACGATGACCATCACGGTCATGATCATGGCCACCACGACGATCATGACCACGACAAGAATGATATGGACGGGCACGTTTGGCTCGATCCTGAAAACGCAAAATCGATTGTCGCCGAAATTGCCCGTGTGCTTGGCGAAGCCGAGCCATCGCAGGCAGCAGTATTCCAAGCCAACGCAAAAAAGCTAACGGCCAAAATTGATGCGCTCAGCGCGAACATTGCGAGCACGCTGAAACCGGTCGCTAAGCAGCCGTATGTCGTGTTCCATGACGCCTATCAGTATTTCGAACGGCGCTTTGGTCTGTCGCAGGTTGCCGCCATCACGGTTTCGCCGGAAGTAAAGCCAGGTGCGAAACGACTGCTAGAGATCCGCGAAGCCATCAGGCACGCCAAGCCGGTTTGCGCGTTCGCCGAGCCGCAGTTCAAGCGCAGTATTCTCAACGCCGTGATGGAAGGTTCAGGCGCGCGCTTCGGTGTCCTTGATCCGGAAGCTGCACTGGTCAAGCCGGGGGTTGAGGCTTACGAGACGATGCTGTCGAACCTGGCCAGCAACATGCGCGAGTGCCTCTCAAACGGTTCGAACGGCTGAAGTGTTCAAGAGCTGCTTGGCACTTTCAGCATTCTGCTAGTATCCGAGCACAACGTTGAAAAAGAAAAAGCCGGCCTCTCAAGGGGGCCGGCTTTATATTCTGATCTTTCGGTTCGGTCCTATTCAGGGCTCGCCGAAGTGCGCACCAAAGGGCGACGGCCGATCTTGGTGATGCGACGTTTGCCCGAGCTCATGTCGACCGTGTAACCCTCGTCGAGGTCCACGCCTGCCGGAGCAATGCCTTCAGTCTTTGCCTCCGACTTCTTCGCTGGAGCCTTGTCGACAATGCGAACACCCGTCGGTGTCTTGCGGCGTTCGGGTGCGCCTACCGGTGCCGGTTCGGACTGACGTGACGCAGCTTGACGATTTTCCTTACGATCGGCTTCATCGTCCATGCGCGTCATCTGCGAGCTAGCAGGACCGACTTTGAAGCGTTCCCACGTGACGGTAACCGTCGTGCCAACTGGGATGCGGGGATACAGATCCAGCACATCCTTATTGTACATGCGGATGCAGCCCTTCGAGACAGCCTTGCCGATGGTCCACGGCGCGTCGGTGCCATGAATCCGGTAGAGGCTAGAGCCAAGATAGAGCGCGCGAACGCCCAGCGGGTTCATTGGATGTCCGCCCGGAACCCAGCTCGGAAGCTTCGGGTTTTCCTTGATCATGTCTGGCGTCGGCGTCCACGATGGGTTTTCCCGCTTCATGGTGACTTTGGTCTTGCCCTGCCAGCGGCTTTGTTCGCGCGGAACGGCGATCGGATAGCTCAAAGCCTGGCCGGTCTTGTAAATGTAATAGAGACGGCGATCACCGAAGCTGACGATGATCTGGCCGGAGCGGAACTTCGGATTGAAGGATACGGTCTGACGGCCGCCACCCCATTCCTCTTCGCCGCCCCACAGCAAGTCGATGAGATCCTGCCCCTGCGCTGCGGTGCTGACGGCGACCGTGGAGGCAACCGCGATGAGACCCGCAAAGGCTGAGCGCAACAAGAAACTTCTCACAACCATAGTCTGGCACTCCGCATATCGTGCTTATGATCTCGCTGGGGCGACCTCCGCTCCGCAAGATCCGGTTTTCAGTGTTCCGACGCGTTACCGCACATCTGTTTTTCGTATAGCTCAGAGGTGTGGCCAGCGGCAGAGCAGCAAAGCCACACTCTTGGCGGCTCATCGAGATTCCTATGATTTTCGCGTTTAGGAACCGTAACTGTCCTGTGGACAACTTAGTTCCTTGAGATTCGAAAAACACAGGTATACGCCATATTTCGGCGGCTTTGCTTTCTGATGAAATTAGTGCGCGATCTTCGCGTGCCGCGCCAGAGGCTCGATTGCTGAAAATACGTTTCTGTTCTGGATGTTGACGGCTTGCAACATTGGTCTGCATAGGCAACAGGCGGCTTGCTCATTTTCTGCGCTGCGGATGCCGATTTGCATTGACGGCCGCGGTGTCTTGCTGTAGAACAAAATGAGAACATTGGTTGTGCAGGAAGTTGTCTTGCCCCCGCTTGAGCTTCCCCCCGCTCCAGCTTTCTACACGGGCCAAGGTGTTCTGAGCGGCGCTGAGTTTTGTCTGCGTATTTTGCGTGCGTTGGCTCCTGAGTAAGGGCCTGGACGGCATCCCCCTGCCGGCCAGGCCCTTTTCTTTTGTCTGGCTAGGTTCTCAGTCGCGTTCGCCCCATGTAGAGAAGCGAACAAAAGCAATTCGGGAAAAGTGATGGATTTCCGATTTTCAGAACGTCCAACCAGTGTCGGCCCAGTAGGCAGTCTTGTGGCCCTGCTATTTACGATCGGCCTGATTTTGTTGGCGTCCACGCCGGCTCTGGCTCAACGCACCCGCGAGGCGCCTGAAACGTCCACCGGCGTGCGCGCGGACACGGAAGCGGCCATCGCCAAGAAATGGATGGTCACGACGGCGGCACGGCAAGCATCTGAAGCGGGGCGCGAGATGCTGCGTGCCGGTGGCACGGCGATTGATGCAGCGATTGCGGCGCAGCTGGTTTTGGGGCTGGTCGAACCGCAATCCTCAGGGCTGGGCGGTGGTGCCTTCATCGTTCACTGGGACGAAAGCGCGAAGAGCCTGACAACGTACGACGGACGCGAGACGGCTCCGGCCGCCGCCAAGCCAGACCGCTTCTTGAAAGACGGCAAGCCGATGAATTTTGAATCGGCCGTGCAATCCGGGTTGAGCATTGGTGTCCCTGGGTTGGTGCGCTTGTTGGAAACCGTCCACCAAAAGCACGGCAAGCTGCCTTGGGCCGATCTGTTTAAGCCTGCCTTGCGGATCGCCAAAGAGGGTTTTGAGATATCGCCGCGTCTGCATTTCCTGCTGCGTTGGGTCGGGCAAGACGCATTCGGCCCAAAGGCGCGGGCATACTTCTTTGATGAGAGCGGCTCTGCGCGCGGCTCGGGGTATGTCCTGAAAAATCCCGGCTACGCCGAAACGCTGGAGGCGCTCTCCTCGCAAGGTGCGGAAGCGTTTTACTCCGGTCCCCTCGCTCAATCCATCGTCGCAGCGGCTAAGACTGCGCACAACGCGGCCAGCGATATGACACTGGCGGATCTTGCCAGCTATACGGCGAAGGAACGCCCGCCAGTCTGCTCCACTTACAGAGGCTATAAAATCTGCGGCATGGGCCCGCCGTCCTCCGGCGCTATTACGGTTGCGCAAACTTTGACGATCCTGGAAGGGTTCGATCTCGGCAAGGGGCCCGACGAGGCTATGAGCGGGAAGGCTCTGCATCTGATAGCGGAGGCTGAGAAGCTCGCCTACGCCGACCGGAACCGCTATCTGGCCGACTCCGACTTTGTCTCCATACCGTCCGGCATGCTTGATGCTGGGTACCTCGCCAAGCGGCGCAAGCTCATCAATGCGGAAGACGCGATGACGAGCGCAGACCCTGGCAAACCGCCGGGGCTGGCCAAAGAGGCCTTTGGCTTTGATGGTACGATCGAGCGCTCGGGCACCAGCCATCTCTCGATTATTGATGGTCAAGGCAATGCCGTCTCCATGACGACAACAATTGAGGGTGCTTTCGGATCGGGCGTTTTTACGAACGGCTTTTTGCTGAACAACGAACTGACCGATTTTTCCTTCATGCCGGCTGATAATGACGGCACGGCAATCGCCAACCGGGTGGAGGCAGGCAAGCGGCCGCGCAGTTCAATGGCACCGACGATTGTCTTCGCGCCCGATGGAACGCTATTCGCGCTGACCGGATCACCCGGCGGCTCGCGCATCATTCTCTATGTGATTAAGTCACTCATCGCGCTATTGGACTGGGGCTATGACGCGCATGAAGCTGCCGCTCTGATCAACTTTGGCAGCCGGGGCACGGCGTTTGAATTGGAAACCGGATGGGGCGCGCTCTCGCCAGCTGTTTCCATGTATATGTATGGCCAGGATGTTGATTTCGGACTGCTCAATTCCGGTCTGCACATCATCGTGCGAAGAGATGGCTACTTGGAGGGCGCAGCCGATCCGCGCCGCGAAGGCGCAGCCCTCGGTGACTAGTCTTCCTTCCAATTCGCCTGGAGCGCCAGCATGACGCGTGCCTTGCCGACCGGCTCTGACATCACTGTTGTGGGTGCCGGGATATTCGGCCTGTGGCAGGCCCTTGGCTTAGCGCGGACGGGTTATCGCGTGCGGCTGCTTGAAGCCTCAGAGGAGCCGTTCTCGGCTGCCGCCAGCCGGCTGGCCGGCGCTATGCTGCTCGCCGACTGTGAAGCCGAGACGATGCCGCCTGCCGTTCTGCAGCTGGCTCATCATGCAATCTCCTTGTGGCGCGACGTCTATCCTGACCTTGTTTGTGCCGGCAGTCTTGCCGTGGTTCATGCGCGGGATCGCGCTGAGCTTGATCGCCTTGCGCGGCTGACCAGCGGCTATGATCGCCTTGACGCCGCCAGGCTTCAGGCGTTGGAGCCGGGGCTTGAGGGCCGGTTTGCGGCCGGGCTGCATTTTCCGGCGGACGCGCATATGGCGACGCCGGATGCCTTGAAGTTTTTGCTTGGAGCGATCGGCGAGGCGGGTGCGCGGGTTGAGTTTGGCCAGCCTTGGCAGCCCGGCGCCTCGGACGGGATCGTGATTGATTGCCGGGGCTTTGCCGCGCGCGATGACCTGCAGGATCTGCGAGGCGTACGCGGCGAACGCTTTGTGGTCGCGACAGATGACGTTGAACTGCAAAGGCCGATCCATCTGCTGCATCCGCGCCAGTCGCTCTACGTTGTGCCATGGGGCAAGGGACGCTTCCTGCTTGGAGCAACGCTGATCGAAAGTGAGGATCAAGGGCCGGTCACACTTCGTTCGGCTGTCGAGCTGCTTGGTCTCGCTTATTCTTTGCATCCGGCATTCGGCGAAGCGCAGATCCTGGAGTCAGCCGCTGGCTTGCGGCCGTCGTTCCCGGACAATGCCCCGCGCGCGATCGTGTCTTCGGATGGGGCCCGGATATCCGTCAACGGCTCCTGGCGGCATGGGTTTCTGATGGCGCCGGTTTTGGCCGAGGCGGTCGCCAGTTATCTGGCGGGCAGAAACGACGACCATCCGCTTTTGCGGCTGACCTAGAGCAGTTGCCCAGCCGCGATGAACGCGAGTGCGCCGGCAGCGATCCAAATCGCCAGAGTCCGCCAGCGCGACGAACGCGCATTTTCGGCAGCGATCCGTTTCACCGTGTCGTCGTCAAGACGAACGCCGTTTTGTGCCATGGCGGAAAACGCCGTTACGGCTCGTTCGGCACCGGACAGCAACTGCGGTACCTCCGCCAGCACTTGCCCGATCGTTCCCGCGCCTTCGGTCGCTTCACGCAAGCGGCCAGTCGCGCCGAGATTGTCTTCCATCCAGGCTTTGGCAACGGGTTCGGCCGCAGTCCACAGGTTCAAGCCGGGATCGAGACTTCGCGCGACACCCTCAACGATCACCATGCTCTTTTGCAGCAAGATCAGCTCAGGCCGGGTCTCCATGTCGAACACTTCGGTATAGGCGAACAGCTGGCCCAACAGATCCGCCATGGAAATTTCCTCGGCGGTACGGCCGTGGATGGGTTCGCCTATGGCGCGCAACGCTTGCGCAAACACTTCGACCGGATGATGGGGCGGTACATAGCCCGCCCAGAAGTGAACCCAGGCGGCGCGCTGGTAATCACGCGTGATCAGTCCGTGCAGGATCTCAGCCAGGAAGCGCCGCTCGCGTGAGCCCAGCCGGCCCATGATGCCAAAGTCGACGGCAATGATTTGGCCCTGGGCATCGACGAGCAGATTGCCTTGATGCATGTCGGCATGAAAAAAGCCATCGCGCATGGCGTGCGTGAGAAACGCACGCAGCACTGTTTGTCCCAGCGCTTTCAAATCGTGGCCTTGCGCGGCGATCGCATCGAGATCACCGATCGGCGTGCCATCAATCCATTCAGTGGTGAGGACGCGTTTGGCCGTGCGCTTCCAATCGACCGTGGGCACGCGCAATCCTGTGACCTGCTCCGGCCGCTCTCGTGCGATGTTCTCGGCCATTTCGGACATGGCGGCTGCTTCGAGCCGCAGGTCCATCTCCAGCTCGGTCGTGCGTGCCAGATTGTCGACAACGGCGACGGGCTTCAGGCGGCGTGACGGGGCATGGAAGCGCTCGACCAGACGGGCGGCGAAGAAGTAGCTGTCGAGATCACGCTTGAATCGCTTTTCGACGTTTGGGCGCAGGATCTTCACGGCAACCGTGCGGCGCTCGCCGTCTTCGATCACTTCGGCTTTGTGGACCTGCGCAATGGAGGCGGCGGCCACGGGCGGGCCAAAACTGACAAAGTGGTCTTCAATTTCGCCACCAAGCGCTTCTTCGACCGCGCGGCGTGCGGCCGCTTGTGAGAACGGTGGCATTCGGTCTTGCAGGTGGCGTAGATCGTCCGCCAGCTCCGGGCCGATAACGTCGGCGCGGGTCGCCAAGAATTGGCCGAGCTTGATGTAGCTTGGGCCAAGTGAACCCAGCGCCCGGCTGATGCGTGTTTCGCGCGGCTTGCCCCAGTTGAAGGGTGCGGCAACGAGCTTAATCGGCAAGGTTGCGAGGGCGGCAAGCCGCAATGGCAGCGGCGCCTTCTTTTGTCCTGGCGGCACGAAACGTACGCCGTGCTGGGCCAATACGATGCCAGCGCGCGCAAGACGCACAAGGTTGACCAACGCATTCGCCATCAGGTGGGCCTGGTTCCTTTATGCCGGTGAGGATTGAGCTGCCTGGGCCCGCACAATGACCACGCTAGCCCTGCGGTCAAGCCAATGCCGGTAAATGGCTTAGCGGTCGCTTGTGTTGCAGATGCTCGCCTAGGCAGAGCGCCAGGCTACTTCTTGCGGAATTGGTCGAGGCTGACGACGGTGGCGCCTTGCGGCTTCTCGTCATCCGGCTTGGCTGCCTTTTCCTCGGTTGGCGCTTGGTCGCCGGCGTTTTCGGCCTCTGCGTTGGCGGCGGCGTCGTCCTTGGCCGCCGGCTCAGCTTTCGGTGAGCGGCGCTTGCGCGACGTGCCCGACTTTGGAGCGCCGGAAGAGCGGCGCGTGGCCGTGACACGGGTTTCAATGTCGCCGCCGTCTCCCGTAGCAACTGCGTCGGGATCTGTCTCCGTATCCGGCTCGTCGAACTGCAGGCCATAACGGACCGATGGATCGAAGAAGACCTTGATCGCCGCCAAAGGCACGACGAGACGCTCGGGGATGCCATCGAATGTCAGCTTTACCTCGAAACGATCATCGTGAACTGCCAAGTCCCAGAAGCGGTGCTGCAGGACGATCGTCATGCCTTGGGCATAGCGTTCTCGCAGGCGCTTCGACAGCGTCACACCGGGATGGTCGGTATCGAAGGAAATATAAAAATGGTGATCGCCGGGCAGACCGTTCTTGGCCACGCCGGTGAGGACGGTTCTGACGACGCCGCGCATGGCGTCCTGTGTCAGCGCTTCGTAATCAATGGTTGGGTCGGACGTCATCCAGATTCTTTATTTTCGCCTTGGGCCCCGTTGTCTTTTACTTTCTAGCCAGCCATCGGCGAGAGGCCAAGCGAAAGTGGAGGGCTTCTGTTGCCCGGTGCCCTCCGTACCGCGCCTTACCTGGCTAGAGGCAAGGGCTTCAAGTTTTGGCTTTTCGCACCGCGTTACGCGGCGAGAGCTGCCTCAGCGTAGTTGTCATTTGCAACTATTCTGAATGACCCGATGACGGTGGTATCATGCCGAGCAAAAACACGCCCTTTACGCCTTCGTCGATCCTAGTTCGCCCCCATCAGATGCCGCCGCGAATCTCGTTGCGGCATGTGGTGGAGGCGCCGGGTACTGCCCCCGGGTCCGATCGGTTTATTACGACGGCCATTTATTGCCATAGCTGGACGAATCCAGCCCCTCTAATATAGGGA
>JBGTSB010000067.1:0-12255 GCA_041940525.1 Hyphomicrobium sp.
TTCCGGCGGCACGGACACGCATTTGATCTTGGTTGACCTGCGTCCGAAGAACCTGACCGGCAATATCTCTGAGAAGTCGCTCGGCCGTGCGCACATCACCTGCAACAAGAACGGCGTTCCGTTTGATCCGGCCAAGCCGATGGTTACCTCTGGCATCCGTCTGGGCGCACCTGCGGGTACGACTCGTGGTTTCGGCGTTGCCGAGTTCCGCGAAGTTGGCCGCATGATCGCCGAAGTGCTGGACGGTCTGGCGAAGAACGGTGAAGAGGGCAACGGCGCGGTTGAGGCCAAGGTGAAGGCCGAAGCTACCGAGCTGTGCAAGCGCTTCCCGATCTACTCGTAATCCAACGGGAATTCAGACTTTGGGAAAGGCCCGGCCGGTTGGCCGGGCCTTTTCTTTTTTGCGTGCCGTGCTCGCGGGAATTGGTCGGACCGTCCGCTTGTGATATGGCCATGTCCCGTGGGTTTGATCGCCGGGAAGGCACTCGCCCTTTCCTTCCGCGAACTGGATTTGGGCCGGCCCACGCTACGGAGACATCACCTTATGAGCTGCCCCTACTGCTCGGCTGAAAACACACAAGTCAAGGACAGCCGTCCAACGGAAGAAAACGCGGCCATCCGGCGTCGCCGGGTTTGTCCGGATTGCGGTGGGCGGTTCACGACGTTTGAGCGCGTTCAGCTGCGTGAGCTTGTTGTCGTGAAGCGGTCGGGCCGCAAGGTTCCATTTGATCGCGACAAGCTATTGAAGTCCGTCGACGTCGCCTTGCGCAAGCGTCCGATCGAAGGTGACCGGGTTGAACGGATGGTGTCGGGCATCGTGCGCCAGCTCGAGAGCTCCGGTGAGACTGAGGTCATGTCGTCGGTGATTGGCGAATACGTGATGGAGGCACTCCGGGGCGTCGACCCTGTTGCCTATGTGCGCTTTGCGTCCGTTTATCGCGATTTCCGGGAGGCCGCCGATTTCGAAGAGGTGCTTGGCGAGATTGCCCGTGAGGATAGCGAGGGGCGACGCCTTGTGGCGGGGACCGGAGGCAAGCTGTGATGTGGGACGTATCTAGGCTGGGATGCCGTGCCGTCCGCGTTTGATCAGCATATGATGCGCATTGCGCTGCGCGTGGCGCGGTGCGGGATGGGGCAGGTCGCGCCTAATCCTGCCGTTGGAGCAGTGATCGCCGATGAAAAAACGGAAACCGTATTGGCGCGCGGCTGGACACAGCCAGGAGGACGGCCCCACGCGGAGACCGAGGCGATAAACCGGGCCGGTGCGGGCGCGCGCGGCAAGACCATGTATGTGACGCTGGAGCCGTGTTCTCATCACGGCAAGACGCCGCCTTGCGCGGAAGCGATCGTCGCGGCTGGGCTGTCGCGAGTCGTCGTTGCGCTTGGCGATCCTGATGCCCGAGTGGCGGGGCGGGGACTTGCGCGCTTGCGCGACGCTGGCATTGCGGTTGAAGCTGGCTTGTGCGCCGATGAGGCGCATTGGTTGACGCTTGGTCATATCCTGCGCTCGACCCGCAGCCGGCCGTTCGTGCAATTGAAGATGGCGCTGGATGATCAGGGCGAGGTTGCGCGAGGATCGGATGGGCGTCCGGTCTGGGTCACGGGGCCGCTGGCGCGTGCGCATGGACATCTCTTGCGTGCCGAGGCGGACGCCATTGTTATCGGCGCTGGCACGCTGCGTGACGATGATCCTGAGCTGACATGCCGGTTGCCAGGGCTGCAGCATCGTTCTCCGGTTCGCGTGGTTGTCAGCTCTGATCTGAACGTGCCGCTGAATGCCAAGCTGTTTGCTAGCGCCCACCAGGTTCCTGTTTGGGTTGTCACTGGCCGAAATGGCCAAGAGGCGGCTGTGTCCGCGTTGGAAGCCAAGGGTGTTCAGGTGCTGCGCTGCCAGCAGGATGTGATCGGTCAGGTGGAACCGTTGCCAGCCTTGGAAGCCCTGGTGGCACGCGGCATCACGCGGGTTCTAGTCGAAGGAGGGCCAAGCTTGTGGCAGGCCTTTTCGCGGGCTGGCCTTATCGATGAGGTTGTGGTCTATCAAGCGTCCGGACCGGACGGCGCATCGTTGGTGGGCCAGAGCTACGTCAACCTTGATGACTTTGATCAGGTTGCCAATCTCACGCTGGCGCAGGACGTTTTGTCGATCTTTAGGCATTCGAAATCGCGCGAGAGCGTGCTGATATCGCCATAAGGGTTTTATGTTCACAGGCATCATCACGGACATTGGCGAAGTTGCCGAACGCAAAGGCGGGCACTATGCCATCCGTTGTTCTTGGGCGGCGGACAGCATCGTGTTGGGTGCGTCCATCGCGTGTGATGGTGCGTGCTTGACGGTGACCGGTGTGACTGCGGATGGGGCGGGCAGCATCTTCACTGCGGATGTTTCAAACGAGACGCTGTCGAAGACGACGCTCGGCTCTTGGCAGGCAGGCCAGGCTATCAACCTGGAAGCGGCATTGAAGGCGGGCGATGAACTTGGTGGTCATCTCGTGACTGGACACGTTGATGGCGTTGCTGAAATTGTCGCCATACGCGAAGATGGAGACAGCC
Source organism: Hyphomicrobium sp. (assembly GCA_041940525.1). Classification (GTDB taxonomy): domain Bacteria; phylum Pseudomonadota; class Alphaproteobacteria; order Rhizobiales; family Hyphomicrobiaceae; genus JAKAXS01. The sequence goes on from JBGTSB010000067.1 coordinate 2,551, forward strand.
GCCGCTTCACGCTTCAGGCACCAGAAGAGCTGGCGCGGTTTGTCGCGCCGAAGGGTTCGGTGGCTCTATCGGGCACGTCGTTAACGGTCAATGAAGTTTCCGGCTCCCAATTTGGCATTAATCTCATTCCTCACACCTTGACGCACACGACCTGGGGGCGCAAAAGCCTCGGCGAACTGGTCAATTTCGAAGTCGATATGTTTGCGCGCTACGTGGCGCGTATGATGGAGTTTTCCAAGTGAATGCAGGCCCGGCAAATTCCAGCGTCGCTGAAGGGAAAAGTTTCCTTTCGCCGACGGATGAGATCGTTGAGGACCTGCGCAACGGCAAGATGGTTGTTCTTGTTGATGCGGAAGACCGTGAGAACGAAGGCGACCTGGTTGTCGCCGCGCAAATGGCGACGCCGGACGTTATCAACTTCATGGCCAAGCATGGCCGCGGTTTGATTTGTTTGACGCTGGCGCCGCAGCGAGCAGCAGAACTCGACCTGAAGGCGATGACGCGGAAGAATGCGTCTCGCAATCGTACCGCATTCACGCAATCGATCGAGGCAAAGGAAGGTATCTCCACTGGGATATCGGCTGGTGATCGCGCGCGCACGATTGCGACTGCGATTGACCCGAATAAAACGGCGGACGACATCGTCTCGCCGGGCCATGTCTTTCCACTGGTCGCGCGCGATGGTGGTGTGTTGATCCGGGCGGGGCATACGGAAGCATCCGTTGATCTTGCGCGTTTGGCTGGCTTGCAGCCGGCGGCCGTGATTTGCGAGATCATGAACGATGATGGCACGATGGCGCGCATGCCTGATCTTGTACCGTTTGCTCAGCGGCATGGCTTGAAGATCGGTACGATCGAGGATCTGATCGCTTATAGGCTCCGCAACGACGAGATTGTTCGGTTCGTCGCCCGCCAGAAGGTGGAAAGCTCGTTTGGCGGTGATTTTGATCTGCACGTCTACGCGAATACCGTGGATGGCGCTGAACATCTCGCGCTGGTCAAGGGTGATATCAGCAAAGGTGGCCCGGTTCTGGTTCGCGTGCATGCCGTCAACGCTTTGCGCGACATGCTCGCTGTCGGCGACCAAGGGGATGGCACGTCGCACATCGAATTATCGATCCGGGCGATCGCCAAAGAAGGCCGCGGTGTGATCGTTTTGATCCGCGATCTCGGCCCGCATACCGTTTCGGATTGGATTGCCGCGCAGAAGACCGATGGCTCTGATAGCAAGGCGCGCGAGCGCCGGCAGGTTGAAGTGGGCGTGGGTTCGCAAATCCTGCGCGACCTTGGCGTGACCGACATGGTATTGCTCACGAACGCGCCGGCTGCCGTCTATGTGGGCTTGGATGCATTCGGTCTGCACATCGTTGATACCCGCAGGATCGAATAGATATGGTCGCGAAAGATAGTGCAGCACGGGCCGGTGAGGCGGCCGGCAGTCAGTTCCAGATTTCCGGCCGTGTTTTGATCATCGAGGCGCGCTTCTACGAGGAGATTGGCGACGAGCTGGCCGCTGGCGCGATCGCCGAGGTGGAGGCCGCCGGTGGCCAGGTGGAGCGCGTCAGCGTGCCTGGTGCTCTTGAGATTCCACAGGTGCTATCACAGGCATCCGGCGCGGGGCTGTTTGACGGAGATGAGCCGGTTTTTCTCGGCGTTATCGCATTGGGTTGCGTAATCCGCGGCGAGACCGGCCACTACGATATTGTGTGCAATAATGCCAATCATTGGCTGATGGATGAAGCGTTGAAGAAGGGCGTGCCGTTGGGCAACGGAATCTTGACGGTGGAAACGATGGATCAAGCTTTGGAGCGTGCGCGCGGCGGCCGCAATAGCAAAGGTGCGGATGCGGCGCGGGCTTGCCTGAGCATGATCGCGGTGCGCCAAAAGTTTAAAGACCTAGCGGATCAACCGCGATGACGACGCCTTCTTCTAAAAAAGGGAAAACGGCTGGTGGTGTGCGTCCCCGCTCCTTGTCGCGGATGGCTGCCGTGCAGGCGCTCTACCAGATGGATCTGGCGGGCACCGATGTCAGCGATGTGATCAACGAGTTCGTCAGCGAGCGCTTCGTTGTGTCCGCTGGAGACACCGCGGATGGTTCGCCGCCTGACAGCCTGGAGGGCGCGGACGCGGTCTTCTTTTCGGATTTGCTGAAAGGTGTCGTCCGGCGTCAGCGCGACATTGATCCGCAGATTGATCAGCAGCTTGCTGCAGGGTGGCGGTTGGTGCGCGTTGACTCGATTCTGCGTGCTATCCTTCGCGCTGGCATGTTTGAGCTGTTGGAGCGGCCGGATGTGCCTGCGCGCGTGATCATCAACGAATACATCAACGTCGCGCACGCGTTCTTCTCAGAGGATGAGCCGCGCGTTGTGAACGGCGTGCTCGACCGTATCGCCCATAAGGTCCGTGGAACCGAGCTGAAGAAAGCCGGGCAGTAAGGAGGCTCGCCGTGAGCGGGCGGATCACAAGCGAAGACGAGTTGATCGCGCGCTATCTGCGGCCGCTTTCCGCGGGCTTTGCGGGGGCTTTTGATCTTAGCGACGACTGCGCCGCGTTGACCGTGCCGGAAGGCCAGTCCCTCATCACCACTGTCGACACGCTTGTTGCGGATGTTCATTTTTTTGCCGGGGATGCACCTGCGGATATTGGCTGGAAGGCTCTTTCGGTCAACGTGTCCGATTTAGCATCCAAGGGCGCGATACCGCTTGCCTATGTGATGTCATTGGCGTTTCCGGAGCCGCCAGAATGCGAATGGATGGACGGCTTTTGCTCTGGTTTGCGAGAGGCGCAGGATGCCTACGGGCTGATGCTTGCTGGTGGCGACACTGTCCATGCGCCTGGATCGCTCGCTATTTCCATCACGGCTTTTGGACTGGCGCCGGAAGGGCGTGGCCTGCTGCGCCGTGACGCGCATTCTGGAGATGTCTTGTTTGTTTCCGGAACGCTCGGTGATGCCGCGCTGGGGTGCAGGCTGCGAAAGGATCCCAGTTTGGCGCAGGCTTGGGGATTGTCGCCTGAGCAGGCGGATTGCCTTATTCGATCGTATTTGCGTCCACAAGCTCGGGTGGCTTTGCGCGAGCCATTGTTGAAGTTCGCGTCGGCGGCGATGGATTTGTCCGACGGGCTGTTGAAGGACCTCAAGCGATTGTGTGCTGCCAGTTCAACGGGCGCCGCGATTCCGGCGGCGCAACTTCCGCTATCGCCGGCTGTTTCGCGGGCCGTTGCCGCTGCCCCATCGTGCTGGCCGTTGATTGTGACTGGTGGTGACGACTACGAGATTTTAGCGGCGGTACCTGCGTCGCTGGCTGACGATTTTCGTGCCTCGGCCGCCGCCGCAGGTGTCCAGGTCACGGAAATCGGTGCACTGGATGAGTCGGCTGATGTGATGTTCGCCAACGCTGACGGGAGCCGCATCAGCTTCGTTAAGGATGGTTGGGACCATTTTGACTAATGGGCTGAGCTGTTGTGCCAGATATTATGGTGCTCAGCCGACACATCATTGCGTAAAGCTATGTTGGGTCCGGATTATCCAAGGCTCGTCTTGCTTTGGCCATATCCGTGAAGCCTTAACAGGTTCAATATTTGGGCGATTTGGCCCCTTGGGATACCGTACGGGCCGCGTCCCGGCGTATGGATGAGAGACTGAATGAACACCTACCGGCGTGATCTGGTTCTTTTGCGTTTTGGCTTGAGGCTGGCCCTGGTGTTGGGCGCTGCCGTTGTTCTGTCGCCCGTTTTGAATGGAACAGCCGCCGCCAAGGAATGGTGGGAAGGTTTCGGGTTTGGCTATACCGAGCAGGCTGGTCCGGCGCAGAAGGACGATGCGCCAGATCCGCGCAACGAACTGCGCAAAGGTAAAATGCCGCTCTTGAGCGACGAGATGTTGATCGCGATGGACCGGGCGATCGAGCACTATCAGAAGATCGTCAGCAAGGGCGGTTGGCCGATTGTGCCAGGTAACCGTTCGATGCGTCCCAACAGCGATGACGAACGGATGCCAACGTTGCGCAAGCGTTTGGCGATCTCGCGCGATCTTCGCAACACCACGTACATGAGCAGCTACAGCTATGACTCAGACGTCGTAGACGGTGTTCGGCGTTTCCAAGCGCGTCATGGCTTGCGGGAAAGCGGCCGTGTTGACCGGCGGACGCTTGCGGCCCTTAAGGTGTCGGCTGCTGAGCGGCTTGATCAGCTGCGTTTGAACAGGCAACGCGTTGCCGATTTGATTCAGAAAAATCGCGCCCGCCGCTACGTCATTGTGAATGTACCGGCCTTCCAGCTTGAGGCCGTCGACAACTTTGAAGTCGAGCAGCGCCACCGCGTTATTGTTGGCCGGCAAGGGCGTGAAACGCCGTCGCTGGGCGTGACGATCAAGGCGATGAACTTCTTTCCCTACTGGCGTGTGCCCGACAGCGTGGCCCGCTTGGACCTTATTCCGAAGCTCCAGAAAGAACCTCAGTATCTGGCCGAGGAAAAGATCCGCGTTCATCAGGATCACTTCAATGGCCTAGAGCTCGACCCGGCGCAGATTGACTGGACGCAGGCCGATTACAAGAAGATCAAATTCAAGCAAGATCCCGGCGAGCAGAATGCGCTTGGCCTTGTGCGTTTGGACATGCCGAATTCCGAAGGCGTCTACATGCACGACACGCCTTTGAAGAAGCTATTCGCGCAGTCCTCCCGGGCTTTCAGCGCCGGGTGTGTGCGTGTTCAGGGTGTCTTCAAACTGGCTGAGTGGATCGCCCGTTTTGAGCCGGGATTCGAATCGCCAGGCCGCGTGGAGCAAATTCTTGCGGCGGGCCAAGCGGTTGACGTGGATTTGAAGAGGCCCGTGCCTGTGATCTTTGGCTATGTGACTGCTTGGGCTGAACAAAATGGCATGGTTCAGTTCCGCGCGGATATTTACAACCGTGATGGCCACCAGGCGCTGTCTGAGTTTGTTGATCCTGACGCGCCGCCGCCAAGCGCCGGGTTGGCTCCTTAAGTAACGCCATCGCCATTAGAAATCTGGAAAGCGGGCCACAGTTGCCCGCTTTTTTGTGATCACGGGAACGCCAAGCAGCAGCTTGGCGTTGACACTTTTTTGCGAATGATTTGTGATCTGTCGTGGGCAGACGCTCGTAATCAGACGCTGAGGTGCCGATGAGATACGTGGCTTCGCTACTATTCGCGATGTTTTTGGCCGCTCCGCTAGCCGGGGACGCCGCCGCTGCCACGCCTTGGTCCAAATACAAAACTGACAAGGTCGAATCCATCGTCGACCGCTATTTCGAATTTTACACCTCTCAACATGGCTCAATGGCGCTCAGCATCGGCGTTAGTGTCGCCGGTAAACTTGTTGTCTCCAAAGGGTGGGGTGAGGCCCGTCCCGGCCTGGCAGCCGATGGTGACACGCGCTACCAGATTGGCTCGCTGACAAAGCAGTTCACAGCGGCCGGCATTCTGAAGCTCACCGATGATAAGCGTTTCACTGCGGATGAGCGTCTGACGCTGGAGCAGCCTGTCGGGTCCATTTTCGGCGGAGCGACCAGCTGGCAGCTGGCCGGAGCGCCACCTATTACCGTTCGTTCGCTCCTTACGATGACGTCGAAGTTGCCGAACTTTACGCGAGACCCGCCTCCGGAAACCGACCCTTGGGGTGCGATGCCGGCGGACCGCTTGCTCAGCGAGATCAAGAAGTGGTCTCCGACAGGATGGCCGAACAGTTTCACGTACTCCAACACCAGCTATTTCTTATTGTCCGAGGTTATTGAGCGGCAATGTGCTGGCGGCCGGGCTGATCACGGTGTCTGCGGTGGTTATCAGCCGTTCTTGAAAGAGGCGTTGTTTGTGCCAGCCGGAATGAGCCGGACAGGTTTTGCCGGGGACATGCCCCACGGCTCTATTGCTGAGCCAAATTTCCAGAGGCATGGCCGTCCGGCTTTTGGCCATCCGGATTGGTTCAAAGGCAGCGGTGATATCGTCAGTAGTGTGCGCGATATCTTTGCCTGGGATAAAGCGCTGATGGAGGGTGACATCCTCTCAAAGCGCGCGCGGAAGGCCATGTTTACGCCGTGGGCGCGGATTACACCTAGTCTCGCGTATGGGATGGGATTTTATGTCGAGCGTGCGCCTGGCATGACGATCTACAGCCATTCGGGTACTGTGCCAGGATATACGGCCTTCAATGCCATCATCGTCGAAGATGATGACCCGAGCTGGATATCCGTGACGGTTTTGACGAACTGCGATGGCATTACTGACCTGCAGCGGATGGCCGACTCTCTGGCAATTGTCGCCTTGGAGTGAGCGCAGATCGCGCACGGCCCTTGCGGAGACATAAGCATTCATGAGCGATGACGAAGACAACCGGCTCTCTGCCAGGGCCGCGCGCTACGTGCGCGTCGGCACGAATGTCGGGGCGGTCGCGGCCAGAGTAGCTGGCCAGCGTTTCCTGGGCGGGGAGCGCAACAATGCCCGCGACGCGGCCGCGCTTGCTTCGGCGCTTGGTGGGCTAAAAGGGCCAATCATGAAGGTGGCCCAGCTGATCTCGACAATTCCCGAGGCGGTTCCGGCTGAGTATGCGCAGGCGCTCTCGCAGTTGCAGGCCAATGCGCCACCAATGGGCCCCGCGTTTGTTAAGCGGCGCATGATTGCTGAAATGGGGCCGGACTGGCGGGCGCGTTTCAAGGACTTCAATACGACAGCGGCGGCTTCGGCGTCGTTGGGACAGGTGCACCGTGCGACCAGCCTTGAGGGCGAACCGCTGGCGGCAAAGCTGCAGTACCCCGACATGCAATCGGCTGTTGAAGCTGATCTTAATCAGCTGAAGCTGGTGTTCTCGATCCATGCCCGGATGAACCCGGCGGTGGACACGAAAGAGATCTGGAAGGAAATCGCCGCGCGTTTGCGTGAGGAGTTGGACTATGTGCTGGAGGCGCGGCACACGCAGCTTTACGCTGGGATCTTTGCGTCAGAGTCGTCGATAAGGGTGCCTCGGATCGTGGAGGAGTTATCGACCAAGCGGTTGCTGACGATGTCATGGCTCGAAGGCAAGCCGCTATTGACGTACAAGCCTGCGCCGCTGGAAGAGCGCAACCGAATTGCTCGCGCAATGTTCAAAGCCTGGTGGTTTCCGTTCAGCCATTACGGTGTCATTCACGGCGATCCGCATCTGGGGAACTATTCGGTATTCGCCGAGAACGGTGAGGCGGGCGGGATCAATCTTTTGGACTATGGCTGCATTCGGACGTTTTCAACGCCGTTTGTTCAGGGCGTGATTGATCTGTATCACGGGCTCCTACGAGGCAACCGCGACTTGGTCGTCCACGCTTACGAAACGTGGGGCTTTCGCGGGCTCTCCAATGAGCTGATCGAGGCCATGAACATCTGGGCGCGGTTCATCTATGGGCCGTTGCTTGATGACCGGGAGCGCACGATCGCAGAGGACACGGCGCCAGGGGAGTATGGCCGCCGGGAAGCCTTTACGGTGCATAAGACTCTGCGGGAGAAGGGTCCGGTTACTATTCCACGCGAGTTTGTGTTCATGGATCGCGCGGCGATTGGGCTCGGCGGTGTGTTCTTGCATCTGGATGCCCGGCAGAATTGGTACCGGCTGTTCAACGAGACAATCGAGGGCTTTGTGCTGGATGAGGTCGAGCAGCGTCAACGTTCGTCGTTCAGCACAGCTGGCGTGCCGTTGCCAGAGGCTACGGCCACGGCAGCGTGAGCTTGAGCGGATCATTCGCGTTTTAAAACGCTGTCGACGAGACGGTTGGCCCAGGAATTTGATTTGAACGACTGCTTTAGCTCTTGCGGGTCGTAGACGGTTTCAACCCAGTCGTAGAACGGAATTGGGTTTGCTTTGGCGTGCGCAAGGTAGGCCTCAAAGAAGTGGTCGATGATACCGGTGTTGGCTTGTGCAATGTGGCCGTAGCGGAGAGACAGGTGCTTCATGGCGTCCTCTATGGGTGCGCCATCGTGGACGTGGCGATAAAGCACGCTGGCCAGGCCCGCGCGGTCCGCGCCGGACTTGCAGTGCATCAGCGCGGGATACTCGATCGACGCGAAGACCTCGCGGGCTTGGCGCAGCTCCTCTTTCGTCGGCGCGTCACGTGACTTGACGCGGAAGTCGACCATTTTGATGCCGGCCTTGCTGCATGCCGCGCGCTCGTAGGCATACGTTGCGGTTTTGGTTCGGCCGCGCAGATTCACTATGGTTTTGATGCCGCGCCGTTTGGCCGCTGCGATCTGGTGTGGCAAAGGCTGGGCGGCTCTCCACATCTCACGGGACACTTTGTGCCGGTTTGGGAAAACGAGCCGGACGACCAGGTGGTCAAAAAGGAGCATCTCGCCGTAATTGAGGATTGGCGAAATGCGCCGGCGAATCGGTGCTGGTGTTCGGGCTGCTACGGCAGAGCGAACCCGTCCGGCGGCTGTCAGTATCGCGCGTCGTGTCTTTTTTGTGTTGATTGGCATGCCGTTTGTTCTGTCGCAGGTGTCGAATTGTGCACACTGTTCCGGGACGGCATGCGTTGGCTTGGCGCGTTTGCTTTCGCTAGATATTCGCTATAGGAACCAGTCGCAAGGCCTTGATTGGCGGCACAGCAACAGGAGGCGAGGCAGGCCGGCTATGGCGTTGTCCCCGCAGCACAAAGCAAAGCTTGCGATGGCCGCTGGGCGTAGCCTTGGCGGGTTCATCTCATGGGTATCCAAGACGTCGACGGCCATCTGTGAGCCATCGGACATGGATGGCGCGTTGCGTGCTGGCCACCCGGCAATCATCGCGACGTGGCATGGGCAATTCATGATGCTTGTCACGCAATGGCCGAAGGATTTGCGAGTCGGTGCCATGGTCGCGCGCCATGGCGATGCTGAATTGATCGGCAAGGCACTCGGCCGGTTCAATGTCGAACTTGTACGCGGCGCGGGCGCTGGCCGGCGCAAGCGCGACCGAGGCGGTGCTCAGGCGCTGCGAGCGGCGGTCAAGGCATTGCAATCAGGGATGAGCTTTGTGATGACGGCGGACATTCCGCCAGGTCCCGCACGCCGGTGCGGGGAAGGCATTATCTTGCTCGCGCGATTGTCTGGCTCTCCCATTGTACCGGTCGCCTCGGCGTCGTCCCGGTATATGGCCCTCAAGACGTGGAGCCGGATGACGATCAATTTGCCATTTTCTAAAATTGGGTACGTCGCAGGCACGCCAATCCATGTTCCGCATGATGCAGATGCGGATTTGATGGAGCTGAAACGTCTCGAAGTTGAAGCCAGCTTAAACGCTGCATTCAAGCGTGCTTACGAGCTTGCTGGCGCGGACCCCACGCGGGCTACGCCACCGCCGCCTGGCCAAGCGGCTGGCACGCGCGGCCGCTTCAAACTTGGCGCTTACCGGCGCGGCACGCGGTTGATGCGTCCGTTGGCTCCGCTGCTTCTGAAGGTTCGCGCAGGGCAGGGCAAGGAAGAACCGCTGCGGCGGAAAGAGCGCTTCGGCATTGCTAGTGCCGCCCGCCCGCTTGGACCCTTGGTCTGGGTTCATGCGGCAAGCGTCGGTGAGACGAATGCTGCCTTACCGCTTATTCGCAAACTTGCCGAAGAGCGGCCGGATTTGTCGTTCCTGATTACGACTGGGACAGTGACGTCCGCTGGCTTGGTGTTAAAGCGTTTGCCGCCGAGAACCCTGCATCAGTATGTGCCGTTGGATGCTCCGCAGTATGTCTGCGCGTTCTTGGA
>JBGTSB010000068.1:0-11653 GCA_041940525.1 Hyphomicrobium sp.
CGTCGTCCATCAGCAAGTCGAGAGCGAAGTACTCGATGAAGAATTCTGCTGAGTGGCGTAGCGATTGGCCATACAGCGTATGCAACATCGCGTGGCCGGTACGGTCGGCCGCGGCACACGTACGCTGGGCTGGCGGGCCTTCGCCAAACTCAGTCGTCATGCCGCCGAAGGGACGCTGATAAATCCGCCCGTCTTCCGTGCGCGAGAACGGCACACCGTAATGCTCGAGTTCATAGACGGCATCCGGCGCATGGCGGCACAGATACTCAATCGCATCCTGGTCGCCGAGCCAGTCCGACCCCTTCACGGTGTCGTACATATGCCAGCGCCAATTGTCGGGCCCCATATTGCCGAGCGACGCCGCGACGCCACCCTGCGCGGCAACCGTGTGCGATCGCGTTGGGAACACCTTCGTGACACAGGCCGTCTTCAATCCAGCCTCGGCGCAGCCGAGCGTGGCGCGCAAGCCGGCGCCGCCGGCTCCAACAACGACGACATCGTAGGTGTGGTCGTGCAAGGGATAGGCGCGGCCGTTCACGGCTGGCTTGGACTTGCCGTTTGCCTTCGATGCCATGCGATCAGCCTCCAAAACTCAATTTCAGCACGGCGAAGATGGCCGCGGCCGCGACGAAGATCGCGAAGAACGTATTGAGCATGAGCAACACGATCTTTAATCCCTCGCCATGAATGTAGTCTTCGATGATCACCTGCATGCCGAGCCGCATATGGATCGCCATCGAAATCGCCAAGAGGATCAGCGGCAGGCCATACAGCGGATTGCCGATCGTCTCAGTCACCGTGGCGTAGTCGGCACCGGCGAGCTTAAGAACAAGCGCGATAAGAAAGATCGCAAAGAAAAGGTTGGCCACGCCCGTAAGGCGCTGCTTCCAAAAATGATCTGCACCTTCCTTGGCGGAGCCAAGGTGGCGGACGTTCTTCAAAGGGGTGCGCATCGACATGATTAGATCGCCCCGTTGAGATACAGACCACCCAGCCAAACGCCGATGGTGACAGTCACCGAAAAGACCAAAGACCCCCAAGACATCATATCAACGGTCTTCAGATCGAACCCGCGGCCCGTGTCCCAGATGAAATGGCGGATGCCACCCGCTGCATGATGGATCAACGCCCAGGTAAAGCCGAACAACACAAGCCAGCCCAACCACGTGTTCAGAAGCGAGCTGACGTAGTTGAAGTAGTCCGGACCCGAAGCCGCCGAAACCAGCCACCACGCTAGCAGCGCACTTCCGAAATAAAGCGCCGCACCTGTCATACGGTGCACGATCGACATCATCATATTGATGATTGGCGAATAGATCTGGAGATGTGGTGACAGCGGCCGGTCTGCGCGTGCGCCCCGACTTGATGTTGATTGAGCCATCCTGGGTTCCCGTAATACCAACCGGCCTAGAATTGTGTCTTAACGTCTCTTTCCCGATGCAGCAATTCCACACACAGCTTAGTACGGGAGAAAGTTGCTAGCGCCCCCTACGCTTTCGGCGAAATGCCGCAGCCGGAGACGCAAGCGAACTTACTTCGGCAGAACCAGCCAAATATCGAGATCCAGCATCACGCCGTCTTCGTATTTGCCGTCTGGTCCTTTGAGCGGAAAGTCCGAGCAATCGCGGTTCTTCACGGCGACAAGCCGCGTGCGAAGCGCGCCAGCATCGTCGCGACCCGGCAGGTCCGCCTTTTCCAAAATCTCCGACCAGGCGTAGACGGTATCTCCAGCGAACAGTGGCGAGACGTGCCGGCCGCCGTTGATGGCCGCGAGATGGAAGGCGTTACCTAAGCCATTGAACGACAACGTGCGCGCCAGCGAGATGCAAACGCCGCCATAGACGATGCGCTTGCCGAAGCGGCCCTTGGACTCGGTGTGCTGGTTGAAGTGCACCTTGGCCGTGTTTTGATAGAGTCGCGTCGCCATTTGCGATTCAGCGTCTTCCAGCGTCATGCCGTCGACGTGGTCGATCTTCTCGCCCACCTCGTAGTCGCCCCAGCGATGGGGAGAACCAGCCAGGTCATTGTCATAAGCAGCGGCATTGAGCGCCGGCAGCGCCGCGCCGATGGTCGACGGGTCAACCCGGTCCGGCAGATCAGGAACAACGGTCTCCGGCGCTGGAGAGTTCTTGTCGCGCTTGCGCACCATGACCCAGCGGCAATACTCGAGCACGACTTCGCCGTTTTGATTACGGCCAGTGGAGCGGACGTAGACGGTGCCCGTTTCCTTGTTGGAGTTCTCCTTCAGCCCGATTACTTCGGACGTCGTCGACAGCGTATCGCCAGGGTAGACCTGCTTGAGCACGCGCCCGTCGGCGTAACCTAAGTTGGCAATAGCGTTCAGGGAGATGTCCGGCACCGTCTTGCCGAACACGAAGTGAAACATCAGCAAGTCGTCGACCGGCGCCTTGGGATAGCCGATGGCCTTGGCGAACGCGTCCGACGATTGCACGGCGAAACGGGCAGGGTAGAGACTGTTATAGACGGCTACATCACCTTCCGTGACGGTACGGGGGGTCGAGTGCTTGAGAATTTGCCCGAACTTGAAGTCTTCGAAGTAGTTTCCGGGGTTCGTTTTTGTCGTCGTCATCGCGTCTTTTTCCTTGCCCGTTCAGCGGTATTTGCTGCGCGGTATGCCATTTTGCGGGGCCGAATGCGAGAGGTCAGGTGTCGCGACCTTAGAACCACTCCTCGATTTCCGTCACCGCGTTGGCGATGGAGACGGTCCGTTTGGCCATCACGAGGTGAAGGCGTTCCACCATTCGGCCATCGACCGTAATCACGCCTTTCATTGCATTCTCCGGCCGGTCAAAAGCGGAGATGATCTTTCGGGACCATTCCACCTCTTCTTCCGTCGGCGAAAAGATCTCGTTGCACGGGGCGACCTGAGTGGGGTGGATCAGCGTCTTGCCGTCCATGCCGAGCGTGCGGCCATGCTCACATTCCGCCCGGAAACCGTCTTCATCCTTGAAGTCGTTGTAGACGCCGTCGATCACGTCGACGCCATAAGCGCGCGCAGCCACGATCGTCAGGGCCAACCACGGCACAACCGCGAAACGGTCGTGCAAGGCGCGTGCACGCGACTCTTTCAGAAGGTCGTTTGTGCCCATGACCAGGCATGTCAGCCGGTTTTCAGGGTTAGCCGCACACGCAGCGATGGCTCCGGCGTGCAGGATCGACTGGGGTGTTTCCATCATGGCCCAGAGTTTTGTCTTCTCCGGTGCGTTGACGGATTTGAGAATTTTAGCGGCGCTGATGATGTCGCCGGGATGGGCGACCTTGGCGATCAGGATCGCATCGGGAGCGGCTTCGGCCGCAGCCAGAATGTCGTTGGTGCCCCAAGCTGTTTCGAGCGCGTTCGGCCGGATAACGACTTCGCGGCGGCCATATCCGCCTTCTTTGACGGCCTCGCAGACCTTGCGGCGCGCGTCCACCTTGGCGTCGGGAGCTACGGAGTCTTCGAGGTCCAAAATAACCGCGTCGGCGGGAAGTGATTTAGCCTTCTCCAGGGCGCGGTCATTGGCTCCTGGCATATAAAGAACGCTGCGTCTTGGTCGAACTTGCATAATAAAAAACCTTCGCTTGTGCAGTGCAATATGTACTTGGAATAATCCATTGGGCAAAAGATGTTAAGCTCTAATCGCGTAGAGCCTTGAGAGCAGAAATGCCGCAGATCCTTGCCATATCATCCTGGGTGGCCCGCGGGCATGTCGGGCTCTCGGCCATTGTTCCTACCCTTCAGGAGGTAGGCAGACAAACGATCGCTTTGCCAACGATCATTCTGTCCAATCACCTTGGACATCCCCAAGCGGCCGGCGGGCCTGTTCCTGAAGATCAGCTCCGCAAAATGTCGGCCGCGCTGGGTAAGAATGGCTGGTTAAGCCAGCTAAGCGCTGTGCTCACGGGCTTTTTTCCATCGGCCTCGCATGTGGCCTTCGCGGCAGAGCTGATTAGTGAGATCCGGCGATTGAACCCGAGCGCTGTAATCTGTGTCGATCCCGTAATGGGTGATGAGCCAGACGGCCTCTATGTCGCCAAGTCCGTCGCCGAAGCGATCAAAGCCCAACTCCTGCCTGCCTGCCATTGCCTGACGCCGAACGCCTATGAACTGCAATGGCTGAGCGGCTGCCCGGTAAACAGTACCGGAGATGCGGCGAACGCAGCGCAAAGCCTTGATATTCCGAATGTTCTAGTAACTTCCGTACCATCGAGCGACGGCAAGTCACTGTCGAACGTGGCCGTCACACCAGATGCCGCCTGGGAAGCCTCGTCACCCTGGCTCGAGGCCGTACCCCACGGCACTGGCGATGTTCTAGCGGCGCTCTATCTCTCGAATCTGATTGATGGCCTGCCGCCTGATCAGTGTCTTGCGAATGCAACCGGACAGCTCGACGCGCTCGTTGGCGCCAGCGCGGGGAATGACGAACTCCAAATTGCCGCTCAGCCCCGCCGCTGGGCCCAAGCGAACCCCGCGCCCGTCAGACGCATTAGGTCGTAGGCATGTTGACCAAATCTGCCATTTGCCGCATTGCAGCGACGTGAAATTGGGCGGCCTATGCTATGAAGGCAGAAGTTGGCTGGCGAGTTGGGAGCTAGAGCTTTGAACGTAAGACTTCGCGGTGCATTGGACTTCATCAAGCATGAGGCCGCGGGTGCCTCGTTCCTCCTCGCGGCCACGCTCCTCGCACTTGTGCTGGCAAACTCGCCGCTCAGCCATTTTTATCACGATCTCACCCATGCGCCTGTGAGCATCCGCGTTGGCCCGCTGGAACTCGATAAAACGCTGCTGCATTGGGTCAACGATTGCTTGATGGCAATCTTCTTCTTGCTCGTAGGCCTGGAAATCAAACGGGAGTTCTTGCAAGGCGAACTCTCGACCGCTTCGCAGGCATCCATGCCGTTCATCGCCGCGATCGGCGGCATGGTCGTGCCAGGCCTGATCTATTACGGCATCAACGCTGAAAACGCCTACAACCTTCGCGGCTGGGCTATTCCGACAGCGACCGACATTGCCTTCGCCGTCGGTGTCATGGCTTTGCTGGGCCCCCGCGTTCCATCAGCCTTGAAGGTCTTCCTGCTCGCGCTTGCGATCATTGATGATCTTGGTGCTATCATCATCATCGCCGTCTTTTACACCGAGCACTTGTCTTTGACGGCGCTGTCGTTGGCCGGCGCCGGTGTTGTGCTCCTATTCATGCTCAACCGGCAGGGCGTCTTGCGCATTGCGCCCTATATCTTGATCGGTGTCTTCATTTGGCTGTGCGTGCTGAAATCAGGCATTCACGCGACACTTGCCGGCGTTGTGACGGCGCTCGCCATCCCTCTCACCGCCGACCGCTCTCGAGTGAGCGCGCTAGAGCCACCGGCTGGCCGCCTCATGCATAATCTGCATCCGTGGGTGACGTTTGGCATCCTACCGCTCTTCGCATTCGCGAACGCTGGCGTTTCATTGGCAGGTCTATCGCTTGAGAAGATGAGCGGTGCCATCCCGCTGGGCATCACTCTTGGCTTGTTCCTGGGCAAGCCGGTCGGTGTTGTCTTGGCATCCGCGTTGGCGATCGTGCTCGGCGTCGGCAAGAAACCGGAAGGCACGAACTGGGCTCAGATCACCGGTGCCGGTCTGCTTGCAGGTATTGGCTTCACTATGAGCTTGTTTATTGGCAATCTAGCGTTCCCTGGGCCTGAGCACGCAGCGGATATCCGTATCGGCGTTCTCACCGGCTCGATCTTGGCCGCTGTTGCTGGCTACTTTGTATTGGCTGCTTCCGGAACTGCTCCAAGCAGCGCCACTACGAATGAAGAAGAAACGGAAAAAGCGCCCACATGACACATTTTCCCGAGGACCTCACTGACCGCTATCGGCGGTTTCACATGCGTCATTTCACGCCGAACGCGGATCGCTACGAAGAATTGGCAACGCGCGGGCAAAGCCCCGAGACAATGATCGTCTCGTGCTGCGACAGCCGCGTCGACCCCGAGACGATCTTCTCAGCAATGCCGGGCGAGCTGTTCGTCATGCGCAACGTGGCGAACTTGGTGCCACCTTATGAAACGGGCGGGCAGTTCCACGGCGTTTCTGCCGCGCTGGAGTTCGCGGCGCTGAACTTGTGTGTCCGTAACATCGTCGTCATGGGCCATTCGAGCTGCGGCGGCGTCAAAGCAGCACTTGACCAGACGGCCGCCATTCAGACCGAAGCGCAATTCATCTCCAAATGGATGTCGATGCTGGACAACGCCCGCAAGGATGTACTTTCGGCCCATCAGGGTGCGGACAGGTCCACGATTATCGAGAGGATGGAACAAGAAGGCGTAAAAACCTCGCTGACCAACCTGAGAACATTCCCATTCATTCAGGATCTCGAAGGCAAGGGCAGGCTCTCTCTGCACGGCGCGTATTTCGACATCAAGGCCGGTCACCTGTTCGTTTTGAACCAACTGTCGGGTGAATACTTCGCTCTGTAGGCCCGAGCACCCGATCGGAAAATGGGGCAGCAGTTGTGCACGCCAGCCTGCCTGGCGCCGCATCGCTGCCCTAACAGGACGCAATAGAGATCGTGTAGAAGCGAATCCGCACCGCAAGCGCAAACTTCGGATCTCAAATGATACGTCCCATCAACTTGAAGGGCTTCAGACGGAAGGATAAGGCCAAGCCGCCGGTGAGCAACGAACCGGAGCCTGGCCCCACCGCTCCTGCACCCTCGGATGGGGACACGCGCAACGCGCCGGATCCATTCACCGCGGTTCTGCCGGCCATAGCGGCCCTTGGCGCCGTCGCCTCCATCGCGACCATCAACTGGATGGCGCAGGAAAAGACACCCGATCGCTCCAAGGCCAAACGCAAGGCCGGAACGGCGCTGCGAGACCTCGAGTCCTGCTGTTTAGGTCTCACGGAGATTTTCCGGCGTTTCCAGAGAAACCCAAAGCTGTTTGCAGGAGAGGCCGCGTCATCCTCGCCGCTCAAGTTCGGCGTGCACGGCCCTCGTGTCAGCCAAGCACAAACGCAGCTCTACCAGCAGCTCGTCAACGACGTGGCCTCCATGCTCGTCCTGGCTTCCCAGGCGGCCTTCGACGTGATGAGCGCTGTCGAGGATGGCGAGATCGATGCGCCCGAGCAGCTCTACTATGGCTTCGGCGAATGCCAGGAGCGCTTGAACAAGCTGATCCAGACGCGCTCAACGATCAAAGCCTCCGTCGAAACCGGTTTGGACGTCGCCGAGCGGCTGACCGTCCTCGTTCGCGATCTCAAAAAACACCGGCTGGACTAGCGTGCGAAACGCCGGAAGCTGACGATAATTGCGCAGCGCGACTATCGGGCCGTTGACAACCCGGCTCTAGGCATCCCATCACTAGAACAATTCTAGGCCACAACGGATGACCGGCGGTATCCATGGTTCAGCTGACACTCCCCAAAAATTCCAAGATCGAACCGGGCAAGACCTGGAACGAACGCGGGCAAGGCGACAGTTGGCGTGAATTCAAGATCTATCGCTGGAACGAGGATGACGGCCACAATCCACGGGTCGACACCTATTGGCTGGATCTCGAGCAGTGCGGCCCGATGGTCCTCGACGCCCTCATCAAGATCAAAAACGAAATCGATCCTACGTTGACGTTCCGGCGTTCCTGCCGCGAGGGCATTTGCGGTTCCTGCGCAATGAACATCAACGGAACAAATGGCCTGGCCTGTCTGCGTGGCTGCGATGAAATCGATGGCCCGGTCAAAATCTATCCGTTGCCGCACATGACGGTCATCAAAGACCTTGTGCCGGATATGACCAACTTCTATGCCCAGCTGCGCTCGATTGAGCCCTGGCTGAAGACAGACACGCCATCCCCGCCGAAGGAATGGAAGCAGTCCCGAGAAGACCGTGAGCAGCTCGACGGCCTTTACGAGTGCATCCTGTGCGCCTGCTGCTCCACGTCCTGCCCGAGCTACTGGTGGAATTCCGACCGCTATCTCGGCCCGGCCATCCTGCTGCAGGCCTATCGCTGGGTCATCGATAGCCGCGACGAAGCGACTGGCGAGCGGCTCGATAATCTGGAAGATCCGTTCCGGCTTTACCGCTGCCACACCATCTTGAACTGCGCCAAAGCCTGTCCAAAGGGCCTCAATCCCGCCAAGGCAATTGCGGAATTGAAGAAATTGATGGTGGAACGCCGGGTCTAGTGCCGCTCTAGCCTAGCCCAAAATAGAGAAGACCGATGGCGCATCACGCGGCCATCGGTCTTATAGAGAGCAAATCTGCAAGAAAGAATGCGCCATCAGCGAGCCGGTTGCCCATGACCGGCCGAGACGGCGCGATTCTCAGGCGGCCTTGCGGCGCTTAGCAGCGACCTTGCGGGCTGGCTTGCGAGCAGCAGGCTTACGAGCCGTCGTCTTACGAGCGGTCGCCTTGCGGGCCGTAGACTTGCGAGCTGCGGTCTTGCGAGCAGCAGGCTTACGAGCCGATGCCTTGCGAGCGGTCGTCTTACGAGCGGTAGCCTTCTTTGCAGCTGGCTTACGAGCCGTTGCCTTCTTCTTGGCAGCGACCTTACGAGCCGGCTTCTTCTTCGCTACAGCGCGAGCCTTCGTCGTGCGAGCCTTGGAGGTCGAACGAGCCTTCGTCGTACGTGCCTTGGAGGTGGTACGAGCTTTGGTCTTGCGAGCCTTGGCAGCGGTTTTCTTGGCCGGAGCCTTCTTCGCAGTTTTGCGTGCAGTTTTGGTAACCATAGTTGAAATTCTCCCTCTAGAAGTTCGAATCATCTCGAACACAAAAAAATATGAGCAAGTTCGCGGAAAATGTTGACAGCGTTTTTTAATTCACAATGCAGTTTTCTGCGCCAACCCCCCGAAGTGTTGCGCAGAAGACTCAATTTTCCATGGTTTCTAAGTGCTCTAGTTCGATTTCGAGAGAGAAAGAGTCATCACTCGCACGGCAAATCACTCGCATGAAACGCATTTGCTGCAACGAAAATCATGTCGGACGACATCAAATGTTTGCTGCGCGAACATCTCACGCCGCCTTCGGCATGCGCGTGTGAAGATCGAGAACGGCCATCAAGTAACCGGCGCGATCGTCCATCGCTTCCGCTAGAAGCGAGAAGTAGTCCGGGCCCTCTGGCACAATCTCTCCGACGACATCGCCGAATTCGAAGCGCAGTGCTGCTTCATACTTGCGCGCGATCGTCTGCATCTTCGCGTTCTCGGCGAGACAGCTCATATAGAGGTGCTGCACACCTCGATTTCGGGCCGCGCGGATGACCTTACCCATCAACTCCGTGCCGATGCCGTGTTCTTGAAACGGCCGTTCCACCGAAAACGCGGCTTCGGCTTCCCGTCCCCAGGCATCGCCCATCTTTTTGAGTTCCGCTGAAGCGCGAACCTCGCCATCTGCCATGAAGGCATAAACGATTGCCCCCATCTCGCCCATGCGCCCCGCATAGTCGTCGATGAAATGATCAGAGACGCCGTGCGCGAACCGCATGCGCCGACTGTCTTTGTCCAATCGCAGGAGGTGGTCCCGAAACTTATCTGTCTCGTTGGGCCACAACTTTCTTATTGTTCCTCCCCAGGTCCGGTGCTCGCTCATGTTCACACTCCGATCTGGTCCCTCTGGTGATACAACGCGTTGTTATTTGCTCCTTTTAGACGCCGCACGATAGCGAAATCATGACTGTCCAGCCATGCGATTTCTGCACTGCACAAGGCCAAAACAAGTTTGAAAGGAAGACAGTTTTTGAGCTGGCGGCCCAAAGTTGTTGCGTTGCCACATCTATTGTCGTCAGGTGGATATCGGCGGCTTCTGGCGGAAGTGGCATTCCGTCGCGGACTTCTCTATGAACAGCACAACGCAGGGGTGATCGGGGCATGCTGCCGGAATGACGAACGACATCATCGGCAGTTACAGGCGCCGTCTGGCCCTGAAAGAGATCGAGCCCGACGCGGCCCAGGAAAGCGCCGTCCGTAAACTGCAAGATTTGGCAACGCGCTTGAATGGCTGGAAGCCGGCGGTCGGCGGACTGTTTTCGATCTTCCGGCGCAGCAACAATGGCGAAGCACCAAAGGGCATCTATCTGTGGGGCGGTGTGGGTCGCGGCAAGACAATGCTGATGGACCTCTTCTTCGAGGAAACCGACTTCAAGCCAAAGCGCCGCCATCACTTCCACGAGTTCATGTCCGACGTTCACGAGCGCATCGCGAGGGGCCGTGCCACGACCGACGGCGATCCCATCCCGTTCGTGGCCGGCGAAATCGCATCCGAAAGCGGCCTGCTCTGTTTTGATGAGATGCAGGTGACCGACATTGCCGATGCAATGATCTTGTCTCGCTTGTTCAAGGTCCTGTTTGAACGCGGCGTCGTGCTGGTGACGACATCGAATGCCCCGCCCGACGGTCTTTATCCCAACGGCCTCAATCGCCAGCTGTTCTTGCCCTTTGTGGCGCTGCTCGACCAGCATACCGAGATCGTGCACGTCACCGCGGAGAAAGATTTCCGCTTGGACAAGCTCTCCGGCGAAAAGCTCTACTTCACGCCGGCCGATGATAGGGCACGCGCGGAACTTGACCGCCACTGGACACGGCTGACAGGCAAGCACCCGTCGGATGAGATTGATCTGCAGGTGAAAGGCCGCACGATCCACGTGCCAAAGGCGTCAATGGGCGCCGCGCGCTTCTCATTCGAAGACCTGTGCGACAAAGCGCTGGGCTCGAATGACTATCTGAAGATCGCCCACGCCTTCCACACGATCCTTCTCGACGGCATTCCGGTCTTGGGGCCGGAGCGGCGCAATCAAGCCCGCCGTCTCATCAACCTCATTGATACTCTTTATGATTGCAGGGTCACGCTCATTGCCTCAGCCGACGCCGAGCCGCATGAGCTTTACCCAAGCGGGGACGGCGCCGACGCGTTCGAGCGCACGGCTTCGCGGCTAACGGAAATGCGCTCGGAGGCATATCTGCGCGCGCGCGAAGACAGGATTGGCGGGACGGCCGGAGAGACGGGAGACAGAAACGGCACCTGATCGAGTCCAGGCGCTGGGCAGACGCACTGCCGCAGTGCCCATGAGTTGGGCTTGAGCCAGCGTGATTTTCGTCCTACCAACGCATATCTTTTCGCGCGCGCGAAATCATGCAGTCTAGCGCGTGCTTCAAACGGATTTTCTTTCCGGGCTCAGCCCCACTTACTGTTAGGAGATATACGGATGGCGCGTACCAAGATTGCCCTGATCGGCGGCGGTATGATCGGCGGCACACTGGCTCATCTCATCGGCCTCAAAGAGTTGGGCGACGTCGTCCTCTTCGACATTGCTGAGGGATTGCCCCAAGGTAAGTCCTTGGACATTGCACAGTCCGGTGCCGTCGAAGGCTTCGATTGCGCCATGAAAGGCACAAATGCCTACGCCGACATCGAAGGCGCCAGCGTCTGCATCGTAACGGCCGGCGTGCCGCGCAAGCCGGGCATGAGCCGCGATGATCTCATCGGCATCAACATCAAGGTGATGGAACAGGTTGGCGCCGGCATCAAAAAGTATGCGCCCGACGCCCTCGTCATCTGCATCACCAACCCGCTCGACGCCATGGTCTGGGCTCTGCAGAAGTCTTGTGGCCTTCCACGCAACATGGTGATCGGCATGGCTGGCGTTCTTGACACCGCCCGCTTCCGCCACTTCCTAG
>JBGTSB010000069.1:0-11492 GCA_041940525.1 Hyphomicrobium sp.
TTGAGCGCCTTGTCTTCCTTGTCGATCATCAGGGAGATGAAGGACAAGAGGTTCTTGGCGTAGAGACTGGACGCGTTGCCCGCTACCGAGCCGGCGAGGTTGACCGGTCCGACGATCGAGACGCCGTTGGCGTCAACGGTTTGGCCCGGTTCGGTCAGCTCGGTGTTCCCGCCGCGTTCAGCTGCAAGGTCGATGATGATTGAGCCCGGCTTCATCGAGGCGATCATGTCCTTACTGATCAGCTTCGGAGCTGGCCGGCCCGGGATCAGCGCCGTGGTGATGACGATGTCCTGGTTCTTCAAGTGATTGGAGACGAGTTCAGCCTGCTTCTTCTGATACTCAGCCGACATTGGTTTGGCGTAGCCCGCTGCCGTCTGGGCCTGCTTGAACTCTTCGTCTTCCACGGCGATGAACTTGGCGCCGAGGGACTGCACTTGTTCTTTCGTTGCCGGGCGAACGTCGGTCGCCGAGACCACGGCGCCTAGGCGGCGGGCCGTCGCGATGGCCTGCAGGCCCGCGACGCCGACACCCATGATGAACGTTTTGGCGGCCGGAACGGTGCCGGCGGCGGTCATCATCATCGGCAGGGCTTGCCCAAACAATGATGCGGCATCAACCACGGCCTTATAGCCAGCCAGGTTGGCCTGGGAAGAGAGCACATCCATGGACTGCGCGCGGGTGATGCGCGGCATGAATTCCATAGAGAACAGGGTTGCGCCTGTTCCAGCCAGTGTGTCCATCGCGGGCTTGTCGAACGGGTCGAGGATTGCGGCGACGATAGCGCCTTGCTTCAGTCCGGCGATTTCCGACGTTTCGGGCCGGCGGACTTTCAGGAGGAGATCCGCGCCGGATAGGGCCGTCGCGGCATCGGACACGATTTCCGCGCCTGCCGCCTGCAGCTTATCGTCAGAGAAATGCGAGCGCTGTCCCGCTCCGGACTGAACCTTTACCGTACAGCCCAAGCCTACGAGCTTCTTGACGGTTTCCGGGGAGACCGCGACGCGCGGTTCGTCGTCTTTTTCTTGCGTGACGGCAATCGTAACCATGCGGAAATCCTGTCACGTGGCCGGGCGGCCATCAATTCATAGACATCCAGGCCATCGGGCCCTGTACGCGACAGGGACCTTGGCTGGACAACGAAACATCAAAAAAGGTGTCTTCTTCTACGCCCGATCAAACGAGGAAGAAAAACATGCCGGCGAGGATGGCAACGACCAGGGCAATGAGGATGATCGTGCCCTTGATAAAGCCTTTATAGGTCCGCTGGTGTTCGGTGTAGTCCATGGCGGCGTGGCCGCCGGAGAGATCGAGACCCATTGTGTGTTTCCCCAAGTGCTTGTTGAACTTTGTGCTTTCTCCTAGCGCAACGGCGGCAGGGCTTCAAGTTATACCAAGTATGGGGAAGAATTGCCTCGCGGGCGGCAGGTACAAGTGCCTCAATCCCGGCCTAAAGAAATGGCAAGCAGCGCTGAAATGGATCGCGCGATTGCCAAAGGATAAACCAATGATAAATGGCCGGATTTTCCCTGCTGGTGTGCTGGGGGTCTTCCTTGCCGTGGTGCTTGCGGGGCCGGTGGCCGCCTTGAAGCCGGCCAAGGACGAGCAAGAGCGTCTCGACCAGTGCGCGCAGGACGTTTGCGATCTCATCTTGAGCAAAGATGAGAAGGCGCGGGTGCCACGCTGCAATATCGTCAAGACCTGGTCGAAGGACACGATCAAGGAGGGCGAGTCGAGTTTCGTGACGTGGGCCTTCGGCGATACGCGCTGCGAGGCGAACTTGAAGGTTGGCAATGGTCTCATTGTGGCGGCTTTGACGCTGCCCAAGTACACGCTGCAGGCGCCGATGCAGACCGTGAATTGCGTGATTGACGACAATGGCAAACAACAGCGGGTGGTGGCGAAGGCCAATCCAAAAATCAAGTTCAAGAACGGCGTCGCCAAGACCATTGAAATCAAACTGAAGAAGATTGAAGGGCCGGGCCATGTGACCGGTCCGATTTCAACGATCGCTCATTTGGAAGATACCCTCGGCATCTTTCACAAGAGTTTGCTGAAGTCGGTGAACAAGTTCGTGCACCGCAAATGCGCGAAAGACTATGGGCCAGCTGCGAAGAAGGCAAAAGCCGAGGCCAAGGCTAAAGCGAAAGCTAAGAAGGTTGCGGCTGAGAAGAAGCGGGATGGCAAAGCGGAAGCCAAGTCCAACCCCGTGAAGGCCGGATCAGGATCATGATGGTTCGTGGCGCGGTGGGCGCTTCATTGCTGTTGCTTACTGGCGTCTTGTCGGTGGCGGGCGCGGCTCCGTTGGACAAGAAGAACGGCGGTGAGCGATCAGCCGAGCCATCCGCCAAAGAGGCGGTAAAGGAAAATCCAGACTGCTTTGATGAACTGGAGAACGGCACGAACGCGGTATTTGCCTGCCGCTATCCTGTTGCGTTGGCGGAGCAGGAGCGCAAAGACTTGAAGCGCATCACGCGCGAGTATCTGCAAGATGTGACGTGTTCGGTGAATGTGCGCATCAACCGCGGGATGGTCGACCGGGCGGTACAGGATACTGACTACGTGTTTCAGTCGCCGGAGCAGCCAGTCACGTGCGATGTCAAAACGCGTAAGTCCGTGATGCGGATTACGGCGACTTTCGCACCCAAGGTGACTTTCAAGGACGGCAAGGCTGTCTCCGGCTCACCGGGCTTGGACAATATCAAAGGTGTGACACGTGTTCTGTCATGGCCCGTCAAGAAATACGTCAATTGGTCTCCGCATATTCGGGAAACCATGGTGCTGATTATTAACGCTTACCGGAAGTATTGGGCCGAGAAACACGCAAGCCGCTAGTCATGCGACGAAAGGGGCTTGTAGGCTGTTGTTCCGGTTGGAACAGCCTCGAGGGGAAACGCTGTTTTAGCCTGATGGTTAAGGCGCTGGTAAAGGGCCGGCCCAGTCAGGAATGAGGAGCGTTTCCTATGTTGGACACTCGCAACGTCGCAATCGATACGATTTTCGTCATCCTCTACATCGGCCTAAGTGCCGCCATGGTTTGCTTGTCGGTCACGCTGGCTATTTTTGCCGCGCTTGGTTTTGAATTCACGCCTGCTCACGCATTTGCCTTGGCGGTAAACGGCTTTGGCTGGCTGGCCGTCTTCATGGCGCCGTCGCTGTACCGCAAAGCGCTTGGCATGCAGTTCAGGTGGCGTCAGAACGTAGCGCTGGGCGATATCGCCTAACTGCGATTTACGAGTAGTTTGGCGGCGTGTGGAGCGAAGTAAGTCAGGATCGCGCACGCGCCGGCACGCTTGAAGGCAATCAGGCTCTCCATCATCGCCGCTTCTCCATCAAGGCTGCCGCTCGCGGCTGCGGCCTTGATCATCGTGTACTCGCCCGAGACCTGATAGGCCAGCGTTGGCACCGCGAAGGTTTGCGAAACGCGCTGCACGATATCCAGATACGGCATCCCCGGCTTCACCATCACCATGTCCGCGCCTTCGGAGATGTCGAGCGCGACTTCGCGTATGGCTTCGTCGGTGTTGAGCGGGTCCATCTGATAGGTACGCTTGTCGCCCTTTAGCCGGGTGCCCGAACCAACTGCATCGCGAAACGGGCCATAGAAGGCGGACGCGTACTTGGCGGCGTAGGACAGGAGCATTGTGTCATGGTGGCCTGCGCCCTCAAGGGCTGACCGGATGGCGCCGATGCGTCCGTCCATCATGTCGGACGGTGCCAAGATGCTGGCGCCGGCTTCGGCTTGTACGAGGGCTTGTTGAACAAGAACGGCGACGGTCTCGTCGTTCAAGATTTTCCCATCGCGTAGCAGACCGTCATGGCCGTGGCTTGTGTAGGGATCGAGCGCGACATCCAGGATGATGCCAATGTCGAGGCCGGCGTCGCGGATGGCTCTGGTCGCTCTGCAGATGAGGTTATCTGGATTGTAGGCTTCGCTGGCCTCGTCGTTCTTTAAGGCCTGTGGTGTGCAAGGAAATAGCGCGACGGCTGGGATACCAACGTCCACGGCCTGGCGGACGTCATCTAAGATTAGGTCGATGCTGCGGCGTTCTACGCCAGGCATTGATGCGACAGGCTCGGACTGCTTTTCGCCGTCGAGGACGAACATCGGCCAGATCAGATCAGATGTGGCCAGGTGGTTTTCAGCCACGAGGCGGCGGGACCACGGCGCGCTTCGGGTGCGGCGCAGCCTTGTGGCCGGAAATCTTGGTGTTGGGGTGGTCGACGTCATTCTGTGATGGGTGCTGATGCGGTTCGGAGCGAACCATGGACAGGAGCGGGGAGAAGGGCAAGCCAGAAACTGGAATCGCCGTTACTCGCAGACTTTGAAATTGCGCCGGCGCTTGGCCATGTCGACATGGAAGTGATTACGATGAGCCTCGTTGGCTTCCGGGCCCAGGGCTGTTCGAAAGATTTGGCAGGCCCGGGTGTGGGCGTCCCGCATGAACTGGGATGTCTTGCTTCGAGGCTTTTCTGGCACGATGGCTGCGGCTGCAACCTTCTCGGCGCTTTCCGTCTCATCTTGGTTGACGGAGGCCTTTGTCGGACTGGGTGTTTCGCCGGCGCTTGCAACAGCATTCTCAACCGCTGCCTCTGCCTCTGCCTTTGCAGCTGCGGCTTGCTTAGCCGCGCGTTCGGCGGCTTCCGCTTTCAAATCGCGTTTCGTTTTGCCCCACCTATCGAGAACGTGGGTGCTTTTTCCGTTGGCGAGCACGAAGCCGCGGATGTCGAGCGCGTTGGCCCGGCCGTGTTCGGAGAGCTTGTTTCCCTTGCGGCCGTAGGCCATGCGGCAGGAGTAATCGCTCATCGTTTGAACTTTGATGATCGGCGATCCCAAGTGTTTGCGTGCCATGGGCTGCAAGTCGTCTTTCAGCCATTGATCAAGAGCTGACACCATCGCGCAAGTGACGACGGGTGCAGGGGAGAAGATGACTGTGGGCTTGCGCCCGATGCTGATGAGACGGACCGGTGCGGGGGCGCCGCACTGGCCTTCCCTCAACGGTGGTTGCGGGACGGTGACGGCCTTGATGGATTTCAAGATCGTTTCGCACTGAGCCTTCGCTTCAGCTACTTCCGAATTCGACCACGTCTCTTCTTCAGCTGGTTCGTCATTGCCATCTCCGCTCGTCCCGCGGTTCGGATTTGCTTTTGGCGGGATCATAGTGATCGGCAGAGGCGCCCAGTTATTCTTTGTCTTGGCCTGCTCGCGTTCAGGCCGCACGGGGTATGGTGCGGTATCGGGAACATCTTCTCCGAGGGGCGTTTCGCGCGCGGTCGCGGCTTCCCAGCTTTGGCGTGCCGTGGCTTTTCTGGGGTTTGGGACCGGCGGTGGCAAAGCCTCGTCCGGTTGCGCCTTGCTGGATTTGCGGCGGCGCTTCTTGGGTGACACCGCTTCGTCTGCCGCGCGGGATACGGCTTTGGCTGCCTTGGAGGCATCGCGGACGACGCTATTCCAGCCGTTTTGAAGCGTCTTCTCCAACGACTGCGCGTTGGCCGGGCTGCCAAAAGCCGCCACCAAAAGAACCACCGCGATCATACGGAGATCTAGTTTCAATTGACGAAAACCCGCTGTTTCATTCATCGCCAGCTGGCGCTTGCCAGCCTTGGTTTTGACGTGTGCCGTCATTGGTTTGTATAGCGGCCAAATGGGGCAGTGCCAGGGTGACCGCTTTCGTGTGCGGAGTAAACTCTTTCGGTGTGCCGTTTTTTTGTTGGGGATGAAGCATGTCAGACAGCACGACCGCGGATATTGAAATCGGCCACGAAGGCTCGGTGGGACTGATTACGTTGAAGCGTGTCAAGGCACTCAACGCCCTAACAGCGGATATGCGGCAGCGGATCGCCGCGGCGATGCCGGAATTTGCCCGCGATCCGAACATTTATGCCGTTGTCTTCCAGTCTGAGTCGCCGCGCGCGTTTTCCTCTGGTTCTGACGTTCGCGAGGTTCACAAGTTCGCTGCAGAAAGCGCGCAATCGGCGCGCGCTACGTTTTCAGAAGAATACTCCATGAACTGGTTGCTGGAGTGCTTTTCAAAACCAACCATCTCGTTGATCAATGGCATGGTGATGGGCGGCGGTGTTGGGATTTCCGGTTTCAACACTCACAGGGTTGCTGGCGAGAGCTACAGCTGGGGAATGCCGGAAACGTTGATCGGATTCTTTCCCGATATCGGCGCGGCGCATGCGTTATCCCGGTTGGGGCCGACGGGGCAGTATCTGGGGCTGACAGGACGGTCGATAGGGCGGGCTGATGCGTTCAAGCTGGGGTTGGCGACGCATTGCATTGACTCGGCGCACTTTGATGAAATCGTAAAGTCGCTGGCGGGGGCGTATCCGGTGGACCCGCACTTGGATGGCTTGCATATCGATCCGGGTGAGGGCGAGCTGGCGGCATATGATGACATCATTGCGTCCGCGTTCGCGGCGCCCGCGGTGGAAGACATCATCTCGCGCTTGGACGCAGTGCAAGGGGATCGCCGGGAATGGGCGCAAGAGGTGATCGGTGATTTGCACAAGCGATCGCCTGTTTCGCTGAAGGTGACTCACCGCTATCTCAAGGAGGCTTCGCAGCTCACCATTCGCGAGGCATTGATGGCGGACTATCGCCTCGCTTGCCGCTTCTTGGAGGGACATGACTTCAGGGAGGGCGTGCGGGCTGCTTTGATTGACAAGGACCGGTCGCCGGCTTGGGAACCAAAACGTCTGGAAGACGTCACGAGCGAATTTGTCGAAGCGTATTTTGCTCCACTGCCACCGTCCGAAGATTTCGTGCTGCCGACCCGCGAGGAAATGCAAAAAGCACGCGTTTGACCAGCAACCTATAAACCGTCTGGTAAGGACGATTCATCAGAATACAGAACGTATCTTGAGTGAATTTCCTTGCGCGGATCTTGCGTGGTTGCCGGTGGACGGGATTATGGGTAGCAATTTGGCATTGTCTGTTGAAGCAGACGAAGACTTGAACCTGGAACAGGACCTGAGGAGCCAATACACGTCCAGTATCCGTTTGATAGAGCGGCTACACCGCCTGATGCTTGACGTCATTAAGAGTGAGTTCGATCGGCTTGGTATCGCCGAGCTGAACAGTGTGCAAGCCTTGCTGCTCAATAATATCGGCGATGAGGAACTGACGGCTGGGGAATTGAAAAGCCGTGGCTACTATCTCGGCTCCAATGCCAGTTATAACCTGAAAAAGCTCGTCGATCTCGGTTACATTGACTACCAGCGATCCGATCAGGATCGTCGGTCTGTCCGCATCAAGCTGACCGAAAAGGGTCGTAGAGCGAGCGACATCGTCGATGAGCTTTACACCCGTCAGCTGGGATCGCTCGAAGTGGTCGGCGGCATTGGGCCCTGCAGTTTCGGCAGGTCAACGCTTCGCTGAACCGGCTTGAGCGCTATTGGATCGATCAGATACGCTTTCGTCTCTAAGAAATCCTGTAATTATGTTGCGGGTGTGCATCAGGTGGCGCTGAGGCGGTCTTATGCACGGTATTTGGCATTGCAAGCTGTTGGCTGGTGGGCATGTTCGCGCTGATATGTGCGCAATCGTTTGGCCAACGGACAGCATGGTATGAAAACCAGCATTTCGACAGATCTGAAACGACTGCGTCCTCTTGGGGGCGGAACGTTGCTCGGCCTTGTGTTTGCTGTGGCATCGACCGGGGCCGTGCAGGCGTTTGATAACGGGATCCAGTTTGGGCCCAGCGGACCTGGCGCGCTATCGACCGACACCTACAGCCGCGAATTCATAAAGCAGTACGAAGGTGACCCTGACGAAGGGACGGCGACGTTGCTGAAGGCCAACGTCAAGGCGACGAAGGCAGCGATCCAGCGCTACGAGAAGATTGTCAAACAGGGTGGCTGGCCCACCGTGCCGAAGGCTGAGCTACGGTATCCAGAGACGAATTTCGCCGTCACCGTCTTGCGCTACCGGCTCGCCCTGTCCGGCGAGTATCAGGGCCACAGTTCCGGGCAGACGTTCGATGGCGGGGTGGAAAAAGCGGTCAAGCGCTTCCAACGGAACAATGGTCTGACGCCAACAGGCATTGTCGACAAGCGCACGCTGGCGGCTCTGAATATAACCGCTGAAACGCGCCTGAAGCAGTTGAAGGTGAATGCGCGGCGTCTGGCGCGTGAGTCATCGCGAACTGCCAAGAAATACTTGATGGTCAATATTCCGGCGGCACAGATCGAAGCTGTCGAGAACGGCAAGGTGGTTGAGCGCTATGCCGGTGTTGTTGGAAAACCGGACAGAGCGACGCCGCTCCTTCGATCTAGAATTCACGAGATGAACTTCAATCCGGTTTGGCGCCTGCCGCCGACGGTGATCCGGGAAGATTTGATCCCGCGTGGCCGGCAGATGCAGGCTGCGGGAAAGAACGTGTTGATCAAGTTCGGGATCGACGCTTACTCGGGCGGCAAGAAGGTGTCGCCGGAGAAGATCAATTGGAAGTCTAGTCAGCCCTCAAGCCTGAGGTACTCGCAAAAGCCCGGCAAAGATAATCCGCTCGGATTTTTGAAGATCAACTTCCACAATGGACATTCGGTCTATCTCCACGACACGCCGAAGTCTTCCGTGTTCGGCCGGAACTTCCGAGCATCGAGCTCGGGCTGTGTGCGCGTGAGCAATATCGAGAAGCTGGCCTATTGGATTTTGAAGCCGCAGGGCTGGAAGGAGTACCACGTCCAGAAGCTGAAAGAGAGCGGCGAGCGCAAGGACGTGCAGGTCAAACACAAGGTGCCGCTGTACCTCGTCTACATCACCGCTTGGGCCACGCCAGAGGGTGACGTGCAGTTCCGCCGCGATTTGTACAATAAGGATGGGGTCGGATCAGCCGCTGGAAACTATTGATTTGGGTCAAATCCCCTGCGGCGGGGTCTGGAATTTTCGTAACCTGTTCAATGATTAAGCCGCTTCGACGTGATGTTGCAGTGCAATGTTAAAATACCGTCATCCGCGACACTTGAACGGTTGCAGTTCTTGTTCACCTAAGCAATGTTAGAACTAATAAAAAGTTCGGGAAACGGCTTAGGGACCTCTCGGGAAATGGATTACGAGAAGCATTTGCAGGCCGCGCTGGATGCGGTGCGGCGGGAAGGGCGGTATCGCGTCTTTGCCGACTTGAAGCGGCGTCGCGGCTCCTTTCCTGAAGCGAAGCATTTCGCTGGCGGCAATGCGCAAGACATCACCGTCTGGTGCTCAAATGACTACCTCGGGATGGGCCAGCATCCGAAGGTGATCGCGGCCATGCATGAGGCGTTGGATCTCGTTGGTGCTGGTTCCGGTGGCACACGGAATATTTCCGGCACAACGCACTATCACGTTGAGCTTGAGGCAGAGCTTGCTGATCTGCATGGCAAGGAAGCAGCTTTGTTGTTCACTTCGGCTTACGTGGCTAACGACGCGACACTGTCGACCCTGGTGAAGTTGATGCCGGGTTGTGTGGTGCTGTCGGACGAGAAGAACCACGCCTCGATGATCGAAGGCATTCGCCATGGCCGCGGGCCGAAGCACATTTGGCGCCACAACGACATCGCCGATCTCGAAGACAAGTTGCGCGCGCTTCCTCTGGATCTGCCAAAGATCATCGCGTTCGAAAGCGTGTATTCGATGGATGGCCACATCGCGCCGATCTCCGCGATTTGCGATTTGGCTGACAAGTACGGCGCGATGACGTACCTGGACGAAGTTCACGCCGTTGGGCTGTACGGCCCACGCGGTGGCGGCATCGCTGAACGTGATGGCGTGATGGATCGCGTCGATGTGATCAACGGTACGCTGGCCAAGGGCTACGGCGTGATGGGCGGCTACATCGCTGGTGATCGTGTTCTTTGCGATGCCATCCGGTCTTACGCGTCCGGCTTCATTTTCACGACGTCACTGGCGCCGACTATTGCTGCTGGCGCGCTGGCATCGATCCGGCATCTCAAGTCCAGCTCTGAAGAGCGCGAGCGGCATCAAGAGCGCGCACGCACCTTGAAAGCGCGTTTGACTGAGGCGGGTTTGCCGGTGATCGAGGGCTCAAGCCACATCGTTCCGGTGACTGTTGGTGATCCCGTACACTGTAAGCGCCTGACGGATACGTTGTTGGCCGATTACGGGATCTACGCTCAGCCGATTAACTATCCGACGGTGCCTAAGGGGACCGAGCGCATCCGGTTGACCCCATCTCCGCAACATACTGATGCGCAGATGGATCATTTGGTGAGCGCATTGACCGAGCTTTGGGCTGCCTGCCCGGTCTCAGTCGGCCATTTCGGACGTATGGCGGCGGAGTAGGAAAAACCTACCCTGTTGGACCGCCCAAGCCAATCCTGCGTGTCATCGTCGCCCTGCACATAGTTTGTTGGCGCACGCTATAGGAAAATGGTATTGGATCGTTTTATGGGTTCTGTTCGGGTCGCCGGGGATCACTCTCAGGGCATTGCCAGCCGGTCGTACCGTGTTCGAGCCTCAAGAACCAAATCGCCAGCACGAGGAAGCTCCCCATGTTTAATATGATGGCCAAGCGAGGCCCGACGGCGCGTTTTTTCTCCGCGCCTCTGTCTGAAACCGATCCTGAAGTTTTTTCCGCAATTGAAAAAGAGCTTGGCCGTCAACAAGACGAGATTGAGCTCATTGCTTCTGAAAACATTGTTTCTCGCGCCGTGCTTGATGCAGCTGGCAGCGTTCTGACCAACAAATACGCCGAAGGTTATCCGGGCCGCCGCTACTACGGTGGCTGCCAATACGTGGACATCGTTGAAGACCTGGCGCGTGATCGCGCCAAGAAGCTCTTCGACTGCCAGTTTGCCAACGTGCAGCCCAACTCAGGCAGCCAGGCAAACCAGGGTGTCTTCAATGCGCTTGCGCAACCGGGTGACACGATCCTCGGCTTGAGCCTGGCAGCGGGTGGCCATCTTACGCACGGTTCGCCGGTCAACCAGTCGGGCAAATGGTTCAAGCCAGTTTCCTATATGGTTCGCGAAGACGACCATCGCATCGACATGGACGAAGTGCGCAAGCTGGCTCTTGAGCACAAGCCGCGTATCCTTATCGCTGGCGGTTCGGCTTATCCGCGCCACATCGACTTCGCTGCGTTCCGCGCGATTGCTGACGAAGTTGGCGCGCACTTGCTCGTCGACATGGCTCACTTCGCTGGTCTGGTCGCTGGCGGTCATCATCCGAGCCCGTTCCCGCATGCGCATGTCGTCACCACGACGACGCATAAGACGCTGCGTGGACCACGTGGCGGCATGATCCTCACCAACGATGCTGACATTGCCAAGAAGGTGAACTCGGCGATTTTCCCTGGTATCCAGGGCGGCCCGCTGATGCATGCGATCGCAGGCAAGGCTGTTGCCTTCGGCGAAGCTTTGACGCCGGAGTTCAAGGTTTACACGAAGAACGTGATCGACAACGCCAAGGCAATGGGTGAGGTGCTCGTCAGCAACGGCTATGTCGATGCCATCCATCCCGGTTATGGCTTTTTGTCGGAGAGCCCGGAATTCGC
>JBGTSB010000070.1:0-10976 GCA_041940525.1 Hyphomicrobium sp.
TTGCCATAGGCGACCACGGAGCCCGTGAAGGTGATGGCGCCAATGGCCAGACCCAGCGACAACTCGATCAGGCTGTTGAGGTGGATGGCGCCGTCTTCGCCCACGATGCCGTAGGCGCCGGGCGTGTAGATGGCGGGGGCAACAAAGTACTCGTGCTCGGTGCAAATGGTGTTTTCCCAGGCGTCAAAAATGGCCGACCAATACGCCTTCATCGGTTTTGCCACCGGCCCATAAAATCGGATGTAGAAATCCTCCAGCAGCGCCTCGACCACCGATCCGAAATGCAGCGAGGCCAGAAGCGAGCCAAAGATGAAGGCCGGCAGCGTGAAGAGCATGCGTTTTGAGCCACCGCCGAGCGTAAACAGCGTGCCGGCGCCGCAGCCGTTGCCGAGCTGCATGCCGATTCCGAACATGAACGAGCCGACAACAAGAGAAATCCCGAGCGGGGCGTATAAACCGCCATAACGTTGCTCTCCTGGAAGCATGCCTGCCATGACCGGCATGAAGACGATCATTGTCAGACCGATCACCAGGATCTGGGCCTTGAGGCTGCGGCCATCGCCCCGGGTGACGATGGCGCGCCAGCCAGCTGTGAAGCCGAAGCCGCCATGCAGGAGCGCGAAGCCAAGCCCGGCGCCGACAAAGAACAGTGCTGCACGATCCAGTGATGCCGTTGCCGCCAGCGCGATGCTTCCGATTGCTAGCAGGCAGACGGCTATGAGTGTCGGCAGGGTGTCGCCCAGATGCGGCGGCAGTGCGGGGGACGCCGAGGGGCCGGAAATGTCGTTCGCCTGTGACATGGTTTTATCTTCCCCCATGGACCGTCTTGGTTCTACCCGCTGGGACGTTGGTTTGCGAGTTAGCGCAGTACTTTCTTGATCGTGAAGGCGCCGCGAATTTCGCCTGGTTTGAAACCTACCGCTTGATCGTCTGGGTAGAGCTGCTGGATCTTTTCGCGCAAGTCAGGCGCGATATTTTCGCCATGGCATGCCGCACAAGGTTTGGCGGCCATGGGAATGGCCTTCATATAGCGGAAAACGCGGTTTCCATTCTCGGTCACGATTGTCGCTTGCTCGAGCTGTGTGGGGTCTCCTCCGGCTTGAGCTGCTTTCACGAATTTCAACAACACCGCCGTTTCAAAGTCGTCCGGTGCGTTGGCCGGGTTCCGGACCTTGAGCGCGGTTCGGCCGACGGTTCCGGCATAGCTTTCAGATAAATCCTTCGCAAGCGCCGGCGCCGTGAGCTTACAGACGTCGATCGCAGCGGCCGGACCTCCAGACTTCAGCGCTGCCTGCAATTGACCTTTCAGTGCCTTGCCTAACGCGGCTGCCGTAGCTCCGGCAGTGGTCGCCATCTGCTCTTCGGCCGACTGTGCGCGCGCCGTATCCGTCATTGCTAAAGCAGCTAACAGGACAAAAGCGCTCAAGGATCGCGTGGTCATTTGTAGCCTCCTCGGTCACTCGTGAACGTATCACCTTTAGCGACCAAGTTCGAAACTGACCCGAAAAGGCAGCTCCTGGTTTGACCGATGTCAAGGCGGGAACACCGCTGGGCGCCAACATTCGGTATTGTTCCAGTCAAATTATGCCGTCACGTTCATCATAAATTCTGGCTTTGGAGTAGTTCCATGTCACGTATCGATACGCTCAAGATCACCGACGACCCTGGTTTCCGCACGCACGCCATCGTTTTTGCAGCCGTCATGACGCTGCTTGTTGTCATCAATCTATTTAATATGTCGAACATCTGGGTTCACTGGCCATTGCTCGGCTGGGGCTTGGGCCTAGCGTTTCACGGCGCCGCTGTGAACACGCAGATTAAGCGCTTGCGCGCTGAGGCCGAGCGTCGGCGCGGCGCGACCAATGACGGCTCTTCATCCGCCTGAAATCAGCTGTCAGGCGCTGGGCTCAGTGCAAGTTCAGGACTTCATGAGAGAAGCCCATATCGTAGCATTGGAAGCTATTGAATTCGCCCTGCTGATCTTGCAGGAGGCGTTCTTTTAGACGTATGGCATCTTCGATGCTCTTACGTTCACGCTGCAAGGCGGAAATTTCGCTTTGCAGAGCTTGTATGCGCTGGGCGCTGTCGTCTGTCGCGACTAGAGCGATCGCCCCAAGAACATCCATCGCAACTCCATATGATCCAAGCCGCTTGGGAAGCCGGGCGATGCTTGTTGCTTGGCTGTTTGCCCCGCGAATGGTTGTCCCGATTTCTTGTTGCAAACTGTAGATTTTACTCTGTGATCGTCTTAATTGTTTTCGCAGTTGTTTAAGCTCTTGATGAATGCCGGTTACATTGCTGACGATCCGTGTGCATAGTGTTTCCCGGTTCATGCGTTCGCTCCTGCTTGTTGCCTTGCGCAATCATGGCGGACGCCTGGCGGGCGGGGATAAAGCGGCATGGATCAAAGAGTTATTTGTCCGGGAGCAAGCGGCAGGTGCGGAGCGTTGTGATCATTCTTAGCTTGTGCTGCGGGCTGCAGCTGTTGGCGGCTGGGCAGGCGGCTGCTTTGGATAGCCTGTTTGGAGCGCTAACCGGCAGGTCCGCGGAGACGAACCCGTTTCGCGGGATTTCAATTCCGCCGCGTGATGAGCTCTGGGCCGCCTCGCCGATACGGGGCGGGCGTGTTCCTCCGAGCCGGCGTGGTGAGTTATCGTCTCGAGAGTGTGGGGGATTGCTGTTGGATATGGCGGCGGGATTTCGCGTTCTGCGGCCGGACGCGCCGGATCCAAAAGGCGACGAGAACGTTTCGTGGAAGTTTCACGTTGAAATGGAGGCGTTTCGCGATCTGTTTTGGTGCGAGATGGAAGCCAAACTTGCGAAAACGCTTGAAGCGATCGATCAGCTGGAGGCGACACCCGTTCCCATGCCGTACCGGGTGAACCCGTTCACTTACAATTTCTCGGAGTTCAGCCAGTGGCCCCGCCCTTTTCAAAGAATTCGCGGGATCATTGCTGATCTCGCCATGTTGGCCTTGAGGGGGCACGCGCCCGCCAGCGTGGCGTTGGCCAAGCTTTCAGCGCGGGATGATGTGATCAGGCTGACGCCGCGCTTTATTTATTTCCTGCTTACGTCCGCCAGCCGGCGCTCGCGTCTTGACGCAAAAGCCCAACGGCTATTGCGAATGGCTGAGCGCAGTCTGTCGCCGGAAGACCGCGTTGAACTGGACGATCGCGCTATCGGGGCCAACTGGCCGCTGAAAGAGCCGATGACGATCGATTAGAGCGATGACGTGAGTGAAGGTATACGTCGCTGCGACGGCTTCAAGCGCGGCGAGACTTGCGGGCCAATCAACTCAGGTCCGGCCGTCTTGTGGACTGCCGGACCTGGGTATTTTGGGAACCTTGGTTTAAAGCATAATGCGAGCCGCGTCTTAGTCGTCGTAGCCGTAGAGGATCTTGGCGGTAGCCGGATGAACATGGCTCTCGATACGAACGCCATTTTTGTCTGTCATCTCTACCTCGTAGACGCCGTCATCGGCTTCGATCTCTCGGACCGTGTACCCTTGGGCCGACAGTTTCTCGATCACTTCGGCATGCGAGAGCCACTGTCCGGCTGGTACGTTCAGCCGATTGGTGTCAGCTGAGGCAGAGGCTGCCGCAAAGAACGTGGCAGAGGCAAAAGTGGCAATCAAAAGGGTGCGGTAGCATTTCATAGGTGCATTCTCCTAGCTTGGCGCGTATTGGGACGCGCATCTTTGTAGACCTAGGAACCCTGACAGACTTCGCCTGCTTGCCACCTGACTGCCTCTGTCAGGTATTTGTCAGCATCTTGGGATCAGCATCTCTGGTGACGTTTATGAGAAAGGGATCACGTTTGCGAATGTTCATTCTGCGGTTCGGTTTAACGCTCACGGCTGCTGTATTGCCGGTGGCGACTTTGACACTCGCAGACGACATCGGCCACGAAGCGGCACGCCGGCTCGTCGAGGAAGGAAAGATTCTCGGGTTAGCGGAGGTGCTCGAGCAGGTTGGGCAGAAAGTGCCGGGTAAATTACTCGGGACCGAGCTTGAGTATGAGGATGGCCGCATCGTTTATGAGATCAAGATCTTGCGACCTGGCGGCCGCCTTCAAGAGGTCGAAGTAGATGCGGCCACTGGCCATATCATTAGCATTGAGGACGACGACTGATGCGTGCGCTTGTCGTTGAAGACGATCACCGTATCGCAGTCGATATCACTCAGGCACTCGAAGGAGCTGGATTTGTTTGCGACACTGCTAGTGACGGTGAAGCCGCCTGGTTCATCGGTGACACTGAATCCTTTGACCTCGTGGTCTTGGACCTTGGCCTCCCGAAGATGGACGGTCTCGCGGTAATCAAACAATGGCGAGGAGCAGGGCGCCGATTTCCCGTGCTTATCCTCACGGCACGGGGGGCATGGCCTGAGCGCGTTGAAGGGATTGATGCCGGCGCAGATGACTATCTAGTCAAGCCATTTCAGATGGAGGAATTGCTTGCTCGCGCTAGAGCTTTGGTCCGCCGCTCTGTTGGGATTGCCAGCCCGTTCATAGAAGCTGGAGACCTTCGCGTCGATACACGGATCATGCGCGTTTATATACGCGGCACGCACGTGCCCCTGACGCCCCTTGAATATCGCCTGATAACATTTCTCGCGCACCACAAGGGACGGGTCGTTCCTGGTAGCGAACTTCTCGATCACTTGCATGGCGAGGGCCAAGAACGCGAAGCTAATGCTCTTGAGGCAGTGATCGCGCGATTGCGCAAGAAGCTTGGACCAGGTTTGATCGAGACTCGCCGGGGCTACGGCTACACGATCACAGACCGAGAGCCACAATGACCTCATTGCGAATAAGGCTCCTGACTGGTGCGGTTATTTTCATTTCAACTGCGCTTTTGATTGCAGCTTTTGTTCTGACTGTTCTGTTTGAGCGTCATGTCACTGATTGGATTGACCAGGAGCTTGAAGGTCACTTGGAGCGCCTTATCGCCAACGTCGAACGTACATCTGATGGATCGCTCACTGTAAATAGAACGCCTGATGACTCGCGCTTTGAGACTCCGCTGTCCGGTCTATATTGGCAGGTCGTGTTTGCAAATGGACGGGCCGAACGATCACGATCGTTGTGGGATGTCGTGCTCGATCTTCCGCCGGAGAAATCAAGCCAGGCGCAATCCCACCATCATTCGATCCGTGGCCCGCAGGGCCAGACGCTGTATCTGATCCAAAAGAAGGTTGAGATGCCACAGCGGCTTGGCCGGTCCGAGGTATTGTTTGCAGTGGGCATGGATAAGGCGCAGCTCGATAAAGCGGTTTGGCGTTTTGCCGGTGCTCTAGCGCCGTTCCTCATTGCTCTCGGTCTACTATTGTTGGCGGCAACGTGGTTGCAGGTGGGCTTGGGGTTGAAACCGTTGTCTTCAATCCGTCTGCGGGTCGAACAAATTCGCACCGGGTCGGAGAAGCGATTGGGATCAGATTTTCCTTCCGAGGTTAGACCTCTGGCACAAGAGATAGATACGCTGCTCGACGGGCGGGAACGACAGCTCGTGTTAGCGAAAGCGCGTGCTGGTGATTTGGCTCACGGCCTTAAGACGCCGCTTCAGGTTATTGTCGGCGGGATCGGAAGGCTGAAGTCGGCAGGGGAGAATGCCATAGCGACCGACCTCGAACATGCGACCCAGTTGATGCAACGGCACGTCGATCGCCAGCTGATCCGGGCGCGCATGGTAACGAACGGTGCAATGGTGTTGGCCGATGTGGGTGATGTTGCGGCGCGGGTGGTCCGCGTTCTGGAAAAGGCCACTCGGCAGCGTAATCTATCGTGGTCGATAGAAGTGCCCAGTGACCTTTGCGCGCGCATCCATCCAGACGATCTATCTGAAGCGCTGGGGGCTCTGGCGGAAAACGCTGGGCGGCACGCTACAAGCGCGGTCATCATCAGCGCAAGACGAGAAGGTCCGGCTGTGTTTGTCACGGTATATGATGACGGCCCAGGAATTCCGGACAAGCGGTTTGAAGACATGTTGAGGCGTGGGGGCCGGCTAGACAACTCCGCTGACGGCATTGGGCTCGGTCTGGCAATTGCTGGAGACATTGCTGAAGCATGCCGGGGGCGGCTTTCATCAAACCGCGAGCGTTCAGGCATGTTTGGCATCACAATGCAGCTTTCGGCCAACTAACAGGCCGTAGACCTTTTGCAGATCACGAGGTTCTAGGTCTTTCAGTGCTAGGAGCTGAAGTGTGCATCTGTTCCTTGCCCATAGCCGAAGCTCAAATAGTGGACACCAAAACAACGCGCCCGAGACAGTTTCCCGTCCCGGGCGTGCGCATAACGTTCGCAAATTCTCTACTTACTCCGCGCCGTCAGCGGGATCTTCCGGGCACTTGGCGTCGAGCGCTTCGAGTGCGGCGCCCAGGCGCTTTCCGTCGGCCGAGTTTTCGTCGGCTTCATCGGCGGTACCCCACGCAGCTTCGAACTCGGGACCGAGCTTTTCGATGTACCCATCAATCTCGGCCTCAATAGCCGGGTCTTCCTTGGGCTCGGGCTGGCCCTCTTCGGGTTCCGTCTCGTCGATCGCATCGGACAGGTCGCAATAGACAGCGAGCTTATCAGCGTCCGCTCCAACCTTCTCGAAGACGGCAATGGCTTCGTCAACATTGGCGTTGGCGGCCGTAGCGGCAAATGCGGTTAGGCAGGCAACAGCGGGAATAATAAGTAGGCGCATCATATTCACTCCTCCCATTATGGGTTTCTCGCGACCGCTACACGCCACACAGAACAAGGCTAGGGCGTGGCGGTGCCGATGATTTCAGGGACACTAACATCCGCCTATGTCGACGGAGTGTCGATGTTCCGCTTCAGTCGGAAAGTCGATTTCTGTAAGCGTGGTGGAGCCGAACGCACAAACATCGAACCGCTTGCTCGAGGAATTAGCGTCTTGGACGAGGGACATCGATGCATCCGAGACCTGCAAAGTAGCCAACAAAGTTGAACAAATTTGCGCGCCACTTTTTAAGGCTGTGGCAAGAGAGCCTCTTGAAATACACCATGGGAGTCGGGTCTATGCGGTGTGAACGGATAACAACGCGAGAATAGGTCGTGCCAGCGGCGGCGAAGCTAAATGTCTTGGTGCTTGACGAGAACTCCGCGCGTGCCGCCATCATCGAAGCGGGCCTGCGCAATGCTGGCGTGGAGCAAGTGACGGTCCTGTCCTCGGCGATCGGGCTCGTGGAGCAGATCTATAAGATCGATCCGGACGTCATCCTGATCGATTTGGAAAACGCCAGCCGCGACGTTCTGGAGCAGATGTTTCAGGTCTCGCGGATCGTCAAGCGGCCGATCGCGATGTTCGTCGACCAGTCCGACGAGGCCTCGATGGAGGCCGCGATTGACGCCGGCGTCGGCGCCTACATCGTCGATGGCCTGAAGCAGGAGCGAGTGCGCACCGTGCTGGCCATGGCCATGGCGCGCTTCAAGGCCTTCGATCGCATGCAGAAGGAACTGGACGAGGCCAAGTCGGCGCTTGAAGATCGCAAGATCATCGATCGCGCCAAAGGCATTCTCATGCAACGAAAAGGGCTGAGCGAGCCGGACGCTTACGCGCTGCTGCGCAGCACGGCCATGCGGCAGAACAAGAAAATTGTAGAGGTAGCGGCTAGCCTCATCTCAGCAACGGATCTCTTGTAACTCGAAACGCAGAAAACAGCAGTAATGTCGACCTACTCAACCAGCACAGCCCGTCCCGCGATCAATATCGGCTTCATCCCGCTGCTTGATAGTGCGCCGATCATTGTCGCACACGAGCTTGGGTTTGACGCGGAAGAAGGCTTCGAGCTTCATATCCACCGCGAGGTGTCGTGGGCCAATATCCGCGACAAGGTCAACGTCGGTCACTTCGATTGCGCCCACATGTTGGCTCCCATGCCGCTGGCGGCGTCGCTCGGCATTCATCAGTTGCGCGAGGCTGTGATCGCGCCGATGACTCTCAGCCTGAACGGCAATGCCGTCACCGTCTCGCGCGAATTATGGACCCACATGCGTGACGTTGCCCCAGATGAGACTTTGCAAGGCGGGCTGCAATCTGCCCTCGCCCTGGCGAGGGTGTTGGAAGAGCGTAAGAAGGCTGGTGCTCCGCAGCTGACTTTCGGTATCGTGTTTCCCTTCTCTTGTCAGAACTACGAGCTTCGACACTGGCTGAAATCGGCCGGGATTGATCCGGACCAGGATGTACGGCTCGTCGGGCTGCCACCGTCTATGATGGCGGATAGCTTGGCGGCTGGACAGCTTCACGGCTTCTGCGCGGGCGAGCCCTGGAACAGCGTTGCGGTCAGCGAGAAACAAGGATGTATCGTCGCGACTAAGGCAGAAATCTGGAACCATGTTCCAGAGAAGGTCTTGGGCACGCGGCTGAGGTGGGCCGAAACCCAGCCTGATCTGCTGATGGCCCTCATCCGTGCGTTGGCGAAAGCCGGCCAATGGCTGTCAAAGCCAGATAACCATGAACAGGCTGCAGCCATCCTGGGTCGCGAGAGCAATCTAGGACGAAACGCAGACATGCTGCTGCGCTCGCTGTCCGGCAAGCTAGTACGCGTTGCCGATAGACCGGCACGGTTCGAGAGCGAATTCGTGAGCTTCGGCGACTTGCAAGCCATCCGGCCATCGCGATCCTACTCAGCCTGGCTGTTGGGCCGCATGTACGACACCGGTCAGCTCGATCCGAACATGGACGTTAGCTACGTCATCGACGCCGTGGCGCGCGCGGACCTCTTCGACCGCGCAATGGGGCTGGATGGAACGGCGGCTGCCGATGGCGACGCGCGCATTGCCAGCAACGTTGAGGTTAATCCGGACTCGATCAGTGCCTACCTGCAAAAGGCTCGCCAAGCGGCTAGCCGTTAACGCCGTGCTTCGATCCAGTTGACGTTGCCCACGTTGCTGCACCGAATTTGGGCAACATCGCCACCAGCCTGCATAAGCTTCATACAGTTTTGATGTTTTTGGAAGTTTTCCATCGCGCTGCGACGTGTTGGGCATTGCAGCAAGAGTCACCGCCGGTGTAAAACAGCTCAAGTTCGAAGCGAAGCCGACGCTGGCCTCTTCGTTTAACTCAATAACACAAAGCATTTTGGTCCATCGGAGGTCCAAGGCGGCGCTGCCATCACAGGCGGGGCACGGGTGTTCCTGTGCGCACGCTGGCAGACCAATGACCTCGCTCGCGCTTCTGTTTCAGGGAGGCGGAAAGGACCCAAATGATCAGCTTCTATTTCAGTCTTGCAATCAGCATTCTCACCCTAGCCGCGCTGCCGTCTGCCGCCCGCCGTTCCGTGGCGGTGCGCCGCGCATCGGCCAAGCGCTGAGGTGGGGCTCATGGAACCCAAACCAGCTTTCCTGCAGGGCACGTTTAAGTTCGCCGGAAAGGGTTTCGACAATCCCGTCGAACTCTACGGTGCCACCTATCGCGTTCCGGACAACAAGCGCGGACAGCTCGTCTATTTCCGCGCCGGCCAGTCGGCTGACGACACCGTCAACCTCATCCTTTTCCACGACAAGCAGATGATGCGGATGTTCCCGCTTGGCATGAAGAGCGCGATGCATTTTCCGCTCGCCATCCAAGAGATGCTGGACCCGGGAAGCGAAATCGAACTGAAGCTGGCCGCCGAGACGGATCTGAGAGGGTCGGTCTTCGTCGACTTGGGCTTCATGGAGCATCCCCTCACGACCGGCTGAAGCAAACCGCAGTTCAAAGGTTTTCGATCTAAGGAGATCAAGTTCAATGGCTGAAAAACTGGTTGTCATCGGCAACGGCATGGCACCGGGAAGAGCGCTTGAGAAGCTTTTTGACTTCAAGCCTGGCGCTTTCGAGGTGACTATTTTCAACGCCGAACCTCGCGTCAACTACGATCGCATCATGCTCTCGCCCGTGCTGTCAGGCGAGAAAACGTTCGAGCAGATCGTGATTCATGGCGACGAGTGGTACGAGCAGAACGGCATCACGCTGCACAAGGGCCAGAAGGTCACAGATGTCGACCGGGAGGCCAAGACGGTCACCTCCGAGCACGGCATCACCGCGCAGTATGACAAGCTGATCTTCGCGACCGGCTCGATGCCATTCATCATCCCGGTGCCCGGCTCGGACAAGCCCGGCGTTCTGACCTACCGCGATCTTGACGACGTCAACGCCATGTTGATCGCCGCCAAGTCGCGCGGCCACGCTGTTGTGATCGGTGGCGGCCTTCTAGGCCTAGAAGCCGCGGCAGGACTGAAAGAGCAAGGAATGACGGTCACGGTCATTCACTTGATGCCAACGCTGATGGAGCGCCAGCTCGATCCCGCCGCGGGTCACTTGCTGCGCAAGGCTGTTGAAGAACGCGGCATCCAGGTGATCACCCAGGCGAATACAAAATCGATCGAAGGCACGGATCGCGTTGAGAAGGTCATCCTTGATGATGGCACGGAAATTCCAGCTGACATCGTCGTCATGGCCGTCGGCATCCGGCCAAACGCAGCGCTAGCCAAAACCGCTGGCATCAAGGTCAACCGCGGCATCGTCGTCAACCCGGCGATGCAAACATCAGATCCGGACGTTTACGCCGTGGGTGAATGCGCCGAGTTCGAAGGCCAATGCTTCGGCCTTGTCGCGCCGCTCTACGAAATGGCGGGCGTTTTGGCGTCCCACCTTGTTGGCGACGATCAAGCAGCGTTCTCGCCTTCGGCCTTGGCGACCAAGTTGAAAGTGACCGGCATCAACCTGTTCTCGGCGGGTGACTTCGCTGAAGGCGAGGACCGCGAAGAGATTGTTCTGCGCGATGCCGCGCGCGGCAACTACAAGCGCCTCGTTCTGGAAGACGACACGCTGGTTGGCGCTGTTTTCTATGGAGACACTGCCGATTCGAACTGGTTCTTCGATCTCATCAAGAAGCGAACCGACATCGGCGAGATGCGCGATACGCTCATCTTCGGCCCGAGCTTCGCCGGAGGAACCCCGCTGGACCCTACGGCGGCCGTTGCAGCGTTGC
>JBGTSB010000071.1:0-10866 GCA_041940525.1 Hyphomicrobium sp.
TGACGGCGTCGCCAAACGCATCGCCGAACGGCTCGACTGGCTGGCCGAAGAAACGGAGACAGGCTGGGAAGGCGAGTACGGAGACGAAGGTTTCGTTTTGCAGCGCGTCGTGCGCGGCGTCACTGAAATGCGGGTAATCGACAAGGCAATGCTGTCGTCGCTGGACGCCAAGCGCCTCGGCGAACGCTTCGCCCACCTGCAGGAAGTTTACGCGAGACCGGCCAAGCTGCGGCGCAAGAACGAAACAGTCGACATCTATGGCCCGCGCTCGCTTCTGGATACGATCTACGAGGTCGGAAAGAAGGGCCTGGCACTGCAGCGCTATAAGGGGCTGGGCGAAATGAATCCCGACCAGCTTTGGGAAACGACGCTCGACAAGGAAGTGCGCACGCTGCTCCAGGTGAAGATGGGTGATCTTGGCGAAGCGGACGAGATCTTCTCCAAGCTCATGGGCGACGTGGTCGAGCCCCGTCGTGAATTCATCCAGGACAATGCCCTTGAGGTCGCAAACCTCGACGTCTGATCCACGGCAAGCCTCCGAAGCCAGTCCGGATGCGTCACCGAACGGTGGCTACCTGCTGTATGATGGCGAGTGCCCAGTCTGCGCTGCGTACGTGGAGTTTGCGGAATTGCGCCGCCGCCATCCTGGACTGCGGTTACTCAACGCCCGCGACGAGCCGGAACTGGTCAGCGATCTCCGCGGCCAAGGCTATGAAATCAACGACGGCATGGTGCTGTTCGTTGATGGCCAAATACATTACGGCAAGGCCGCCACTGCAAAGCTTGCCACCTACCGAACCGGTTTGCCGGTCGCCAAGCGGGCGGCGATCGCCGGTATTGGCGCCGCACCCTACGCGATGCTCCGCGCCATCCGGAACGCTCTATTGCGCCTGCGCGGCGTTGGCT
This sequence comes from Hyphomicrobium sp., assembly GCA_041940525.1. GTDB lineage: Bacteria > Pseudomonadota > Alphaproteobacteria > Rhizobiales > Hyphomicrobiaceae > JAKAXS01. The sequence continues at coordinate 907 of JBGTSB010000071.1, forward strand.
TCATCAAATAGAAAACCCGTACACATCAGCCTGAGCAAGAATGGGCAGCGTGATGCAAGCGGTTGCCTCACGCACCGCTCATCGCATCCTTGGTGAGGCGTGGCGTGGATGCCGCCCGAGGCGGGCATGACGTTTGAATAGAGGTAAACTTGCCTTGGCTCCGTTCGCGTTCCCGGCAGGCTGTTCATCCCCAACGCCTCATCCCACCACCGTCATCATCACGCAGGTGATGATCCACGGCACCGTAGTTCTCGCTCGACGATGGTTCGGTACGAACCGTGTAGAGTTTGCGGAAATTCTCGTCACGCGCCGCCGGCCGCACCTTTTGTGAGACGTGGCGTGGATACCCGCCCAAGGCGGGCATGACGTTTGGGGAGGGAGCGGCGGCACGATCGTGACAGAGGCTTGACCGGCTCCGGTGCCGATCCCGGCAGGCAGGAGCGGAAAACGCCTCGGCCCCACCAACGTCATCATCACGAAGGTGATGATCCACGACACGTGTGATCTGGCTGGACGATTGTACGGTCCGGCCAGGCCGGACAAGCCTCACGCGCCGCCGGCCGCTCCGCTGGTGCGACGCGTCGTGGATGCTCGCCTTCGCGAGCAGGACGTTTGCGGAGAGCGTGGAGGTTGACTGGCTCTATGTTCAATTCGCGGCTGGCGGAAGTGTCAAACGTCTCATCCCCACTATCGTCATCGTCACGCAGGTGCTGATCCACGGCACGCGTGATCGGGCTCGCCGACTTTGACTCTCGTTAGCTCCGGCAAACTCAGACTTTGCTAGTCGATGCGCGTTGCGGTGCCTTCAATCACAGGGCCGTTTCCATCGCGCATGGGGCGGTCATCGGGACCACGAGGCGGCACACCTAGCTCAGCGACCGTATGGCCGTGCTTTTCTAGGTGGCGCTTGAGAAGTGCGAGATTTTTCAGGTTCGAGCGGAAGGCCACGTCGAAGGCATCGCCGAGGATGGGAATGGCGCCAATGACGGTGTCGATTGCAACGTTGGTCGACATACGCGCCAGTGTGAAGCGCGAGACGCCGAGGTTCTTGGCCTCCCAGATGACGTAGCTGGAAATGAGCGCAGACACGAAGTCACCGATCACCGGCACAAGGCCGATCACGCTATCAAGGCCCATGCGGATGTTCGTGCCAGGCACCAGAAAAGCGTTGTCCATCAACCGCGCCACGGCTTCAACGCGCATCACGGCGGCGTCGATCTCAACAGCACTCAGCTGCTGCAGCTTGGCATTTGGTTTCGGCGTCCGGTTGAAGACGTTGATCACGCCACTCTCCTGAATTGTTCGGCCCAGTTGATATCGGCTTTAGCACCAGACAGTTCAACCGTGAGAACGCTCTCCTAGCAATGCAATTACGCCGGTCACGGAATTCTGTTCCAGAAAAGCCGGCGGAGGTACACGCATTGACGGGGCGGCAGCCGGTGTTAACGTCGTTAAGCGCTCGGGCTGACGCGCGGCGCCACAACCGCGAAATGCGAGGAGATTGCCGTGCTGCGCCTGATGATGTCCACGAGCACCTTGTTCCTGTCTCTTATATTCGGAGCAATCTTGCTTGCCCTTGTCGGCTACAACCGACCTGAGTTGCTTTCTCAGATGCTGGGCTGGGCGCGAGAACTGAAAAGCGCCATCACATCCACTGGGCTGGAGCCAAAGTACAATATCTGGCTCGAACTCATGCTGGAGGAACGCCAGCTCCTCTTCATGTTTTTCACCATCATCGCCAGGATCATGTTCTTCCTGATCACCTGGCCATTCACGGCAATGCGCCGCGGCTAACAGAAGCGGGAAGCAGCCCGCTCAGGCCGCCTCAGCTTCCTTGGCAACCAGCCGTACGATATCGGCCATGATGTCGTTCAGCTGGAAATCCTTCGGGGTGTAGACGGCGGCGACGCCCATGCCCTTCAGCACCTTCGCGTCTTCCGGCGGAATGATGCCGCCGACAATGACGGGAATGTCCGACAGACCTTCCTTGCGCATGCGCTCCATAACGTCCTGAACCAGCGGCACGTGACTGCCCGACAGGATCGACAGGCCGATCACGTGTACCGACTCGTCTAGCGCTGCGCGCACGATGTGCGATGGCGTCAAACGGATGCCTTCATAGACAACCTCCATGCCGACATCGCGAGCGCGCACTGCAATTTGTTCCGCGCCGTTCGAATGGCCATCGAGTCCGGGCTTGCCGACGAGGAACTTCAACCGCCGGCCCAGCTGGTCCGAAACGGCGTCCACAGCGGCGCGAACCTCTTTGATGTCCGCGCCTTCTCGCGCGACCGCAGACTGGGCAACGCCCGTTGGCGCGCGGTACTCACCGAACACCTTACGAAGCAAGCCGCCCCACTCGCCCGTCGTTACACCAGCTTTGGCGCAAGCAATGGACGACTCCATCACGTTGCGGCCCTCACGTGTCGCCGCCTCCAGGTCGGTCAACGCGGCCTTCACCGCCTTATCGTCCCGCTGTTCGCGCCAGGCTTTCAGCTTTTCGATCTGGTCGGCCTCGGTCTTTGGATCAACAACCATGATCGCGCCTTCGCCGGTCGTCAGCGGAGACGGCTCCGTCTCGGTCCAGCGGTTCACGCCGACGACCGTCAGGTCGCCGGTCTCGATGCCGCTGAGGCGCTCCGTGTTGCTTTCAACCAGACTACGCTTCATGTAGTCGATTGAAGCGACAGCACCGCCCATGTCGCCGATCGTTTTCAACTCGGCACGGGCTTGCTCCTTCAGCTCTTCGACCTTCTTGGTCATCACAACCGAACCGTCGAAGATGTCGCCGTATTCCAGAAGATCGGTCTCGTAGGCCACAATTTGCTGCATGCGAAGCGACCACTGTTGATCCCAAGGACGCGGCAAGCCAAGCGCTTCGTTCCAGGCAGGCAGCTGCACGGCGCGAGCCCGCGCGTTCTTCGACAGCGTGACGGCCAGCATCTCGATCAAAATGCGATAGACGTTGTTTTCCGGCTGCGGCTCAGTCAGCCCGAGCGAGTTCACCTGAACGCCATAACGGAAGCGGCGGTTCTTCGGGTCCTCGACGCCGTAACGTTCTGTCGTGATTTCTTCCCACAGCTCGTTAAACGCGCGCATCTTGCAAATTTCGGTGACGAACCGCATGCCGGCGTTCACGAAGAACGAGACGCGCCCGACGACTTTGCCGAAATTCTCAGGCGGCACCTCGCCGGAAGCCTTCACAGTATCGAGCACGGCGATGGCGGTCGCGAGAGCGAAGGCCAGCTCCTGCACCGGCGTCGCGCCTGCTTCTTGCAGATGGTACGAGCATACGTTGGTCGGGTTCCACTTCGGCACCTCTTGATACGAGAACACGATCGTATCCTTGATCAGACGCAGCGAAGGCTCGGGCGGGAACACGTAGGTCCCGCGCGATAGATATTCCTTGATGATGTCGTTCTGGATCGTACCCGTCAGCTTGTCCCGGGATGCGCCCTGTTCGTCGGCGAATGCGACGTAAAGCGACAGCAGCCAGGCCGCCGTGGCGTTGATCGTCATCGAGGTGTTCATCTGGTCCAGCGGAATGCCGTCCAGCAGGGTCCGCATGTCACCTAGATGGCTGACCGGCACGCCAACCTTACCGACCTCGCCCCGGGCCAGCTCATGGTCGCTGTCATAGCCAGTCTGGGTCGGCAGATCGAAGGCAATGGACAGCCCGGTCTGCCCCTTGGACAGGTTTTTCTTATATAATTCATTGGACTTAGCGGCCGTCGAATGCCCGGCGTAGGTGCGGAACAGCCACGGCTTATCACGTGCCGCGGTCTGATTATCGGTGCCTGACTTCGTCTGATCCGCCATTTTGCTCGCCCTCGGCTTAAATCTCTTTGTTTTGAAATACTCTACCGCCAGCCAAGTGCAATGCAAAACGCGACATGAGGCGCCTATCCCATTGAAGGCTTCAGCGTTAACATTTCTGAACACTGAGGACCAGATGACCACTGGTACCCCTTTATTGCGTCGCGGAAAAATGCTTCATAGGCGCAACTGTCACGGGACTGTTGTGAAGAATTCGCGGGTCCGTGCTGGGGGAGCAATAAAAGGGACTCGTTAGGAGAAGCGAGAATGTCAAGCCAAAGCGCTGCTAAGAACGAGGACGTAGCGGGTGCACCTGCGATCGTCGCGGCTAAGAAAGATCTTTACGAGATGGGGGAAATTCCGCCTCTCGGTCACGTACCCAAGAACATGTACGCCTGGGCCATCCGCAAGGAGCGTCAGGGCGAGCCGGACACGGCCATGCAGGTGGAAGTCGTTCCCACGTGGGAACTCGACAGCCACGACGTGCTTGTTCTCGTCATGGCGGCAGGCGTCAACTACAACGGCGTTTGGGCCTCGCTCGGCGTGCCGATTTCGATGTTCGACGTCCATAAGCAGCCCTACCACATCGCCGGCTCGGATGCCTCGGGCATCGTTTGGGCGGTCGGCTCGAAAGTGAAGCGCTGGAAGGTCGGCGACGAAGTTGTCATCCACTGTAACCAGGACGACGGCGACGACGAAGAGTGCAACGGCGGCGATCCGATGTTCTCAACCTCGCAGCGCATCTGGGGTTACGAGACGCCGGATGGCTCCTTCTCGCAGTTCTGCCGCGTGCAGGACCGTCAGCTGCTAGAGCGCCCGCGCCATCTCACTTGGGAAGAAAGCGCCTGCTACACGCTGACGCTCGCTACCGCCTACCGCATGCTGTTCGGCCACCGTCCGCACGTTCTGCGTCCGGGTCACAACGTTCTGGTTTGGGGCGCATCGGGCGGTCTGGGTTCGTTTGCTGTTCAGCTGTGCGCGACATCGGGTGCCAACGCGATCGGCGTTGTCTCCGAGGATGACAAGCGCGACTTCGTCATGCAGCTCGGCGCCAAAGGCGTGTTGAACCGAAAAGACTTCAACTGCTGGGGCGCTCTGCCGAAAGTGAACTCGGACGAGTACAACGCCTGGCTGAAGGAAATGCGGGTGTTTGGTAAGGCGATTTGGGAGATCACCGGCAAAGGCGTCAACGTCGACATGGTGTTTGAACATCCCGGCGAAGCAACGATCCCAGTCTCCGTGCAGGTCGTCAAACGCGGCGGCATGGTCGTCATCTGCGCCGGCACCACCGGCTACAACCTGACGATGGACGCGCGGTATCTCTGGATGCATCAAAAGCGCGTACAGGGCTCGCACTTCGCCAACTTGGCTCAAGCAGCTCAGGCCAACAAGCTCGTGGTCGAGCGCCGCATTGATCCATGCATGTCGGAAGTCTTCTCCTGGTCGCAAATTCCGAAGGCGCACATGCGCATGATGCGCAACGAGCATAAGCCAGGAAACATGGCCGTTCTCGTGAACTCGCCGACAACCGGCCTGCGCACCTTCGAGGACGTTATCGAACGGTCCAAGGCCAGCTAAGGCTGATTGTTCTGATCTACTGAAATGAAAAAAGGCCGGTCACCACCGGCCTTTTTTGTTGCCTAAGGCACTGTTTCCAGCAAGCGGCCCTACACCGGCACGACGTCCACGCCAACATCGACGATGTGGTCGCCGCCGCCAAGCAGAAGCCCGCTGATCGGGCTGACGTCGTCGTAGTCACGTCCGGTCGCGACGGTCACGTGTTCGTCCGCGACGGCGATGCCGTTTGTTGGATCAACGTCAAACCATCCGGTCTCCGGCGACCAAACAGAAACCCACGCGTGCGAAGCGTCAGCTCCTTGCAGTCTTGGCTGCCCTGGCGGCGGCTTTGTCATGATATAGCCGCTGACATAGCGAGCCGGGATGCGCAGCGCGCGCAGACATGCCAGCTGGAAATGCGCGAAATCCTGGCAGACGCCACGCCGGTGCTCGAAAACCTCTTGCACGGGTGTTGAGACGTCGGTCGCCGTAGCGTCGAACTTGAACTCGCGGAAGATGCGCAAGGTCAGATCCATCGCGCCTTCGATTACCGGCCGTCCTTTCGGGAAGGACACAGCCCCGTATTCCGCGATCCCAAGCGATGGGGTTGTCGAGCGCGAGATACAGCGGAACTGCACGACATCTATATCGACACCGCCACCCGCTGGCATCAAGGGCTCGTCCAACGCGTCCCACGCGGTCGTTTGAGTAACGTCGATCTCCGGTGGAGCGAATGTCTCGATCGTGCTGCGCGCGTGGAGCACGAACTCCCGGTGTGGTAGCTCGATGTCCAGCACAGCCATGGCATTGCCAAAAGTATCGAAACCATCGTATCGCGAGGCCGGCGCCGGCTCGACGATCAAGCTGTGATGTTTGACGGTCTGGCGCGCCGTGTCGCGCGGCGTGAGATGCACCAGGTGTTGAGACTGAACGACCGGCGCACTGTAGGCGTAGAACGTTTTATGGCTGACATCTAGGATCATGGAGCCGCCTCGCGCCGTGTGTGGAGACGATGGAACGAGTCGTCCGTAAGGTTGAAGTAGTGGCGCGCCAGCGCATCCGATAATTCCGGCAGCGACTGGATCTGCTCTTGCAGCAGGTTCTCCAGCATGGCTTCTCCCTCCGGCCCGGAAAGCTTCTCGACATCAGTCAGGCGAACCGAGGTCAGTAACGCGAGCGTAAGCCTCCGGTCTTCGGTCAAGCTCACGCCTTGCTTGCCATCGGGCAGTGTATCGAGCTGCCGCGAGAAGGCCGCCAGCTGATAGGAAAGGCTGCGAGGGTTCGACTCATCGAGCAGCAGAAGATCGAACACGAGCGCGAAGATCGGATCGAGCCAATAGCGCGAGCGGTAGGTGATGAAGCTGTCCGCCAGCTCCAATAGTAAGCGTAGGCTCCCCTGCTCTTCCTCGCCTTCCGGCATCGGCACGAACATGGCGAGCATGGCTTCACTGAGATTGTAAGCACGCTCTAGCCGCCGGCCCATGTCCAGAATGGACCAGCCGAAGTTCCGCGTCATGTTCTCGTGCATCAGGCCGCTGAACGCGGCAATTGACGCCAAGCCATCATCGAGCAAATCGAGCACGCCGCCCGGCCGGGCTGCCGCCAGGGCGTTTGACCAGGGATCACCCGGACGGAACCGGCTGAGCGTCTGGAACGCCTCCAGCGACATGCGATCCCTCGCCAGATGAGCGACCCGGTAAAGGCTCTGCATCGTCCGCTCGATCGTCCGCAACGCCGTGCCGCCACCGATGACCTGCGCACATAGCGCGTCGAGAGGTAGCGCCGCGAGCCGCTGCTTTTCTTCCGACGGTGTGTCCTCGTCCGTCAGCAAGACTTCCAAACACTTCCGTGCCGCTGTCAGACCTGAGTGTGGTCCGCTGTCTTCTGCCGTCCGCTTGAGCGTGCTGCGTAGCAGCCGCATCGTCCAATCGGCGCGCTCGGTGTAGCGGCCAAGCCAGAACAGATCATCGGCAACGCGGCTCTGTGTGACGCGCTGTGAGCGCTGAATTCGCGCCGTCTCGATTGCGGGCCGCCAGAGGCTGACGTTCTTGTCTTGCTCTTTGTCCGTGAGCACCCAGACATCGCGCGTGTGGCTATCGGGTGCCGTCAGCGCGACCGCCCGGTCCGGATCGACGGTCATGGCAACGCCGCCGGGCATCGCCACGTAGCCTTCCTCCGTCTTAGCCACATAGAGGCGGACCGCAAACGACTGCGGTGCCAGAACGCCATTCTGGAAAACGGGTGCCTTGCTGAAGCCGATCTTTTCTTCCGCCACGAGCCGCGAGCCGTGAAGATGGATCTCACGCTTTAGGACGTCGCGCTGGCTGGCGGTCATCGTCCGCGTGTCACGTCCCAACGCGGTCCGGCCGACGCGGCCCGTGCCCTCCTGCGCCTTGCGGATCACCACGTGATCGAAATTGTCCAGCGCGTGCTGTCGCGCAGCCGGATCGCCCAGCCACCAGCGCGGCGCATCCCACAAGGCAAGGTCGGCGCCCAGCAAGTGACGCGCAAGGTTCGGCAGATACGGACCAAGGCCGCGGTTCTGCACCAGCGCCGAGCCAATGGCGTTGACGACAAGGCCAGGCGACTCCCGGCAGCTGCGTACCAGGCCTGACGGTCCCTCGAAGCCCGCCGGATCAAGCTCTAACGGATCGCACGCGCTGCCATCGACGCAGCGAACGATCAAGTCTACGTTCTTCAATCCTTCCAGCGTCTTCAGAAAAACCTGTGCTCCGCGCGTGCGCAGGTCGCCGCCCTCGACGAGCAGATAGCCAAGATATCGCGCGATGTAGGAATGAGAGAAATAGTCGGCGTGATGCGCTCCTGGAGTCAGAAGCGCGATCCGCGCGTTGTGGCGTCCGCTGTGCGCGGTCAGCGCGCTTTGGATGCCTTGGAAGTATGGCGCCAACCGAGCGGCATTGACCGCGTTGAAAAGATCGCCAGCCACGTGCGTGTGAACCACCCGGTTCGCCAGCGCAAAGCCCGAGCCGGCAATCGTCTCGGTGTGATTGTCGATGATGCGCCATTGCCCGTCCACGCCGCGGGCGAGATCTGCCGCATAAAAGCGCAAGCCGCCGGACTGAGGCAGAATTCCCCGGCACGAATTCAGATAGGCGCTATCGGAAAAAATTAGCTCCGGCGGAATGTGCCCGTCCTTTAAGAGCTGTTGCTCGCCATAAAGGTCATTGAGGATAGCATCATAGAGCTGTGCGCGCTGAATCAGAGCCGCTTCCACCCATCGCCACTCAGCCGCCGAAAAGATGATCGGCGCCAAGTCCAGCGTCCACTGCTGTCCGCTCTGCGTCGGGTCGGCGAAGATGTCGTAGGCGATGCCGGTTTCGCGCACGCGCCGGTCCAGATGGGTCGAACGGGCGTCCCGCTCGGCGGCTGAAAGCAATGCAAGCTCACGGATAAAGGCCGCCCAGTGCCGGCGGGGCTGCCCATCGCTGCCGAGCAGTTCGTCGTAGCCGCTCGCGCCAGCCGCGCGATAGGCTTCAAGCAGATCTGGTCCAGAAGCAGAGCTGGACGTCGCTGCAATCGTCATTTGCTGGCCTTCGCCCCCGGAAATCCCGACCGATCGGTTCGTCTTGCCCCCTGCGCTGCACGCAAACTGCTCGCAGCGAATACCAACTATCGCTGCGTCGCGGACTGGGAGCAAGCCGCTTCTCGCTTAACCAAAGCGAAGCTGCGCCGAGATTTGGCTAGTCGAGGCTCAAAAATCACGCCTCAGATCAAGCGTGCAGGGATAGTCGGGATTAAATGCCGCTGGCGCGGGCGGAACGGAGCCGGCCGTATGGCCCATGGCCTCGAAACGCGCCAGCCTGCGGCCCTCGGCTTCGTAGGCGTTGACAGGCAGCGTCTCGAAGCTGCGCCCGCCCGGATGGCTGACGTGATAGCGGAACCCGGCAACCGACCGGCCCGACCAAGTATCGAACACGTCGAAAACGAGCGGGACATGGACCGGGATGTTGGGATGCAGGGCGGACGGCGGCGCCCAAGCGCGATAGCGCACACCGGCGACAGCCTCGCCCTGTAGTCCAGTCGGCGCCAGCGGAACCGTGCGGCCGTTACATGTCACAACGAAGCGGTCGCCGTAGAGACCGTTCACCTTCACCTGGACGCGCTCAAGCGAGGAGTCGACGTAGCGGGCCGTACCCCCAGCGGAGCTTTCCTCGCCAAGAACGTGCCACGGTTCAATCGCCTGCCGCAGTTCGATTTCGGTGTTCTCGTGCGAGATGGAGCCGAGCCGCGGGAAACGGAAATCCAGGTGTGGCCGGAACCATTCCGGTTCGATCGGGAAACCGGCGGCGCGAAGGTCGGCAATAATGCTCAACAGGTCGGCCCAGAGATAGTGCGGCAGCATGAACCGGTCGTGCAGCGCGGTGCCCCAGCGTGTCAGGCGCTTGCGGAACGGCTTCTCCCAGAACATCGCGATCAACGCCCGGACGAGCAGCTGCTGAGCCAAGCTCATGCGTGCGTGCGGCGGCATTTCAAACGAGCGGAACTCCACCAGGCCGAGCCGGCCAGCCGACCCATCTGGTGAATAGAGCTTGTCGATGCAGATCTCGGCGCGATGCGTGTTGCCGG
>JBGTSB010000072.1:0-10848 GCA_041940525.1 Hyphomicrobium sp.
CAAGCTGGTTGAAAACGGCACGGTAACTGCACAGCCCACACATCGATACCTGGGAGGGCTCCAGGCCATTTGGCAAAGTTATGCGCGCTGCCCCCTGCGTGATGAAAGCAGTATAGACGAAAGCGAACTTTGGTGCCGGTAGGTCTTCCAAGCGGAAATGCGAACGTCAACTTGGACATCGATACAACACTCGCATTGAATTCACCTGAGAAAAGTTTCGAGTGTCGAGCCTAACCATTCGGAAGCCATCGACATAGTCTCTGTTCCAGAAAGACGTGAGTGATTTCAGTGGTTGTGATTCAGTCGGACTGCTGAGATTCGACGGAGACCATGAATGCCTCGGACTGAGATCAACTGACCACACTATGTGTGAACCGTGCCGGGTTTGCCGGCGGCCTTTTGGTTCAAGTTATGCGGCAATGGCTGGTTCGTCCAGCATGGCACAGTAGCGTTGTTCGGCTTCGGCTGGCGGAATGTTTCCGATGTGCTCTGATCCCCAGAAACTGGATCGTTCATTGTTGGAGTTTTCCGTGCCAATTGACCCGCCAATGGATGAAAATTCAGTGGCAGGTCACGTGCTGCGCACTCGGGCTCCACTCGAAATAAAAAATAACACACTGAGTGACAGCACTGAGATGGAAAAAACATAAATGTATATTGGCCCAATTCCTGAGAGTACAAAGCCAAGGACTATTGGGCCTACAATTCGACCTATATTCTTGGAAAAGTTGGCGACCCCAATTAGCGCGCCTCTGAGGCTAATGTCTACGGAAGCGGAAATCATGCTCATGAAGATCGCCTGCGCTAGAGTGATTCCGCAAATCAGCAACGGTCCAAATGCGATGAATATGATTGCAGAAGAATGGCCAACCAGCAGACCAGCAAGGCAAAAGATGGAAATCGAAAGGCCAACATAAAGTGTCTTCAATTCTCCGAATCTGTTGGTTGTAGCGGGCAAGATCACAGTTTGAAAAACTATGATGCATACAGCGGTCCAGAGGAACAACAGGCTCACCTCGCGGGGGCCCCATCCAAAAGTTCGCTCGGACCAAAAACCGGTCATTGCAACGACTCCGGATTGTACAAGAGCCAACACGCCGAAAACGACTATCGAACTTAGATTTCTCGTAGCGGCTTTGCGTCCGGCTCGGAAATCCATTCGGTCTGGGCTTGCTCGGTGATCGTCGAATAGTCCTACAGAGCATGCGACGACAGCCAGAGTTGCCAAGCCGGCAGCGACCATTCCTGGCCAAAATGCAATTCTTGCTCCGTCCAAGGGCACAACCAAGTTCAAAGCCGGCCCGACAACAAACCCCAGCGCCCACGCCGCCATCACACGCCCCATCGCGATGGCTCGACTGGTCTGAGCAGTCTGATCAGCGATCGCGGCTTCCACGACGCCGATATTTCCAGCCATCACACCGGCCATTATTCTTGAGCAGAGGAACCATGTGACAGACGCGCTAAAAGCAAATACGAGGTGCGCTATGACGGAGCCAATGAGGGAGACTATGAGTACGGGCCGACGACCGTATCGATCCGACAGGTAGCCGAGTATTGGGCTTGATATCGCAGCAGCGCACGCATAACTTGCGATCAGGATACCTCCGATCAGTCCGGATGCCTCGTATTGGTGTAGCAGCGCAGGCAAGAGTGGCAGTACCAGCGCATAGCTCGTAGAATCTATGAATATGATCGCTATCAGGATATAGTTATTTACGACTTTCCGGTCGACGATCCGCTCCACCGAATTTGAGGTCTTCGATCCTTGAGGACTATGGTCCGGGCGCAATCTGCCTCTCCTCACGATTTGCCCGTCAGGCATCGAATCGTCGTTGTTGATCCTGTGATGGGAGTCGCACCATGAGGACACAGTTCAATCCGCCGAAGGCAAACGAGGTCGACAAAGCTGCGCGGAAAGCAATCGGTTCAGGCGCGAGCACCAACGGAATGTCACATTCCGGATCGGCGGCTATATGATTTTGAATGGCTGGGGCTTTTTGCTTTACCAATGCGACGATGGCGATCAGGGCTTCTATCGCGCCCGTTGCGCTCAACATGTGCCCATGACTTGATTTCGTTGCGATAACTTTAGAGTTGAACAAGGCGGCACCATAGACGTCCCTCAACGCATTTGCTTCCGACCTATCGTTCAACATTGTTCCCGTTCCATGTGCACTGATCAGGATCGGCTCGCTTAGCGATATGCCCGAATCCTCATGCGCTGCGCGAATGGCGGCGGCTGCTGATTTCGCGTCCGGTTGTGTGATGTGCGAGGCGTCTGCCGTGGCGCCGGCACCACACAATTCAACGTAGGGTACGGCGCCCCGTTTCAGGGCTGTTTCTTCGTCTTCCAGGATTAGCGTTGCAGCGCCTTCGCCAAGCACAGTCCCGTCGCGGCCCATTGAGAAAGGGCGACACGTATCTTCCGATACCGCACGTAACGATTGCCACGATCGAAGTGAACCATATGTCAGACTTGCGTCGCTACCACCGACGATGACGACTTTTGCGCGCCCGCTCCGTATGAGATGCATACCTTCGCAGATGGCCTGCGCGGAAGAGGCGCAGGCGCTGCTTATACCGTATGAAAGCCCCTTTATGCCGAAGAGAATAGAAAGATGCGAGACAGCCGCGCTCCCCATCAGCCGTGGAACGGTCAGGGGATGGAGAACACGCGACTTAAGATTGTATAACCTGTCGTAGCTGTCGTCGATGGTGGCGAGACCGCCATTGCTGCTTCCATAAATGATGCAGGCCTCCGGCAGCAGTGACGATTGATCGATCAAACCTGCGTCTGCCAAAGCTTCGTTGGTTGCAAGCGCGGCAAAATTCGCAAATCGGTCAACGCTTGAGATTGTTTTAGGATTGAATGTCTCGGATAGCGCTTCAACGACGTCGAAATCGACCGAAGCCATCGGTCCGGTAGCCGTCAGCTCACTGTTCGCTTTCGGATACACCGTTCGCTGCCGAATACCGGTGTAGCCCTCCTCCAACGCTCGCCAAGTCGTCACTACGTCGTTGCCAAGCGCTGAGACGCACCCCAAACCGGTAACCACTACTCTTCGCACAGGGCCTCCATTCATCAGTCAGCCGGTTCCAACTGAGTGACAAATCTTGCTTTGGTGATCTGACGCGCGTTCATCCGCCTTTCGATAGTGTCGCGTTCGTCAGGAAATCGCAGAGCTCTTGGACTACAAACGGACTCTTCGAAGGTGTAACGTCTCCATATTCTTGGCCTATCCACACAAGGATCGGAAGCTTTACATCGAAGCGTGCCTCAATCCAGTAAGCTGCGTTAAGCAAGTCCAAGCTATCTATTCCAAGATCCTTCAATACGTTTGTTGTTTCATTGACGGTTGAAGGATCTATTCCGCATTCCTCCTTGAGTGCGGTTTTCAAAATGGTCAATGTATCCATGTCCAACCCTCTCCACGATGAAGAATTTGCGTCAAAGGGCTGCGAGCCGAGCAGCCAGGAATCCCAGATCTTCGCCGACCGCTTCCGAAGTTACTGACCAATCACGCATGGCGTTAAGAATCTGTCGTTGGCCAGTCGTTCCCTGTGCCTCAGGAATATCGCCAGGCATGCGCGTCAGCACGCTCGATCCAAATTTGAGCAACGCGGTCTTGAGGTCTTCCGCGTCTTCGGTTTCGAGCGCCAGGCCAGCGCGCAGGTCGTCTGAGCTAATGTCAAACTCAGATACTCCATCTTTGAAAGCCAGTGCGAGCAGATGTGCTTCGTCAATGGCAGCTCCAGGATTGATCAATGCCTGCTCCATACCCTTTAAGGAGCTTGCTAGCTTCAAGCCGAGCATTCTCAGGTACTCAATTCTACCGTCTGCTCCCGAGACATCCTCTAAGATGTTCTGAAAATCGGCCAGAGCTAACCAATAGCAATCGACGAGACCTCTGAAGGACGCTGCTACCAATACCAATTTAACCCCCTTTTCCAATTTTTGTTGCCAATTCGATGGAATGATTGTCACGAAGGGAGCGAATATGTCTCGATCAGCCCATGCTGTATGAGTTTCAAAATGGCAGCTGCGGAGTCCCGCGGCATATCGTCAACTGACAGCGGTTCTTGCGCCAGAAGGGGCTGGACAACCTCCGTTGCTACAGCAGCCGCAAGGTCCATTCGGCAAAGGCTTGTGGCGTTTGGCAGGAAACGCCCAGCCACAACGTTGGTCGGCAAGCGGAGATTCGCAGAGGCGCTCCAGCCCCAGCGGTCAACGGATTTCGCGAGAAGTTGGCCGATTGACTGCAACTGTTCGGTAACCGTTTGTACCTCCGTGGCTTGAAGGCGCATGATCGATTGATAGAGAGTAGTGATGGGAGCAACAAACGATCCAATTTGATCTCCCGAGGGCTCGGCAGCGAAGCGCCGCCAGCGCTCAAAGGTCCATTTCGTGTTCGATTGAATTCTGCCGCACAACGCCATGATGACGTCCATGGCTGCCGTCAACGCCGCGAAACCATAGGCATAGACACCGCTGCCATATGCGCCTCGTGCGGCAATGTTGCAAAGAAGCGCATTTGCGGCGAAGTTTCGCAGAGATATTGCCACAGCGGCGCGGCCGAGGATGGGAAGCTTGTCCAAAAAAGGAGAGTCGGTGGAAAAGGAAATACCGTATACGACCCGCTCGAGATCGGCCCATTTTACCGGTTGTTGCTTTAAAGTTTGAGCGACTAAATTAAGGTCTGAACCATGACTACATATCGTTTCGAGCGCGTTGAAAGTCGAAGCAACATCTTGATCATAGATCTGTTTAAGGCCCACGCGGCGATTCTGAAAAAACAGCATGTTTGAATTCATGTCCGTTGGGGCCACCGGACTCTTGACGAGCAAGATGAGATCAATATCGCTTGTGGACCCCGCGAGACCTCTTGGCACAGTACTCACGTATAGTGCGCATGAGTCGGCATCAAAGCGCCTCAGAGTGAAGGCCTCGAAAGCCTTCCGATCTATACCCGCAGCATTGAAGAAGTTCTCGGTGTTTCGACGCCCCAGGGCCGTGCTGTTTTTCTGTTGAGAGGCTAGCTCTTCTTCGAACATCACTTATATACTATCCTCCGATACGAGCCATCTAGGTGATCGCTTGGATAAGATCCGATCTTTGTTTTGCATAAGCCAATAGTTCACGACGGCGGGCAGGTATGTCTCCGGGGCTGGAACCTCGTTGTCTAACGGTCGAGGGGCAATGCGCCTTCCAGAGCTTCCATGTTCGATATAGCCGGCCATAATGCCGCTGATCTCTTCAACTTTTGAGAAACGCTGCTCCATACCCCAGCTTCGTGATGCCGCGATTAGAAACTTGAACTGCCGTTCCGAGACAATTGAAATCTGAGGATTTTCCGGCAAGCCGTTTGCGACACGCTGGGCATTGGTCAGCCGCGATGTCAGTTCCACGAGTTGCAACAAGCTCGATGACGCATCGCCCGACGCGCAAATTCCTCGCAGGAAAGGGTTGCTTTCGCTGAGATGCGAGCTTGCGAAAAGGATTTCCTTCCAGACAACGTCAACAGGAGTGGTGTCCACCTCATATGCACTATCTGCAATCAGGCAAGGGACTTCGGCGAGCGCGATTATTCTAACGAGCGGATAAAGGCCGTTGAAACGAGCAATCCAACCATCCTCTCTGGCCCCAACGATCAAACTGCATCTTATGACAGCGGTGTTGAGCCTATCGCCGAACTCCGCAGCCAGGATCTGCTCTGCCGCTAGCTTCGTTGACTCATAGGCGTTACGGGGTTCGAATTGTTCATCACAATAGGCTGTGGAAAGGAAGACAAAACTCGGCTTTTCTCTGCTTAGGCGCGTGGCAGCGGCCGCCAAGTGTCTAGTGCCATCAGTATTGATCGGGGCCAGAAGACGGTGTGATTTGGTCCAAGATACGTCACCGGCACAATGAATCACCAGGCACCTTCGAAAGGTGCCTATGGATAGCGTGAGCTTTTCCATATCTTCAGCTTTTACAAGGTCAGCAAAAACCGGGATGACACGATCTGTGACCTCGGTTCCTAAAGCCCCAACCAGCCGATCTAGAGCAATCTGCGAGCGGAGGATGCAAAAAACTCGTGCATCGCAGATCTTCACTATCTGCTTCAGTACAAAACTACCGACGGCTCCGGACGCTCCCGACAGAATGATGCAGTCATAGTCAAGCACGTTCGAAAGCACCGTGGCCCCGCTCCTCAATACATTGCAATATCTGCTCACAGTTGTCGGCGATAGCCCTTTCGCCGAGAGGATGGAGCACGTGAGCCAAGGCTGGGATGCCGAGATCGAATTCAACGTCGTAACGGCATTGAACTCCGCCGTCGACCGCTATTGCTTCGAACGATCCTTCCCACTTGGCCAGATCGCCCTCTATCTGCCTAAAGCTCATCCGATGCCGGATATTGTCAAATTCATCCACTTCGGTCCATCGAAGCTCGTTTCCGTTGAAAAGCACGACCCACGAACTAGTGATTACTCCTTCAACGGCGTCGATAAACTCTACGCTTTTGACCTGATCCATGAACTTCGGATAGGATTCAAGATCCTTCGCGATCAACCAAACTGTGTCGATGGACAGGCCGGAAATCTTCTTTTCAGTAATGACACGCGGCATGGGCGATGATCTCAGCTAGAAAACGGTAGCGGCGGCAAAGGGGATCACGATCGGTCAGGCCCGCCGCCGTCAAAAAAGGCCAGGCGCAGGGTCGATCCCGCGACAGAAGGGTGAGGTCTCGTCGCCAATGCGTTGGAATTCTGCTTCAAAGCTCACGAAGTTACCTCTTGTGGTTCACAACGCCGACGGCGTCTCGTTGTCTTCAGACCCAAGGTAAGAAGAACCTGGCTACAGCGCGCCAAAAGAACGGCCATATCCGTCTCAAAATTCTCCATACGGTATCAGAAATGAAATTAGCTTCAAATATACGACGGAAGTCAACCCCCATTGGAGAAGTGGCTCGGGAAAACTGGACACCCGGGATAAGTGGAATTCCTGCCCGAGAGCGGCATGATGCCGTGTACAGGAGATGCCATGAGCAGACGCCCCCGCCGCAACCACAGCCCTGCCTTCAAGGCGAGAGCCGCGCTCGCCGCGATCAAGGGCGAGTAGGTGCCGCAGGCACGGCAGAGTTGGCCGAGCAGTTCGAGGTGCACCCGAACCAGATCAAGCAATGGAAGTATCAATTGCTGGACGGGGCGGCTGATGTCTTCGATGACGGTCGCAAGGAGGCGGCCGAACCGGCGGTCGATGTCAAGAACCATCACACCAAGATTGGCGAACTGACGCTGGAGAACGATTTTTTAGCCGGCGCGTTCACCAGGGCCGGATTGCTGAGCGCAAGACGATGATCGACCGTCAGCACCTCTTGCCCGTCAGCAAGCAGGCGGCGGCCCTCGGCATCAGCCGGAGGAGCGTCTACTATCTGTCTCGACCAACGCTGGCGGCCGATCTCGCGCTGACCCGTGTCGGTCGCGACCGCTTCGGCCGTACGCTGGCATGTGTCGCGGTCGAGCAGCTCTGCCAGCTCGGTGATCGTTGTCCAGGGGCGTTCGGGGTTGGAGCAGGGTCAGCTTCTCGTTTCTAGGGAAACCGGTGCGGCGATAGCAGTGCATTCCATGCCTGCCGGCCTGCCTTCGAGGCGGCTCTAAACACCGTTAGAGATTGAGCGGAAAGGCTCACGATCGAAACTGCCGTGCTGCAAAAGCCGCTGACAAAAATGAAAAATGCGGCGACCGGCTACAATTAGTATATCAAAAATCGAAGACTTATGTCGATGGTGGACGTGTCCGGGGAGACGTCAAACCAGCTTTTCCGGGAACTTGCGGATTGGGAGGACATCCTGCGGGATACCTCCCTGTCACGGAGGCACCGCTCACCGTCGATTTGGGGGGTGTGGTTATGTCCTCCAATCCGCACGGAACGGTCGCCAGTAGCGCCGAAAAACCACAGACTCGGCCGTTTTCCATCCGGTTGACCGATGCCGAGAGGCGCCTGCTTCTCGATCGCGCCGGGCGCGTGCCGCTCGGCATCTATATCCGCAATGCACTTCTGTCCGGTGATCCCAGGCCAAACGAAGGCGGCAGACGAAGCCGGTGAAGGATCACGAGGCGCTGGCGCGGGTGCTGGCAGCGCTCGGCCAGTCGCGGATATCCAGCAATCTGAATCAGCTCGCCAAGGCCGTGAATATCGGCGTCCTGCCGGTGACGCCTGAGACGGAAGCCGACATGGCCGAAGCCTGCGCCGCCGTTTCAGTCATGCGCGCCGATCTCATGCGCGCCCTTGGTCTGCTGGAGGTTGGTGAGCGACGATCCTCAAAGCCAGCCAGCGCAGCGGACATGGTGATCTTGCCCGCCATCTGCTCAAGGCCGAGAACGAGCATGTCGAGGTTCACGAGATACGCGGCTGCGTGGCCGATACCGTCGCGGGTGCCTTCGCCGAAGCTCATGCGATCAGCCGCGGCACCAAATGCGGCCAGTTCCTGTTCTCGCTGTCCCTGAACCCGCCGGAGACCGAGAACGTGCCGGTCGCTGCATTTGAGGATTCGGTCGAGCGCATTGAGAAGAAGCTTGGCCTGTCGGGCCAGCCCCGCGTGCTGATCTTCCATGAGAAGGAAGGACGGCGGCACGCGCACTGCGTCTGGTCGCGGATTGATCCCGAGGCCATGACGGCGATCAACCTGTCGCACTTCAAGAACAAGCTGACGCAGCGCTCCCGCGATCTGTACCTCGAACATGACTGGACGATGCCGGACGGCCTGATCGACCGCTCGTTGCGTAATCCGCTGAACTTCGACCGCAAGGAGTGGTTCCAGGCCAGGAGGACTGGGCAGGACCCGCGCATGATCAAGGCGCTGTTCCGGCGCTGCTGGGAGACGTCCGATTCGGGCAAGGCGCTTCGGCAAGCTCTGGAGCAGAAGGGCTATTTCCTGGCGCGGGGTGATCGCCGCGCTGTCGTCGCGGTCGATGTTCACGGCGAGATCTATGCCGTCGCCCGGTGGTCGGCCGTGAAGTCGAGGGATGTCGTTGCAAGGATGGGCGACGACATTGCCGCCCTGCCGACGGTGGACGAAGCGCAGGAGCATGTCGCCCGGCTTGTGCGCAACAAGATCCGAGGCTTCATCGGCAGCGCAGTGGACGAATTCAGGACGGCCGCGCAAGCCATGGATGCAAAACGGCAAGCGATGGTCGACCGGCACCGCACGGCGCGCCGCGACCTCCAAGCAAAACAGGATGAACGATGGATCGCGGAAGCCAGGGATCGCGCCGAGCGCTTCCGGCGTGGTATGCTCGGCCTGTGGGATCGCCTGACCGGCAAACATGCAAAGCTGCGCCAGCGCAACGAGGACGAGACTGCCGCCGCGACCACCCGCGACGCCGATGAAAAGCAGGCACTGATCAATCTGCAAATGGATGAGCGGCGCCAGTTCCAGCGAGAAATCCGCAATGCGCGGCGTGTTCATACACATGAAGTCACGCGCCTCAACCGGGTACTATCAGCACCCGCGCGCGAAGTGGTGGAACCAGACACGAACGTGCCTCGTTTGCGCCATCGGGAGCGCCATATCCTGTGCGGGCCAAGCTAAGTTACATCGGCTATCGAGAGCTTATATCTCGTCCGGCCATTGGCGCGCGCCGTGCTGAACGAACAGCACTTCAACCTGGGTGTCGGGCACGCGGTAGGCGACGATGTAGGGCGTTCCCGGAATGACCAACTCGCGCGTCCCGACGATTTCGCCGGTGCGTCCGATGAAGGGATTGTGGGCTAAGAGCCGCGCAGTCTTGGTGTGAATCTGCTCGACGACGCGCCCTGCGGCATTCGGGTTATGTTCTGCGATATAGTCGCCGATGGCCGCGAGTTCGCTCAGATAACGCCGGGTCTAGGCAATGCGCACGATCCGCCTGCTTTCAAGCGGGCCGGTACTTGTTCAGCACCGAAGCGATTTCCTCGTCGGTGGCGAAGTCGCCGCGGTCGGCAGCCTCGATGCCGTCCTGAACACACGCGATCCACTTCTCGTGCCAGGCCAGGGAGCGGCCATGCGCGAGCGCGCCTTCGATAATCTGGCTTCGGGTAAGCGACGATCGTGACGCCAGCGCGTCGATGCGCCGGTTGAGATCGTCGGGTATGTTGTCGGTGTTCTTCATAGACTCAATTGATGCCCTTCTGCACCTTTGCGGTGGAGGCGGTGTGCGCATCGGCGGTCATGTCGCCCGCGACCTCGCGGAGGATGCCATTGATCGCCTGCTTGTCGCGCAGGAGATCGAAGAAGGTCTGGTCGGGCGACCACCAGTTGCGCATGTCGGTTCCAAACAACATGCCCAAGGCCTCGACGGTGCCGGAATGGGCTTCCAGCGTCTCGGCCATGGCGAAGGCAAGCACACGGTGGACGGTGCTGTCCTCCATCTGGATGAGTATCTCGAACAGATCGCCGATGGTGGGACGGGCGTGCCAGTCGCCCGAGCGCGGAATGATGGTGGCGGCGGGGTCATTGTCTTCGCCGTCATCCTCATCGTCGTTCCAACCATCATCGTCGGCGTCATCGGCTTCGCTGTCGTCTGGGTCGGCCTCGTCGTCGTCAGACACGTCGTCACGATCAGGGTCAGCGTGGCCACTGTCTTCGTCTTGGTCTCGGTCGATCTCGTCGTCATGAACATCGGCGTCACCTGACACACTATCGACGGGATCGGCTTCGTCTCCACCATCTTTCGGCTCGGCTTTGCCACTTTCGCCGATCTCACCGACCTCATCTCCACCATCACCATCCGTGCCCATGCCGAGCAGGAGGCGGATGCGGGCGCGTTCCTCGGCAAAGCCGCGCTCGGCCTCGCTCGATGCGATGCTGTCATGGATGGCAG
>JBGTSB010000073.1:0-10045 GCA_041940525.1 Hyphomicrobium sp.
TGATCGAAGAAGCGCCGGCGCCGGGATTGTCAGACGCGTCGCGCGCCCGGCTCGGCCAGATTGCAATCAAGGCGGCTTCGGCCGTCGGGTACCGCGGCGCAGGGACCGTGGAGTTCATCGCGGACGTGTCTGACGGCTTCGACATCGAGCGCTGCTACTTCATGGAGATGAATACGCGCCTGCAAGTCGAGCATCCGATTACCGAAGCGATCACGGGGATAGATCTAGTCGAATGGCAACTTCGCATTGCTGCCGGCGAAGAGCTGCCCTTGCGTCAGGATCAGATCACCAAACGAGGTGTCGCGATTGAAGCGCGCATCTACGCCGGGGACGCAGCAAGCGGACTGCCGGGCACGAGCCGCATCACGCACCTCCGGCTGGAGAACGCCAACGCACGAGTCGACACCGGAGTTCGCGAGGGCGATGTCATCTCAGCCCATTACGATCCTCTGATCGCCAAACTGATTGTACACGGGGCCGATCGGGAAACGGCGGTTGCGCACCTTCGGCAACGCCTGGAGAGCAGCGCGGTGCTAGGCATTGCAACAAACCTCCCGCTGCTGGCCACGCTAGCAAGCAGCGATGCCTTTTCGCAAGCCCAGCTGCATACCGGACTGGCGGACCAACATCGTGGGGCGCAAGCTGCGCAGGCTCCAGTGGATCACATCGCGCTTGCGGCATTGACTGCGCTCGGGCTGGCGTCGCATTCAGCTAAGAGTGATCCGTTTCTAAGCCTGCGCGGCTGGCGGCAATGGTCTCGGGCCGCTTACACTTGCAAGCTGGATCACGACGGCGGAACCTCGACTGTCGAGCTAGAACAGCACGCCGTCACGTCATTTGTTGTGCGCGTGAATGGCCAAGTTCTGCAGTTGCAATCCTTATCGCAATCCGGCGACGGCCGACTGCGCTACGAAGCATCCGGCCAAGTCAAGTCAGCGCATGTTCGGCAAGATGGCGCAATCATCTCGATCCATCTGGACGGGCGTACGGTCCAGTTCGCCGTCAGCGAACACCCGCCGCTAGAAAGTCGCGGCGTCCAATCTGGACCAGCACTTTTCGATGCCATCGTCGCACCGATCCAAGGCATTGTTCGCCTCGTCAATGTGGAGCCGGGAGCTACCGTCGAACAAGGTCAACCGCTGGCCGTAATGGAAGCCATGAAGATGGAGTTCACCATCTCCGCGCCACGCAACGGCATCGTCGCATCCATCTGCGCACAACCCGGCCAGTCCGTCGCGCCAGGGGCCAATCTGATATACCTAGAGGTTGAAACCACCCTTCTGACCATGCGGACGCCGGCCAGCCGACTGGGGCGTTTTTGAGCTCACGCTCTCCTTCACCCTCGCCGGCCTTCTGCTCCAGGAGTTTGCGTCCCTCGATCCCTATCGAGGTGGTTATTGCCCATATCGACGGGCGCTATGCCTAGAACGTGAGGCCGCCCAGGGCATCGCCGATCATGTCGGCGACGGAGTCGTCGTCCTTTCGGCGGGGTGCGCGCTTCTTTTTCGAAAAGTTGGGCTTCGGCGGGGCCAAGTGATTGCGTCCCTTGGCGATCTGGCTCCAACGCCCCTCCAGCGCTTTCTTGATGCGGCGCTCGTGTCCGTAGACATCGGAGAACTGTTTGAGTTTGCCGTCGTCAGAGACCCAGGCCGTGAAGTAGGTCATGTGGATCATGACGCGCTTGTCAAGCTTCAAGGCATTGTTAAGCGGTCCGGACTTCAGCAACTCGTCGATCTTAGCGCGATCCCAGCCACGGTCTTCGTTCAACAGAATTTCTGTGAGTTTGAGGGGATCGCGCAACCGCAGGCAACCGTGACTCAGCGTGCGTTGCTTTTGGCGGAACATCCACTTGTCCGGCGTGTCGTGCATGAAGATCGTGTGCTGAGAGGGGAAGGAATATTTCACCTTGCCCAGCGCGCTATTGCGGCCCGGCGGCTGAACGACTTCGTAGTTGCGAATATCTTCCTTGTGCCAATCCATCTTGCGCCAATCGAGCGGGCGGCCGTCCTTGGTCTCGAGCTGCAAGCCGTACTGGCGCATGAGACTTCCACTGCCGCGCATACTTGGCCACAGTTCTTTCACCTTGATGGATTCTGGAACGCGCCACATTGGCCGCAGCACAATGTGACGGATTGGGCGGGTGAAGATCGTGGTCTGTTTGTCGAGTTCGCCGACCACGATGCGCTCGGTGAAGATGACCTTACCATCCTTGTAAAGGTCGATCATGTACTCGGGGATGTTGGCGATCAGGTGCATATCGCCCAGATCGTCGTACATCCAGCGCCACTGTTCCATGTTGGCGCGCAGACGCTCGTAGTCCGCAGGCTCGCGCTTGTTAAGCGCCGTGCGTGTTTCGTCATCAATCACGCCATCAGTGCGCTTCAGTCCGCGGTCTTCCTGGAAGAATACGACTTCCTTCTTCAGGTGGTCGTCATAAAGCTCACCGCCGGACAAGCCGGGCGTTATGCCAAACCGTTCGCGCAGGGCAAGAACCCGCTTGTCAGTTTGGCCGGGCTCAAGATCATCACCCTTCGGTAGAGACGAGACTTTGCGCGGGTTGCCTTTGGCGACTAGGTAGCGGTGGCGAAGTTTATGAAACTGTGCGTGGTGCGTGTGGACACCGCGCAAGTATCCAGCGGCATCGTTCGTTGCTTCAAAGTTCGTCATCACCTCCTCAGGCTTGGCGAACTGTGGGCGGCGGTCGAGGTTGGAGTTTAACTGTCCACCGGGATGGATGATGCGGCCACCGCGTGCGTATCGGACATAGAGCTGAAGCGTCCGCGCGAAGGCGATCTCCGCCTTGGCACGCGTATCGGGTTTGAGATTCGGCGCACCCTCCTTGGCGGCTGCTACTTCCACCATTTCGAACGCCTCAGGGTCCAGCCCCCAAGCATCGGCATTGGCAAACTCGGCCTGGCCGTGGATCACGCGCTCAGTCGCGCCGTTTGGTGCGATGTACAGTGGTTCGTAGTTGCGTTCGGCGTAAAAGGCGGTGATGGCCTGGCGCTCGTTGCGATCTTCGTCGCTATCAATTGGCGGTAAGGTCTCGATCGCCTTCAGCAACGCTTTGGCTGCTTCGGTTTCAGGCTTTGGCTCGGGTTTCGGTTCGGCGACAACCGCCTCTTGCTGCTGCTCGTCAGCTTCAACTGGGCTGGCTTTCACTTGCCCATTGATAGCGGACCGATCGGCCTTCGCGATCGCTTCCGCTGCCAGCGCATCGACCGCCGCGGCGTCTTTAGCTTTAGCGTCTGCCTGCTGGCTTGAAGTGTTCGATTCGGTCGACTTTTCCGGCTCGCCATCCGCCTTGGCAGCGCCGGTCTCGTCCTTGGCGGCTTCTTTCGCCGCCACCGGCTTGTCTGCCTCGCCGCTGGCGGCTTCGGATTTGGCCGCTTCGGCGCCCGGACTGGCCGGTTCCGCAGCCACGGGCCCGGCCAGCAAGGCCAGGCTCGCAATGAGGGAGAGAAAATATGGCCAGCGCATCCGTCGTCCTCCGCGAATCCGGTAAAACGCTAGCCCAGCAGTTTGACTGTGACGAGGCCCGACCCAACAAATTGCGTGGGAGGAAAAGGGAATTGCTCAGGTGTGGCGTTCCTGCCTCAACCGGAAAAGCTGGCGGCTACTCAAAGACATACAGGCCGACGTCGAGCGTGCCATTGCGGAAACCCGTCTCGCAATAGGCCAGATAGTACTCCCAGACATGCCGGAAAGCCTGATCGTACCCCAGCTTCTGGAGTTGCGGCCAAGCGTTCAAGAAACGTTTACGCCAGATCGCCAGCGTCTCAGCGTAACTGAGGGCGAACTCCTCCGACTTGGTCATCGTCAGCCCGGCTTCTTCTGCGTGTTTGCGGATTAGCCCCTTAGTCGGGAGCATGCCGCCGGGAAAGATGTAAAGCTGAATGAAGTCGGGCCTGGCGCGATAGCTGTCGAAGCGGGATTCGTCGATCGTAATCGCCTGGATCACGGCGCGCCCGCCTGTTCGTAAGAGTTGGCGAAGCTGGCGGAAATAGTCCGGCCAGTAGCGCTGGCCGACGGCCTCGATCATCTCGATGGAAACGATGCCATCAAACTCACCCTGGACGTCGCGGTAGTCTGTCAGCGAGGCCAGCGCGCGGTTGGCGAGGCCAGTCTGAGACAACCGGTCTTGCGCGTAGTGCAGCTGTTCCGCCGATAGCGTGACGCCGGTGTAGCGGCTGTTTGGATTTGCCGACACGGATGCCTGCGCAAAGCCGCCCCAGCCGCATCCGATCTCTAGAAGGCTGCCGTCCGGCTTTAGATTGAGAAGCTCCAGAACACGATCCAGTTTGCGTTCTTGCGCCGCTTCCAGCGTCAGGTCTTTAGGCTCGAAAATGGCTGAGGAATAGTTCATCCCTGCGTCGAGCCATGTCTTATAGAATGCGTTACCCAGATCATAGTGCGCGGCAATGTTGCGCCGGCTACCGCGTCGCGTATTGGCGCGGCACGCATGGCGGAAGCGCTCCAGCTGACGCAGGAAAAACGAACCGCGCCAGGCCATCGTCAGCGCGCCTTCGTTGGCCGATACCCAGTCGAAAAACTCGATCAGGTCGCGGGTCCACCATTCGCCGCGCCTGTAAGCTTCTGCGAAACCGATGTCGCCGCCGAGGATGAGCCGGCGGAGCGCTGCCCACTGCCGCATGCCAATGTGCGCGTCCGGACCGGGGTTATTGCCGACATGGACTAGCTTTTCACCCGACGGCAATTCAATCGTCAGCCGTCCGGCCGGACAATTGTGCAAGCAGCGCCGCAGCCAGCCAGCTCGCGCGGGCTGAGTTCCAGACGCCAACGTTTGGGACGATTCAATCGGCACGTGAATTCTCCATAACCGGCAGCACCGAGACGGGCCGCGCTGGCGGCTTAGGCCTTTCAACCAAGCGGATGCCTTTGAGCCAAAGGCGAAGGGCTTCCCAGTGGATCGCCGCAACGACCTTCAAAGTCACAAATGGCGTCAGCAAAAAGCGCTTGAGCAAGGCTGTATCCGTGAGCGGCGTGCGCGTTCCGGCCAGCGATGCAACGATCAGAGGCCCATCGTCATCGCTGCCATTGATGACAACGCGGACGGTCTCCGATGGCGGGTCAACGTGGAATGCATAGCTCATGCCCATCGGCATGAACGGCGAAACATAAAACGCTTTCGCGCAGCCGTGCTCAACGGAGCCTTTGCCTTCTCCCCTGGGGACGCCAAGAAGATAGCTGTGGCGCTGCGAGAAGGTGTTATGGACCTCATAAACGATCGCCATCAGCTCGCCGTCGCGATGGTAGCAAAAATGCACGCTGAGCGGATTGAAGGTGAAGCCCAGCACGCGCGGCATGCACAGCATCATGATGGTACCGCCTCTTGGGTCCAGCCCGGCCTGACGCAGGCTTGTGTCAATCGCAGGTCGCAACGGCGCGTCGCCACCGTCGTGACCGTGATCCCGGCCGTAGAGGCTGAAAAGATTCCAGCGGTTGAACGAGAACGTGCGAAGTTTCCGCGAGAGCTCCGGAAGCTCATCCAGATCAAGCAGAAGCCAGTAGGCCTTGTAACGAAAAGCGTGCCGGCGAGGCCGCGTGCGGCAATGCCTGACCTGACCGGAATAGATAGCCGATGTGGGTGTCTTGCGTTTGCCGCCGTTGGGAGATTCATCCGCGCTCATGCAGGCACTCCCTGCGGAAGCGGTTCTAAGGCGGCATCAGGCGCGAGATAGATGCGGCCCGATGGGTCGGCAACGGTCCAAGGCCGGCGCACGCCACCCAGCGCTTCCGCGACGGCAAGACCGGCTTGCAGACCATCCTCATGGAAGCCGGAGCCAAAGTATGCGCCGCAGAACCACGTATTGCGTTGACCTTGCAGATCCCAAAGCTGTTTTTGTGCTTGCAGCGTCCCGGCATCAAACACTGGGTGCGTGTAGGTCTCGGAGTGATACACCAGAGCCGGGTCCGGCTGTTTCGCCGGATTAAGCGTGACGAAGAACTGCTCCGCTGTATTCAGGCCCTGAAGCCGGTTCATCCAGTAGGTGACGCTCAGCCGGTCGGCCTGGCCGGTGTAATTCCAGCTCGACCAGGTTGATCGCCGCTTCGGCATGAAGGAGGGGTCGGAGTGCAAGACCGCGTGATTTGTAGAGTAGGTAAAGCTGCCGAGCAGTGTCCGCTCCGCAGCACTGGCGTCGGATAGGAGTTCCAGCGCTTCATCCGCATGGCAGGCGAAGACCACATCATCAAAACGGCTGGTCTTGCCATCGCTCGTAGTCAACCAAACGCCGTCTCCGTCACGGCGTGCGGAGACGACGCCGCTGGATGTATGAAGTCTCTCCGCGAAGGGCTCGATCAGGCGCTCAACGTAGCGGCAACTTCCGCCGTGGACCGTGCGCCAAACCGGCCGCCCGGTGATTTTTAGCAGACCGTGATTTTCGCAGAATGCGATGAAGGACCTGGCAGGATATGCGAGCAGGGTTTGCGCAGGCGCAGACCAAATCGCCGCCGCCATGGGTAATAGATGGTCGTTGACGAACGCTTGGCCGTAGCCGCGGGAATGTAAATACCGGCCGATCGATATGGCTTCGTCAAACGACAAGACGTCTCGAGGTGCGTCTTTGTAGAAGCGCTTGATGTCGCGCAGCATAGACCAGAAGCGAAGTGAGAGCAGATTGGCCGGCTGAGCGAACAAGGAATTAAGGCTCGTTCCCGCGTACTCCAGACGCCCGTCATCCAACGAGACCGCGAAGGTCATATCGGTTTCACGGCTCTCGATGCCGAGATACTCGAATAGTGCCGTGAGGTTGGGGTAAGCAGGCGTGTTGTATACGATGAAACCGGTATCGACCGCGACCTGTCCGCCACTCGTGGAGACTGTCACAGTGTTGGTGTGACCGCCGACCCGCGCGTTCTTCTCGAAGACCGTCACGTCATGATGCCGGCTTAGAAGCCAAGCGGCCGACAATCCTGATATTCCTGTGCCGACCACCGCGATGCTCCGCGGGCTGTGCGGCTCCTGCCGGGGCTGAGTAATCAGAATACCTACCAGTTCAGGTCAACGATTGCAGACCTTCAATTTATTTGTGCGTACTATACGATTAGCCCAATTCATTGGATCATGTGATCCAACGTAAAACAAAAACCGTATACCGGCCAAGGGAGTGCAATGTGCGCGATTGTGTAGCGCGTTCAAATTCAGATAGAGGCACTGATGCCGATGGCATATGCGGCAGTGCTGACATGGCCCAATACGAAGACCAGGCGTTTGCTGCCCATGTCAGACAATAAGACGGCGAACTTGTCACAGCTCATCGAGCGTGTCGCGGCCACGCAGGACCGGCACGCTTTCATGCTGCTGTTTGGTTACTTTGGGCCGCGCATCAAAGCTTTCATGAAACGCTCCGGCGCCGATGATGCGTTTGCGGAGGAATTAGCACAAGAGACGATGCTGACTGTTTGGCGAAAAGCTCAGTCGTTCGACTCGTCGCGGGCGAACGCCTCGACTTGGATTTTCACGATTGCCCGCAACTTGCGGATCGACGGTCTTCGGCGCGAGAAACTGCACGCGAACGCCCAGTCTCAGCTAGAAGTGATGGAAGAGGACGTTGAGCGCCCAGACCAGATCTACAATGTGATCGAGCGCGCCAATCACCTGCGCACGGCACTAGAACAACTGAGCCCAGAGCAGCTTACCCTGGTTCGCCTATCCTATTTTGAAGATAAGCCTCATCCGGAAATCGCCCGCACGCTTAATATCCCGCTTGGAACGGTAAAGTCACGTCTGCGCCGAACCGTGATGATGTTGCGCGAGATCCTGGAGGATCTGCGATGACTGTGAAGCATCACCCTGACATCGCGACATTGAGTGCATTCGCTTTCGGAACTTTGGACAAAGGCCGTTCGTTCGTCGTCGGTGCTCACGTGCACAAATGCAAGCGCTGCGCAGCGCTCGTGCGCCGTTTCGAGGAAGCCGGAGGCGTTTTGTTAGAAGACCTGGAGCCCGAGGCCCTGTCGCCGGCTGCCGGCGATATCATTCTCGGCCGAGTCCTGTCGGCCGATGAAGAGGTGTCCGCACCGATTGAGGTGGGAGAAGCCAAACCTCCGGCTGAATTGCAAATTCGCGACGTGCTTTCGAATTACCAAGATGGTCCTTGGCGCTGGATCGGCCCAGGCGTCTATGTGCGGCCTCTCAGCGATGCGGCGCGCGGCGAAGCCAGACTGTTTCTATTGAAAGCTGCCCCGGGCACGAGTTTGCCCGAGCATTCTCACAGTGGCACCGAGCTCACTCTTGTATTGCAAGGTGCGTTCTCCCATTCCGCTGGGCACTTCGAGGCCGGCGACTTGGAAGAGGCAGACGATACGATCGAACATCAGCCTGTCGTCGAAGATGGAGAGGTATGTATCTGTCTTGTCGCGATGGATGGTCAGTTAAAGCTGTCCGGTTTTTTTGGCCGGTTGATGCAGCCCTTCGTCAGGATCTAAAAGCAGCGTGAGCTTTAGCGAATTCCTGCTTGCCATAGTTGCCCTCTCGGTTTGCCTGTCCGCGGCGATGGCTATCGCTTGGCTTGTTCAGCACAAGACGGGGAACACTGGCTGGATCGATACCGTTTGGACGTTTGGGCTTGGAGCCATCGGCATTGGCGCCGCGCTCTTGCCAAATGGCTGGGACACGTCTGCCCGGGGCTGGCTTGTCGCGACCTTGCTTTTAACCTGGGCTCTACGGCTTGGCTTTCACATCGCTCACAGGTCCTCGTCCATTGGAACGGACCCGCGGTATGAGAAACTGCGTGCTGACTGGGGCGATGATGCCAACAGCCGGATGTTTGTCCTTCTGCAACAACAGGCGCTCGTGTCCATTCCTCTGGCGGTGACGGTTTATCTCGCAGCCCATAACCCCGACGCTCTGTGGCGAACGCTTGATGCCATCGCAGTTAGTCTGTTCGTAGTCGCCGCTGGCGGTGAAGCCCTTGCCGACCGTCAGCTGCGGCAGTTCCGGGATAGCAATCCGCCCCGGCAAGCAGTGTGTGATCGCGGCCTGTGGTCTTGGTCGCGCCATCCAAACTATTTCTTTCAATGGCTGATGTGGGTGGCGTTTGCCCTACTCGCTGTTGGCAGTTGGGCTTGGGGATGGCTGGCGCTCTGCGGGCCTGTTGTGATGTATTGGCTGCTTACGCAGATTTCCGGAATTCCGCCCCTTGAAGAGCACATGCTGCGCACGCGCAAGAGCGCGTTTGAAGCCTATCAAAAGCGAACCAGTCAGTTCTTTCCACTTCCGCCTTGGCTGTTCCAGCACTTCGCACAAAAGGGCTAACGCCCGGAGCCTGTACATATGCTTTCAACCGCTGCAATCCTCCTCGCCGAACGCGCGCCATTGCCCGACTCCATCACGCGAGCGGGCATTCGCTACCTCGTTGGGCGCACCGACCGGTCCCTTCAGGAGGAAGACAGCTTGGCGGCCGCGCGGAAGTTTTGCGACGACATGCCGAAGTTTTCGATCGCCGAGCATGCTGACGCGGCGAACCGGCAACACTACGAAGTTCCAGCCAAGTTCTTTCAGAACGTTCTCGGTCCGCGGCTGAAGTACTCTTGCTGTTATTTTGAGCCTGGTGACACGTTGTCGGAATCGGAAGAGCGCGCGTTGAAACTGACCTGCGAGCACGCGGACATCCGAAACGGTCACGAGATCTTAGAGCTGGGATGTGGATGGGGCTCGCTGACAATTTGGCTAGCCACGCGATATCCCGCGTCGCGTGTTACCGCAGTTTCTAATTCCGCTTCTCAGCGAGCGCACATCCTCCAGCAGGCCGCGCTCCTTCGCTTGACCAACTTGAGGGTCGTTACCGCCGACATCAACGCATTCGGCACGGACAAGACATTCGACCGCGTCGTGTCAGTGGAGATGTTTGAACATATGTCTAACTGGACGAACCTGCTGTCTCGTGTGAGAGGCTGGCTGAAGCCGGATGGCAGGCTGTTGGTGCATGTTTTCGCGCATGACAAGGCACCGTACCGGTTTGACCATGCCAACAAGGCGGACTTCATCGCGCAACACTTCTTCACCGGCGGCATCATGCCC
>JBGTSB010000074.1:0-10002 GCA_041940525.1 Hyphomicrobium sp.
CAGGCAAACCAATCAAACTGCTCGGCGTCGGCGAAAAATGGGACGCGCTGGAAGATTTCCACCCGTCACGCATCGCCAGCCGCATCCTCGGCATGGGCGACGTTGTCTCTCTCGTCGAGAAGGCGGCGCAGAACATCGACGTCGAAAAAGCGACTGCGATCGCCCAGCGTATGAAGAAGGGCGAGTTCGACCTCAACGATTTGTCGGATCAGCTCAAGCAGATGCAGCGTATCGGCGGCATGTCGGGAATGATGAGCCTGCTGCCCGGCATGGGCAAGGTGAAGCAGCAGATGGCCGGCGCCAACATCGATGACTCCATCATCAAGCGCCAGCAAGCGATCATCTCATCGATGACTCCCAAAGAGCGGCGCGCGCCAAAGATCCTCGATGGCAAGCGCAAGCGTCGCGTCGCGGCCGGCTCCGGTACACGCGTGGAAGACGTCAACAAACTCGTCAAAATGCACCGCCAGATGGCGGACATGATGAAGAAGATGAGCAAGAACAAGGGTCTCATGGCCCGTATGTTCGCCGGCGGAGGGGGTGCACCAAGCGCCTCGGAAGTGGAGCGCATGCAGGACGAACTCACCAAGATCGATCCTAAGGCGCTCGCCAGCCTACCCAAGGACCTTCAAGACACGCTGCCGAAAGGTTTGCCCGGCGGACTGGGTGGCGGACCCGCAAAACTGCCTGGTCTCGGCAATGCGCTGCCCGGCCTCGGCGGACCCAAGTTTCCCGGCCTGCCCGGAAAGAAGAAGTAACCAGAAAACAAACGAGACAAATACGCGAAAGGAACCACAGTCATGTCAGCAAGAATCCGCCTCGCTCGCGGCGGCACCAAGAAACGCCCCTATTATTACATCGTTGTCGCCCCCATCACTGCGCCACGTGACGGCCGCTACATCGAGCAAATCGGCACCTTCAACCCGATGCTTGCCAAGGATCACGAAGACCGCGTGCGCCTCGACACCGATCGTGCCAAACATTGGCTCTCGGTCGGCGCCCAGCCGACGGACCGCGTCGCGCGTTTCCTTGACGCAGCGGGCCTAATGAAGCGGAACGTGCCCAACAATCCTGAGAAGGCGAAGCCAAAGAAGAAGGCTCAGGAGCGCGCCGCGGCGAAGGCGGCAGAGGCTGAAGAAAAGGCCAAGGCTGCTGAAGAACCAGCCGAAGCGCCCGCAGAAGCTCCGGCTGAAGCGTCTGAATAACCCGCGACCCTGTCCGGAATAATCGATAATCCGGACAGGGATCGTCATTGCACATATTTCCAGATCTTGCGATTTACTCAGTGTCACGCATAAAAAACTGCGTGCATTCTAAGCCAAACCATGTTGAAGTCTTGCACGTTATAGGAGTTGAACACCATATAGAATACTAAGGACAGAGACGTGATTCCCAACCCAAACACGTCGGTGGCAGTCGCCCTTTGGCATCGCAGGGCGCACGCACTGAAAGTGAGCTCATCATTGTTGGCCGATAAGCCGGACCAAAATGACTGGACAGATGGCGAATACCGAATATGGCGCTACGCCACGGCGATTAGCCGGCGTATTGGCAAACTCAATTGAACAACTGACAAGTGGCACCGCAATTAGTCCCCGTCGTCACTAACTGACCCCATGCTTTCCCAGCTTCGCAACGGCATCTATAGTCTGTCGTATGAAATGGCTGGCGACGACCACGCCAGTAGCAACGGCGGGCTTGTCATCGTGAGAGACGACGAAATCCACGGCTCGGATCCCGGCGGCAGTGTCTTCAACGGCACCATCAGTACCGCCGCCAACGGGGAGCCAAGAATTCACGGGCACATCATCATCGGCCCCCACGGTGAATTGCTCACCGGCCTAACAGCTGGTCCCGACGGACTACGCATAGACTTCGACGCCATCCCTTCCAACAGCACCGGCGGCGGCTTGGTTTTCAATGTCGAAATTGCCGGCACAGAAATCGCGGTCAAAGCGGCGTATGTCGGCCCACTGCCCACGGGCCTGGATAAGGCCGCTCTATCGTGAGCGCCGGAAACCGCGTCCTGATCGGCCAGATTGCCGGAGCCCATGGCATCAAAGGCCAAGTGATCGTGCGCAGCTATACTGCCGACCCCGCAGACATCGCGGCTTATGGCCCACTCTCAGATGAGACTGGTCAAAATAGCTATGAGCTGATCGTCAAGCGCGTCTCCCCCAAAGGGGTCTACGCAGAGATCTCAAACATCAGCGACCGCAACGCGGCCGAATCTCTGCGCGGCATCAAACTCTACGTGGACCGGGATGCCATGCCGCCGAGTGAGGACGGCGAATTCTACGTGACTGACCTCATCGGCCTGACGGCCGTGGACGAAAACAGCGGCCCGCTCGGTGACATCAAGGCCGTCCATAACTTCGGAGCGGGCGATATTTTAGAGGTCACACTCTCCGCCACCGGCAAGACCGAACTTGTGCCCTTCACGTTGGAATGCGTGCCCGACATCGATATTGGCGCAAACCGTGCAACCATCATCCTGCCCAAAACCAATGAGGACGACGCTGACAGCGACGCCCCCATGAATGATGACGAAAGTTGAGGCAGGCGGCCAAAGCGGCCACCGCTCCAACTGTCTCTAGCAAGCTTCGGCGTAATCGTAGTCAGCCTGCTGGCCAGCCTTGTCTTGCGATGGGAACGCAACAACGTTCTGGTTTGCTTCAGCCTCGGGGAGGCGCTTACGGAACCAGCGCAGCGACGTGTTCATCAGCACCGCTTCTTCCTTCACCGCCTGGATCACAAGACCATCCTCGTCGTCCAGCAGACCCCAGAGGCAAGATGCGATCGTGTCCTCGGCTTCTTCAGTGCGCACATACCAGGTCTGGTCGAGCGGGCGGGCCCAGCTGGCGCCCACGGACATGATCGCCTTGGCCACCACATGCTTATCGAGTTCTGGCTTGGAGAGGTCATAAGAGATGAGATAGGTGCGCATGGGGTGTCTCCGCAGGTCTGGTTCGAGGGGTGGAGCTCAGTGAGACGCGAGCGAGAACATAGGAAGAACATGACTGAATCGCTTCGCCGTGTCTAGCGAAAGTTCGATTTTTGTTCTCATTGGCCGAAACCGTGTTTTCAATCAAACAGTTCCAGCTGGCCAGGCCCGGCGGCGCTCTTCGGCACGCGTTGATGCGGGCCCAAATCAACCCGCGACGCCAGTCCCGGACATTGAGCCTCCAAGACCTGCAGAGCCTTCTCCCGGCTGCCTGGAAAGGCCCGCTCTTCCCAAATATCGTACAGCCGCCTGGGATCACAACCATATCGGCGAATAAGGTCCACGCGCCGAATACGATGCCAGCGCGCCAGCCAAATATCGACGGCGTCAGCCGCGGTAAGGCGACCCGTGCCCTCGGTGGGACGGGCAGCGGATAGCGACCTTTCCAAATTCAAGCTCAGCACAGCCAACGCAAACCTCAGAACCGATAACCAATGGCGACCATGGGCGGCACTTGACGCCCGTAGCAAAACGGGATTGATCCCAGAAAAAGAAAGCAATCTGATGGCCCGCAGCTTTCGACGGGCCAAGCAAAGGCAACCGGCATTGATCCTATTCCCCGCAATTGATCTCAAGAACGGCCAGTGCGTCCGCCTGAAACTCGGCGAAATGGACCAAGCCACCGTCTTCAATGATGACCCGGCTGCCCAGGCGCGCGCATTCCAGGATCAGGGCTTCCAGTATCTTCACATCGTCGACCTTGATGGCGCCTTCGCGGGAAAGCCCGCCAACGCGCCGGCCGTCGCAGCGATCCTAAAGGCAATCTCCATACCGGCGCAGCTCGGCGGCGGCATTCGCGATCTCGCCACCATCGAAGCCTGGCTTGAGCAAGGCGTGGCGCGCGTCATCCTGGGTACGGCCGCCGTACGCAATCCGGATCTGGTTCGAGAGGCCTGCACAAAGTTCCCCGGCAGAATCGCCGTCGGCATCGACGCGCGCGGTGGCAAAGTCGCCGTGGAAGGCTGGGCGGAGACGAGTGAACTCACCGCCATCGATTTGGCCGGCCGCTTCGCCGACGCAGGCGTCGCCGCCGTCATTTACACCGACATTGATCGTGACGGTGTCCTGAAGGGCCTCAACCTGCCCTCCACGGCAGAACTGGCAAAGGCCACACCAATCCCAGTCATCGCCTCCGGAGGACTAGCCTCCATGGCCGACATTGAAGCGCTGGCAAAGCCCGAGTATCAGATGCTCGAAGGCGCTATCACCGGCCGCGCGCTCTACGACGGCCGCATCGATCCAGCCGCGGCCCTGCGCCTGCTGAAGGCGGCCTGACCGTCATGCTGAAAACACGCATCATTCCCTGCCTCGATGTAAAAGACGGCCGCGTCGTCAAAGGCGTGAACTTTGTCGATCTCATCGATGCCGGCGATCCCGTTGAAGCCGCCGCCGCCTATGATGCCGCTGGCGCGGACGAGCTCTGCTTCCTGGACATCACCGCCAGCCACGAGGATCGCGACACCATTTTCGACATTGTTGAGCGCACCGCCGAGCGCTGCTTCATGCCGCTTACAGTGGGCGGCGGCGTGCGCACCGTGGACGACATCCGAAAACTGTTGGAAGCAGGTGCCGACAAGGTTTCCATCAACACGGCAGCTGTTAATCGCCGCGAGTTCGTACGCGAAGCCTCTGAAAAGTTCGGCGCTCAATGCATCGTCGTGGCAATCGACGCCAAGTCCGTCTCAGCCCCTGGAGAAGCTCCACGTTGGGAGATCTTCACCCACGGCGGCCGTAAGCCCACCGGTTTGGATGCCATCGAATACGCTCGCGAAGTCGTGGCGCTAGGGGCCGGTGAACTGCTCCTCACGTCCATGGACCGCGACGGCACCAAAGCCGGCTTCGATCTTCCGCTAACACGAGCAATCGCTGACGCAGTCACTGTCCCGGTGATTGCGTCGGGCGGCGTTGGGAACCTCGATCATCTCGTTGACGGCGTCATCGAAGGCCATGCAAGCGCCGTGCTCGCCGCCTCAATCTTCCATTTCGGCACATACACGATCGGCCAGGCCAAGGAGCACATGGCTGCCGCCGGAGTTCCAGTCAGGCTCGACTGACGAGCCAGCGCGCGATCAAAGATCCTTGAACGCCAGAAGAATGCGCGCCCAGCTGCGCGCGCCCTTCTTGAACGACGACACGTTATATTTTTCATTCGGAGAATGGATACGGTCGTCATCAAGACCGTAGCCGACAAGCAGGCTGTCCATACCAAGCGCGTCTTTGAACGACGTAACGATCGGGATCGACGCGCCGCAACCCATCAACACGGTGGGCGTGCCCCACTCTTCCTCTAAGGCCTTTGCCGCTGCTTTGACGGCTGCAGCCCCTGTATCAAACCCGATCGCCGCCGATCCGTGCGTGCCGGAGAAGCTGACGCTGCAATCGGCCGGAATCTGCCCTTCGACATATTTGTGCAAAGCTGCCAGAACCTTCTGCGGGTTCTGCCCCGGCACAAGGCGGCAACTAATTTTGACCGACGCAATCGATGGAATGACCGTCTTTGACCCGGCACCTTGATAGCCGCCGCTAACACCGTTGAACTCCAGCGTCGGCCGCGACCAAAGCTGCTCAATAACGCTGAAGCCCGTTTCACCCGCCGGAACAGACAAGCCCACGGAGGCAAGAAACGGCTCAGCCGCGCCTGCGAGATGAGACCATTGCTCGGCCTGCTCTTTAGACAATGCCTCAACGCCATCATAGTATCCGGGCACAGCCACACGGCCATCATCATCGTGCAAAGAGGCCGTCACTTTGGCCAAGACGCGGATCGGATTGGCCGCTGGCCCGCCATACATGCCCGAATGCAAATCCCGCGACGGCCCTTTGATCGTCACTTCTGTCGTTGCCAACCCGCGCAACATGGTCGTGATCGCAGGCGTGTCTTTATCCCACTGCCCGGTATCGCATACGAGCACGAGATCGGCTTTGAGCTCTTCGCCTGATTTTTCCAAGAACGCAGGCAGAGAAGGTGAGCCACACTCTTCCTCGCCCTCCAGCATTACCGACACTTTCACAGGGAGCTGACCAGACACAGATCGCCAGGCCCGCACGGCTTCGAAGAAAGTTGATAGCTGGCCCTTGTTGTCTTGCGCACCGCGCGCCACGACGATCGGCCCGTTGTCGGGATCGTTCACGACATGCGGCTCAAACGGTGGCGACTCCCAAAGCTCAAGCGGATCCGCCGGCTGCACATCATAGTGCCCATAAAACAAAAGATGAGGACCACCCTCCGGAGCCTTGGGATCGTGCGCGATCACCATTGGATGCCCGGTGGTCGGCCGCAGTGACGCGTCAAAACCAAGCTCCTTCAGCTGGCCAACACACCACTCCGCCGCGGCAACACATTGATCCTTGAATGCCGGGTCGGTGGAAACGCTTTCGATCCGCAGCAACTCAAACAGACGCGTCAACGCCGCGTCTGAGTTGGCATCGAGAACCTTCAGAACGTCTGAGAGCGTATCGGCCATTGCAGGCTTTCTTTGCTTTGCTGTTGATTGGGCGTGGCGTCAGGCGCGGCTGGCTTCTCCGGCCAAGGCCTCCCGGCCCAGCGCCGAGAGCGCTTGCTGGACGATGCCGTCAGCGGCCAACCCGGCACGCTCGTACATCACCGCAGGCTTGTCGTGGTCGATGAACACATCAGGCAACACCATCGGCCGGACCTTCAAGCCGCGGTCGAGCAGCCCCTCAAGCGCCAGGAACTGCAGAACGTGACTGCCGAAACCACCCACGGAACCTTCTTCCACCGTGATAAGCACCTCGTGGTTCGTCGCCAGACGGCGGATCAAGTCTTCATCCAATGGCTTCATGAACCGCGCATCCGCAACGGTCGCGTTCAATCCAAACGAAGCCAGCTGCTGAGCGGCCGTCAGGCACTCACCCAAACGCGTCCCAAGCGACAGCAATGCAACGGCGGAGCCTTCTCGCAGTATCCGGCCCTTGCCGATCGGCAGCACCTCGCCCTGCTCAGGCAGCTCAACGCCGGTGCCCTCACCGCGCGGATACCGGAACGCACACGGTCCGTCGTCGATCGCAACGGCTGTCGCCACCATGTGGCGCAGCTCCGCTTCGTCGGCAGCGGCCATGATCACGAAGCCCGGCAAACATCCCAGATACGCCAGATCAAACGAACCCGCATGCGTCGCCCCATCGGCGCCGACCAGGCCAGCCCGATCAATGGCAAAACGGACCGGAAGCTTTTGGATCGCGACGTCGTGGACGACTTGGTCGTAAGCCCGCTGCAAGAACGTGGAGTAAATCGCTGCGAACGGCTTCATCCCTTCCGTGGCGAGCCCG
Source organism: Hyphomicrobium sp. (assembly GCA_041940525.1). GTDB lineage: Bacteria > Pseudomonadota > Alphaproteobacteria > Rhizobiales > Hyphomicrobiaceae > JAKAXS01. The sequence goes on from JBGTSB010000074.1 coordinate 7,295, forward strand.
GCGGCAAACGTCACCGCATGTTGCTCAGCGATGCCCACGTCAAATGTCCGCGCCGGGAACGCCTTGCCGAACAGGTCTAATCCAGTCCCATCCGGCATCGCCGCTGTGACGGCAACGATCGACTCATCTTTTTTTGCTTCGGCGATAAGGCTGTCGGCGAACACGCGCGTATAACTGGGCGCATTCGGCTTCGGCTTCATTTGCGCGCCGGTTACGACATTAAACTTAGCGACCCCATGATACTTGTCGTCCGAAGCTTCGGCCGGCGCGTAGCCTTTACCCTTCTTCGTCACAACGTGAACAAGGATCGGCCCTTGCTTCGTATCGCGCACGTTCTTCAAGACCGGCAACAGCTGATTGAAGTCATGCCCGTCGATCGGCCCGACGTAATAGAACCCAAGCTCTTCAAACCAGGCACCACCCTGCCAGAGATGGCGCGTGTATTCTTCCATGCGCGCAGCGCGCCGCTCCCAGCTCTTCGGCAACCGGCGAGCCAACTGCTTTGCGACATCGCGCATATAGAGGTAAGTGCCGCTCGACGTGACGCGCGCGAGATACGCGGACAAGGCGCCCGTCGGCGGAGCAATCGACATGTCATTGTCGTTGAGAATGACGATAAGCCGCTCGTTGCGGGCGCCTGCGTTATTGATCGCTTCGTACGCCATACCAGCGCTCATGGCGCCATCACCGATCACGGCAACGACATTGTTTTCTCCGCCAGTCAAGTCACGGGCAACCGCCATGCCTAAACCGGCCGAAATCGATGTCGATGAATGCGCGGCCCCGAATGGGTCGTACTCACTTTCAACGCGACGTGTGAACCCGGAAAGTCCACCCGCCTGGCGCAGGGTGCGGATACGATCACGACGGCCAGTCAAGATTTTATGAGGGTAAGTCTGGTGCCCCACATCCCAGATCAGCCGGTCGTCCGGAGTATTGAAGACCCAATGCAGCGCAACCGTCAGCTCGACCACACCGAGCCCGGCACCCAAATGCCCGCCGGTCACGGAGACGGCATCGATGGTCTCAACGCGCAGCTCGTCAGCGAGCTGCCGCAAGTCCTTCTCAGGCAACCTGCGCAGGTCTTCAGGCGTCTTAACGCTATCGAGCAGTGGCGTTTTGCTCACGGTCATCTCGTATCCCGGATCGACAATCGTCCGAACCTAGCTCCAATAACAGGCAAGACCAAGTTTTAAGCTGTTTCTACCGCCCATTAGGCCCCGGTGCGGCAGTTTGACCAAGCTGAGCTAGAGTTGCCGATCCATCAACGTTGGCCTCGGCACAGGCCAACCTGAAAGCCATTGCAGGACATGATACCCGCGCGAGCAACATGGCAACGCTGAGACGATTGTCTCTGCGAGCATTGAAGTGATGCCCTAGCTGCTCGCCGCAGCCTCGCGCGCGTTCATTTCCGTGCCTGTGGGTGGCGGGCCGATCTTGTCGAGCTCTTCGTTCTCGGCGTCCGTGTAAACGCGGCTGCGCGTCAAAAAGCGAATGCCGTCGGGTGCTTCCAACGAGAACCCAGAACCGCGGCCGGGCACGACATCAATGATCAGGTGCGTGTGCTGCCAATATTCCCACTGCGACTTACCCATGTAGAAGGGCTGGCCGCCAATCTCGCCCATGTACACGTCTTGGTCGCCAACTTTGAAATCGCCGCGCGGATAACACATCGGTGCGCTGCCGTCGCAACAGCCGCCCGACTGATGGAAAAACAGGGGTCCGTGCAGCTTCTGCAAGCGGTCGATCTCTTCCAGCGCCTTATCCGTCGCGCTTACCCGCTCAACCATGGGACTTCCTCCGTTTGTTGTTCTGATCTCAATATATGCGCTTCGGCGGCGAATTCAGCCCTTTTGAGAGCGCAAATCCAAACCTTGCCCTGTCCAATCCATGAGTGACGGGTCCGAGCGCTTGCGTAAGGTAAAATGAACGCCTTCCGGCCCCTCCAACGAGAAGCTGACGGCAGCGCCCTTGATCACATCGATAACGACATCCGCGCCTTCCCAATAGCGCGCCTCGTTCGTCATCATGAACACCGGCACCGACCCGACAACGCCGACCTGATGATCGCGCGCGCCGGTGCGCAATTCGCCCGCCGGCAAACACACAACCGAGACACCGTAACTGCCGGAGATCTGGATGCGCAGAGGCCCGTGCCCTGCTTCTAGACGGCCCAACAGATCTTGAGCGGCCAGCGTGGCGGAAACAGATTTCAAGCTCATGGGCAAACTGCCTCCTCAAAGGAAAACAGCGCGGCTGATAATGCCGCGCTGCCTCCAAGGTCGTAAGAGATGAAACCGGGACCCGGACTTAGAAGAAGCCCAGCGCCTTCGGGCTGTAGCTGACCAGCATGTTCTTCGTCTGCTGATAGTGCTCCAGCATCATCTTGTGCGTTTCGCGGCCGATACCAGACTGCTTGTAACCACCGAATGCGGCGTGTGCCGGATAGAGATGGTAGCAGTTCGTCCAGACGCGACCGGCCTGGATCTCACGGCCGAAGCGATAAGCGCGCGTGCCGTTACGCGTCCACACGCCGGCGCCGAGGCCGTACAGCGTGTCATTAGCAATCGACAGAGCTTCTTCGTCGCTGGAGAACTTCGTTACCGAAACAACCGGTCCGAAGATTTCTTCCTGGAACACACGCATCTTGTTGTGGCCAGCAAGGATGGTCGGCTTCACATAGAAACCTTCCCAAGCTTCACCTTCAA
>JBGTSB010000075.1:0-9931 GCA_041940525.1 Hyphomicrobium sp.
GCGCGGCCGCGGTCGGCTCGTTGATGATGCGCAGCACTTCAAGGCCGGCGATCTTGCCAGCGTCCTTCGTGGCCTGGCGCTGAGCGTCATTGAAGTAGGCAGGTACGGTGATGACGGCCTGCGTGACCTTCTCGCCGCCGAGCTTGGCTTCGGCAGCTTCCTTCATCTTCTGCAAGATGAACGCTGAGACTTGCTCAGGTGAGTATTGCTTGCCGTCCGCCTCGACCCAGGCATCGCCGGTCGGACCCTTGACGATGGTGTAAGGGACGAGAGCCTTGTCCTTTTCAACCGTCGGGTCTTCGAAGCGGCGGCCGATGAGGCGCTTGATCGCGAAAAACGTATTGGTCGGGTTGGTGACGGCCTGACGCTTAGCGGGCAAACCGACAAGCTTTTCACCGTCGTCGGTGAAAGCGACGATCGATGGCGTCGTGTTCGCGCCTTCGGCGTTCTCCAAGACCCTTGGCTTGCCGCCGTCCATCACGGCGACGCACGAGTTAGTGGTTCCAAGGTCAATGCCGATGACTTTTGCCATAGTGTAACATCCTCTCGATTTCGGCGGACCGCCCGAGCCCGGAATCCGGCACCCGATCGGCGAAAGTTTTCAAAGCGCGTCTTACGCGGCGATCCCCAGAGTTTTCAATTGCGCTAGGGGCTTATATAGGGTGCAGCTTTCAAGGCGCAACGGTCGGCGGCGGCGGCTTGGCAGTGATTTGTTGCTACTGCGTGTCATTTCCGACGACATGGTATCCGAGGTTTCAAGTTCCAGATATTTCGAGCTCTGCCTACGTCAAATTCACAGGGGATAACCCGTGCCTAATGAAGGCCTGAGGCTGATCCGCCAGGGGCTGTCTGAGCGACAGCAACGCCAGCTTGTCAGAGCGATCCTTGCTATCGCGAAATCCGCGCCATTTTTCAAGCCAACAATGCCGCGCACCGGAAAACCGTTCTCGGTTGAGATGACGAATGCCGGGTCTTTGGGCTGGGTATCCGACAAAGGTGGCTACCGTTATCAACCTCACCATCCGGAGACCGGGCTGGCGTGGCCGCCGATGCCAAAGCTGCTGCTCGACATCTGGAGGCAGTATGCAGATTATCCGTATTTACCAGAGGCTTGCCTGATCAACTCTTACCGTGACAAAGCGCGCATGGGCAGTCATCAGGACCGGGATGAGGAGGACTTTAAAGCGCCTGTCCTGTCCGTTTCCTTGGGGGATGACGCCGTCTTCCATGTAGGCGGCACACGTCGCACCGACCAAAAATCTCGTATGACGCTGAAATCTGGGGATATTGTTGTGCTCGGCGGCGCTTCGCGGCTGGCTTACCACGGCATTGACCGCCTTTTGCCGGGCAGCAGCACGTTGCTGCCCGATGGTGGGCGCATCAACCTCACGCTTCGGCGGGTGACCAAGCCGATTATAGGATAATGTCGCGATCTGGTGGAGGTGGCTGCCCGCCATCATCGCCTGAGCCCAGATTTTCTCCGGGTTGTCGATTCGGAGCGTCGTCGTCCGGGCCAGCGCCAGGATCGTTTGCCGGCGATGCCTGGGCGGCCGGCTCGGCGGCTTGGCCTTCCTCGCCGGTGGCGGGCTTGGGCTGCTTCGGTCCACCCTTGGCGACAACAACCATGGCTGGGCGCAAAACGCGGTCCTGGATCACGTACCCAGTCTGGAATACCTGCACGATGGTTCCGGCCGCGACTGACGGGTCCTGCGCTTCCATGACGGCTTGGTGCTGGTGCGGGTTGAACTGTTCGCCCTGTGGGGACAGCCGCTTCACGCCGTGACGATCCAACACGTTCAAGAATTCGCGTTCGGTCAGCGAGACGCCATCCAGCAGGCTCTTAAAAGCCGCGTTGTCGCCGACGGCATCCTCTGGCACGGAGATAATCGCGCGCTCGAAGTTGTCGGCTACGTTGACGACGTCTCCAGCGAATTTCTGAATTGCGTACTTGGCAATATCCTCACGCTCTTTGGCCGCGCGTTTGCGCAGGTTCTCCATTTCGGCATGAGCGCGCAGAAGCCTGTCGGTCAGATCCGCAACTTGGCTTTGCAGTTCGCCGACCTTCTCGTCGAGTTCATTGGCGGACGCTTGCGGCTCAGCCGCTTCTGGTTGAGGCGGTGGTGTCGTTTCGGGCCGGGGTGTTTTCGGCTCGTCAGTCATAGGGTCTCCGTTCCGGTCGGCTCAAAATGCGAGGCTTGCCCGCAGCAATATTGAAATTTGCTCCGATATCAGCCGCGAGCAGCGAAAAATCAAGTCAGCAGGCGGCCAATAAGCTTGGCCGTATAGTCCACCATGGGGACAATGCGCGCGTAATTGATGCGCGTTGGGCCGATAATTCCTAGGACGCCAACGACTTTGCGGTTCTCGTCTTCAAATGGGGCGACAACGAGAGACGAGCCCGACAACGAGAACAATTTGTTCTCAGACCCGATAAATATGCGCACGCCATCGGCGCGTTCAGACAGGCCCAGGATCTGAACGATATCGCGCTTGGATTCCAAGTCGTTGAAAAGCTGGCGAATGCGCTCCAAGTCGTCCATCGCCGAGACGTCCTTGAGCAGGTTCCCCTGACCGCGCACGATCAGGCTCTTGCGGTCGTCAAGCGAGCCCGACCATTCGGCCAGACCGCTGGTGATCACTTTCTGGGTTAGAGTGTCGAGTTCGGACTTGGCTTCGGCCAGCTGCGTTTCCACCGTTTCGCGTGCTTCGGCGATCGACGCTCCGCGCAGGTAGGTGTTGATAAAGTTCGAGGCCTCCGCCAACGCCGAGGGGGGAAGGCCGTTGGGCAAACTGATCACCCGGTTTTCAACGTTGTTGTCGTCGCCGACCAGGACAACAAGCGCGCGTCCGGGATCGAGCGGCACGAACTCGATGTGTTTCAGCTGCGAAACTTGCTTTTCCGCGAGGACTAGGCCGGCACAATGGGAAAGGCCGGAAATCATTTCGCTCGCTTCGCCCAGAACATCATCCAGTGAGCGCCCGCGCGAGATATTAATTTGCGCCTCGATCTGGCGCCGTTCGTCCTCGGCCAGGTGGCCGATCTCCAGCAAACCGTCGACGAACAGCCGCAAGCCAGTCTGTGTCGGCAAACGTCCGGCGGATGTGTGCGGCGCGTAAATCAGTCCAGCGTGCTCCAGGTCCGACATCACGTTGCGGATGGAGGCGGGTGACAGGGTCATCGGCAGGGTGCGCGAAAGGCTGCGCGAGCCGACTGGTTCGCCGGACACGAGATAGGTTTCGACGATCTCGCGCAAAATTGTACGCGATCGCTCGTTGAGTTTTGCAATTTCAGAAACGAACTCAGTCATCTCAGTCCATGGCTGTGCAACTGGTCACTTACGCAGAATCTAAGGATGTTCAAGCCGTTTCGTCAATTGTACCTATCGACGTGCCCGGCTTTTCAGGTTGACAGGCGGTTTCCGTCACTTAGGGTCCGGCCAATCCGGGATGCCTAATGCAAACAGGCTCTTTCAGTCCTTACAGCGAGACCCCATGAGCCGACCGTCCAAACGTCAAAATGACGAACTTCGCCGTGTTTCTTTCGAGCGTGCCGTTTCTATGCATGCCGAGGGCTCGTGCCTCATAAAGTTCGGCAATACGCATGTTTTGTGCACTGCGAGTTTGGAGGAGCGGGTTCCGCCCTGGTTGAAGGGCCAGCAGCGGGGTTGGGTCACGGCTGAATATGGGATGCTGCCGCGCGCCACGACGGATCGTACGCGCCGGGAGTCATCGGCGGGCAAACAGTCAGGCCGGACACAAGAAATTCAGCGGCTGATCGGCCGGGCGTTGCGCGCCGTCGTTGACCTGCAGAAGCTGGGTGAGCGGCAAATCTCCGTCGACTGCGACGTGATCCAAGCCGATGGCGGAACACGAACAGCGGCGATCACCGGTGCCTGGGTGGCGCTACATGATTGCATCGGCTGGATGAAGGCGCGCGACATGGTGCGCGATGATGTTATTCGCGACCACATCGCGGCAGTCAGCTGCGGACTTTACAAAGGATCGGCGGTTCTCGATCTGGACTATGCCGAAGACAGCAATGCCGATGCGGATGCAAATTTCGTGATGACCGGCGAAGGCGGGATCGTCGAAATTCAGGGCACCGCGGAGACGACGGCCTTCAGCGAAGATAACTTCCAGGAGCTGCTTGGCTTGGCCAAGAAAGGCATCGGTGAGCTGGTGGCCCTGCAAAAGCTGACAGTGGCTTGAGGCTGTCACGGGAAGCATGATGATTGCAGCCGGCCCCATCGCTTTGATGATTGCCGCGGGTTTTGCCGCTGCTGCCTTCTACATCAACTTTGCTGAACACCCTGCCCGAAAGCGTTTGGCCCCCGAGGCTGCCGTCGCTGCGTGGCAGGTCAGTTACCGGCGCGGATTTATCATGCAGGCCACGCTGGCTGTGCTGGCGGGCTTGGCGGGCGGCGTCGCCTATTTGCAAGATAGGAACCCGCAATGGCTGGTTGGGGCCGGGCTCATGTTGGCGAACTGGCCCTATACTTTGTTGGTCATGATGCCGGTGAACAAGGCGCTGATGCGCTTGCCAGCTGACCAGGCTGATGAAGAAGCTCTGGCCAAATTGCACGCGTGGAACCGATTGCATATGGTGCGCACAGCGCTTGGAGTGCTCGGTGCAGCGACTTTTTTATGCATGATGATCTAAAGATTTCCGGTGTTCTGGAGACGGTGCTTTACGCGGCCGATCTGGATGCCGTGGAGGCGTTCTATTCTGACGTACTGGGGTTGGAGCGGACGGCGAAGGCCGAGGGCCGCCAGGTCTTCTTCCGCTGCGGCAATCAGATGGTGTTGATCTTCAATCCCGTCGCGACTGCCGTGCCACCTGCCCCGGATGCCAAAATACCGGTTCCGCCGCATGGGATGACGGGGCACGGACATGTCTGTTTCCGGGCGAGTGCTTCGGAGCTGGCGCGCTGGCGTGAACGGCTTGAGGATATGGGTGTTTCCATTGAGGCGGACTTCGAGTGGCCCAATGGTGGCCGCTCTATCTATTTCCGCGATCCGGCTGGTAATTGTGTTGAGTTTGCCGAGCCAAGAATTTGGGGATTGTCATGACGCGCCGTCTCAGTGAAGGAACCCGGCTCGTTGTCGCGAGCCACAACCCCGGCAAGGTCTGGGAGATAAATCAGCTGATCGCGCCGTTCGGATTAGCTGCCGTCTCTGCCGGCGAGCTTGGCCTTGACGAGCCGGAAGAGACTGAGACCAGTTTTGAAGGCAACGCGCTGTTGAAGGCTCGGGCCGCGAGCGCAGGAGCCGGACTTCCAGCACTGGCCGATGACTCCGGTCTAGAGGTTGACGTGCTGGGTGGTGCGCCTGGCATTTTCTCCGCGCGCTGGGCGGGGCCTGGGAAAGACTTCGCCTTGGCCATGCGCAAGCTTGCCGATGAGATCACCAAGCGTGACGGCTGGAGCGCGCCGGGGCCGAAGGCAAACTTCATTTCCGTTTTGTGTTTGGCGTGGCCGGATGGAAAACACCGCTTATTTGAAGGGCGCGTTGATGGGCATCTCATTTGGCCACCGCGCGGCGGCAATGGTTTTGGTTACGACCCGATGTTTGTTCCTGAAGGACACGAGACGACGTTCGGGGAGATGGAGCCAAAGGATAAGTACGCCATCTCGCACCGGACTCGGGCGTTCGAGGCTTTCAAGCAGGATTGTCTGGAGGGTGGTGCTGAGCATACAGACGTGCCGAACGCCGATCGTGACATGGCGGGGATGCAGGCTGCCGCGGCTAATATCTCCACGCGCGAAGAGCTAGATACATTCATTGCCAACTTGCGCCGATTAGTCGTGCGGGATGAGGCGCCCAAGCTCAGCCTTGAGCAGTATCTAGAGAAACTGCAGGCTTGGAGCCGGACTGCGAGCGCTGATGCAAACGAGCCTGTTTGGCGGACGATCGCCAAGGCGATGCTGGCTGCCGCGCGCCATGGGTGACCTGAGTGGAACGATGACCGCTGGTCCTGAGAATCCCGACAGCGCGGGCTTCGGCGTTTACGTTCACTGGCCATTCTGTGCTCAGAAGTGCCCCTACTGCGACTTCAACAGTCATGTCCGGCACGAGGGGTGGGATGAGTCGCGGTTCCTCGCGGCCTACCGGCGGGAGTTGGTTGCTTGCAAGGAGCGCATAGGCCCGCGCACGGTTTCGAGCGTCTTCATCGGCGGCGGCACACCTTCGTTGATGCAGCCGGAAACAGTCGCCGGGATTTTGGATGCGATTGCCGGATGCTGGGCCGTCGCCGCTGACGCGGAGATCACGCTTGAGGCCAATCCGAACAGCGTTGAGGCGGAACGATTTGCCGGTTATCGGCAAGCGGGTATCAACCGGGCGTCGATCGGCGTGCAATCGCTTCGCGACGATCAGCTCAAGGCCCTGGGCCGCTTGCATTCAGTGGCGGAAGCGCGCACGGCCATCGGCATCGCGCGAAACACGTTTGAGCGCGTTTCGATTGATCTGATTTATGCGCGCCCCGGTCAGACCGAGGATGCTTGGCGTGTGGAACTCGCTGAAGCGCTTTCGTTCGGCTTGAGCCATTTGTCTTTGTATCAGCTTACGATCGAGCCGGAGACGGCGTTCGAACGTCTTCACGCCGCGGGCAAGCTTGTGATGCCCGATGCTGATCTTGCCGCGCGGTTATTTGATATGACCGTTGATATGACGGCGCAGGCCGGACTGCTGGGCTATGAGGTTTCTAACTATGCCCGGCCGGGGCAAGAGAGCCGGCACAATCTTCTTTATTGGCGCTACGGCGAGTATGCGGGCGTTGGACCGGGTGCGCACGGTCGTATCATTGTTGATGGCGTGCGGCGGGCGACGTCGACGGAACGCCACCCCGAGACTTGGGTTCGCGCCGTCGAAGATGTGGGCCATGGGTTGATTGCGGACGAGAAGCTGAATTGGGCCGAGCAGGCTGACGAGCAACTGTTAATGGGGTTGCGTCTGCAGGAGGGGCTCGACCTGAGACGGCTGAGATCCATGACCGGGCTGGTGATTGCATCGGAAACGCTTGATGAGTTGTGCGCCGAGGGACTGATCGAGCCATGTACGGCGGGTCCTGATCTCCCGGACGAGGGCTTTGACGAGATCAGCGCGTGTCTTGGCCCCGGATTGGGGCCAGCCGCCGTGCCGTCGAAACCTTCGCGAGACGCGAAACGAATAAGGGTCACACCCAAGGGCCGCTTGGTTCTTAACGACGTTGTCTTGCAATTGTCACGAAGCTTAAGGCCCGATAACCAGCTACAAAGTTCCACATGGACAATCGCCTAAACGCCATCTATTGACCGCTCATGATGCGGCGTCTTTACGATTGGATGATGAGCATGGCGGGGTCCAGCAAGGCTCCGCACGCCCTATTTTGGGTGTCGTTCATCGAGAGCTCTTTCTTCCCCATTCCGCCCGACGTGATGCTGGTGCCAATGGTGCTGGCGCAGCGCCTTAAGGCCTGGTGGTTTGCCACGGTAGCAACGATTGGATCAGTTGCCGGCGGGTTGGCTGGATACGCGATCGGCTACTTCTTTTTCGAGGCGATCGGGTTGCCGATCCTCAACTTCTACGGAAAGTCGGAGAGCTTTGATCAGTTTGCCCAGTGGTTCAACGAGTGGGGCGTCTGGATCCTGATCATCAAGGGCATGACGCCCTTTCCCTATAAGGTTTTGACCATCACGGCCGGTGTTACCAAGATGCCGGTTCTGGAATTCGTTGTGGCGAGCATCATCGCCCGGGCGATGCGCTTCTTCCTGGTTGCGGGCTTGCTCTACTGGTTCGGGGAGCCTATCCGGGACTTTATCGAGAAGCGCCTATCGCTGGTCACAACACTTTTTGTGGTGGCGCTGGTTGGTGGCTTTGTTGCGGTAAAGTACGTTTTCTAAAGTCACTTCAAGCAGAACGGGTTAGGTTGAGACCATGGCGTTGCGTCCAATAGAGGCCGATAGCAGAGCGACGGCATATCAGGTTGGCGCGGTCGTCTTGTTGGCTGCAGTGGCCACGATTCTAACGGCGCTGGGCTTTGAATACATTGGCGGTTACCAGCCATGTTTGTTGTGCCTGCAGCAGCGCTGGGCCTACTACGCCGCTATTCCGGTTCTGTTTATCGCGCTGGTGCTGGTGGCATCTGCTCAACCGCGTGCCGCGTCGGTTTTGTTCTTCATCGTCTCGCTGGCGTTCCTGGCGAACGCCGGGCTTGCCGGGTATCACGCCGGCGTAGAGTGGAAATTTTGGCCGGGGCCCGAGGGCTGTACGGCGACGCAGGCTTTGCCGGGTTCCGCTACCGATCTCATGGCACGGCTCGGCCAGGGTGGTCACATTCCACGCTGTGATGACTCCGCCTGGCGCATGTTTGGCCTATCGTTCGCGGGCTGGAATGTTTTGATATCGCTGGCCTTGTTTGCTGGCGCCTTGAAGGCGGCTTCCGCTGCCGCGCTCAAAGCCGACGCGGCCGACCAGCGCCTCTGAGCTTATCCACAGCTTCCCGCCATCGTCCCGGAACGCCCGTTATGCGGGGGCGTTTCGTTCATGGGCGCGGCAGTGAATCACCAGGAGAAATGAAAAAACTGGTTTCGGCCATATTCCGTCCTTTGCGTTGCCCCAAAGTAACGGTTAATTAACTCCATCAGCGGAACGCAAGAAGAACATCGGCTGGTGGCGTAGAGTAAAGTGGCGTAGTGTTCAGCGTTGTCCTGCGTAAGTTTAGCGGTGTTGTTTGCGTTCTGTTTCAGTGTCTTAACAAGTTTTGTGCTGCGTAAGTCCTGCGTGTGTCGCGTTCGTATCGCGTTGAGTAATGGCGTACCCCGAGCATGCAACCCCCCCGCATGTTCTGAAAATCCTCAAACGGACCGCTGATGCCAGTCCCGCGTATGCCATGAGCGGTCCGTCACAGTCTGAAGCGTTTTGTTTTAGTCCGTAAGCGTATGAGTGGAGCAGTTATGGGTACTTGGCAGTCTTTGAATGACGTCGTGGGCTCCGTTTTGAGTTCGGTAGCAGTAACAGAAAAAGCATCGCCGGTTTCCGTGTCCCCCGCTGGAAATCAGTGAGCTGAAAGAATTCGGCAGGGAGGGTGGGCTCCCTGGAAAGAGACGGCAAGCATGTCCAGCGTCGCGACGGCCATCCATCAAGCATCACATAGCCCGGTGCCGCGTAGTGATGTTGAGGCTGGGTGTGCTTGCCACCGAATTCTGCCAGCGGGCTTTGCAAAATAGGTAGGTGGATCTTATGACCCCTGAACACATTAATCCCTTGCAGTGGCATCAAGCACTTGGCGTTGCTCGCCAATCCTGTGCGCGGTTTTTCCGCGACGGAGGCACTCCAGTGGACGCCATGCGAGCCTTCGGCTTGACCGCAGCCGCTGGCGGCTCTGACTGGAGCCATGCGGTAGAGGCCATCGCCGAAGCCTTGTGCGCGGCGCCGGTCCAGCGCGCCGCCTGATCGCCGATTGTTTAGCGGTGGTTGTTTCGCCTTCAGCCGCAGCTGACTGGCCCCGGACGCTTGATGCGTGCGGGGCTTTTTGCTGCGAGGTGCTGGGGTTGGCTCAGGCCCAAGGTGAGGCCTACGGCTCGAGTTCGGTATCCCAGTAGAGATAGTCGAGCCAGCTTTGGTGCAGGTAATTCGGCGGGAACAGCCGGCCGTTGCGATGTAGCTCAAACACCGTCGGGCGATAGGGCATGAGCGCCGGCAGCATGCCTGCCTTTTCGGGCATGTCTCCGCCCTTGGCCAGATTGCAGGGCGCGCACGCCGTGGTGACATTGTCCCAGCGGGTCAGGCCACCCCTGGAGCGCGGGATCACGTGATCGAACGTCAGGTCGTCCTTGCAACCGCAATATTGACACGAGAAACGGTCGCGCAGGAACACGTTGAAGCGGGTGAAGGCGGGATAAAGAGCTGGTTTTACATAGGTTTTCAGCGAGACTACGCTGGGAAGCCTGAT
>JBGTSB010000076.1:0-9907 GCA_041940525.1 Hyphomicrobium sp.
AACGCATCAAGTTGGCCAAAGAGCTATCCCGCCGCGCCACTGGCCGCACGCTTTACATTCTCGACGAACCAACCACCGGCCTGCATTTTCACGACGTCGCCAAGCTACTCGAAGTGCTGCACGAACTGGCTGACGCCGGTAACACCCTGGCCGTCATTGAGCACAACTTGGAAGTCATCAAGACCGCCGACTGGGTGATCGACCTCGGACCGGAAGGCGGAGACGGTGGCGGCCGCATCGTCGCAGCCGGAACACCTGAAGACGTGGCCAAGGTCAAGGAAAGCTACACCGGCCAGTACCTGCGCGCCCTCCTCAAGCGCCGCGCGAAACCGGCCCGCCCCACACGCAAGCAAGCCGCCGAATAATCGCAGGCGGGTTGCCGATTTTAGTCCGGTTTGGGAAAGCGGGCGATCAGGCTTGAGGCGTCCCAACGGCCACCGCCCATGCCTTGGACCTCGGCGAAATAGCGGTCGACCATTTTGCCAAGCTCAAGCTTCGCTCCATTGTTTTGAGCTTCCGCAAGGCAGATGCCGATGTCTTTCTTCATCCAGTCAACGGCGAAGCCAAAATCGAATTCGCGCGCATGCATCGTCTTCCAGCGATTGTCGAGATACCAGGACTGGGCAGCGCCTTTGCCGATCGTTTCCATCACGGCGTCGACATCAAGTCCGGCCTGTTCGGCGAAGTGGATAGCCTCGGCGGCACCCTGTAGCACGCCGAGAATGGCAATCTGGTTGACCATCTTCGTGAGCTGCCCCGCGCCCGACGGACCTATGAGACGCGCCATGCGGGCGAAGCACATGATCAAAGGCTCCGCGCGCGCGAACGCATCCGCGTCACCGCCCATCATCACGGTGAGAACGCCATTCTCGGCGCCGGCCTGTCCGCCAGAAATCGGCGCGTCGAGAAAATGCAGACCTGACTTCGTCGCTTCACCCGCCAGTTCCCGCGCCACTCCGGCCGACGCCGTCGTATGATCGATAAAAACCGCGCCCTTATCCATGCTGGCGAATGCACCATCCGGACCAGTCGTTACAGCACGCAAATCGTCATCATTGCCAACGCACGAGAACACGAATTCCGCGCCCTTTGCCGCTTCGGCAGGCGTCGCGGCTGCCCGGCCGCCATTTTCTTCAACCCAAGCGCTCGCCTTGGAGGCCGTCCGGTTATAGACAGTAACGTCATGACCACCCTTTTTAACTAAATGCCGTGCCATGGGCCCGCCCATGACGCCCAATCCGATCCAGGCAATCTTGGCCATCGTTGTCCTCCAGACTTCGTTGCTGCAGACGGTTTTACGGATTGGGCCGCACCACACAACCCCAAGCAAGGCTTGAACGAGGCTCCATGTCCAAAGACTCCGGTCCGCTGCCAGTAACACCCGCCGACGTGGAAGCAGCCGCGGCCGTTTTGAAGAACGCTGTCGCGGATACCGATTTCGATCACAGCCAGACCCTATCGGCAAACCTTGGCTGTGACATCTGGCTGAAGTTCGAAAACCTGCAGTTCACGGCCGCCTACAAGGAACGCGGTGCGCTCAACAAGCTTTCGTCGTTGACGGAGGAGGAGTGTGAGCGCGGCGTAATCGCCATGTCCGCTGGCAACCACGCGCAGGGCGTCGCCTATCACGCCGGCCGTCTCGGCATCCCCGCCACCATCGTCATGCCTGAAGGCACGCCGACCGTGAAAGTGCGCAATACCAAGAAGCTAGGTGCCAAGGTCATCCTTCACGGTCAGTCGTTCGATGATGCGGCAGCCTTCGCTTTGGAACACGGACAAGCGAAAGGCCTTGTGTTCATTCATCCCTTCGACGATCCGAAAGTCATCGCCGGGCAAGGCACGGTTGCGCTGGAAATATTGCGAGATGCACCCGAGATCGACACCCTGATCGTGCCGATTGGAGGAGGCGGGCTCATCTCCGGCATGAGCGTTGCGGCGAAGGCTATCAAGCCGTCGATCGATATCATCGGCGTGCAGGCTTCGCTTTATCCCTCCATGTACAACGTCATCAAAAATGCCAAGCTGGCCGTGCAGGGCGACACTCTGGCCGAAGGCATCGCGGTCAAGAACCCAGGCCAAATCACGCGCCGCATCATTCGCGAACTCGTCAACGACATCGTTCTGGTGGGAGAAAATCAGCTCGAACAGGCGGTCTGTACGTTGATCACGATCGAAAAAACTGTCGTTGAAGGGGCCGGTGCCGCGGGCCTCGCCGCCATCATGGCCGATCAGAGACGGTTCGCCGGGCGCAAGATTGGCCTTGTTCTCTGCGGCGGCAACATCGACACCGGGCTTTTGGCAAGCGTGCTGACGCGCGATCTCGCCCGCCAGGGACGGCTTAGCCAGCTTACCTTGGATTTGCCGGACCGGCCTGGGCAGCTTGCACGCGTCTCATCGGTGATCGGCGGTATTGGCGCCAACATCGTTGAGGTTCACCACCAGCGTGTGTTCACGGAACTGCCGGCGCGCGGCACTGAGCTGGATCTCGTCATCGAAACGCGCGACCGGGAACACCTTGAGCAGGCCGTTTCAGATCTGGAAGAGGCGGGCTATCGCGTCGTTATCAAGGGCGCGGGAACGTAAGCCCAAAAAGGATCATGGCCCCACTCCCGGAAAAAGAGCAGGGCCACAGGGACTTCGCATGGTGTGTGAGGAGTTAAGCAGTCAATGAAACAACAAGGATAAGTGCGGACGAGACCAGCAATGCAAGCGCCAGCCACGACCAAACTCGGCCGGTCAATGCGCTCGCTTTATTGAAGTCAGCGTCCATGGAGGAGCCTCGGGAAACGGGTTTGGAAATCTGTCTTTGCAAGTTAGTAATCACTAACGCGCTGTTAGTCCAATCTGATCAGCGAACATCCCTAACCCCGATTTCGCGAAATTTACGTTCTGTTAAGACTTGAGGCCGGCAAACCTGCGGACTGTGGCAGGCTGGGTAAGCAATTGGTCAGATTGATTGGCATGCAAGCGGCAGACTGGATCGTGAAGTATCGCGGGCTTCTCTACGTTTTTCTGGCAAGCGTCGCGCTCGCGGGCGTCTTGCCGGAAACGCGCGCTGACCCCATTCCAAAGCCAACTCCACCAACTGAAACACCCGCCCCGCCACCTGCATCGCCGGAAGCCGCCGCGCGGCTGGTTCTGGAGAAGAATTGCGCCGGATGCCATCAACTCGGGCGCAGCCCGGCTGCCTTGCCCAGCCCATTTGCAAACGTCCTTGAACTGGATGAACTGTCCAAGACCCCAGGCCTGATTTCGCCTAGCCGGCCGGATGCCTCGCGCCTCTACACGATTATGCTCACCGGCCACCGCCTGGCTGCTGGATTAAGCCCCGAAGCACTGACGGAGTTGCAACCGGAAGAGATCGCGCTCGTGCGCGCCTGGATAGACGGGTTGCCGCCGATTGCGAAAGATGACGAGCCATGTCCAGGTGGCCCCGGTGTCACGCTCGCGGAGACCGGACGTGCGATCGAAAAACTGCAGCGTCACGGCGGGAAGACGCTGAAGGACATCCGTTTCATTTCCCTGGCCGGCTACCGCAACGCCTGCGCGACAGCGGCTGATATGGAACGGCATCGATTGAACCTGCGCCGCCTCCTAAAGGTCTTGAGCAAAACAAATCGAAGCATCGACATGCCCCGCGCCGCGGATGGCCTGCCAGTGCTCGCCGTACGGCTTACTCAGCTGGGCTGGCACACGACGCAATGGGATGCCCTGGCGGCAATGGCCGCAGCCCCGCGCCTCTCGTCTATGCGCTTGGCCGAAGCCTACGGAACGGACAGCCCGCTCATCGACGTCCGCGCGTTAGCTGCCGCAGCCTACCAGTCGAAGGACTTTCCCCGGCTGATGGACTTGCCGCCCGATACGATCGACATGATCCGCGACGGCCTATCCAACATCGTGCTGCACGAAGCCGCCGCTGACGTGGGCATCGCGGCTGATCGCTTGCGTCCAGCTTTGGAGAGCGTGAGCGGCGACTGGGAAGGCGCGGCCAAAACTCTATTGCGCGGTTCGCTCCCCGCAACAGCCTGGCGCCGCCTGCGCGCGCACATTCCTCTGCTGAACGAAAAGGGCCCGATGCGCTACGCTGGAGAGGCAGGCGGCATGCCCGCTTCGGGCATGGACCCAATGCGGATTTGGCTTTGGACAGAAAAGAAAACGTACGCCACCGGCGATCTGCTGACGATCAACGCGCAAGCCAATCGCGGCTGCAAGCTCACCATCATCAACGTCGCGCCGAACGGAGAGGCGACGATGCTGTATCCAAGCGACTTCTCGCCGGACAATGCACTAGAAGCCGGACAGCGCGTGGCGATCCCGGACAGCAACGCGGAGTATCAGCTGCGCCTCGACGAGACTGGTACCGAAACCTTCATTGCAACCTGCGCACTGCACCGCAGCCGGCTGCTCGGCGCCGGCCATAACTTTGATCGCCAGCGCTTCACCGTGTTGGGAGATTGGGAAACGTTTCTAAAGACGGCAAGCAAACGCGAAGCGCGCGTAGGCCGCTTCGAAACGCGCAAGCAGCGCAAGGCGCGCGAACAAGCTGAGGAAGAAGAGGCGGCGGCCGGCCCCGATGAGCAGGTTCGCACGGCGCTTGAAGTCAAGGTTGAAAAGGAGCCCTAAAACGCAAAGAGCAAGGCGGATGCCTTGCTCTTTGTTTAAGCGGCACTTCAATTGGGACCTGACGATTTTTCGCCTTTGCTAGTCCCTGATCAACCGGCGGCGAACGCACCTCAGTTCAATGAGGAATGCCGTGGTTGTTTTATCTTCTCCCTAGACCTGGGCTCTTGATGGTCGCACTCATGTGTTACCTGGACCCTTGTCTTCAACGGGCGGAACATAACCGAACGGCGTCCCTTTGTCACGGCGAAAGAGAAAGAAAAAACGTAATTGCCTAAAGAGCTTGCAGGTTGCCGCTTAGGTTAGGCAAGTCGGTGCGCCGTGCGCTCATTAATTTCCGTAATACTGCCTTAGATAAAGCCAATTGTGGAGGCGCTGGGCTAGGAGCATTGCTCTAAGCGCCGTTACTCGTTATGAGCGCCGCAACATGTCTCGAAGGGTCGCGCCATGCTCCGGCGGGGTGCCCCAAGCTGATCTGGGCTAAGATGCACCTATCCCGTTACTTCCTTCCCATTTTGCGCGAAACGCCAAAAGAGGCCGAGATCATCTCGCATCAGCTCATGCTGAGGGCAGCGATGATCAAACAGTCCGCGGCGGGTATCTACTCCTGGCTGCCTCTAGGCGTGCGCGTTCTGAAGAAGATCGAAAATATTGTTCGTGAGGAGCAAAATCGCGCGGGCGCTATCGAAGTTCTCATGCCGACCATTCAGTCAGCGGATCTGTGGCGTGAATCCAAGCGCTATGAGGCGTATGGCAAGGAGATGCTGCGCATAACTGACCGCCACGAGCGCGATCTGTTGTTCGGCCCCACAGCTGAGGAAGTCGTTACAGCCATCTTCCGGGACAGCGTCAAAAGCTACAAGGACCTGCCGAAGAACCTCTACAATATACAATGGAAGTTCCGCGACGAGATCCGCCCGCGCTTTGGCGTCATGCGCGGCCGCGAATTCCTCATGAAAGACGCCTACTCGTTTGACCTCACCCCTGAGGGCGCCCGCGCAGCTTACCAGCGCATGTTTGTGGCGTACCTGCGGACCTACGCACGCATGGGTCTGCGCTCCATTCCGATGGCGGCTGACACAGGCCCTATCGGCGGCGACCTGAGCCACGAGTTCATCATCCTGGCTGAAACAGGCGAAAGCCAAGTGTTTTGCGACAAAGACCTCGTCGAAGGCGAAGTGCCACCGGCCGATATCGACTTTTTCGGCGATCTGTCCCCAATCATGGACACGTGGACGTCGAAATACGCCGCCACGGAGGAAAAACACGATGCGGCGCGCTTCGAGGCAGAGGTTCCTGAAGAGCGCCGGGTTTCTGCCCGTGGCATCGAAGTCGGCCACATTTTCTACTTTGGCACGAAGTATTCCGAACCCATGGGCGCGCGCGTCCAGGGTGCTGACGGCCAGATGGTTACCCTCCAGATGGGATCATATGGCGTCGGTGTCTCACGCTTGGCAGGCGCCATTATTGAAGCCAGCCATGACGACAACGGCATCATTTGGCCCGTGCCGGTTGCCCCGTTCGAGGCCGGTTTGATCAACCTGAAGGCGGGTGACGCCGGGACCGATAGCGCCTGCGCAGACATCTACGGGAAGTTGCAGAACGCCGGTATTGAGGTTCTGATGGACGATACGAGCGAGCGGCCGGGCGGAAAGTTCGCTACGATGGATTTGATCGGATTGCCGTATCAGATGATCATCGGACCGAAAGGTCTCAAGAATGGCGAAGCGGAACTGAAAGACCGCCGTACGGGCAAACGAGATACGCTGCCTCTGGAAGCGGCCACCGCCAAGCTGATAGAAGCCGTGACGAGCCAACGCGTGCTGGCCTAAACGGGGCACAGGGAGAGACGCTTGAATAGAACCGTTGATACGAAACCATTCGCTGCGTTCGAATGGTGGCTTGCCTCCCGCTACATGCGCCCGCGCCGTACCGAGGGATTCGTCTCTGTTACGGCAGGCTTTTCGATTGCCGGCATTCTCATCGGCGTCGCAGCCCTCATCGCAGTGACATCGGTTATGAACGGTTTCCGCGAAGAGCTGTTCTCTAAGACCATGGGCCTCAATGGCCACGCCGTCGCGGTCAAGATCGGCGAGCCGTTCACGGACTACGAACAGACGGCCGAACGTGTCTTGCGCGCGCCGAACGTGACCGCAGCTCTTCCCTTGATCGAAGGCCAAGTCTTGGTCTCCGGTTCGCAAAGCGGGTTCGGCGCTTTCGTGCGCGGCGTCTCGGAGAAAAGCGTCAAGTCTGTGCCGCTGGTGGCGAACAACGTCATTGGAGGCACGCTGGACGGCTTTGACCAGCAAAACGGCATCGCCATCGGCGTCGGTATCGCCAACACGCTCGGTGTCACTGTCGGCAACAGCATCACGCTCATCTCGCCGCGGGGCGCGCAAACGCCGTTCGGCGTCACACCACGCGTCAAGAGCTACCCGATCCGGGCCGTGTTCGAACTCGGCCAATCGGCATACGACAAGTCTGTCATCTTCATGCCGCTGCCCGAAGCTCAGCGCTTCTTCAATAAACGCGGCGAAGTGGATCTACTCGAGATCTTCGTGACGAATCCTGACGAAATTGATACGGCCGCGATCCGCCAGGCCGGCGGCACCGGGCTTCAGGTCTCGGACTGGCGTCAGCGCGACTCGATGTACGCCAGCATGCTGGTGGTTGAGCGCAATGTGATGTTCGTCATTCTGTCTCTGATTGTCCTCGTCGCTGTCTTCAACATTATCGCCGGCTTGCTGATGCTGGTGAAGGACAAGGGCCGCGACATCGCGGTGTTGCGCACAATGGGGGCAACAAGCGGCGCGATCATGCGCGTGTTTTTGATTGCCGGAGCCTCCATCGGCTTCATCGGCGCGGCGCTGGGTTTGCTCTTCGGTCTCATCTTGAGCTGGAATATTGAAAGTATCCGCCAGGCCCTGTCCTGGGTCTTCGGCATCAACCTGTATGACCAGTCCGTCTACTTGCTCAGCAAGATGCGCGCGGAAATCGATCCAGTAGAAGTTGCCGTCATCGTGATCACGGCATTCGTCCTGGCGGTCCTGGCAACCATCTATCCTTCATGGCGCGCGTCGCGTCTCGATCCTGTTGACGCCTTGCGGTACGAATAGACGAGCGGAAAATGAACGTGCAGCCACAGAAATCCCAACCTGTTCTCCAGCTCGACGATCTACGCCGGACCTTTGTGCAGGGCGAGCGCGAGATCACTGTGCTCAACGGTATCAATGCTGAACTCTGGCCAGGTCAGGCCGTTGCGCTCGTTGGCCCGTCGGGCGCCGGAAAATCAACCCTTCTTCATGTTGCAGGCCTTCTGGAACAGCCGACGTCCGGCCGTGTCATCATCAACGGCATGGACTGCGCGCGACTTGACGATGCTGGCCGGACGCGCATCCGCCGCTCGGAGATGGGCTTCATCTATCAGTTCCATCAGCTGCTTCCTGAATTCTCCGCCAGCGAGAATGTCGAGATGCCGCAAATCATCCAAGGCCGCCGCGGCCGCGATGCGCGCGCCAGGGCCAAGGAACTGCTGACCGCCGTTGGCTTGGCCGACAGGCTGGATCACCGCCCGGCACAACTCTCCGGCGGCGAGCAGCAACGCACTGCCATTTGCCGCGCGCTTGCTATACGTCCGCGCCTCATTCTGGCTGACGAACCAACCGGCAACCTGGATCCGCACACGTCGGACCATGTCTTCCACGAGTTGATTGAACTGATCCACAACCAGGGCGTTGCTGCGCTTATCGCAACCCACAACCTGGCGCTGGCCGCCCGCATGGACCGCGTGCTGCACTTGCAGGACGGTGTTCTGTTCGAGGGCATGCCCGCGAGCATGATGTAACCAGCGCGGGACAACCCAGGCTGAGTGCTTGACCGGACGCCAGACTCTGGCCCTGATAGGGCTATGAACGCACCCACAAAATCGCCGGAACAAGGCACGCCGCTAAAGCGCGTAATCGGCCCGCGTTTTGTCCACCTTAAAGTCCACTCGGCCTACTCGCTTCTAGAGGGCGCGCTGCCGATCGCCAAACTGGCAAAGCTTGCCGTTGGCTACGAAATGCCCGCCGTTGCGCTGACGGACACGAACAACCTGTTCGGCGCGCTCGAGTTCTCTGAGAAGCTGGCCGGTGCCGGCGTGCAGCCGATCGCGGGCGTTTCGATCGCAATCGATTTCCAAGACCGCCCAACCGACAAATTCAGCGCTGGCAACGATCAACCGCCGCCACGCCGCGACGGCCTTATCGCGCTCTATGCCATGAACGCGGCGGGCTACGACAATCTTCTGAAGCTAGTCTCGCTGGCCCACCTCGGCGTCGGCGAGATGGACAGCCCGCACATCACCGCAACCAATCTGGCGGCCCATGCAGAAGGGCTCATCGTTCTGACCGGCGGCCCGGACGGCCCGATCGACAGCGCCATCCGCGATGGGAGAATCGCCGTTGCGAAAGCGCGGCTGCAAACGCTACGCGCCGCATTCGGCGACCGACTGTATATTGAGCTGCAGCGTCACAAGATGCCAGCCGAGGCCGCGGTTGAACCGCAGAACATCGGGCTCGCCTATGAACTTGGCATCCCGCTGGTCGCAACCAACGAAGCCTACTTTGCAACCCAAAGCGATTGGGAAGCGCATGACGCTCTGATCTGTATCGCGGAAGGGAGCTACGTTTCGCAGGACGACCGCAGGCGGATGTCGCCCGAGCACTATTTTAAGTCAGCCGACGAGATGGCGGCGCTCTTTTCTGATCTGCCTGAAGCGCTGGCAAACACCATCGAGATCGCTAAGCGCTGCGCCTATCGCCCGCTAGGCCGCGCGCCAATTCTGCCTCGTTTCGTCGCCGTCAGCGATGGCGCGTCGGCCGAAGAGCTGCTGTCGGCCGAAGCGGCCGAACTCAAACGCCAAGCCGAAGAGGGCTTGGCGCGCCGGCTTGAAACATTGCCGCTCGCTCCGGGCTACACGCGCGAAGACTATAATAAGCGGCTTGAGTACGAGCTGGGCATCATCAACAAGATGAAGTTTCCAGGCTACTTCTTGATCGTTGCCGACTTCATCAAGTGGTCCAAGTCAAACGCCATCCCTGTCGGTCCGGGCCGTGGTTCTGGTGCGGGCTCTGTCGTCGCTTGGGCATTGACGATCACTGATCTCGATCCGCTTCGCTTTGGGTTGATCTTCGAACGCTTCCTAAACCCGGAACGCGTGTCGATGCCGGACTTCGATATCGACTTCTGCCAGGAGCGGCGCGACGAGGTGATCCGCTACGTGCAGGAGAAGTACGGCAAGGACCGT
>JBGTSB010000077.1:0-9785 GCA_041940525.1 Hyphomicrobium sp.
GCTGCTAACGCTGATGATGGCTCAGGTGACCGGGCTGAAGCCTGGAGACTTCGTCCATACGTTTGGTGACGCACATCTTTATCTCAATCACCTTGAGCAAGCCGACGAACAGCTGAAGCGCACTCCACGACCTCTGCCAACGCTGACAATCAATCCGGATGTGCGTTCTATCTTCGAGTTTAAGTACGAAGACTTCACGCTGTCGGGATACGATCCACATCCGCACATTGCGGCACCTGTGGCCGTCTAGTCGTGCCAGCGCACATGCCCTTCCCGGCTGAGCATCGTGTAAATCTCGCAAAAAGCTGAGACACATGGTAATTCTGGTCTCAAGCGGCCGGCGCAGCCATCGGCACTTCGTAACGCCCGCATCGTACAGAGTTCAAAGCAGGGGCTGAGTTGACGTTCCAAATTCACCGGTGTGCCGCTGGTCTAAGCGTCCTCGCTGCCTTGCTGTATTCGGGGCCCAGCGCGGGATCGCAAGAGCATCAGAATCGCGGAATGGCCGCCAAGTCGGCCGAGGTCGTCGTGGTTCGCAGCCGCTCTCAAGACGGCGGCTGGCGAGCGCGTCCGATTTTGGCCGGGTCGGGACAAACTTTCCGCGATTGCAAAGAGCCTGTCGCATGCCCGGAGATGGTTGTCATACCTTCGTCTGACGGGCTCGTTCGGCTTGGCACAATCGACCCCAACGAACCTGGCTACCACCTGCGGAAAGTCCTGCGCACGACGTTAGAGACCTTCGCCGTCGGCAAATATGCGGTTTCGGTTTTGGAATACAGTCAGTGCGTCGAGGCTGGCTCATGCCGCCAACCGGAGTGGCTCGAGGACGGCAGCTCCTTCCACATTGAGACCGGCTCGAACGATGTTTATCGCGCTATAGGCGACAGCTTGTCGGCGGCGCAATCGCCTATCACGGGTGTGAGCTGGGATGATGCTGTCTCCTATGCGAAATGGCTGAGTGAAACCACCGGACAAGACTATCGCCTGCCGTCTGACGCTGAGTGGGAGTACGCGGCGCGGGCGGGATCACTCGGCGCGTTCTGGTGGGGCGATAAGCCTAGGCCAGGCGGGAAGACGATGGCTGCCTGCAAGGGATGCGGGAGCGAATTTGATGACAAGGCCCTGGCACCGGTCGGCGCGTTCTTGGCCAATGCCTGGGGCGTTCACAACGTTCATGGCAACGTGTGGGAATGGGTGGCCGATTTCTACTGCGAGTCTTTCCGGACAAGCCCGTCACGCGGCCGCGCGCGAAGTGAGGATGATTGTGCCATGGGCGCGACGCCGGGCCTGCACGTTTTACGCGGCGGCTCCAGCTTTCACGAACCACAATTCATGCGCAGCTCGAAGCGCCTTCGGGCCAAAGCTTCGACACGGACGTTCAGCGTTGGCTTTCGCGTCGCGCGCACGCTTGTCCCGTCGGTTCCGCCCAAGAGCGGCAGCGGCAAGGAATGACATACAGACTAAGCTGGCTTGATGAGTACGTGACGCTTCTTGCCGATCGACAGCTTGATCACGCCGTCGTCCGTCAGGTCCGCCTGCGATAGGCTCGCCTTCTCGTCCTTCACCGCTGCATCGTTGACCTTGAGGCCACGGCCTTTGATCTGCCTGCGCGCTTCGCCGTTGGACTTGACCAACCCGGCCGTTACGAACGCTTGCAGCACGCCGATACCGTTTTCTAGGTCGGCCTTTGGAACGCTCACGCTTGGCAAATCGTCGGCCAGCGCGCCTTGCTCGAAGGTTTTCCGTGCGGTTTCCGCGGCGGCCTCAGCCTTGTCGCGGCCGTGAATCAGAGCTGTCGCTTCCGTAGCCAACGTCTTCTTTGCTTCATTGATCTCCTGGCCCTGGAGCGCGGCCAGCTTCGTCACTTCGTCCATAGGCAGGAACGTGAACAGCTTCAGGAAGCGCTCGACGTCTGCGTCCTCGGTGTTGCGCCAGAACTGCCAGTAGTCATAGGCCGAGAGCATGTCGTCGTTCAGCCAGACAGCACCCGAAGCGGTCTTGCCCATTTTAGCGCCTGACGCCGTCGTCAGCAGCGGGCAGGTCAGCGCGTAGAGCTGATGCGTTCCCATGCGGCGTCCGAGGTCGATGCCTGTAACGATGTTGCCCCACTGGTCCGAACCACCCATCTGCAGATTGCAGTCATGGCGGCGTGCCAGCTCTACGAAGTCGTACGCCTGCAGCAGCATGTAGTTGAACTCGATGAACGAGAGTTCCTGCTCGCGATCGAGACGCAACTTTGCTGAATCCATGGACAGCATGCGATTGACTGAGAAGTGCTTGCCAACGTCTCGCAGGAAATCAATGTAGTTCAGCGGAGCGAGCCATTCGGCGTTGTCGGTCATCATGGCCTCGCCCAGACCGTCGCCGAAAGTGAGGAACTTCTCAAAAACGCTCTTGATGCCGTTCTTGTTGTCTTCGATCTGCTCCAGCGTCAGGATGCGTCTGGTTTCGTCGCGGCCGGACGGATCGCCCACGCGGGTCGTTCCGCCACCCATGAGCGCGATCGGCTTGCCGGCGCCGGTCTTCTGCAGCCACGTAAGCATCATGATCGACAGGAGGTGGCCGATATGAAGAGAGGACGCCGTGCAGTCGTACCCGACGTAGGAGACGATCTTGCCCTTAGCGGCTAAATCGTCGATTGCCGCAAGATCTGAGGTCTGATGGATGTATCCGCGCTCTGTGAGGGTGCGCAGAAAATCGCTCTTGGTCGTCGTCATGCCGGGATTGCTTTGTTAACTGGAGCCGTAGACTAACGCGTCTGGAGGCCACATTGTTGATGAGCAAGCCGGGATAGACGGGTTAACAGGAAAGTTCAAGTTGAGCGGATTGATGCGCGCTATTGGCATGATGAGCGGAACGTCGATGGATGGCATCGATATCGCGCTGATTGAGACGGACGGCGAAGGCACGGTGGTCCGCAAGGGAGCGGGCAGCAGGCCTTACGCGGCGGAAATGCGCAGCAGGCTGGCCACCGCAATGGTGGAGGCGTCCCGCATCATAGAGCGTGGCGACCGGCCTGGCAGCCTAGCCCGGCTTGAGCAGGAGATTTCGACCCTCCATGCCCAGGTGGTGGACGATTTTCTGAACGCCTATTCGCTGTCTCCTCAGTCCATCGACGTTATAGGCTTTCACGGACAGACCGTGTTGCATCGCCCCGATGAGCACCTGACGGTTCAGCTCGGGGACGGGCCGCTTCTGGCCAAGCTCACCAATCTTCCTGTCGTTTACGATCTGCGCGCAGCTGATGTAGCCGCGGGAGGTCAGGGTGCGCCGTTGGCCAGTGCGTATCACCGGGCGCTCGCCTCAAAGGTGGCCCAGCGCCCGGTTGCGATCCTCAACATCGGAGGCGTCGCAAACATCACCTGGATCGGTGCGGACGGCACGATCCTCGCCTTCGACACCGGGCCGGGCAATGCCTTGATGGACGATTGGGTGGCGCGGGAAACCGGCGAGCCATACGACAAGGACGGTGCCTTGGCGCGGCGGGGCAGCGTGGATGTCCAGCGCCTGTCGACTTACCTCAAGCACCCTTACCTCCACCGCCGGCCGCCGAAGTCTCTCGACCGGTATGATTTTGAGCTGCGCCATTTGGACGGGCTTTCAGCGGCGGATGGCGCCGCCACTCTGGCTCAGCTTACGGTGATCACCATCGTGCGCAGCGTTCCGTTGCTTCCACAAGTGCCGGAAGCTTGGGTTGTCTGTGGTGGTGGGCGCCATAACCGCAGCTTGATGGATTTGTTGGCGCGGCACGTCTCCGCTCCAGTCATGCGGGCGGAGGAGATTGGCCTTGATGGCGACAGCGTCGAGGCGGAGGCGTGGGCTTACCTCGCGGTTCGCTCGATCAAGGGGCTGCCGGTCACGTTTCCTGGAACGACCGGCGTTTCCCGGCCGATGACCGGCGGGGTTCTGGCTCGCCCTTGACATAATTATGTCCAAACTTTTCTCGCTATATCAGTCTTTTATTTCATCTTCATGATTCATTATCTACTTCTCTTTACCCTGATATTCAGTCTTTAAATCTATTTAGCAGGGGAATACCGATGTCGTTCCTGATGTCGTTGTCTATTTCACGCCGCATCGGCGTTTTGGGTGCAATTGCTTGCATTTCCACGCTCGTGCTGGCCGCCGGATATTTCGTAAGTCAGAGCATCATATTGTCCGCCATGGACCGGGCCACCGACGCGACACGGCTAGCCATCTTGGCTAGCGAACTCGACGCTGGCACGTTGCAAATGCGCCGGCACGAAAAGAGCTTCTTTCTGCGCCGTGCGGAAGAGGACGCGGCAAGTTACGAGAAAGCCGTCAAGTCAGCGCAGGTGACCGCCGAGAAGATCAAGGCCAAAACGGCCGGTACGCAACTGGCCGATGAAGCCGAAAATATAATCAAGAGCATCAAAGCTAGTAGCACGCAGTTTCAAAAGGTGGCCGCGCTCTATCGGGACGCCGGCCTTGATGAGACAAAAGGCCTGCAGGGCAAGCTGCGCAGTGCTGTGCAAGAGGCCGAAAAAATCCTCGATGGTTTCAGCAACGACACGCTTCTGGCAAAGATGCTCATGCTTCGCCGGCATGAAAAAGACTTCATCATGCGCGGTAAGGCAAAGTACATTGAGCGGTTTGACAAACGCCGGGCAGAGTTTTCGTCTCTAATCCGCGCTAGCGGTATACCAGCCTACTCCGTTAATAAGATGGAGACGCTGATGGACACCTATAAGACGGCGTTTCACGCTTACGCCGACACCGTCATGGAAACGGCGGCGGAACAGAAGGTTTTCGCTGAAGTCTTCGATAAGCTCGAACCTGAAATTCTTGCGATCTACGAGAAAGCTGTGTCACTGCGTGACGAGAACGTTGCGAATGCAAATAGCGTTCGCGGCATCACCCAATATGTCATGATCGCGGGTATCGTCATTCTGATCTTGATCAGTGCGGCCTTGAGCTATGTGATTGGCCTGTCTATTTCCAAGCCCCTCAATGGTCTCTCGGATAGCATGTCCAATCTGGCCACGGGAGATCTGACCCAGCCGATTCCATATCGTGAAGCTGGCCACGAAATTGGGAACATGGCCACCGCCGTTCAGGTCTTCAAGGACAACGAAACGGCGCGTGTTGAAATGCAGGCCCAGAATGATCGCGAACAGCAGGCTCGCGCGGCTCGCCAGAAGAAGATTGAAGAGCTAATCGGGGCCTTCCGTGGCGAATCCCAAGAAACGCTCCAGGCGGTCGATCAGAGCATGGAGACCTTGGGCACGACGGCCGGCAACCTTGGCAAGATCGCTAGCGATTCTCTTGAGCGTGCATCGACCACGACGGCAGCGTCGGAAGAGACCTCTAGCAATGTGCAGGTCGTTGCCTCCGCCGCAGAAGAATTGTCCGCTTCAATTCGTGAGATCTCTGGCAAGATTGCGGAGACCAATCGTGTGGTCGAAAGGGCGACCACGACGGCAAATCAGTCGAACGAAAAAGTCATCGGCTTGAATGAGGCTTCGAAGCAGATCGGCGATGTCGTCTCATTGATTAGCGAAATTGCCGAACAGACAAACCTGCTCGCGCTCAACGCCACGATCGAGGCGGCACGGGCTGGCGAAGCTGGCAAGGGCTTCGCGGTTGTTGCATCGGAAGTCAAATCTTTGGCGGAGCAGACAGCCAAGGCAACGGAAGAAATCTCGTCGCAGATTTCGGCCATTCAAGGTTCGACACAAGAAACGGCCGACAGCATTGCTCAGGTCACAAGCTCAATCGGCGAGGTGAGCGAGTACTCGGCGATGATCGCCGCGGCCGTTGAACAACAGGGTGCCGCGACGACGGAAATCAGCCGCAACGTTCAAGAAGCCGCCAAAGGCACCGTGTCGGTCGCCGAGAATATGTCGGAAATGAATTCGGCAGCGGAGCGGACGAACGCCGCGGCAGATGATACGCGCAATTCGTCAAGCCAGGCGGCTAAGCTTGCTCAGTCGCTGCGGTCGACCATCGACACGTTCCTCAAAGATGTGGCAGCCGCCTAGTCACAACTCGGATTGACGTGAAAACAGCGGCTGGTGGCTGATGCACCGGCCGCTGTTTTTGCTCTAGCCATTATCGTCGTCGTCACCGTCGGCCTGCGTGTCCGCGGGAGCTTCTTGGGCAGAGGCGGCTTCTTCGCGCTCGCGCTGGCGCTCGGCTTCGCGTGCCTGCTCACGTTCGCGGTCGCGCTTCTTCTGCTCTTCCTTGTCCTTCTCCGCGTTGGCGAGACGCATATCCAAATAGCTGCCAACGACCTGGTCCAGCTCATCGATCTTGTCTTCGAAGAAGTGGTTCGCACCAGGTATGATTTCGTGGTCGATCTTAATGCCGCGCTGCGTCTTCAGCTTCGTCGTCAGTTCAGCCACCGACGACGTTGGAACGACGCGGTCCTTGTCGCCGTTGACCATCAGGCCGGACGATGGACAGGGCGCGAGGAAGGAGAAGTCATAGAGGTTTGACGGCGGGGCCACGCAGATGAAGCCGTCGACTTCCGGGCGGCGCATCAACAGCTGCATGGCGATCCAGGTGCCGAAGGAGACGCCAGCAATCCAGCAATACTTAGCGTCGGGCTTGACCAGCTGGAGCCAGTCCAGACACGAAGCGGCGTCCGCGAGTTCGCCCGGGCCGCCATCCCAAAATC
The DNA here is from genome assembly GCA_041940525.1 of Hyphomicrobium sp. Taxonomy (GTDB): domain Bacteria; phylum Pseudomonadota; class Alphaproteobacteria; order Rhizobiales; family Hyphomicrobiaceae; genus JAKAXS01. The sequence continues at coordinate 6,641 of JBGTSB010000077.1, forward strand.
CCTGCGAGCGGCCAACACCACGGAAGTTGAAGCGCAGGACGGAAAATCCGCGCTCAACGAACGTGTAGTACATGGAATAGACGACCTGATTGTTCATCGTCCCGCCGAACTGCGGGTGTGGATGCAGGATCAAAGCAATGGGGCTGTCGTTCCCAGCGTCGTGGTGATACCGGGCTTCGATACGGCCTCCCGGCCCATTGATGATCAATTCGGGCATTTTTCAACTTTCGTTTCTGGTGCGCGCTTAGGTATCAGAGCGACTATTTCGCTCTCTTTTTCATGATGTTAGTTCGCCGGCCGCGCAATCGCGCAAGCATACTTGACTTGCTGGCTAAGAATTTTCATATAGAGTTTAGAACGGTTCGAAAGAACGTCTCCGATTGCGACGCGGGCGTTGATGGCCGGGCTTCATAACACGACACGGGTAGCTGAACGCAAGTGTTGCGCGCAGGTTCGAAAATTTCGCCGAGGTATGCTCCTTCATGGAACTGAATACGAAGAGCCGGTATGCGGTGATGGCAATGACCGACCTCGCCAAATTTGGCGGGAACGATGCCATGCCGTTGTCGGCAGTGGCTGAGCGTCAGCAGATTTCCCTGGCTTATCTCGAGCAGATATTTCAGCGGCTCCGACGGGCGGGTTTAGTGGAGAGCGTGCGTGGACGATCCGGTGGCTACCGCCTGATGCGTCCGGCGAACGAAATCTCGATTGCGCAGATCCTGCTCGCTGTTGAAGAAGAAACACGCATGACGCGCTGCCATGAGGAAAGCCCCGGCTGTTTGGGCGAAAAGCGCTGCCTCACCCACGGGCTGTGGTACGCGCTTGGCGGACATATCGCGGCGTTCCTTTCCAACGTTTCGCTACAAGAGACGCTCGACGGCATTCCACCAACCAAACTCGCGCACGGCGCGCCCGGCAACGTGCAGGTGGCAGCTGAATGACCGCTGGGCGGACATACCTGGATTACAACGCGTCGGCTCCTTTGAGGGCTGAAGCGCGCGACGCTGTTATCTCTGCGCTGGATGTGTGTGGAAATCCTTCGTCCGTTCATGCGGAAGGCCGCGAGGCGCGCGCCGTTGTCGAGGCCGCGCGTGAAAAGGTGGCCGGTTTGGTCGGCGCCGATCCATCAGAGGTTATCTTTACGAGCGGGGCGACGGAATCGAATGCTTCAGTCTTTTGTGAAGATTGGAAGATGATCTATCTGTCCGGCATCGAGCACCCGTCTGTGTTGGTTCCGGCAAAAGCGCATGGCGGGTCAATCGTTGATCTAGCAGCGAGCCGAGATGGCGTGGTCGCGGTAGAGGATTTCGCGGCTCACGTGTTGAGCAATCAAAGCGCCGGCTGCGCGCTGCTCTCGTTGCAACTGGCTAACAACGAAACAGGCGTCATTCAGCCTGTTGCAGAGGCTTGTGATTTCGCTCGCGGCCACGATGTTTTTGTACACTGCGATGGTGTTCAGGCGGCGGGCCGGATCGCAATCGATTTCGCGGCGTTGGGCGCTGACACGATGAGTTTATCGTCGCATAAGATCGGCGGACCCAAGGGCGTAGGCGCTCTCATTGTGCGCGAAGGCGTATCCCTGCCGGCCTTCCTGACGGGCGGCGGGCAGGAAAAGCGCCGCCGTGGTGGCACTGAGAACGTGGCCGCCATTGCTGGCTTCGGTGCTGCGGCCGCAGCCGCTGCGCGTGACTTGAATGATAATGCGCGGATCATCGCGCTGCGTGACGAGATCTCGGATGCCGTCCTGTCGGTCACACCGGATGCAATCGTGGTCGGCGCGCAGGCAGAGCGGCTTGGCAACACCGTTTGCATCGCCTGGCCTGGGCGCATTGCCGAGACGGTCGTGATCAAGTTGGACCTCATGGGCATCGCAGTTAGTGCTGGCGCCGCATGCTCTTCTGGGAAAGTGAGCCAAAGTGCGGTGCTATCGGCGATGGGTCTGAACGACGACCTGGCCAGTAGCGCAATTCGCGTCAGCCTTGGGCACACTACGACACAGGCTGACTGCAAGGCCTTCATTGAAGCCTGGCGCACAATCGCCAGTGCAGACGAACGCAAGCGGAAGCAACGCAACACGCAAGACGCAGCAGGAACGGGTGGGCCGCTGCATCAACTATCGGGAGTTCACTAAAAAATGGCGGCAGTTCAGGAAACCATCGATCAAGTTCGTAAGATCGATGTCGATCAATATAAGTATGGCTTCGAGACGACGATCGAAAGCGTGAAGGCTCCGAAGGGCCTCAACGAAGACATCGTTCGCTTCATCTCCGAGAAGAAGGGCGAGCCTGCCTGGATGCTCGACTGGCGCTTGGATGCTTATCAGCGCTGGCGCACCATGAAGGAGCCGACGTGGGCCAAAGTCGAGTATCCCAAGATCGACTTTGAAGAGTTGTATTACTATTCCGCTCCCAAGAGCACGGAAGGTCCGAAGAGCCTGGACGAGGTCGATCCTGAGCTGCTCGCCACCTACGAGAAGCTGGGCATTCCGCTGAAGGAGCAAGCTGTTCTGGCTGGCGTGCAGGGCGCACGCGTCGCCGTCGATGCCGTGTTCGACAGCGTCTCGGTTGTGACGACCTTCAAGGAAGAGCTGGCGAAGGCCGGCGTCATCTTCTGTTCAATCTCGGAAGCGCTACGCGAGCATCCTGAACTCGTGCGCAAGTATCTTGGATCAGTCGTTCCACAGTCTGACAACTTCTATGCGGCGTTGAACTCCGCGGTCTTCTCCGACGGTTCATTCGTTTATATCCCTGAGGGCGTTCGCTGTCCGATGGAGTTGTCGACGTATTTCCGGATCAATGAGAAGCAGACTGGGCAGTTCGAGCGCACGCTCATTATCGCCGACAAGGGTTCCTACGTCTCGTACCTGGAAGGCTGCACGGCTCCCACACGCGATGAAAACCAGCTGCACGCCGCCGTGGTTGAGTTGATCGCGCTTGATGATGCCGAGATCAAGTATTCGACGGTTCAGAACTGGTATCCGGGCGACAAGGACGGCAAGGGTGGCATCTATAACTTCGTGACGAAGCGTGGCGACTGCCGCGGGAACAACTCCAAGATTTCCTGGACGCAGGTCGAAACCGGTTCGGCGATCACCTGGAAGTATCCCAGCTGCATTCTGCGTGGCGACAACTCACGCGGCGAGTTC
>JBGTSB010000078.1:0-8925 GCA_041940525.1 Hyphomicrobium sp.
GCCCCCGACTTATCGCGGGATACCACCAAATGGCGCTTTCAGACACCCAACTCAGGGCATTGAAGCCTCTGGACCGTCCAAGGAAGCCAAGCGACGGCGGCGGGTTGCACGTGATGGTGACGCCGAATGGCTCGAAGCTTTGGCGGCTGGCCTATCGATTCCACGGAAAGCAGAAGCTCTTGGCCCTCGGGGCTTATCCCGCCGTTACCTTGGTCAGGCGCGTGGCAAGCGCGATGATGCAATGCGGTTGCTGGCGCAAGGCGTCGACCCTTCCGCACAGGCTCGACAGGATAAGCTCGATCGGCAGGCGTTGAGTACCAACACGTTCGAGCTGATCGCCGAGGATTTCCTGCCCAGTCACAGGCAGGCAGAGCTGTTCCAGCGTTTTCGCGAAGCGGAGCGATCCGGAAATGCGATGGACTTGCAAAACCTTGACAATGATACCGTTCTTGCTTTTCTCGACACAAGGTTACGCGCACAAAATGTGTCGGGGGCTGGCACGCGAAAGTCGGTCAACCACTGAACCGGCCGCGCCCGCCGAGGTCGTACCGGGAGGGCCGAAGTGAACGCCGTCGAGATCGAGGAAGCCATATCGACCTTGGCCGAGCAGCCGTTCGATCCGGACGAGTTCCCGTTCGCCTTCCTCGAAGCCTTCGGCAACAAGGCCACGACGATCAAGCGGCTGCGTTCCGGCGCGACCAACAAGTCCGACATCGGTGGTGTTCTGCAAACCGGCAACATTCACATCAAGGTCTGTGAGAGTGGCACCGTCTCAGAGACCATTCGCACCCTTCGCGAGAGCCCTGCCACCAACAACGTGCGCAACAAGGTCAAGTTCATCCTCGCCACAGATGGCGCGACGCTGGAAGCTGAAGACCTTGTCTCCGACGTGCCGCCGATCGCGTGCGACTACGCCGATTTCCCCGATCATTTCGGTTTCTTCCTGCCGCTGGCAGGCATCTCCACAGTCAGGCAGATCCGCGAGAGCGCCTTCGACATCAAGGCGACGGGGCGGCTCAACCGGCTCTATGTCCAGCTTTTGAAGGACAATCCCGATTGGGGAACTGCCGCGCGACGCCACGAAATGAACCATTTCATGGCGCGGCTGATCTTTCTGTTCTTCGCCGAAGACACCGACATCCTGAACGGCGTTGATCTGTTCACCGCGACCATCGAGCAGATGAGCGCACGGGATTCCTCCAACACCCATGAAGTCATCAGCGAACTGTTCCGTGCAATGGACATCCTGCCGAAGGATCGCGCGAGCGCAAATCTGCCACGATGGGCAAACGGCTTCCCCTATGTGAACGGGCATCTGTTTTCAGGCTCTATCGACGTGCCGCGCTTTTCCAGGATCGCGCGTTCCTATCTGCTGTCGATCGGCAATCTCGACTGGACCAAGATCAATCCGGACATTTTCGGCTCGATGATCCAGGCCGTTGCCGATGACGAGGAACGCGGCGCGCTCGGCATGCACTACACATCGGTGCCGAACATACTGAAGGTGCTCAATCCGCTCTTCCTCGATGACCTGCGCGAGAAGCTGGACGAGGCGGGAGACAACCCGCGCAAACTCCTCAATCTGCGCAACCGTATGGCGCGGATCAGAGTTTTTGACCCCGCCTGCGGATCGGGCAACTTCCTTGTCATCGCCTATAAGGAGATGCGGGCGATCGAGGCCGAGATCAACAAACGGCGCGGCGAGGCCGACCGGCGCACCGACATCCCGCTGACCAATTTTCGCGGGATCGAGCTGCGTGACTTCCCGGCCGAGATCGCGCGGCTGGCGCTGATCATCGCGGAGTATCAGTGCGACGTGACCTGGCGTGGCCAGAAGGAAGCCTTGGCCGAGTTTCTGCCGCTCGATGCGCAGAACTGGATCACGTGCGGCAACGCGCTCAGGCTCGACTGGCTAAGCATCTGCCCGCCTACGGGCACGGGCGTGAAGCACCACGTCGAAGACCTGTTTCACACGCCGCTCGAACAGGCGCAAATCGACTTCGAAAACGAGGGTGGGGAAACCTATATCTGCGGAAACCCCCCTTACAAAGGGCGTAACAAAAAGGAAGCAGACGAAAGGAGCGACACCGAACACGTCTTTTCTCAGTATTCAGGATCATTCGCTGCTCTCGACTATGTTGCAAACTGGTTTGTGAAAGCATGCCATTTCTGCAACGCTACTCAAGCATCCGCCGCTTTCGTGGCTACAAACTCCATATGCCAAGGAGAGCAAGTCGCATTATTGTGGCCAGTGGTATTTGATGAGGGTTTACGTATTTCTTTCGCACATACATCCTTCAAATGGTCGAATCTGGCTAGTGACAAAGCTGGCGTGACTGTTGTGATCGTCGGAATATCCAAGATACCTGGAGACGCTTTGCTTTATAGCGATTCAGAAATTTGGAGAGTTAAGGAGATTGGTCCATACTTAGTGCCTAACTCGTCTGTTCTCGTTGAGCAAAAGACAAAACCCCTATCTCAAGTAAGTGAGATGTATTTGGGTAACATGGCCAAAGACGGTGGCAACTTAATTATGACCGCATCCGAAGGACGTGAGTTGGCGGGAAAAACGGGTTCTGAAGCGCACTTTGTTCGAAAGTTTTTCGGCTCAGAGGAACTTATACACTCGAAGCCAAGAGCGTGTGTATGGATAGAGGAGGGTCAACAAGACATCGCGCTACGCTATCCAGAAATAGCTGCCCGCGTTGAAAAAGTTCGTCAGTTTAGGGCCTCTAGCAAAGCAGCCTCTACACGCGCACATGCCAAGACCCCTTATCGCTTTGTTCAACTGTCGGCGCAAAATGGAGACAGGGCGATTATCGTGCCTCGCGTTTCATCTGAGAACCGGCCCTATCTGCCCGTTGATTATTTTCAATCTGGACCAGTTATTGGCGATAAGTGTTACGCAATCTATGATGCCGAAATTTGGAACCTGGCATTGATCGCATCGAAAATGCACATCGTTTGGATTGGAACGGTGTGCTCTCGGTTAGAGATGAGGTTTTCCTACGGGAATAAGCTTGGTTGGAATACCTTCCCCGTTCCTAAGCTAACCGAGAAAAACAAGGAAGACCTGACCCGCTGTGCCGAGAACATCCTTCTGGCGCGCGAGGCGCATTTCCCCGCTACCATCGCTGATCTCTACGATCCCGAAAAGATGCCCGCTGACCTGCGTGCCGCTCATGATCGCAACGACGAAACTCTTGAGCGCATCTATATCGGTCGCCGCTTCAAGAACGATACGGAGCGGCTGGAAAAGCTGTTCGAGATGTACACGAAGATGACGGCTGCCAAGGGGGCGGCATGAAGAAGGCGGGTGTGAGATACGCGCCGGGCGGGGACGTCAGGGCGATCGCTGAAATTGCCAAGCGCCGGTTTGGCGGTTTCGCGGCCATGTTCGAATATCACGACTGGCCCGAACGCGGCTCGGATATGATGCGCAAGGTGCAAAAGCGCGTCGCCGAGTCCTATGGAAGTGTCAAGGCGTTCGAGGAGCACTTCGTCGGGAGATCGTTTCCAGGCTTTGTCGATCCGCCGTCGCCTTTTGCGGAACCGGAGGAATGGGAGGCGTTTCTCAGGGAATTGAAGTCGATGCTACCGAGATATGACGATGTGGAGCAGCTCATTGCTGAGGCCGAGGAACAAATAGCGCGGCTGCGGAACGCGAAGAACCTCGGATAAACAAGCGGGAAACTGGAGGAGGAAGCCTTGGAAGCACTGCCGGGCTCGACAAATTCACTGTGAGCTTCGGTGGGCAGGCTATAAAGAAGTGCATCTATATCTGCGGCCGGTTCACGAACGATACCGAGCGGCTGGAAAAGCTGTCCGAGATGTTTACGAAGTTGACGATGAAGTATTTGAAGAGGCGCGATAGTGACTGAGCTGTACAAGATCGAAAATGCGGACCTGCACAAGGCCAAGCGCTCGCGCCTTGATTTTGAGAAGCACATTCAGGATTGGGTGTTTAAGGACCCGGCACTGATTGGCATCGACGCTTTGATACTCGGCAAAGAAGTTCAGCGGGGCGATGATGGCAAAAGAATCGACATTCTCGCCATGGACCGGGACGGCAATCTGATTGTGGTTGAACTAAAGCGCAACAAGACAGCCCGAGAAACAGTCGCGCAAGCGCTGGATTATGCTTCCTGGGTGCGGCATCTTGGAGCCGATGCCATTCAGGAAATCGCCCGGCAATATCGAAAAGCAAACCTGTCGGAATTGTATCACGCCCGGTTTGGCGAAGCCCTGCCCGACAAGCTTAACACCAGCCACCAGATAATCGTAGTAGCGAGCGAACTTGATGCAGCGTCCAAGCGCATCATTGAGTATCTCTCCGAAGACTATAATGTAGGCATTAACGCAGTCTTTTTCGAAATTTTTGAACAGGACGGCCATAAATGGCTGACGACAGATTCCCTGCTTGATCAGGATGCAGTGATTGAGCGCGCGGTCAGGCGGACGCGCGGCAGTTTTACTGGATTTTATTATGCAACTGGCGGACCAGAGGAAATGCGGCCTTGGGAACACCAACGCAAACACGGCTTCATTACGGCGGCAGGCGGCAAATGGTATTCAGATCGCCTCAAACAACTCGGTGTTGGAGATCAGATTTTCTATTATCAAGTCAACAATGGCTATCTCGGCTATGGCATAGTTAAAAGCGAGCGTGTTCCGGCATCCGAATATTTACTTTCCGATGGACACGCGCTCATAGAAGTCGTGAACGAAAAATTCCTAACGCAGTTTGCAGGTGACCCCGACAATCAAGCCTATGTGGTTGGCATCGACTGGATCAAAACCTTCGACCGGGACAACGCCAGAACCTTCAGCGGCATTTTTGCAAACCAGAATCCAGTTTGCCGCATCTATGACCAGAAGACCGCAGATTTTTTGGTTGAGGAGTTTGGCGTAGCCGGCAATGAGGAAGAGGCTGCTAAATGACCGGCATTGATGCCGTTCCCTCCGTATCTGTCACCTATGCTCAGAACGGCAATTCGACCAGGGCCAACGAGCTCGGCATGCGGCCGATGCAGGAGCGGGCATACGAAAAGCGGGGCGAACAGTACCTCCTGATCAAGTCGCCCCCGGCTTCGGGCAAGAGCCGGGCGCTGATGTTCATCGCGCTCGACAAGCTCGCCAATCAGCGTCTTCGCAAGGCCATCATCACCGTGCCGGAAAAGTCCATCGGGTCGAGCTTCGCCGACGAGCCATTGTCGAAACACGGCTTCTGGGCCGACTGGCATGTCGAGCCGAAATGGAACCTGTGCAATGCGCCCGGGGCCGATGGCAGCAAGGCGGATTCGGTCGGCGTTTTTCTCGGAGGAAAGGATCGCATTCTTGTGTGCCCGCACGCCACGTTCCGCAACGCGGTGGAAAAATTCGGCGTCGAAGCCTTCGACGACTGCCTGATCGCGGTCGACGAGTTCCACCACGTCTCGGCCAATCCCGACAACAAGCTCGGCGCGCAACTTGCCGAACTGATCGCGCGCGACAAGGTGCATGTCGTTGCGATGACCGGGTCATATTTCCGTGGCGATGCGGAGCCCGTGCTGATGCCCCACGACGAGGCGCGCTTCGATACTGTCACCTACACCTATTACGAGCAGCTCAACGGCTACAAACATCTGAAGGCGCTGGATATCGGCTATTTCTTCTACACGGGGGCCTATTCCGACGACATCCTGAAAGTGCTCGATCCGTCCGAAAAGACCATCATTCACATCCCGTCCGTCAATTCGCGCGAAAGCACCAAGGACAAGATCAGGGAGGTGGAGCATATCATCGAGGAGCTTGGCGACTGGCAAGGCACGGAGCCCGCGACCGGCTTCCAGCTCGTCAAACGCGCGGACGGCCGGGTGCTGCGGATCGCCGATCTTGTCGATGACGACGCGGCCAAGCGCGACAAGGTATCCGCCGCACTGAAAGACCCTACCCAGAAGAACAACCGCGATCATGTCGACATCATCATTGCGCTCGGCATGGCAAAGGAGGGCTTCGACTGGATCTGGTGTGAGCACGCGCTCACAGTCGGCTATCGTTCCAGCCTGACCGAGATCGTGCAGATCATAGGCCGCGCGACCCGCGACGCTGAAGGCAAGACGCGCGCCCGTTTCACCAATCTGATCGCCGAACCCGACGCCTCGGAAGAGGCTGTGACCGAGGCCGTCAACGACACGCTGAAGGCCATTGCCGCCAGCCTGCTCATGGAGCAGGTGCTCGCGCCGCGCTTCAACTTCACACCGAAGACAACGACCAGCGGCCCGCAAGAGGGCTTCGACTATGGCGAGGGTGGGTACGACCCGAACACGTGCAATGTCGGCTTCAACGAGGAAAGCGGTCAATTCCAGATCGAGATCAAGGGCCTCGCCGAGCCAAAATCCAGTGAAGGCGCGCGCATCTGTAAGGAAGACTTGAATGAGGTGATCGCTGCCTTTGTTCAGGACAAGCCGACCATCGAGCGCGGTCTTTTCGATGAAGAACTCGTGCCTGAAGAACTGACCCAGGTCCGCATGGGCAAGATCGTCAAGGACAGATATCCGGAGCTTGACGATCACGACCAGGAGGCCGTGCGCCAGCATGCCATCGCGGCCCTGAACCTGACGCAGAAGGCCAAGGAAGCTGTGCTCCAGGATGACGGCTCCGAAAAAGCGGGCAACAATGCCCTGATTCAGGGTGTCCGGAAGTTTGCGATGGACGTACGCGATCTCGACATCGACCTGATCGACCGCATCAATCCTTTCAGCGAAGCCTATGCCATTCTCGCCAAGACGATGAGCGAGGAAAGCCTGAAGCAGGTCGCTGCCGTGATCTCGGCGAAGAAAGTGCAACTGACGCCTGACGAGGCGCGCGATCTCGCCAAACGCGCATTGAAATTCAAGCAGGAGCGCGGACGCCTTCCGTCGATCACATCACCCGACGCCTGGGAAAAACGGATGGCGGAAGGCGTTGCCTTTCTTGCTCGCATGAAGCAGGCGGCGGCCAATGACTAAGACCTTCACGGATGACGATGACGCCCTTCTCGCCGAGCTTGGCGTCGAAGTCGAGGAGGAGCGAACTGCCGGCCGTACGCCGCGCGAAGAGCGGATCATCGCGGGCTTCGAGGAAATTCAGCGCTTCGTCGAGGAACACGGGCACCCGCCACGGCATGGCGAAGGTCACGACATATTCGAACGGCTCTATGCCGTGCGCCTGGATCGCATCCGCGAGCAGAAAGAGTGTCGCGCGCTTGTAGAGCCACTCGACCATCAGGATTTGCTGGCGGGCTCCGGCACGACAGTTATGTCGAATCCTGGCGAAATGGATGATGACGCCCTTCTCGCGGAACTTGGCGTGGAGAACGACAACAATCCGATCACCGAGTTGCGCTACGTTCGATCGAGCGCAGAGAAGCGTGCGGCGGAAGACATCGCAAACCGTGAGCGTTGCGCTGATTTCGAGACGTTCAAGCCGCTCTTCGAACAGGTCCAGAAGGAGCTCGATTCTGGCGCTCGTGAAACCCGGCCTTTTGAGTTGAAGGCCGAGATTCAGCCGGGCCGGTTTTTCATCGTCGGCGGACAAAAAGCCTACGTGGCCGATATGGGCGAAATCACCGTCACAGAGCACGGACGAACAGATGCGCGGCTGCGCGTGATCTTCGACAACGGCACCGAAAGCAACATGCTGATGCGTTCGTTGCAGCGCGCGCTTAACAAGGATGACGCTGGGCGGCGGATCACCGATCCGGTGCCGGGGCCGCTTTTTTTAGGTGAACACGGAGAAGATGACCAAGAAAGCGGGACGATCTATGTGCTGCGGAGCAAGTCCGACCACCCGCTTGTCGCCGAGAATCGCGACTTGGTGCACAAGATCGGCGTGACCAACGCGAATGTAGAGCGACGGGTCGCGGGCGCGCGTCTTCAACCGACATTTCTGATGGCCGACGTCGAGATTGTTGCGACCTATGTCCTGTACAACATCAATCGCGGCAAGTTGGAGAATCTGATCCACCGCATTTTCGATCCGGCAAGGCTCGATATCGAGATCAAGGACCGCTTCGGCAATCCGGTCGTTCCGCGCGAGTGGTTCTTGGTGCCGCTTTTCGTGATCAATGAGGCGGTCGAGAAGATCAAGGACGGTACGATCGGCAGCTTCAGATATGATCCGAATGCCGCCGCACTGGTGAAGGCTGATCGCGACTAGCCACCAGGCGCGCGTCGAACGCCGAAAGGACGGTGACGATTGAAATTGTTGGTATATTTGTTGGTATAGTTTGAAATCGAATTGACGTTATATCTTAATATCAATGGCTTAAAATGATGATTCGATGCCTCTCCTGGCACCAAAAACAGGCTGACCAGCCTGTTTCATTACCCAAAATCTAGAATGACGATACGCGTTCGGGCACGCCCTCGTTTGGAGGCCGCACAGAATGCGGCCGCGGTGGTTTGCCGATGCACCGTCCGGTTCGGATGGTACTTGTGTACTGTCCCCTAAAATTTGCGAGAATTGCAATGACCGGCTCCGGCCGGTCCTCGCACATCATCGTTCTGGCCGCGATCGGAGCGGTTGATCTCCGACGTTAATCCGCGTGTCGGCGAGTGTAGTTCTTTCGGCGCTTCGTGCACGGCTCATCTTGCGGTCGCCGACAAACATGGACCCATGCCGTGGAGGCGTGGTCCACCGGTCTCGACACGCATTTCAACGCAGCGGACTGGAACAGCCGGTCCGCACTGTCGGACCAAAAATCCGCATCGGCGAGTCCAAGCTTTGCGCCATTTCCTCAAAAATGAGGATGCCGTCCTCTTCAAATGCCGGAAATGAAACCAGCATCGCACATGCACGCATCCGGCTTTTGAAAAGAGTGAAAATAGTCTCTCGGGCCCGAGATATACTTCAAAGAGTATCGATAGGAAGCATCCTGTACCCGAAATTGATCGTGAAGGTCTT
>JBGTSB010000079.1:0-8795 GCA_041940525.1 Hyphomicrobium sp.
CGACAGGACGCCCGTTGCGATCACGCCCTTGTACAGCGCGCCCATGATTGAGCCGTTCGAGCCGAGACGGACGAAGAACGTGCCTGCAATCGACGTGACGATGCAGGCGGCGCAGATCGCCAGCGGGTAGATCATCAACGCGGCCAGTGACTCCTGACCGGAGAAGAAGATCGCCGCAAGAACCATCGTGGCGACGACTGTCACCGCATAGGTTTCGAACAAGTCGGCAGCCATGCCAGCGCAGTCACCAACGTTGTCACCGACGTTATCTGCAATCGTGGCCGGGTTACGCGGGTCATCTTCCGGGATGCCAGCTTCAACCTTGCCGACGAGATCGCCGCCAACGTCGGCACCCTTGGTGAAGATACCGCCGCCCAAACGCGCGAAAATCGAAATCAGAGAAGCGCCGAAGCCGAGAGCCACCAACGCGTCAATCACTGTCCGATCAGCGGGTCCAAAACCCATCGGCCCAATCAGAATGAAGTAATAGACCGACACGCCGAGCAGAGCCAAGCCAGCAACAAGCAAGCCCGTCACTGCGCCAGACTTAAATGCGATGTCGAGACCGCGCGAGAGCGAGTCCGCCGCGGCCTGCGCGGTACGAACGTTCGCGCGTACCGACACGTGCATGCCGATGTAACCGGCAAGACCTGACAACACGGCGCCCGTTAGGAAGCCAAGTGCGACCGGGCCACCCAAAAGCACCCAAGCCAAAACAAAGATCACCGCGCCGACGATCGCGATCGTCGTGTACTGGCGGTTGAGATAAGCTGAAGCGCCTTCACGGATTGCGCCGGCGATTTCTTGCATCCGGGCATTACCAGCATCGGCTTTCATCACCGACTGGATCGTGAATACGGCATAAAGGATCGACAACGCCCCGCAGGCGATAATCCCCCATAGGATTTCCGTCATTTGATGCCCCCCCTTAGAGGCCGGGTTCTAATTCTGATCGGTCTTCGAGGCCAAAGCCACGAAACCGGCTGCTGCCCCCGAAAGCGAGTCAAGCGGCCCGGACCATGCCAAAACCGCCATCGCGTTGCAACACAGTCACTATTTGGCCGAAGGTATAAGATGTTGACGGCAGGGACGACCTGAAGGCCCCGCCAGCACCCTCTCCCCCTGATAGCGCACGCTGGACCCACTTACGAGCTTCCACGCCCGGAAGATTGTATTTCCCCGGCCCCAGCCGCCTATTTGGTCGAAAGCCTGGCGCATCTCGGCTAAATACAGGTGACTGACGGAGTACCTCTTTTTGCCGATATCCCTGATCTCAAAAAGGAAAGCCGCATGTTTGACTTCACGCGGGAAGACTTGACCAAGGACGCCATTGCCAGCTTGGCCAAGGCTTATGGAACGGAAACGGACAAAACCGCAATTGCCGCGGACCGCGTCGCCAAAGCCTTGTCGCAAAGCATGGAAGCCCGGGCCCTATCGCGCGGCGGCCTGGCCGATGTCATCGAAATCATCGGAGCCCCCGGCCGGTCCGCCTATTTTCAACCCAACGTCCCACTGGATGCCCCTCAAATCACCGGAGACGGCATCGGCATTCTGTCCCAGCTCTTTGGCTCCAAGACTAAAAGCAGAGCCGTGGCCGCCAGCGCCGCCCGCGAGGCCGGGCTTTCCACGGACACCGTAAAGTCCATGCTTCCATCAATCGCTGCCATCCTGATGGGCGCAGTCTCTGAGAAATCCAAAGCCGCGTTCGGCGATATTCTGAAAATTCCCGGCATTGATGAAATTGCCCGCGAAGCCCGCGATGACCTGGGCGGTGGCGGACAATTGGCACCTCCCCAGTACGGCAATCCGCTCCCCCTTCCAGGCGAAACGCCACGGCGCTTCAGCCCGCCCCCGCAAACCGACTGGGCCAGCCCGCAGAACTCGGGCGGCGGCATACCCCAGCAAAGCCCGCTTCCTGTACCCGAAGATGACGTGCCGGGCATGGGCCCACACAAAGACAACCCCTATGGCGATCTGTCAGACATCTTGCGCCGCGGCGGCTTCCGCGTGCCCGGCGGCTCCGCAGGTCAGCCGGCACCCAGCGGCGGCGGAGGCGGTGACTTCCTAAGCACCATAATCCGCAACATCCTGGGCAACGTGCTTGGACTGCAGAACGGCGGCATCATCAGCTGGATCATCCGCTTCATCCTGCTGCGTTGGGGCGTCGGCTTCCTGAAGTCCATCCTTGGCCGGCTATTCGGCTTGCGCATCTAAACCCAGAAATGGCAACGGCCAGAGCGTGGGCACCGCTCCGGCCGTTAGCCAGTTTCTAGAGAGAGATCGTGCTACTCAACGCATCCAGTTAGCGGCAAGGGCGCGCTTCCACGCTGCAGTCCCAACCGCCACTGACTTGCTTACAACCCATTTTCTTGCTGGCCGCACGGCTCCACCTGGCCCAGTCCGACCCATACTCAAAATCGGTGAACCCCTGCCAGGACGCAATCGCATCCCGCTGCGCCAGCTTCTTCGTTCGCATCGTGTTGCTTGTACCATAGTGCCAATGGTCGGCGAGACACGTCCTGCCACGCTCTTTCCGCCAAGCATGCGCCGAGGCAAATCCCGTAGAATCCGCCAACGCAGGCAAGGCTGAACCCACGACCGCAACCGAAACAAGCAATCCCGACAACGCGAGCAATCTGGAACTCATGTATAGCCCCTATGCCATGTCCGAAACATACGCTGATAACTCTGACAGATTCTGGCCGCGCGCCAGGACAATCTGTTTACCAGTGCGCTACTTTTCTAGGGTCAGAGGCAATCCAAACACACGGCGTAGGCGGACAATTAAGTTGCCATGGCACTTCAAGAAATTTTCTGTCTGGAAGCGCCGATCGCAGCCCGCTGATCTAGGTCAGTTTTGCTGCGTAGGTTCTGGCCGGGCTGGCCGTTCTGTGGGGCGCTGCTCGCCCATTGGCGGCACCTGATCCGGCTGCTTGGCCGCGACCCCGGTTTCAAACAGAACGCGGCCTTCGCTCGTGAGCCCTTTCAACGCGCTCGTCCCGTCGCGCCAGACCGATATGATGGCCGACAGCTTCTTGTCGCGCACAAGCTTCTCCAACTCCTTTCCCTCGCCCTCAGGAACAAAGAAGCGCTCCAAGCCATAGCTCAACCGCACCACGCCCTTGTTCGGCCCCGGCGCTTCACGGGCACTCTCGACACGGCCCTTCAAAACAACACCGCCCGGCACGGCATCGAGATCCCCATACGTCCGGTGGCGCGCATATTTCCAGCCGCCTTGCCCGTCCGGCACGATCGTGACGTAAAGCGGGCTGCCGCGTTCAGGCAGCGTGTTGAAATAGCCTTCGATCGTCGAGATGTCGTAACCCAAGATCACGTAGTCGCCTTGAAACAAACTGCGCGGATCCACTGGGATGACCGGCAACACGATCTCAACGCCATTGCGGACGCGGTACTCCCGATCCCACACGAAGAGACCGAGCACAATCAGCTGCAATACCGCTACAGCAATCACCGCGATCGGGCGGCTTTTCAGAAAATCAATCATGCCGGCACCTCCGGTGCCGTCGATTGACGAGCATGGAGCCGGTAGGCGATCACAGCCAGCAGCGCCACCAAGATAGAAACCGACAGGAAGAATGCCGACGTATTCAGCAACGACCCGATTGTCTTGAAGTAGAGCCCCAAGATCTCAATCGAAAACGCGATATACCCCAACCAGACGAGGCTGCCGTTTTCCGTCTTTAGCCCCCACGCTGCTGCGCCGATCGCGAATGCCAAGGTGATGACCGCAATGGGCACCAGTCCCGTCAACCAAGGCGGCGCACCGTACCCAGGAACGCTGTTGAAGAACTGCAAGCAAAACAATCCGAAAAACCCTGCGATCGCGCCGTAGCCCGCTAACACCCGCGACAAGGGCTTCAGCACGCGCAAGAACCGATGCCCGAAAACCCCGAGCAGCACGACACCGAAACCAATCGAGGCCAGTATCCAGCCGCCAGTAACGATATGTGCGTCATGGCGCGAAGACCCATGTAAGGCCGCATGGATCACGAACACGAGCAACGCAAGTGCGGATAGATGAACGCCCGGCCACCAGCGCTGATAATAGAATCCGGCTGATACAGCAGCCCAACCGATCAAGGCCGGCCAATAGATCTTGTTATGGATGGAGACTTCCCAGCCCCACCACAGCCCAACAAGGATCATGGCAAGCGCCAGCGTCGCGTTGGAGCGAATAAGCAGGCCGGCCACCGTCGCACCAACCGCCCACATCAAAACCGCGTGGGGCGGGTAGCCACCTAGATGGTACATCTGACCGATCAGCATGATACTCGCGCCGAAAGCAGCAACCCCGGCAAGCACAGCCGCATGCCCAAAGCCCGGCATCTCCTTGGCGAACAGAACAGCCGCCGCAGCATAGGAAATCGCAACCGAACCAAACAGAACAGCAAGTCGCGCCGTGTTCGACATGTCCTGCCAATTGGAAGCGACGAATGTCATGAGGGCAAAGCCGAGAAGAATGGCCGACAGTGTCGCCAGGATACCGGCCATGTTTAGCCCGCCGGTTTCTGGGCCCACGTCCCGGAGGATCGCCTCCTCGCCGTGAGCGGTGACCCAACCAGCCTCCCGCCAGCGCGGCAAATCGCGTACCAGCTTCTCGCGGTAGCCTCTCATCCCCGTTGCTCCCTACTCGTCCTTCTTTTATTCATCCAACCATAGCACGCCTGTCACCGGCACAATCGTATAGATTGGTATGAAGGAAGACGCGCTGTCGCAGAACCGGCTAGCATGTCGACAGACGGAGCGGTTCACGCCAAACTGGCGTTATCGAAGAACTGGGCAACCAGCGGAGGCTGACTCATGGATCCTGATGCCATTCTATTGGCGCGCATCCAATTTGCATTCACTGTTGCATTCCACATCATCTTCCCAAGTTTCACCATCGGCTTGGCAGCGTTCATCGCAACACTGCTGGTCCGCTGGCGCCTCACCGGCCGGGAACACTTAAGAACCCTCGCCAGGTTTTGGACCAAGATCTTCGCCGTATCCTTCGCCATGGGCGTCGTCTCCGGCATCGTTTTGTCCTACCAGTTCGGAACGAACTGGAGCCAATTCTCCGTAGTTGTCGGCAACGTTCTCGGCCCGCTGCTCGGATATGAAGTGCTCACGGCCTTCTTCCTGGAAGCATCATTCCTCGGCATCATGCTGTTTGGCTGGAACCGCGTTTCTCCCAACCTGCACGTCACGTCTGCTGTACTCGTCGCGATCGGCACCTCACTATCGGCCTTCTGGATTCTGTCTGCCAACAGCTGGATGCAAACGCCCGCCGGCCACGAAGTGCGCGACGGCATCGCCTATCCGATCAACTGGATCGAAGTGATCTTCAATCCGAGCTTCCCGTATCGCTTCGCGCACATGTTTACAGCAGCCTACCTGACGACCTCACTGGTCGTCCTCGCTGTCGGCTGCCGCTACCTGGTCAAAGATCGCTTCATCGAAGAATCCAAGACGATGATCCGCATGGGTCTCGGAATGGTCGCGATCTTAGCGCCGCTCCAGGCGTTCATCGGAGACATGCATGGCCTCAACACCGCCATCCATCAGCCCGCCAAGGTCGCGGCAATGGAAGCCCATTGGGATGGTTCCAAACCCGGCGATCTCGTTCTCTTTGCCTGGCCGAATGAAAAAGAAGAGCGCAACGACTTCGAGATTGCGATACCGGGTATGGCCAGCTTCATCATCACCCACAGCACCGAGGGCCTATTCAAGGGCCTGAAGGACTTCAAGCCGGAAGACCGCCCGCCGGTTAAACCGGTTTTCTTCGCCTTCCGCGCCATGGTCGGCATCGGCATCATCATGATCGGTATCGGGCTGATTGGCGCATTCTTGTGGTGGCGAAAGACGTTGTTCGAAACGAAGTGGTATCTCCAATGGGTTCAATACAGCTGGCCCCTTGGCTTCGTCGCCATTCTAGCCGGCTGGTGGGTCACCGAGACCGGCCGCCAGCCCTGGGTCGCAACCGGAATATTGAGAACAGCTGATGCCGTCTCTCCAGTCGAATTCGGTGCGGTGCTAACAACGCTCATTCTGTTTGTTCTGATTTACAGTTCGGTCTTCTCCATGGGCGTCTATTACATCAACCGCCTGATCGAGAAGGGCCCACAGGGCGCCTCCATCCAGCCCGAACCTGACGAAGACGCACTGCCATCCCGCCCGATGTCGGCTGCTACCGAAGCCGCGCACGAAGCCACGGAAGGGAGTGCGTCATAATGAAAAAGGCCAACATGACAACAGCCGCTAACGAGGCCTGCCATGGATGACATCACTTACTGGCTTCCGGTCGTCTGGGTCGCCCTTCTTGGCACGGCCGTCGCGCTCTACGTTGTGCTTGATGGCTTTGATCTCGGCATCGCCATCCTCTTCCCGGCAAACCCGGAAGAACATCGCCGCGACGTGATGATGAACTCTGTCGCGCCCTTCTGGGACGGAAACGAAACGTGGCTTGTTCTCGGCGGTGGCGGCCTCTTCGTGGCCTTCCCGCAGGCCTATGGAACGATCATGCCCGCGGTTTATCTACCTATCATCATCATGCTGTTGGCGCTCGTCTTTCGCGGTGTCGCATTCGAATTCCGCTGGGTCTCCAAACCCAAGCATCAATTTTGGGATCTCGCCTTTACCTACGGTTCGATCGTTGCCGCATTCGCGCAAGGCATCGTGCTCGGCTCACTCCTCCAAGGCATCAAAATCGAAAACGGTGCCTACGCCGGCGGCTCATTTGATTGGCTGACGCCATTCGCACTCTTCACAGGCGCAGCCACGGTGGCCGGCTATGCCCTTCTTGGCGCGACATGGCTGGTCATGAAGACTGAAGGCGAAGTTGCCACGGCCGCACGCGAACACGCCAAGAAACTGCTGCTCGTCGTCTTGGCAGCGATGGCCATCGTCAGTATCTGGACCCCGCTGGCGTTCGACCGCATTTTCGACCGCTGGTTCGCCTGGCCAAACATTCTTCTACTATCGCCGGTCCCAATATTGACCGCAGGTGCCGCTTACCTGGCATGGCGAGGCCTGCACAATCCCGAAGACGACACGACGCCGTTCGTTGCCTCGGTCTCGCTCTTCCTTCTCGGCTTCGCCGGTCTGGCAATCTCCAACTTGCCGTACCTGGTGCCACCGTCCCTCACGATTTGGGACACGGCGGCCCATCCGTCGTCTCAGCTGTTCATGCTGGTCGGCACGCTCATTTTGCTACCGGTCATCCTCGCCTACACGGTCTTCGTCTACTACACCTTCCGCGGAAAAATCCGGGAAGGCGAAGGCTACCACTAGGCCCTACACCCAGCCGGTGAGATAGTAGATCGCGATGACGGCAAACACGGCGGTTGTCTTGATGACGGTCACAGCGAAGATGTCCGGATAGGACTGGCGGTGTGTTAGCCCCGTAACCGCCAGCAACGTGATCACCGCGCCATTGTGCGGCAGCGTATCCATGCCACCGCTCGCCATCGACGCAACGCGATGGAAAACCTCTAGCGGAATTCCCGAAGCATCAGCCGCCGCCTTGAACTGATCGGCCATCGCCGCCAGCGCAATACTCATGCCTCCAGACGCCGACCCGGTAATGCCCGCCAGCGTCGTAACTGTCACCGCCTCGTTCACGAGCGGATTGGGAATTGCCTGCAAGGCATCGCGGATAACGATGAAGCCAGGAAGCGCGGCAATGACCGCACCAAACCCATATTCGGATGCGGTGTTCATCGACGCCAGCAACGCGCCGCCAATCGCGGCCTGGCTGCCTTGTGCGAACTTGGCCCAAACGGTGCGGAAGGCAAACACCATAACGGTGAGTATGCCGAGAATAAGTGCCGCTTCCACGGCCCAAATCGCCGTCATGGCAGACACGTCAGTCGTCACCGGCTTTGCCATCGCCAGCTGCACTTCGGCCGTCTCGCCATAGAGCTGCGGAATGAGTTGCGTGAAAATCTTGTTCGTGACGCCGACAACGATCAGCGGCAACAACGCGATCGCGGGATGAACAAGCGCTTCACCGCTGATGGGCTCCGGCTCGTTGATATGTCCCTCACCGTAGCCCTCACCCTTTTTCTCCGCCGCGCGGACACGCCAGGATAGATAGCTCACGCCAACGACGAGAATGAGTAAGCCGCCAAGCGTGCCAAGGACCGGTGCGGCCCACGTGGTTGTCCCGAAGAATGACGTTGGAATGATATTCTGGATCTGCGGCGTCCCCGGAAGCGCGTCCATCGTGAACGAAAACGCCCCCAGCGCAATCGTGCCGGGGATCAGACGTTTCGGAATGCCGCCCTGACGAAACATCTCGGCGGCAAACGGATAGACGGCAAACACCACAACGAACAGCGAAACACCGCCATAGGTCAGCACAGCGCAAACCAGGACAATGCACAAAATGGTGCGCTCGCGGCCGACGAGGCCGATGATCGCCGTCACGATCGATTGGGAAAACCCCGAAAGCTCAATTGTTTTTCCGAACACAGCGCCCAGAACAAACACTGGAAAGTAGAGCTTCACGAAGCCCACCATCTTGTCCATGAAGACGCCGGTGAACATGGGCGCCACGGCCCCAGGCCAGGTCAATAGCACCGCAAGCATGGCCGCAATCGGCGCGAACAGGATCACGCTGTAGCCCCGGTAGGCGACAAACATCAGGAGAGCCAGCGCCCCCACGACGATCAGAAAATCCATCTGCTCCCTCCGCTCCCCGGTCTGCTGAGCCTTGTTAGAGCATGGAAGTCACCCAATACAACCGGCCCATGCCCAGCTGGCGACCGGCAAAGCGAAAGATTTGGCCGTCCGGG
>JBGTSB010000080.1:0-8663 GCA_041940525.1 Hyphomicrobium sp.
TGACACAGTAACGTCTTTCTGTCTTCGTCAGCACCCTGCTACCGTAAGCAATGGGACGCTCTTCCCCGTCTACAACTTGGGACAAGACCGCACCAATACCTACATCGCTGGCATCATGGAGCATATCGAGGAAGCCGGTATCCATTCCGGCGACAGCGCCTGTTCTTTGCCTCCCCACACACTTGGCGAGGAGGCCATCGCGGAACTGAAACGTCAGGCACGTAAACTGGCCCTGGCCCTCGGCGTGGTCGGCCTCATGAACGTTCAGTTCGCCATCAAGGACGACAAGATCTACATCCTTGAGGTCAACCCGCGCGCTTCGCGTACGGTGCCGTTCGTTGCCAAGGTGATCGGCCATCCGATCGCATCGATCGCCGCCCAGGTGATGGCGGGCAAGCCTCTGAAGGACTTCGGCCTGGAAGATACCAAGTTCGACCACATCGCGGTCAAGGAGGCAGTCTTCCCGTTTGCGCGCTTCCCAGGGGTCGATCCGATTCTAGGGCCGGAAATGCGCTCCACCGGCGAAGTGATGGGCATCGATACTGACTTCCCCTTGGCGTTCTACAAGAGCCAGCTGGGCGCCGGTCAGATCCTGCCTTTGGAAGGAACGGTCTTCGCGTCGGTCAAGGAAACGGACAAGGAACGCATCGTCCAGCCCCTGAAAGAGCTGCAGGCCATGGGCTTCAACATCATCGCCACGCGGGGCACCAAGCGCTACCTGGAGACCCAAGGCGTTGACTGCGATGTCGTCAACAAGGTCCTCGAAGGCCGGCCGCACATCGTCGACGCCATCAAAAATGGCGAGGTTCAGTTAGTTTTTAATACAACAGAAGGCGCCAAAGCCCTGTCTGACAGCAAGGACATTCGCCGCTCGGCCTTGCTTCACCATATTCCATACTATACTACGTTATCAGGTGCGGTCGCGGTGACCCGGGCGATCAAGGCTCTGAAGTCGGGTGCGCTCAATGTGGCGCCTTTGCAGACTTACATTCACCGCGCGACCTGATCCGAACTAAAATGGCCAGCCGGAGGTCTCACCGGGCTTGGTCTATCCCTCTCGCGTATTAACGAGACCTATAATCGTTGCAGGCTCTGGCTCTGTAGCCAGGCCGTCTGGGAGACGTTAGCAATGTCGATGGAACGGGTTCCGATAACTACTGAAGGCTACAAGAGGCTGGAAGAGGAACTTCACCGTCTGAAATCCGAAGAGCGCCCGCGCATCATTCAAGCGATCGCGGAAGCACGCTCGCACGGAGACCTGTCGGAAAACGCTGAATATCACGCCGCCAAGGAAGCACAGGGCCTCAACGAGGCAAAGGTCGCCGAACTGGAGGATAAGATCTCGCGCGCGGACATCATTGACACGTCCAAGCTCTCAGGAGCGACTGTCAAATTCGGCGCCACAGTCACCCTCGTTGACGAGGATACGGACGAGAAGGTCAAGTACCAGATCGTTGGCGACACCGAAGCTGCGGTCAAGGATGGCAAGATTTCCATCTCCTCTCCGATTGCTCGCGCGTTGATCGGGAAGTCCAAAGGCGACAGCGCCGAAGTTGTCACGCCAAAGGGCGCGCGCTCCTACGAGATCCTGAAGATCGAGTGGAAGTAATCAGCTGAGGCAAATCATCGGACGATGCCGGGGCGGAGGAAACTTCGCCCCTTGGTCCATCTAGTACCAGAGCCCAGGCCAGCGGTACCGTGGCCGCATTTGGCTCGGGCCCATTCCGGCTAGCGACACCATCGGCTGTTCAACGATTACGATACGATCGTATTGCGCAGGCTCGGCTTGCAGCGAAAGCAGCCGTTCAACGCGTTCGTCATTGGTCGGATGCGTTCTCAAGACCGATGGCTGCGGAACGCGCCGGCCCGGCACCGGAAACATCAGATCTTCCCAAAAACGGCCAGTGTAGGTTTCCAGCCGCCTCAGCGCCGAGGCCAGGCCCATCGGATCCCCCGTTAGCGCGGCGGCCTCCCGATCGGCGTCGAACTCGCGTGCGCGAGAAAGCCCCAGCTGAAGCAAAGAGGAGATCGCCGGGGCGCTGTAGAGCAACGCGATCGTCCACCAGGAAACAACTTGCTCGCCCGTCAGCATCGCGAACAGGTTCAAGGCAGCCAAAATCAAAGCCACATAGGCAAGAACTTGCAGGAACCGCGTCATCACGTCGGCGAGCGCCATCACTTCCAAATCGTTATTGCGCACGTGGCTGATCTCATGCGCAAGCACGCCGGAAATCTCCCGCAGTGAAAGGCGGCGCAACAGCCCCTCCGTCAGCCCAATTGCCGAGTGGCCGGGGCTGCCGGTAGCGAAAGCATTCAAAGTCATGCTCGGAATAACGTAGAGTTTTGGCCGCGCGGGAAGGTTGGCGCGATAGGCCAGAACATCAACAAGACTGGAGAGTTGGCTGTCGGCGTTTGGCGGTACAAGCGTCGCACGGTAGAGCCTCATCACAGCCTCCGGCGGAACACGCGGCGCCAGCAAGAACAAGGCGGCTAGGATGACAGCGGTGAATACGGCCCCGATCAGACCCCAAACGATCGCAACAGCCGTGACGAGCAGCAGCCCAATCCCGGCGAGCAGAATGACGGACTGCAAGAAGTTACGGCGGCGGTGTTCGCGCTGCCGTTCAGGCTCTAGCACGGATGCCACAAAAGTCTCCCTCGGTATGACTTCCTCGGAGCACAACGCGAGATCGCGGCACAATCAAGACAGTCCGGACGTCGCGGTTCAAAACCGCGCAGCGACTGCGATACCGGGATCGATCGCTTCCTTGTCACCCGCCGCGGCAATGGCAGCGGGAACGATGTTGGCCGCGTCATCCACAACCGTGAAGTGCAGATCGAGACCTGCGCGGATGAAGGCGTCGTCCTTCATGTGCTGCAGCAGGTTCAAAAACGGCCGCCAAAAATCAGAAATATTAGCAACAACGATTGGCTTTTCGTGCCGTCCCAGCTGTGACCACGTGAGCTGCTCCACCAGCTCTTCCAACGTCCCGATCCCGCCGGGCAAGGCGACGAAGGCATCCGACTTGAGAAACATCAGCTGTTTGCGCTCGTGCATGTCCTTGGTCACGATGAGTTCGTGCACGTCCTTCAGCATCTTTTCCTTGTCGGAGAGAAATTCCGGTATAATCCCGGTAACACGGCCACCGGCGCCGATGGTTGCGCGCGCGACCTCGCCCATCAGTCCGAGGCTTCCGCCGCCGTAAACCAAGCCGATATCATTGGCGGCCAGTGCGGCGCCAAGTGTTTGTGCCGCCTCCACATAAGCTTCGTCCTGGCCGGGGCCCGATCCGCAGTAAACGCAGATATTCCGGATCGGATGACCGGGAACCTTGCTGGCTTCATCTAGGTGCTTATCACACCGCTTTTTTTGCATTGCTCTGAACTCGTTGAGAAAATTAGGGCCCGGACAGCCCTCTCAGGCTGGCGGACCACGCTCACTCTAGGAATATGGGGTCTAATCGTACCCAGCGCATCCCCGATATACCGATTGCGTTAGCACGCTACCGCCCGGCCGCGACATCAATGTGTAAGGCCGTCACCCGCGCAAAGCGCCCCTTGCGCTGGTAGGTCAGCGGTTTATATCGACGCCAATGTCCGTCTCCACACCGTCATCAGCCAAAACCACCACCGGCTCAGCTGCTCGGCCTCAAGCGCGCCAGCCTGTCCGAACGGATGATCATTGGACAGTTCTAAAAGGGCTGGCACCGTTCGTTTGGCCGGAAGGCCGACAGGACCTTCGCGTACGCGTCGTTCTCGCGTTCATTTTTCTAGTCTGCGCCAAGCTTGTCACGGTCTCCACGCCCGTCCTCTACAAATGGGCGACGGACGCGCTGACAAAAGAAACGAGCGGCGGCGCTGGCATCGACGCGGGCTCAATCGCCATCGGTGCGGCCATGCTTATCTTCGCATATGGGTTTGCCCGCATCGCGATGATGGGGCTGACACAGCTGCGCGACGTGATGTTCATATCGGTGGGACAGAACGCTGTTCGGACCTTGAACAAGCGCACTTTCGAACACCTTCACCGCCTGTCACTACGCTTCCACCTGGAACGGCGTACCGGCGGACTCTCTCGCGTCATTGAGCGCGGCTCGCGCGGCATCGAACTCATCATACGCATGGGCGTCATGAACATGGTGCCGACTGCACTGGAGCTGCTCCTGGCTTGCGGCCTGCTGCTCTATTTCTTCGATGCTATCTATGTCGTGATCCTGCTCTCAACGATCGCCACCTACATGTGGTTCACATTCTGGGCCAGCGAAAAGCGCATCGCGATCCGCCGCGAGATGAACGAGAGCGACAACGATGCCAGCACAAAGGCGATCGACAGCCTGCTCAACTTCGAAACAGTCAAATATTTCGGAAACGAACAGCTAGAGGCACAGCGGTTCGACAGGTCGATGGCCCGCTATGAGCGCGCGGCCATCCGCACGTACATGTCTCTGGGCACGCTCAATTTCGGCCAGGCCGTGATCTTCACGGCGGGAATGGTGCTCGTGATGTGGCTGGCCAGCCGTGGCGTTCTGGCTGGTACGCATTCGATCGGCGATTTCGTGATGATCAACGCCATGATGATCCAGCTCTATCAGCCGCTCCACTTCCTCGGCATGGTCTATCGCGACATCAAGCAAAGCCTTGTCGATCTGGAAACAATGTTCTCGCTCCTCGGAGAGAAGCCGGAAATCCCCGACAAGCCAGGTGCACGCCCGCTTCAGGTTTCCGATGGCGTGATCCGCTTCGAAGACGTGTCGTTCTCCTACGACAAGGAACGCGGCATCCTCAAAAACCTCTCCTTCGAGGTGCCACCCGGCAAGATGGTCGCGATCGTCGGCCCCTCGGGCGCCGGTAAGTCGACCATCAGCCGTATCCTGTTCCGGTTCTACGATATCCAGTCTGGCCGCGTAACGATCGATGGTCAGGATATCAAGGACGTCACGCAAACAAGCCTGCGCAATGCTATTGGAATGGTGCCACAGGACACGGTGCTGTTTAACGACACGATCGCCTACAACATCCGCTACGGCCGCATGGAGGCGACCGAAGACGACGTCATTGCCGCAGCAAAACTCGCGCAAATCGACAAGTTCATTCGCGACCTGCCTGACGGCTACGATACCATGGTTGGTGAGCGCGGCCTGAAGCTGTCCGGAGGCGAAAAGCAGCGCGTCGCCATCGCACGGACCATCCTCAAGTCTCCACCCATCCTGATGCTCGACGAAGCCACCAGCGCGCTTGACAGCCATACGGAAAAAGAAATCCAGGACGCTCTCGATAGCATCTCACGCGATCGCACGACGCTTGTCATCGCCCACCGCTTGTCGACGATCGTGCACGCAGACCAGATCTTGGTTCTGGAAAAAGGAAAGCTGGTCGAGCAGGGCACTCATGCCGAACTGATCGCCAAGGGCGGCCTTTACGAAAGCCTTTGGTCGCGCCAACGCCAAGCGGAAAAGGCCCGCGAAGATCTCGCACACGCATTGGAAGAGGCCGAACGCACCGGCGCGCTGCGACCGCAAGCTCTGCAACAGCCTTAAGGTCAAAAGTCCGCTTATTTGAACTCGGCCTTGGCAAAGCCCTGCAGATAAAGCAGTCCCGTCAAATCCGAATGGTGGAGACAGAAACGCGCAGCCTTAGCCACGGCCGGTTTAGCCCGAAAAGCGACACCCAACCCGGCGGCGGCGAGCATGTCGAGATCATTCGCGCCGTCACCAACAGCGAGCGTATCATCAGTCGCCACGCCATTCTGTTCGGCCAAACTCAACAGCGCGAGCCGCTTGGCCTGCCGGCCCAGAATAGGATCGCCGATTGTCCCGGTGACCTTTCCCTCTGCAACGTACAGTTCATTACCCTGATGCGTGTCAAAGCCTAAACGCTCCGCGACTTGCGCGGTGTAGAACGTGAACCCGCCCGAAACGAGCGCACAGTAGGCGCCAGCAGCGCGCATAGTAGCGACCAACGTTTCTGCGCCCGGCATCAACGTCACCCGGTCGTAGATGTCCTGAAGCAGCCGCGCGTCCAACCCGGCAAGCATCGCGACCCGCTCACGCAGCGCGGCGTCGAACTCAAGTTCCCCGCGCATGGCCTTGGCGGTAATGGCCTCAATCCGCTCACGAGCACCGACATAATCCGCAAGCTCATCCAGACACTCCTGCTCGATGATGGTGGATTCCATGTCGGCCACCAGCAGCTGCTTGCGGGCGCCCGCACGAGACGCAGGTACCACGTTCACATCCACCGGCTGAACGGAGAACGCCGGTGTGGCCAGCGCCAGAGCCGCGGAAGGATCGGTTGCCTCCGGCAGGGCGATCCAACAGGCTTCCTTTTCAGCCAGCCACGTCACCCCATTGCTGGCCATCAACGCATTGGCCAGATTTGAGACGAGACCAGGGTCAAGCGCCGCCGCACCGGGCGCGCATGTCAGAACGATAGAGGCTTGCGGCATGTGGTCTTAACTGGCGTGGTGATTTGAGCTAAGGGCAGACGATGACGTCCGCGCCTCCCATTCTCATTGCAGGTCCGACTGCCAGCGGCAAGTCGGGATTGGCCCTCCTTTTGGCCGAGGCCACAGGGGGCACGATCATCAACGCCGACAGCATGCAGGTCTATCGCGAGCTGCGCATCATCTCCGCGCGCCCCTCGGAAGAGGACGAGCGCAGGTCGCCGCATAGGCTTTATGGCCACGTCGCAGCCAGCGAAGCCTATTCTGCCGGCCGATATGCCCGCGAAGCGGCAGCCGCCATCGAAGAAGCACAGCAAGCCGGCCGCCGGCCCATCATTGTGGGAGGGACCGGGCTCTACTTCAAAGCCTTACTGGAAGGCTTGTCACCCATTCCCCAGATCGACCCCAGCGTCAGAGATCACTGGAGGGCACAAGCACTTGCTTTAACACCGGCCGATTTGCACGCCGAACTGCAGCGCCGCGACCCAGAAATGGCCGCACGGTTGCGGCCTTCAGATCCGCAAAGGATAACTCGCGCCCTTGAGGTGCTCGAATCGACCGGCCAGTCCCTCGCGGACTGGCAACAACGTCCGGGCGAACCGGTCCTCAACGAAAGCGAAACGATCCGCCTCGTTGTCATGCCCGACCGGGAAACGCTCTACCAACGCTGCGACACCCGTTTTTTGGCAATGCTTAGCGCCGGAGCCCGCGCCGAAATTGAAGCCCTCGCATCTCAAAATCTCGACCCTGGGCTCCCAGCCATGCGCGCGCTGGGAGTACCCCAGGTGCTCAAATTGGTACGCGGAGATATCTCGGAAGCAGACGCAGCCGCTGAGGCGCAACAGCAGACACGTCAGTATGCCAAAAGGCAGCTGACATGGCTCAGACGTAATATGTTTTCATGGAGACATATCGCGGCGCAAGAAATGGAAAGTAACAGCGACCATCTTCTTCAAAATATTTTACGATGACTGTTGACCCTGCAATATCGGGCCAGTAGTGTGCGGCGCTCAGATGGCGTCTTTCCCTGTGAAAGACGCCCTTGTTGTCTAAGAACTCACGGTAAGGAAGAGTTGCGATGGCGCGCACAATGACGGGCGCTGAAATGGTGATCAAGGCGCTCACCGACCAGGGCGTGGACGTGTTGTTCGGCTACCCGGGTGGTGCCGTCCTTCCGATCTACGACGAGCTGTTCCAGCAAGAAGACATCCGCCATGTCTTGGTTCGCCAAGAAGGCGGGGCAGTCCATGCTGCGGAAGGCTATGCACGCTCCACGGGCAAAGTCGGCGTTGTCCTCGTCACCTCCGGACCAGGCGCCACGAATGCCGTCACCGGACTGACCGACGCGTTGATGGATTCCATCCCGGTCGTCTGCATCACCGGACAGGTGCCAACGCATCTCATCGGCAACGACGCGTTTCAGGAATGCGACACAGTTGGCATCACGCGGCCTTGCACCAAGCACAATTGGCTCGTGAAGGACGTCAACGATTTGTCGCGCATCATCCATGAGGCATTCCAGATCGCGCGCACCGGTCGGCCAGGTCCAGTCGTCGTCGACATACCCAAGGACATTCAGTTCGCGACCGGCAACTACGTCGGACCCACGAACATCGGTCACAAAACCTATCGGCCCAAGCTCAAGCCAGACCAAGGGCCAGTCCGCGAAGCCGTCGAGCTGCTCGCTCAGGCCAAGCGACCCGTGTTTTATACCGGCGGCGGCGTTATCAACTCCGGCCCCAAGGCCAGCCAGTTGCTGCGTGAGTTCGTACGTCTGACAGGCTTCCCGATCACGTCGACTCTGATGGGTCTCGGCGCTTATCCAGCGTCCGACAAGCAGTGGCTCGGCATGCTCGGAATGCACGGCACGTACGAGGCCAATTGGGCTATGCACGATTGCGACGTGATGGTTTGCGTAGGCGCGCGCTTCGACGACCGTATCACGGGCCGCCTCGATGCATTCTCGCCTGGCTCGAAGAAGATCCACATCGACATCGATCCATCATCGATCAACAAGAACGTGCACGTCGACATCCCGATCATCGGCGACGTCGCTTACGTGCTTGAGGATATGCTGCGCCTTTGGAAGTCGCATTCCGCTGTGATGGACAAGTCCGCCCACAAGGCCTGGTGGAAGCAGATCGATGGGTGGCGCGCGAAGAAGTCGCTGTCCTACAAGAACTCCAACGACGTGATCATGCCGCAGTACGCTGTCCAACGG
>JBGTSB010000081.1:0-7924 GCA_041940525.1 Hyphomicrobium sp.
TCTTGGAGTTCTTTGAAAGGCCACTTCATGCCACTTCCTGCCCTCCTCAGTCAACAATTGACCCTCGCCCTCAGCGAAGCCGGATTAGATGGAACCCTCGAATGGGCAAGACCTGACGCCAAGAGTCAGGTCACCGTCGAGTACAACGCCGACGGCACCCCCAACCGCATCCACACCGTCGTCCTCTCCACCCAGCACGACCGGACCTGGAACGACCGCCAGGACGCGCTCAAGAAGGAGGTCACCGAGACCATCCTCAAGCCCGTGCTCGGCGAGTGGTGGAACCCGTCGATCAAGGTCCACGTCAACCCCACCGGCCAGTTTGAGATCGGCGGCCCGCATGGCGACACGGGCCTCACGGGTCGCAAGATCATTGTCGACACTTACGGTGGCGCGGCTCCGCACGGCGGCGGCGCTTTTTCGGGTAAAGATCCCACGAAGGTCGACCGCTCGGCGGCTTATGCGTCGCGCTATCTTGCCAAAAACGTTGTCGCCGCTGGCTTAGCTGATCGCTGCACGTTGCAGCTTTCCTATGCCATCGGAGTAGCTGAGCCACTGTCGATCTATGTCGACACGCACGGGACTGGAAAGGTCGACGAAGCGAAGCTGGAAACAGCCCTGCGTGACGTCATGAAGCTGACGCCGCGCGGGATTCGCACCCACCTCAATCTCAATCAGCCGATCTTTGCCCGCACCTCCGCTTATGGACACTTTGGCCGTACGCCGGACGCCGAGGGCGGCTTCTCGTGGGAGAAGACGGACCTGGCTGAAGCCATCAGCAAGGCCGTGTCGTAACGACGACCTGGCACCCTATGTGCTTGAGAAAGACTTGCTGGCCGCGGACACTCGACCGCGGCCAGTTGCTTACGTAGACGAGAAAGTGGACCTGATGAGTGGTGAGGACACCTCTGGCGGTAAGCCGCTGCTCCGGTCATTTGGCCGCCGGAGGGGTCGAAAACTCAGCGAGCGCCAAGCTCGATTGATGGACACGACTCTCCCGGCCGTGCGCACGCCCTCGTGCGGAGCAGTCCCTTCTAATCTAGCCGAACTGTTCCGAACCAGCGTCGGAGAGGTTTGGCTGGAGATCGGTTTTGGTGGTGCGGAACACTTGCTTTGGCAGGCGCGGAACAATCCCGGGATCGGGCTGATCGGGGCTGAACCTTTTGAGGAAGGCGTGGTCAAAGCGCTTCAAGGCATCGAAGACAGCGGGCTGGAGAATGTTTGCATTCATCCAGATGATGTGCGGCCGCTGCTGGCTGAGTTGCCGCCGTCTTCTCTGTCGCGCGCCTTTATTCTGTTTCCCGACCCCTGGCCAAAAAAGCGGCACGCCAAGAGACGGCTTGTGAAGCCAGATTTGCTTTCGGAGCTGGCTCGCACGCTGCGCCCAGGCGGCCAATTAAGGCTGGGAACGGACATTGCCTCCTACGCCGGGGACATGCTGCTGGCCGTGCGGAAGGCCGGGCAATTCCGCTGGACGGCGGCAGGGCCATCCGACTGGCGGGTGCGCCCCGAGGACTGGCCGCAAACCCGATACGAGCAAAAGGCGCGGAGAGAAGGCCGGCAGCCCTATTTCCTGATCTTCACCAGGCACTGACTTCATCAGACTGCACCCTAAGACCTGTCGGAGTTGACAGCTGCCGGATGACGGCGGGCGTAGCATCATCGAGCTGCTATTTTGCTCGAGAGACGGCCATGGCTGAGACCATCTTGAAGTTAACAAACATGAACTGGGAACCAGCGAAGCTGCCGAACGCGGCTTTGATCCTTGTTTGTATGCAGGTGGAATTCAGGAACGGGCCGCTACGCCTGAGGAACGTCGATGCCGCCGTCGACGAAGCAGCCCATTTGCTTGACCGTTTCCGGGAAGCCCGGGCACCTGTCGTCCATATTGCGCGCGACGGAGGGAGCGGAGAATTCTTTAATCGGGATCAGCCTGGCGGCCGCTTCATCGCTGCGTTGACGCCCAAGGAGGGTGAACTCGTCTTGGAAACACGCAATCCCAACCCCTTCATCTCCACCAACCTGAAGGCTGAGTTGCGTCAGCGCCAGATCGAGGACCTCGTGTTCGCCGGGTTCACCAGCCATTCATCCCTAAGTTCGGCGGTGCGATACGCGGCCGAACACGGCTTCCGCCCGACCGTCGTCTCGTCCGCCTGCGCGTCGCGCGACCTGCCGGCGCCCGGTGGAATCACCTTGCCTGCCGAAGTCGTCCATCTCGCCGCGATGGCGTCCCTGGCCGATTATCATGCCGCGATTGTTGAGCACGCCAGGCAAATTCTGGGGGAGGTAGCTCTAAGCTAACCATCAAGATTTTTTTCACACGAATTACTTGGATTTTAAGCAGAACGGCCTTGCGCAGATAGTTTCACTCGCGTATTGTTCAGTTGCTCATGATCATCTCAACTCTAGGGAGTGGACCTTCTTGGTCCGCTCTTTTTGTTTTGGTTTTTCTGGTCATGTCCAAGTATTGTTTACTCATCGATCGGATTTACGTCGCGTATGACTGCCAGCGCAGGCACGGATCTTAACGAGCGCTTCGCGAAAGAAGCTGGCCTCGAAGGAGAGCTTGCATCCCTGGCGGAACCCGTGCTTGAAGACCTTGGGTTCCGGCTGGTGCGCGTGAAGGTTTCCAAGCGCGACGGACAGACCGTCCAGATCATGGCCGAACGTCCGGACGGCTCGATCAATATCGATGATTGCGAGACGATATCCAGGCAGCTCTCGCCGCTGCTTGACGTCAACGACGTTATCAATGGCGCCTACCGTTTGGAGGTCTCCTCGCCTGGAATTGATCGACCTCTTGTGCGGCCGAAGGACTTCGAAGATTGGGCTGGACACGAGGCGAAGGTAGAGCTGAACGAACCTGTTGAGGGCCGTAGGCGTTTCCGCGGTGAACTCGAAGGGTTTGAGGATGGGGAAATCAGGATCAAGGTCGATCTGAAGGATGCGGGCGAGACCGTTATCGGAATTCCGGTGAGCCTGGTTAGAGACGCCCACCTCGTATTGACTGACGAACTCGTACGCGAAGCTCTTTCGCGTGCAAAAGCCAAAGGAAAAGCACCGCCCGGCGATGGGTCGGACTCCGGCGCTTTCAAAGTGGAGGATACCTGACGATGGCGATGGCTGGCATCAGCGCCAATCGGCTTGAGTTGTTGCAGATCGCGGACGCTGTCGCGCGTGAGAAGTCGATCGACCGCAAGATCGTTATCACCGCGATGGAAGACGCCATCCAAAAGGCTGCCAAGTCGCGGTATGGGCAGGAAAACGACATTCGCTGCGAGATCGACCCAAAGACCGGCGAGACGCGCCTTTCGCGAGTGCAGGCTGTTGTTGAGGTGATTGAGAACGAAGCGACCGAAATCACCCTGGACGACGCAAAAAAGCGCAATCCAGATGCCCAAGTTGGTGATCTCATTGCAGAGCCCCTACCGCCTCTGGATTTCGGCCGTGTTGCGGCGCAGAACGCAAAGCAGGTTATCGTTCAGAAGGTTCGCGAAGCAGAACGTGAGCGCCAGTTTGGCGAATACAAGGATCGCATCGGCGAGATCACCAACGGAACGGTCAAGCGGGCCGAGTACGGCAACGTCATTGTCGACCTCGGCCGGGCTGAAGGCATCATCCGCCGCGACGAAATGATCCCGCGTGAGAATGTTCGCTACGGCGACCGTATCCGCGCTTACATCTATGATGTGCGGCGCGAGCAGCGCGGTCCGCAGATCTTTCTCTCTCGTGCACGGCCGGAATTCATGGCCAAGCTGTTCGGGCAGGAAGTTCCTGAAATTTACGATGGCATCGTTGAGATCAAGTCCGTGGCCCGCGACCCTGGTTCGCGTGCCAAGATCGCCGTGATCTCCAACGACAGTTCGATCGACCCGGTTGGCGCTTGCGTCGGCATGCGCGGTGCGCGCGTTCAAGCTGTCGTCAACGAGCTTCAGGGCGAGAAAGTCGACATCATTCAGTGGAACCCGGACGCGGCAAGTTTCATCGTGAACGCGCTGGCGCCCGCCGAAGTCTCCAAGGTCGTTCTCGACGAAGATTCCAACCGAATTGAAGTCGTGGTTCCCGAGACGCAGCTGTCGCTTGCGATCGGCCGGCGCGGCCAGAACGTCCGCTTGGCATCGCATCTAACGGGCTGGGACATCGACATTCTGACGGAAGAAGAAGAGAGCGAGCGGCGCCAGAAAGAGTTCGCTGAACGCAGCCAGGCCTTCATGGATGCCCTGGATGTCGACGAAGTGATCGCGCAGTTGCTTGTCACTGAAGGCTTCGCGTCCGTCGAAGAAGTTGCCTACGTTGAACTGAGCGAAATCTCGCATATTGAAGGGTTCGACGAGAGCACTGCGGACGAGATCCAGTCTCGCGCTCGCGAATACCTTGAAAAGCAGGAAGCCGAGCGCGACGCCCGGCGCCGTGAGCTGGGCGTGTCGGACGACCTGCTCAAAGTTGACGGCGTGACCACGGCGATGCTTGTCGCCTTCGGCGAGAACGAAATCAAGACGCTGGACGACCTTGCCGATTGCGCAACCGACGATCTGACCGGCTGGACGGAACGCCGCAAGGAGAAAGACGCCGAGCCGATCCGGCACAAGGGTGTGCTCGACGGCTTCGAGGTTGGACGCAAAGAAGCCGAAGACATGATCATGGCCGCTCGCGTGATCCTGGGCTGGATCAGCCCTGAGGATTTGGAGCCGGCTGAAGAAGAAGACGTTGACGACCCTGAGTCGACCGAAAACGCCGAGGCGGATACCGCATCCGCCAGCGCTGAAGGTTGACGGGGGATGCTCGGGAGACTGAACAAACGTGGCTGGCCGTACGGCACGCAAGACCGACGATGACAGAGTTGGAGACCATCTCCGGCTCTGCGCGGTGCTGCGTGCCGAACGCCCTGTTGATGAGCTAATCCGCTTCGTTTGTTCCCCCGATGGGACGATTACGCCCGATCTTGCCCGCCGCCTGCCAGGCCGCGGCGTTTGGGTTACCGCCGATCAAGACACGATTGAGAAGGCCTGCAAGGCAAACGTCTTCGCCCGAAGCTTGAAGCAACGGGTGCAGGCCGGCGAGGGCCTTCCTCAGCTCGTCGCGAGTCTGCTGGAACAGCGCGCGTGCAGTGCACTCGGCCTTGCAAACAAGGCGGGCCTCGTGGTTAGCGGCTTTGACCGGGTTGACGAGACGATTTCCAAGGGCCAGGCCGCGTTGCTGGTGCATGGCCGGGAGGCTGCGGCGGACGGCCGTGGCAAGCTGGATCGCAAGTACCAGGCGATCCAGAAAGACCGGGGCCAAAATGCTCCAATCATTGATGATCTAACAATTAAACAATTGAGCTTGGCCATGGGGCGGTCAAATGTGGTACATGCTGCCCTCATACATGGCGGAGTGACGGATAAATTCGCGTATGAGACCGGGCGACTACGGCGTTACCGGTCGGGCGTGACTCCTCCCGTTCGCATTGACGCGGACGCAGAACCCGCCACCACAGGATAAGGTTGAAACGGATATCGCATGAGTGAAACTAAGGAACCAGCTGACAAGACCTTGCGGGGAGGGCGCAAACCCCTGTCCTTACAAAGGACTGTCGAGTCTGGTCATGTCCGGCAGAATTTCAGCCACGGTCGCTCGAAGTCGGTGGTTGTGGAGAAGCGGAAGACCCGCAAGCTCGCCGCGCCAACCGAAGGCGATGCAGCGGCAGGCGGAAAGAAGCCGGCGGCCCGTTCGCGGCGCGCCGCTTCCGACAAGTCTGCGGGTGGTCTTCGCCAGGCTGAAGCGGACGCCCGTTCGCGCGCATTAGCACAAGCCAAGATCGACGACGAGCGACGCGCCAAGGAAGAAGAGGCCGAACGCGAAGCCAAGGCCAAGTCGGACGCTGCTAAGGCTGAAGCAGAATCGGCAGAGGCCCCGAAAGCAGAAAAGCCAGAGGCTGCCGAGCCGGCTCCCGTTCAAGCAGAGGCTACACCGGCCAAAGCCCCGCAACCGGAGCCCGCTGCCGAAGCGCCGCGCAAGCCCAGACCTGCTCCGCGCTCCAAGCCAGACTCTCAACGACCTGTCACGCTCAACCCAGCGCTTCAGCCCCGTTCCGGCGGGCGGCCGCA
The DNA here is from genome assembly GCA_041940525.1 of Hyphomicrobium sp. Classification (GTDB taxonomy): domain Bacteria; phylum Pseudomonadota; class Alphaproteobacteria; order Rhizobiales; family Hyphomicrobiaceae; genus JAKAXS01. The sequence continues at coordinate 6,087 of JBGTSB010000081.1, forward strand.
AGAGCTCGATATTCCATTCCCAAGCCGTGAGCCACCGCCGGGCCCGAAAGAGCGCGACGGTCAACCACGCCGTGAAGCTCCGCGTCCGCGTCCATCTGCGGACATGGATGATGACGACAAGCGTGGCGGCAAGCGCGGTTCCGGCAAGTCAGCCAATCGCCAGTCGCCTACAAGCCGGTCGGAACCGCGCGAGCGTGGCCGCCTGACAATCAACAACGCGTTTGATCAGCAGCAACGCGAACGCTCTCTCGCCTCGCTGAAGCGCAAGCGTGAGCGTGAGAAGCTGAAAGCGCAGGGCGTTCAGCAGCAGCGTGACAAGATCGTTCGCGAAGTGACGATCCCTGAGGCCATCACCATTCAGGAATTGTCCAACCGCATGACTGAACGCGCCGTGGACGTGATCAAGCTTCTGATGAAGCAAGGCGCGATGCACAAGATCAACGATGTCATCGACGCCGATACGGCTGAGCTGATCGTCGAAGAGTTCGGCCACAAGTCCAAGCGTGTTTCTGAAGCCGACGTTGAAAGCGGCTTTATCGGCGAGGCCGACAAGGACGAACATCTTGAGTCGCGCGCGCCTGTTGTCACGATCATGGGCCACGTCGACCACGGCAAAACGTCGCTGCTCGACGCGCTACGGTCCGCCAACGTTGTCTCTGGTGAGGCTGGCGGTATTACCCAGCACATAGGTGCCTATCAGGTCTCCTCGCCATCTGGCGACAAGATCACGTTCATCGATACGCCAGGCCATGCTGCCTTTACGGCCATGCGTGCACGCGGCGCGAAAGTGACCGATATCGTCGTGCTGGTTGTCGCTGCTGATGACGGTGTGATGCCGCAAACGATCGAAGCTATCAGCCACGCGAAAGCCGCTGAAGTGCCGATGATCGTTGCGATCAACAAGATGGATAAGCCGCAGGCTGAACCCAATCGCGTTCGTACCGAGCTGTTGCAGCACGAAGTGGTTGTCGAAAGCATGTCAGGTGAGACGCTTGAAGTCGAAGTTTCGGCTCTCAAGGGCACCAATCTAGACAAGCTGCTGGAAGCCATCCAGCTGCAGGCGGAATTGCTTGACCTCAAGGCCAACCCGGACCGCAACGCAGAAGGCATCGTTATTGAAGCGAAGCTTGAGCGTGGCCGCGGGCCTGTTGGCACGGTTCTGGTTCAGCGCGGCACATTGCATGTCGGCGACATCGTGGTGGCTGGTACGGCCTGGGGTCGTGTTCGCGCTCTTATCGATGACAAGGGCAAGAACACCGCGACGGCCGGTCCATCGGTTCCTGTCGAGGTCTTGGGCTTCGACAGCGCGCCGGAAGCTGGCGACCAAATCGCCGTCGTCGATAGTGAAGGCCGTGCTCGCGAAATCACCGACTATCGCGTGCGTAAGCGCCGTGAAACGCTCGGGTCTGCAGGCAACCAGCGCACGCTGGAACAGATGATGCAGCACCTGAAGGACAGCGCCGACAAGAAAGAGTTCGCGCTGCTCATCAAGGGTGACGTGCAGGGTTCCGTGGAAGCGATCAACGGCGCGTTGAAGAAGCTTGGCACCGACGAAGTCGAAGCCCGGGTCATTCACTCTGCCGTGGGTGGTATCACCGAGTCTGATGTGGCCTTGGCGAATGCCTCGAAGGCCGTGATCGTAGGCTTCAACGTTCGCGCCAATCAGCAGGCCAAGCAGGCCGCCGAAGCGCAGGGCATCGAGATCCGCTACTACAATATCATCTACGATCTGGTCGATGACGTGAAAGCAGCAATGTCTGGTCTTCTCGATCCGACCTTGCGCGAGCACTTCCTGGGCAACGCAGAGATCCTCGAAGTCTTCAACATCACGAAGGTCG
>JBGTSB010000082.1:0-7902 GCA_041940525.1 Hyphomicrobium sp.
CGATCGTTGATACCTGGTGGCAGACGGAAACCGGCGGTATCTTGATTACGCCGCTGCCGGGTGCCACGGCGTTGAAGCCGGGCTCGGCAACACGTCCGTTCTTCGGCGTGCAGCCCGCGCTCGTTGACGACAAGGGCACGATCCTTGAGGGGGCAACGAACGGTAACCTGGTAATCCTGGACAGCTGGCCCGGCCAATTCCGTACGCTCTACCAGGATCACGAGCGCTACATTCAGGCCTACTTCTCGACGTACCCCGGCATGTACTTCACAGGTGACGGCTGCCGTCGCGATGAAGACGGCTACTACTGGATCACAGGCCGCGTGGACGACGTGATCAACGTTTCTGGCCACCGCATGGGAACGGCGGAAGTCGAGAGCGCACTCGTGGCGCATCCGAAGGTCGCCGAGGCCGCTGTTGTCGGTTATCCGCATGACGTGAAGGGACAGGGCATTTACTGCTACGTCACGCTGAATGCAGGCATCGAAGGTGACGACGCGCTTCGCAAGGAACTGGTGAAGCACGTTCGCCAGGAAATTGGGCCGATCGCTTCGCCGGACCTTATCCAGTTCGCGCCTGGGCTGCCGAAGACCCGCTCTGGCAAGATCATGCGGCGCATTCTTCGCAAGATCGCCGAGGACGAGTTCTCCAATCTTGGCGATACCTCAACGTTGGCCGAGCCGGCCGTTGTCGATGATCTCATCGATAACCGGCAGAACCGGAAAGCTGGCGCTGCCGCATAATGAAAAAGGGGCGCGTTTTTCGCGTCCCTTTTTTATTGGCCGAAATGGCGCGCTACGCCAGACGTTCCTTGGTGAGGATCTTGGCGAGTTCAACGGCTGGCTGATCGAACGGATCGATGCCGAGCAGGCTGCCTGCGAAAATCGTCTCCAGCATGAAGTGCATTAGGAGCGCGCCGATCGTCTGTTCGTCCATGGTTGGCAGATCGAAAGTCCGCACTGGTCTCTTGGCTTCGCGCAGGGCATCCACAACCGCGTGGGCCTGTGCATCGACGACTTCGCCGACGCGCCGTCCGGCCATGAACTTGGCCCCGGCTTTCGCTGCCATGTCCGGGTCAATCACAGGGCCGTCGTCGCTTGTCGGCGTGCGCATGATGGTGATGAAGAGCTCGTGCGGGCCATCCATGTAAAGCTGTAGCTGGCTGTGCTGATCGAGCGGGCCAAGCGCGCCGATTGGGCTCGTGCCTTCGCCTTTCTTGCCCAGGCTCTCGGCCCAGAGCTGAACGTACCAGTCCGCCAGGCGGGCCAGGCGGTCGGCATAGGGCATAAGGATCAGCGTGCGAACGTGCTTCTCTTTGGAAAGGCCAATGGCGACGCCCGCGCCGACGCAGGGTGCGAAGTCTCGCGGTGTCTTGGCTGCCATCATTGCGTCGATGACCAGGCGCGCGCCCTTGCGGATTTCCTTGGCGTCCAACCCGCGCGCCATGGCGGGGAGCAATCCAACATTCGTCAAGCAGGAGAAGCGTCCGCCAATGCCCGTGTGATGTTCAAGCAGGGGGATGTTGTATTCTTCGAACAGGGTGCGCAGACCGTTTGGCTTATCCTTCTTCGCTGGCTCCGTGATGCCGAGAAACATGGATGGGATCTTGCTGGCGAGGCCTGCGTCTTTCACCGCCGAAAGTGTGGTGATGGCCTGTGCCAAGGTCTCTGACGTGCCGCCGGACTTTGACGTGACCACGAAGCGTGTTGTCTCGAGATCAAGCGATTGCAGCGCGCTTCCTAAGGTATGGCCGTCGAGGTTGTCATAGAAGCGCACGCGAGGGCGGCCCTTTGCGGGCTTGGGGCAGACGCCAGGGATGTTCCAGCCGCCGAACTGCGCCAGCGTCTGGCCACCGAGGCCCGAGCCGCCAGTGCCGAAAAAAACGATCGTTTCCGCGCCTTCGGAAAGCTTGGCAAGTGCAGCGGCTGCCTCGTCTAAGTCGGCAGTCTCTTCCGCGATGCGCAGCAGTGGCAGGCCTCTGCCCGAATAGCGCGCCTGCATGCGCATGAGCTCTTCGTGCTGCAGGCCGGTGTAGCGATGATAGAGCCGCTTCGACAGGCCGTGTTTGCCGATCGCGTCTTTCAGACAGCCATCAACGTTTTGAATGTATGGCAATGCGGGCATGGCGCCGGCAGATGCGTCTGCTTGCTTGTCTTTGCTGATGGGAGACATGTCTTCACTCGAATGTATTGTAGGGAGATTATTTAGCGGCGCTTGAAGGTAGGATTTCTGCGGCGTGTGGCAAGTAGAAAAGGCCCGCCAGTGTTGAGATGGCGGGCCTTCTGTTAGATAGGTTTAACACCGCTATTGCTCTATAGCGGTGCGCCTACTGGTGCTTGGGTGGGTTTGACTGGTGGAGCGGCAACTTTCTTTGCCGGGTCAACCTTCGGGCCGACGACCGTGATGATCAGATCATCATTGTCTAGGAGGCGTTTAGCGACCTTCTTGGCCTGATCCATCGTCACAGCTTCAATCATGTCGTTGCGCTCCTCCACGTACTCTGGGCCGAAGCCTTCTTCGTAGAGTGCGAGCAGCTGGCTAGCGATTTTCGCGTTGGTGTCGAAGCGTAGCGCATACGAGCCGACGAGATACTTCTTGGCGCTTTCGAACTGGTCTTGCGTGGGGCCTTCCGTTGCCATGCGCTTGAGTTCGGCGCGAATGACATCGAGCGATTGTTCGATGGCCGCTGCCTTGGTCGCGACGCCACCTGACCAGATCGTACCGTAATGGTAGGGCTGCAAGAAACTGTAGACGGAGTAGGCGAGCCCGCGCTTTTCGCGAACCTCTTCCATCAAAGTGGACGCAAAGCCGCCACCGCCGAGGATTTGGTTGACCACGAAAGCGGCCATGAAGTCGGGGTCCTTGCGCTTCATAGCGCCCAGGCCAAATACGGCAACGGCTTGCGGTACGTTCATTTCGACGAGCTGCACCTTGCCGCCCTTGATAGGCACGGCGTCGGCCACAGGCTTTAGGTCAGCTTGTGCGGGCAATGATCCAAAGACGTCGTCCAGCAGCTTGCCGAGTTGCTCGGGCGTGATGTCTCCAACTGCGACGACCTTGAGATTTGAGCGGGCGAACGTAGCCTTACGGAAGCTTTCTAAGTCTTCTTTCGTGATGGCTGCTACAGATTCTTCAGTGCCGGTGTTCGGTACGCCGAAGGGGTGGCCAGGGAAGGCGGTCGTGAACCACTCGCGATAGGCGACTTTTTGGGGATCGCGCGCGGCGTAGGCGAGGCCGGCCAAGAGCTGCCCGCGAATGCGTTCCACGGCGGCGGTGTCGAAGCGCGTCTCCGTCAAGGCCAGCTTCAGCATCGCGACGCTCTCATCGCGGTTTGGTGTCAGCGTCTCGAATGTGCCGTAGAACGCGTCGCGCGAGTCTTCGAACTTCATGCGGAACGAGAGTTCTTCCATCTTTTCCTGGAAGGCGGTGGAATCCAGGTCGCCGGCTCCTTCGTCCATCATGCCGGACAGGAAGTTTGCCAGGCCTGCCTTGCCTTCAGGGTCTTGCGAGTTGCCGCCCAAGAAGGAAAAGCGCAGGGCCATTAGCGGGTTGGAGTGTTCTTCGACAAGCCAGGCTTCAATGCCGCCTGGGCTTTTGACTTTTTCAATTTTCATAGCGTGTGCGGGCCCAGTGGTGGCGAAAGCTACGCTGGCAAGGATCAGCGCGGCGATGAGGTTAAGCGTCGTTATAGACCTAAGACGATGGCGGCGCTGCTGGCGCATGGTCATTTTTGTCCTTGTTCGACGGTGTTATGGCCGATTTGTCTTCACGAGCGTGGTTTTGCCGGCGGCTGCCCAATCTTCGCTTGTTCTGGCGGTGTCGGGATCAACAGGCCGGTGACGGAACGGCGGGGGTCGAGATACTTTTGGGCGACTTTCTTCACGTCTTCCGTGGTGACCTTGGCGATCGCTTCGGGCCAATTCTCAACCTGCTCGATCGTACGGCCGAGTGATAATGCCCAGCCGTAACGGCGGGCCAAGGTCATTTGATTGTCGTTCTCGTAGGTGTACGTGGCGATGTAACTGTTCTTGGCGCGCGTCAGTTCGGCTTCGGTTACGCCGTTTTCGCGCACTTCGGCGATGACGCCGTCCAAGGCCTTTTCGACGTCCTGCAAGTTGGAGCTGTCGGCTGCGATCAGGTACATGGAGAGCTTTCCGCCATCCAAGCCAGAGCCATCGTAGTAGCCGCCGGTGGATGAGGCGACTTTGTCTTGAACGGCAAGCTTCTTGTAGACGCGGCTCGTCGTGCCGTGTGCCAAAATCTTTCCAAGCAGGTCGAGCGCTTCGGCTTCTCCCGGTTCGGCGGTGGAATAGCTGGGAGCCTGATAGTCGCGGTGCAGCGAGGCCTTGCCGGCGCGGGGATCTTTGTAGGTGACGCGGCGGGCAGATACAGACGGCGGTTCTTGTGGGCGCTCGCGGGTGGCGCCGACCTCCGGGTTGGCCGGCAACTTGCCGTAGGTGGCTTCGGCCATTGGTTTGACCTCGTCCACTGTCACGTCTCCGGCGATCACCACAATGGCGTTATTGGGCGCATAGAAGTGCTTGTAGTAGTTGAGGGCGTCTTCACGTGACAGCTTCGCAATTTCGTGCGCCCAGCCGATGATGGGAATGCCGTATGGATGCGCGAGGTAGAGCGTCGCGTCCATCTGTTCGCTCAAGATGGCGGCGGGATTGTTCTCAACGCGGGAGCGGCGCTCTTCCAATATTACGTCCCGCTCGGTGAGGACTTCCTTTTCGGTGAGGCGAAGGTTGACCATCCGGTCGGCTTCCATCTCCATCATTGTTGGCAGCCGGTCCTTGGCTACGCGCTGGAAATAGGCGGTCGCATCATGGCCGGTAAAAGCGTTGTCCTGGCCACCGAGGCGGGCCACGATTTTGGAGAATTCTCCGACCGGAATCTTTTCGGTTGATTTGAACATCAGGTGTTCAAGAAAGTGCGCGATGCCCGATGAGCCCTTTGGCTCGTCCGCGCCACCAACTTTGTACCAAACCATATGCGTAACCACGGGTGCCCGGTGATCGGGGATGACGACGACTTGCAGGCCGTTGTCTAGCGTAAAGGAGCCGATGCGCGATTTTTCGGTTGCGGCGGAAGCGAGTTGTGCTGGTGCGACTGCGAGCATGAATAGGGCCACGATTTGAATGATGCGGCGGAAGCCGATTGTTGCGAACATTCTTGATCCTTGGTCACGGGCGTCAAGAGTTGGTACGGGTCCTCAAGGCGCAGCGAGAGGAGCCGGGAGCGATTTGCCGAAGATCGCACTGTTGGGATTACAGGTGTCTTGGGTCTACCATTCAATGTCAAATGACAAGCCGTTCATCTCAAGCGAGATGAACGAGAAAGCCTTTGATAGGCTTAAAGTTTCAAACGACGGCTGACAGAATGCTACTCTTCGTCGTCCCCGCCTTTTTGCCATTTCTCAAGCGCGCTCAAAGCCGAGTGCCGGCAAGGCCCCAGCGGTCCTTCCGCCAAGTCCGCACCTGGGTCGCCATGGAATTTGGCGTCTTCGTAGTGAACTTTGCAGTACGCCGCTTGTTGGCGCCGTTTCTCTTCCATGCTGACGTTTTGCAGTCTGTCGGGGTCTTGCAAGGCCGCAACGTCGGCGGCGGCGGCATTTGGCTGGCTTCCTGGTGGCGGAAGGGCCTGAACATTCGGGGGAACAACGAGGCCGGTGCGGTTGGCCATTGTAGGCTCCGTGGTGTTTCCTTTGCCGGATACACCCATGACATCGAAGATTTTGCCGTTGAGTTCCACACCGTCATAACCACAGCCGGCGAGCGCCAACACGGCTGTAAGGCCGAGGGCAGTTGCTATGCTGCGAATAGCCTTGAAAAGGCCTGTCATCGTGGTGTCTCCGTCTCGCCCGGCGCGGGCTTCCGCGCGCTGTTGACCGCAGACTCAAGAAGAATGATCTAAGCCCCAGCGGCTACAGGGGCTTTGCGGCGTCATTGCGACTCGACGCATACAAGTCATATAGCAGCGCGGCCACACCGGCAACGATCGCCACGTCGGCGATGTTGAAGATGTACCAGCTGTATCCGTACGCATGCAGCTTATAAAAGTCGGCGACCCCACCCAACACGACCCTGTCGATGGCGTTTCCGATGGCTCCGCCAATGATAAGTCCAAGGCCGACAGCCATAATTTTATTGGTTGCGCTTGTCGCTAGCCACACCCAAAGGGCGAGTGAGGCGAAGACTGCTACCGCGGCCAGGATCAGTTGCCATTCATAGGCTGGCCCATCCAGCAGGCTGTAGCTGATGCCGGTGTTCAACGTGAATTTGAGGTCAAGGAACGGGAGGACAGGGACCGAACCACGATTGGGCAGGTCCATCACGTTGATAATCCACCACTTATTGGCTTGATCGACAAGGCAGATGGCTGCCGCGATCGTGAGGCCGAGCGCGGCGTAGGGGCCCCAAAGCCACGACAGCATTTTATTCGGCGTGTGTTGCTGCTCTTCCATGCCACCCTTTAGCGGTTTTCGGCGTCGAGTTCCCGGACGGCAGCGGCATCACGCGCCGACAGGTCCGGATAGTCCGGGTCCGAGCCGACGTCGCTTGTGATGCGCCACGATCGAGCGCATTTGCGGCCCTCAGCCCGCTTCGGCACGACTCCGACGCCTTCGACGTCGGGGAGCGTGAAAGTATTGGCCGGTGGCGCGCCAGCGACGAGCTTGGCGCCGGACACGATGCAAGCCTCGGCCAAGTCGATGTCCTCAATGACGTCGAGCAGGACACGGTCGGCGACATAGATCGTTGGCGCGGCCTCGAGGCTGGAGCCCATGCGTTTGGCGGCGCGTTCCAGTTCCAGTGCGCCTGTGACGACGCGCCGGACGTTGTTGCGGAACATCGTCCACTTGTCTTCCACGACTTCGTCGCGCCAGGCTTCCGGCACTTTCGGGAACTGTTGAAGGTGAACCGAGCCCGTGTCGGATGGATACCGCGACAGCCAAGCCTCTTCAGCCGTGAAGGACAGGATCGGCGCGAGCCAGCAGGAGATGCAACCGAAGATCTGATCGATCACGGTGAGGGCTGCCTTGCGTTTGATGCTGGAGCGCGGCTCGCAGTAGAGCGTGTCCTTGCGGATGTCGAAGTAGAATGCCGAGAGGTCTGTGTTCATGAACTGCGAGAGCAGCGAGATGACCTTGCGATAGTCGTAGGTCTCATAGGCTTTGCGGATCTGGCCGTCCAATTCATGCAGCGTGTGCAGCATCAAACGTTCCAGCTCAGGCAATTGCTTGAGCGGAACCTGGTCGGTTTCTTTGTCGAAATGGCCGAGCGCACCCAGGATCCAACGCAGCGTGTTGCGGATCTTGCGGTAGGCGTCGGTTGACGACTTGATGATTTCCGCGCCGAAGCGGATGTCGTTTGTTGTGTCGGCGGAGGCGACCCACAGGCGCAGGATATCCGCGCCGTTTGTCTTCATCACCTCTTGCGGTGCCAGGGCGTTGCCCTTGGACTTCGACATCTTGTCCTGGCCCTTCTCGTCGAGAATGAAGCCGTGGGTGAGGACGATGTCGTACGGTGCGCGCCCGCGCGTGCCACAGCTTTCCAGCAGCGAGGAGTGGAACCAGCCGCGATGCTGGTCTGAACCCTCCAGGTACATGACCTGGTCGTTGCCGCCGTCGGCAACGCGTTTGATGCCGGCCAAGCCGGGGAATGCCTTGGGGTCTTCCAGCGTGAAGGCGTGGGTGCAGGCACTGTCGAACCAGACATCGCAGATGTCGTCGACTTTCTTCCATTCATCAGTGCTGTAGGCTTTGCCAAGGAAGCGCTCAGCCGCGCCGTCTTCATGCCAGGCGCTGATGCCTTTTTCTTCGATCGCTTCGATGATGCGCGCGTTGACGTCCTCGTCTTGCAGGATCTCATAGGCGCCTTCGCCCTTGTCCTTGACGAAGAT
>JBGTSB010000083.1:0-7496 GCA_041940525.1 Hyphomicrobium sp.
GTCTGCGCCGGGGAACTTTTCGAATGCGAAACGCGGGATCTTGGTGACGACGTAGTCAATCGTCGGTTCGAACGATGCCGGTGTGGCGCCGCCCGTGATGTCGTTTTCGAGTTCGTCCAGCGTGTAGCCGACGGCCAACTTGGCTGCGACCTTGGCGATCGGAAAGCCCGTCGCCTTAGAGGCAAGCGCGGAGGACCGTGACACGCGCGGGTTCATCTCGATCACAACGAGACGGCCATTGTCTGGGTTGACCGCGAACTGGACGTTCGATCCGCCCGTCTCGACGCCGATCTCGCGCAGCACGGCGATCGAGGCATCGCGCATGATTTGGTATTCTTTGTCGGTGAGCGTCAGTGCCGGTGCAACGGTGATCGAGTCCCCCGTATGGACGCCCATCGGGTCGACGTTTTCGATTGAGCAGATGATGATGCAGTTGTCCGCGCGGTCGCGAACGACTTCCATCTCGTACTCTTTCCAGCCAAGCAGACTTTCGTCGATGAGGATCTGACCCACCGGCGAGGCATCAAGGCCAGAGCGCGCGATGCGCTCGTACTCTTCGCGGTTGTAGGCTACGCCACCGCCCGTGCCGCCTAGTGTGAAGGCTGGGCGAATGATGGCCGGGAGGCCGATACTGTCGAGTGCCGCCATCGCCTCGGCGAAACCAACAGCTGTGTTGTAGCCGGTAATGTTGCCGGCATCGTCTTTGATTGGCGGGGACGAGGCAATGGAAGCGCGCGGGCTGTCCAGGCCAATCCGGTCCATGGCCTCACGGAACCGTTTGCGGTCTTCCGCTTTGTCGATGGCTTCTCCGTTGGCGCCGATCAATTCCACGCCGAATTTTTTCAGGACACCGCGCTTTTCGAGCGTCAGGGCCGTGTTGAGGGCCGTCTGGCCACCCATGGTCGGCAATAGCGCGTCGGGGCGTTCGGCTTCGATGATTTTCGCGACGATATCCGGCGTGATGGGTTCGACATAGGTTGCATCAGCCAGTTCCGGGTCCGTCATAATCGTTGCCGGATTTGAGTTCACCAGAATGATCCGGTATCCCTCGGCTTTCAGCGCCTTACACGCCTGTGTTCCGGAATAATCAAATTCGCAGGCCTGGCCGATCACGATCGGCCCAGCCCCTATAATGAGGATGGAAGAGATATCTGTCCGCTTTGGCATGGCAAGCGCGTCTTCTATTTGAGCCGGAGGCTTTTGGCTATACCCCGTGTGTGTAAAGTTGCACTCAGACGTGACCCAAGCCTGCGGCCTTTCGTCTGCGTCAGCCCTCTTTACCCTAGGTGGAGACGGATTAGACAGAGGCTCTGCATTATGGGCAAGTGATGGCGCACTATCCTCATGAGCCCAAAATAGTCAATTCTCCCAAAAGGATTAGCGGCTTTGAACATTCTCGGCATCGTCTCAAAGGTGCATGACAGCGGGATCGCCCTGCTCAAAGATGGCGTTCCGCACTTCGTGATGGAAGAAGAACGCTTCAATCGCGAAAAGCACACCATGGATTTTCCCGGCCAGGCGCTGGATGCCGCCTTCGACGGTTCGTTCGGCGTTTCGTTCAGCGATGTCGATGTGATCACCCTGCCCTGGGATATGAAGCGGCTGCGGCGCACGCTGTTCGGCAACATTACGGCCCGCCTGCCCCAAAGCCTCAATCTTTTGCGGCCGATCGCGCACAAGACCCACTCCAACGCAATCGTGAACATTCCGATGCGGCTGTGGCTCGGGCTCGGCAAGAAGTACGGCTATACGAACTTGCCGAAGATCATTCAGGTGGGACACCACGAGTCGCACGCGTCGATCTTTTTTGTTTCCCCGTATGACGAGGCAACCATCCTGGTCATGGATGGCTACGGAGACCAGAGTGCTACGACGGCATGGGCCGGACGCGGGAATAAGATCCGGCCTGTCTGGGCCGACAAGTTCTATGACAGCCTTGGCATGCTCTACACGATGGTGACCGAGCACATCGGCTTCAAAGTGTTTGAGGAAGGTACTGTGATGGCGCTGGCGGCCTGTGGTGGCCCGACCTACCGCGAGGCCTTCAAGGACGTGATCAAGCTGCTGCCGGAAGGCCGTATTGCCATCAACCCCGAATACATCAGCTACGACACGCACGGCTTCTTGAAGCCGTTCACAGAGAAGTTCCACGCCGCTTTCGGTCCTCCGCGCTCGCGTGAGGAGCCGCTGACCGATCGCCAGCGCGACATCGCCTATGGTTTGCAGCACGCCGTTGAGGACGCGATCATTCATATGGCGCGCCATCTGGCGAAGACGCGGCCGTCACGCAATCTCGTGATCAGCGGCGGTGTTGGGCTGAACTGCGTGGCAAACGGCAAGATCCTGGCTGAAACGGATTTTGAAAACGTGTGGGTGCCGCCGGTCGCTTCCGACAGCGGCGGGCCATTGGGGTCTGCCCTCTATCACCAGCATCAAACGCTTGGTGCGCAACGCAATTTCGTGCTCACCCATGCCTTCTACGGCAAGGGTTACACCGACGAACAGATCGTCCATGCCCTCGATGAGGCGGGGCTATCCTATAAGCGCATGGAAGAAAAAGAGCTTCTGAAGCAGGTCGCTCAGGATCTTGCGGACCAGAAGATCGTTGGCTGGTTCCAGGGCCGGTTTGAGATGGGGCCGCGCGCGCTGGGCAATCGTTCGATTTTGTCGTGTGCGCGTTCCAACAAAATGAAGGATCTCATCAACGCCCGTATCAAGCACCGCGAAGCGTTCCGCCCATTCGCGCCGGTTGTGCTGATCGAGAAGCTTTCTGAGTACTTCGAGTTCACGCAGCCTGATCCGTTCATGACGATGGCACCGAAGATCCGACCGGAAAAGATCGATCTCATACCCGCTGCTGCGCATGTGGACGGCACCGGGCGCATTCAGACGATCGATCGAGCTGCCAACCAGCGTTACTACGACGTGATCGATGAGTACTCAAAGCTCACCGGGATCCATGTCATCTTGAACACGAGCTTCAACCGGCAAGAGCCCGTCGTGAACCGGCCGGAGGAAGCGATTTCCTGCTTCCTTCGCACCGACATGGACCGGCTGGTCTTAGGCGATTACTACATCGAAGATCGCAATCCGGCCGCCATCGAACGGGCGCATCAACGGTTCGTTCAGAAGACGACGGCTGAGCCGAAGTGGTGATGATCTAGCTGGTTTCGCTGTTCCGTTACAGGCGCGCTATTGCGTGACCTGCGGCGGGGGCGGTGGCAGTTCGAATTCGCCTAAGCCGGAGCTCAAGAACCAGTAGACGATCGCGAAGACGACCGTCGCAAGTACCGTGTTGATCAACGCGATCCTCAAGATACGTGGCGCAGCCGGAGCGCTCTCCGGCGTTCCCGGCACGACCTTGCCGTCTTCAGCCTGAGTGCGCACACCGAATGGGAGAACCATGAACAGCGTGAGCCACCAGATCATGAAGTACAGAGCTATGGCGAGCGCAGTGGACATATCCGATCCTTAAACCTGCTCTAGCTCGATCAACGTGCCGAAAAAGTCTTTCGGGTGCAAAAATAGGACGGGTTTGCCGTGCGCGCCAATTTTGGGCTCGCCGTCGCCCAATACGCGAGCGCCTTGGCCTTTCAGCTGCTCACGCGCTGCGATGATGTCGTCGACCTCATAGCAAACGTGATGGATGCCGCCGTCGGAATGCTTGTCCAGGAACTTTGCGATCGGGGAATTATCACCCAGGGGCTCCAGAAACTCGACTTTGGTATTCGGCAAGTTCACAAACACAACGGTGACGCCGTGCTCCGGTTGCTCCATCGGCTCGGTCACTTCCGCGCCCAGCGCATCCCGATAGATGTGCGTAGCTTGTGTTAGGTCGCGCACAGCGATAGCAACGTGATTTAGGCGTCCGATCATCCGTCTTCCCTGTTCTTTCACTTATTTCGGATGGCTATCGACCACGTTCAATAGCACTTTGACAATGGGCTTCTTGCCCCACGCCTGCGAAATGGCCGATCTGGCGGCCCTACGGACGGCCTCTTCGACGAGGCCGGCGTCCTTGCGCCGTTTTGCGGGAATGCTGACGATGCAGCCTTCAACCGCGTCTAGTACGAGATCTTCGAGCGGCTCGCCGTCAGCGTCCGCGCGGGGCACGCCATCCAAGGCGACTTGGACTTCACCCAGAAGCTCACCCCGAGACGACAGGGTGAGACCGACGACCGCAATTCCGACGACCGAGAGCTTGCGCCGCTCGCGCACCGGCGTGTCCTCGGCGTTGATGAGCAAATTGCCATCGCGGTAGAGGCGGCCGACTGGAGCGTCGTCAATGATCTTAGCAGGGCCGGGTGCCAGGCAGGCGACCTCGCCGTTCTCCAGAATCAGCGTCTGGGACACGCCGGCTTCCTGTGCGAGGCGCGCATGCTCATGGAGGTGGCGCATCTCCCCGTGCATGGGAACAACGATTTGCGGCTTGGCCCAGCGATAGATCTTCCGCAGTTCATCGCGGCGCGGATGTCCTGTGACATGCACAAGGGCTTCGTTGTCGGTGATGATCGTGCAGCCCATGCGGGTGAGATCGTTTTGGATTCGCGTCACCGACTTTTCGTTGCCCGGAATGGCGCGCGATGAGAAGATGACGAGGTCACCCTTATCGACGGATATATCCGGATGGTCGTTATTGGCGACGCGGGCCATCGCCGCTCTACCCTCGCCCTGGCTGCCGGTGGCCAGGCAAACGATTTCCGATCGGCGGATATAGGGATACTGCTGCTGGTCCAGGTACTGGAAGTCCTCCGGCAGGTAGCCTGTATCCATGCCCACGCGGATCACTCGGTGAAGCGCGCGGCCAGCGATCACAAGACGGCGGCCGGCTTTGCGCGCGGCATCACTGACAGCTTTGACGCGCCCGAGATTGGAGGCGAACGTCGTGACGATCACGCGATCGCTGGCACCTTTGATGATCTTGGCCAAGGACTCCGCGACTTCGCTTTCGGATGGCGAGAGGCCGTCACGCATCGCGTTTGTGCTGTCGCCGACGAAAGCAAGGATGCCCTCTTCTCCCAGTTCGGCGATCCTGGCTTCGTTCGTTGGTTTCCCGATGTACGGCGTGGCGTCCAGCTTCCAATCCGCCGTGTGGAAGACCATTCCGTGCGGCGTGCGAATAGCCAATGCGCTCACTTCAGGAATTGAGTGAGCCATATTGACCAGCTCAACGTCGAACGGCCCTGTCTTGAAACGGCCTTCGACGGGAATGACGTTGATTTTGAGCTTCAGTGCCGGGGCGAGTTCCGCGACCTTCGTCTTCAACATCCCCGCTGTAAACGGTGTGGCATAGATGGGTGCACCGACCTGCTCCCACAGTTCCAGCACGGCGCCGACATGATCTTCGTGCGCGTGCGTAATGACGATACCCTTGAGGCGGTGGCGCTCGGCTTCGATGAAGCTTAGGTCTGGCAGAATAACGTCAACGCCGGGTGCAAGGTCTCCATCGGGAAAGGTGATGCCGAGGTCGGCCATCAGCCATTCGCGGTTGTCTGGCGGACCATAGCCATAGAGATAGGCGTTCATGCCGATCTCGCCCAGTCCGCCAAGCGCCAGGAGCACCAGCTCGCTGCCAGTACTTTCGTTGCCGCGCCCCCCCTTTGTGCGCGCTCCCCCAGATCCCATTAATCCCGCCTAACTCTCGTCCGTCATGCCAATGTCACATCACCATACGTACATCGGCGCCGTTCGCCACCCTTCATATCGAACAACAGTGCTCCATCTTCGTCGAGACCAGCAAACGTCCCCTCTAGCGGGCCGGTGTTGGCTTGAACGGTGATTTGTTCGCCAATTGGGCCACAGCGTTCTAGCCATGCGGTACGGATCGCGGGAAAGCCCGAGCCGTTGGCCCACAGGCGCAGTGCGGCTTGGAGTTCGATATCCAGATGATTGACGCCGGCTTGGGTTGTGGCGGCGACACCATGGTCACTCAAGCAGGTTACGTCAGGCCGGCCGTCGACTGCGGGCCGTGCTGAGAGGTTTAGGCCGATGCCGAGCACGGCCAAATATCCGTTGCCGCCAGGTGCGGCGGTGCTCTCGACGAGGATGCCGCCGGCCTTGCTTCGCCCAATGAGCAAATCGTTCGGCCATTTGAGGCGGAGACCTTGGACGCCCTGAGGCGTCATCGATTGAACCGCGTTAAAAACGGCGACGCCTGTGACGAGCGACAGCTGATGGAGGGCCGTGATCTGCGCCGTTGTCGTGATCAAAAGGCTGGCGTAAAGGTTTCCGCTGGCGCTCACCCACGCGCGCCCGGAGCGGCCGCGGCCAGCTGTTTGGTGATCCGCCACGACCCAAATCGGCGTATCGGATCCTTGCGTGCCGAGGCGCATGGCCTCGGCGTTGGTGGATGGCAGTTCCAGGTGGGACTGGATTGGCGTTCCGCTGGATGTCGTCGCGATCATTAGAACTTGAGCGTTTGCGCCGCTGACGTTGCGGCCTCAAGGATCGATGGGCCTGGCCACAACACAAAGATAAGCGTGAAGAGCACCGAGAGCGCCATGACGAATGATAGCGCGCTGTCTGTCTTGACGAATGCGGCTTTCGGTTCGTCGAAGAACATGATGCGAATGATGCGCAGGTAGTAGAAAGCACTGACGACGCTTGCCAGGACGCCAATCACGGCGAGCCAGGCCAAGCCAGCCTTCACGGCGGGCGCGAGCACATACCATTTTGCGAAGAAGCCAGCGAGTGGTGGCACGCCGGCCAGCGAGAACAGCAGCACGCCCAGAATGGCGGCCATCTTCAGGTTCGTTTGCGACAGGCCGGCCAGCTCGTAGATGTCTTCCACCATGCCGTCCTCACGGCGCATTGCGAGGATGACCGCGAAGACGCCGAGCGTCATCGCGAGGTAGATGGCCATATAGATCAGGATGCCGGCCACACCCTCAGGGCTTGCTGCGGCAAGTCCCGCCAAGGCGAAGCCGACATGACCGATCGATGAGTAAGCCATCAGGCGCTTGATGTTGGTTTGTCCAATTGCGGCAAACGCGCCGAGCAGCATTGAAGCGATCGAGGCAAAGATGATCACCTGTTGCCATTGGCCAACCGCATTCGGGAAGCCCGCCATGAGCACGCGCGTCAGCAACGCCATCGCGGCGACTTTCGGGGCGGCCGCGAAGAAGGCGGTGACGGGTGTCGGCGCGCCTTCATAGACGTCCGGCGACCACATGTGGAATGGGACGGCCGCGACCTTGAAGGCGAGACCGGCCAGTAAGAACACGAGACCGATGATGAGGCCGACACTTGGCGTGGTGTCCGCCGGGATCGCCGCTGCGATAGACGCGAAGCTCGTCGAACCGGTAAAGCCGTAGATCAACGAGGCGCCGTAGAGCAGCATGCACGACGACAGGGCGCCAAGGACGAAGTATTTAAGGCCCGCTTCGCTGGAGCGGACATCACTGCGGCGAATGGCGGCCAGCACGTAGAGCGCGAGACTTTGCAGCTCTAGCCCGAGATAAAGAGCAATCAGATCGCCTGCGGAGACCATGATCATC
>JBGTSB010000084.1:0-7213 GCA_041940525.1 Hyphomicrobium sp.
AAGTGGCCTTGCGGAATAAAGACCGACAGGTAGGCGACGATGAGGATGAACGCGAGCGGAATGACGACCTGCAGATAGTAGTCGGTTGCTTCACGTTTCATGATCCAGGCGAAGCTCGCCTTATAGAACGGGATGACACTTCTCGTTTCCTGGCGTGCGTCCATGACGGAGATGAAGTCTTCGTCGTAGCCGACGTATTTGTCTTGTACGATCCAGTCTTCGGTATCAGCGTTGTTGTCGCGCATCTCGTCCGGTGGCGGCTGGATAACGAACGACTGGGAGCCGCCTTTGCCTTGGACGTTTATGGCGAACAGCTGCGTGTCGAAGGGAAACTGGGAGAAGTCTGGCCGGAAGACGAACTTGCCTGAGACTTTATAGACTTTGCTGTTCTCCGGATACGCGTTGTTCTCGCCTCCTTCGTGAAGCGGTGTGATCGTGATTTGTGGTCCGTTTCTCAAGGGATCGATGTAGGCGTTGGAGAAATCGATGCTGGATGCCGAGAGATCTCCAGCGTTGGCGAGTGACAGGTAGAAGTCGGCGAAGAAGCTTTTCTCCTCGTCGTTGACCCGGTGAAGGCGGACGAGATCGATGTCCATGTAGAGTGTCTTAATCCGTTGCAGCTTGCTGTTGCGCAGGCGTACGTACTGGTGCGGGGCAAGCCGGGTTACGTCCGTGCCGCGGATGCGTTCGACAATGACGGGCGTGCGGCTGGCTGTTCTCGTTTTTGGGCGGAACGACCAGTTGTTGAAGGTTCCTTTGTAGAGGCCAGTTCCGGTGGCGTAGTGGCTAACGATGCCTTCGCTGATGCGCTTGCGCAGGCTATCGGTTTCGGCCCCGGGAGGCGCATCTTTGACCAGGCTGGCGATCAAGCCAAACATGTCGGCATATGCGGTGGCGCGTGAAATTGCGAATTGATTGTAGGGTGAGAAGATGTCTTCGTTGTTGCTAGCGGGACGTTCCTGGCAGCTGCCATCCGACCAGCCTGCTGCGTCATCATTCTTGAGGCGCGGGTAAAGCCAATTGACATGGGTGTTACGCAGGATTTGTTTGCGCAGCCGGTCGCTATACAGCGAAGGCAGGCGATCCCAGGCCAGTTGGTAGATGTCTGCGGGATAGTGTTCGAGCTTTGCGATCCTTAGGCTGTAGTTGATCGAGCCGAACATGAAAACAGGTGCCTTGAGGTTCGCGTCCGCCGCCGCTTTCAGGACTTGCGCTTTTGTACGGCCGCCGAGGACGATGATGATGAAATCTGCATCCTGTTCGCGCAAGCTGGATATAGCCGCTGATAAGTCGCCTTCATCAATCTTGCCGTCTTTAATTTCGAACCGGATATCGGCGGACAGGGCCGGCAAGTCGTTTCTGTTCTTCAAGCCGTTGCCGAGCACATTGCTGTTTTCTTCGCCGGCAGCGCCAATGAAGGCCGGACGCTGGAAGCCTTCGTCCTTGATGAACTGTGCGATCATGGGCAGACGTTCGTCTTCTTGTGATGCCCGCATGGTGAAGACGTTCGGATAGTCTTTGAAGACGGAGTTGACCGTAATGTCAGAGAGGAAAGGGATGTTGCTTTTGCCGATGTCCTGCCCGGCTTCGTTGAAGACCTTTGTCACGCGCCGCCAACCTGGCATGCCGACCATGGCGAGTGTGTTCTTGTCTGATATTGCGTTGCGGATGTTTGTGACGGCGTTGGACGCTTCGCGTAGATCGTCGCGGAATGTGACGGACAACCGGCGTCCGTTCAGTTCTCCCGATGCGTTCAGATCATTGACGCGACGGGTTACGAAGTCGCGGATGGCACGATCTCGTCCGGAGATGTAGCACTGGTCTGGGCGGGTGCTCGTCAGAACCGTGATGTCGTAGGTGCCGCCTGCTGCTTCCGCTGCTGTCGCGATCGCCGGCTTGTGTGTTCCGGCAAAGGTGAATGCTGCCGCAACCGCTGACACCATGAATGCCACTAGCGGCGACCGCCCGCGAATTTTGTTTTTGAAAGGCACTGCTATCCCCCGATTGCCTGAACCCGCACGGCTGTCGCCGTCCCGGCTAGAGGGATTTTATGTCAGACATTTCGAAATGGAGCGGGTCACTGTTCTTTCAATGCGTGAGCGATGATTTTGCGCATCACGCTTGGCAGCGCGGCTTGATCAAGCTTACGGCGCTCAACCCATTGGCATCGCTCCGGATCAGCCCAGAATGTGAGCGACGCATCCGTCGGGACGATGGCACGCAGCACCATCAGCTCCAGTCTGAAATGTGTGAATATGTGGATAACCGAGCCCTGAAGCGGCCACCAAACGGCTTTCACGGGCGCGCTGCATGTCGCTTTCTCGACCGGGATCACGTCGTCCTGCCAGTTCGTGGATGGCACTTCCAGCATGCCGCCGAGCAGACCGGCTTCGGGCCGGCGGCGCAGCAGCACGTGTCCGTCCTCACGAAGAACGACGAACGCGACACCGTATCTAGATGGGCGCTGGCCCTTTACCGGTTTGACGGGCAGCTGCTCTTGAATGCCGAGCGCGTGGGCGGCGCAATCGGGCTGTAGTGGGCACATGAGACACGATGGTCGTTTTGGTGTGCAGATGGCCGCGCCGAGATCCATCATGGCCTGCGCGAAGTCTCCGGGGCGGCGTTGCGGCGTCAGCGTTGCGGCCAAACGTTTGATCTCTGTCTTCGCGCCGGGCAACGGATGGCGGACAGCAAATAGGCGCGAGACAACGCGCTCGATGTTCCCGTCTACCGGCGTTGCTGGGATTTTGAAAGCGATCGCCGCAATCGCCGCGGCCGTGTAGGCGCCGATGCCAGGCAGTTTCCTCAGCTCGGCTTCATCCGCGGGGAATTGTCCACCATGATCGCTGACGATGCTTTGCGCGCACTTGTGCAGGTTGCGTGCGCGCGAGTAGTAGCCGAGGCCGGCCCAGGCAGCCAGGACGTCATCAAGGGAGGCTGCTGCCAGGTCTGTTACCGTTGGCCAGCGGTCCAAGAATTTCATGAAGAAGGGTATCACCGCCTTGACGGTGGTTTGCTGAAGCATGATTTCGCTGAGCCAGACTGCGTAGGGATCGGCCTTTCGGCGCTTGGCGGCGCGCCATGGCAACGAGCGCTTCTCGCTGTCATACCAGTCCAAGAGGGCGGCGACCGTGTCTGGTCCCGCTGGTCTTAGTGGCAGTTGCTGTCGCGCCACAACACTCACCGAAGCCTCCCGCATCGAATCGCGAATCACTGCATGATGGTAGGCAACAGCAATTCAGTTTGGAATTGATCGCGGGGCAGATCATGAAAAAGCTAACAGCCAATCGTGGTGGAGTTGCGAAACGCGGCAGTGTTTCCGGTGGATCCGTTGGCGGTTGGAAGCCGGCTCAGCGGAGATCGGCCTTTGTTGCGGCCAAAGCGGTGGGCAGCTACGTCCCGAAACTGACGCAGAAAGCGTTCGAGAAATTTGGTTTCTCGACTGCCGCGCTTCTAACGGATTGGGCGGTAATCGCAGGCGAACAGCTGGCGGCGGCGACACTGCCGGAACGGGTGAAGTGGCCGCGTGGAGCTGCGCCAGCGGATGGCGTCGCGGGGGAATCTCATTCCGGTGCTACGTTGGTTTTACGGGTCGATCCTTCGCGAGCCTTGGACGTGGAATACAAGACCGCTCAGATCATCGAGCGGATAAATAGCTATTTTGGATACCGCGCTGTAAGTGCGTTGCGCTTATTGCAAGCACCTGTTGAACCGCCAGCGAAAAAGGCTGCACCGGTCGCCTCGCCGCGTGCCGCTACAGCGACTTTAGCGGATGTTGATCCACTCAGCGCAGCGCTTGCTCGCTATGAGGCGTGTATGCTGGCCGCTGCAAAGACGGCCTGATCTAAGGCATGATGCCAATAAGAAAACGGCCGGCCCTCGTAGGGCCGGCCGCTCTGCTAAACTGTTAGCGCTTAGCTCTCATTTATTGTTTTTCGACTTCGTCAGAAGCGGCGTCCGGTAAGCCACCCGACTTCGGTTCAGCCGTAGGCGTGTCGGTCGTGCCGCCCGTCGTTGCGGGATGATCTTCCATCGCCTTGTCAGGCAGGCTGCCGGATTCCGGCTTCGCGGTCGGATTTTCGGTCGTGCCGCCAGTCTTCGCGCGGTCTTCCTTCACCTCCTGCGAAAGGCTGCCTTGGTCTGGTTTTTCAGTCTGGGCAACGGCGATAGCAGGGGCGGCGGCAAATGCCATAGCAATCATCAAATGTTTGATCATCTCATAATCCTCCTTGTTTTCTTTACGTGGTCATTACGCGCGGGAGGCATGATGAGTTACAAGAAATATGCAATATATATTTTTAAAAATACTTGGAACTATTTCTATGTCCCGTCGTTATGGCCAGTTTTTTTGAAATATTGTGACACATGATTCCTGCTGATGTTGTCATTGTTTGTCGCAGGGAAACCTAACCGCACCGTCACTTGACTTCGCAACGTCCCACCGCAACATCAGTTTCGAATTTGTCGAAGCAAATAAGGAAAGTCTGCGTGGTACGTCTTCTTATTAGTTTGGTGACTTTGCTCACCTTCGCGACTGCGCTCTTTTCCCTGGCTGTCGCTCAAGACGCATCACCTGGGCCGGCTGCGGCCGAGGAAGAGGAGGCGCCTCGCAGCGCTTCTCAAATTCCTCTCGACGTGCTGTTGAAGGCCAACGGAGATTTGCCGGACATTGTTATTGGCCAGGATGATGCCCCGGTGGCGATTGTCGAGTACGCGTCGCTATCATGCAGCCACTGCGCGAACTTTCACACCGGCGTTTTTCCAGACCTAAAGAAGAAATACCTCGATACTGGCAAGGCGAAGCTGATCGTTCGCGAGTTTCCTACCAGCGAACGTGCGCTTGTCGCGCATATGCTTACGCGCTGCGTTGCGCCCGACAAGGCGCCCGGCTTGCTCAGTGATCTGTTTCACGCTCAGGAGGATTGGGCTTACTCAGATGGTGACCCAACTGAGAAGCTTAAGGAGATTTCCGGCAAGTCTGGGCTTTCTGCCGAAGAGTTCGAGACTTGTACCAAGGATCAGAAGCTGTTCGATAAGATGGTCGCGAACTTCACTGCGGCCGGAGAAAAGTTTGGTATCAACGCGACGCCCACATTCTTTATCGATGGAAAGCTGGTCGATGACGCCGCCACGATGGAGACGTTTGACCGGCTATTAGATAAGTAGGCGGGCGCCGCCTCGTGTCGTTTGGGCCACGACGTGGCAGGAGAGACGCGGGTGCGCCTTATTACGGATCACGCCCTGTGCTAATGGCGTGCTCAGCTTATGAGCACCAGAAGAACAACCAAGGAGTGCTTTTGTGTTGACCCTTATTTCCCGCTTTGCGCGTACGGCCGCTGTGGTTGGCGCTTTAGCCCTCGTGGCCGCGGGCCCGGTTTCGGCTCAGCGTGCGGCCCCTGCGGAGATACCCGTCGAGGAGCTGATGAAGCCGCCGGGCGGATTGCCGGATATCGTGCTGGGCAAAGAAGATGCGCCAGTTACGATCGTAGAGTTCGCATCCCTGTCGTGCGGTCACTGCGCGAGCTTTCACAAGAACGTGCTGCCGGACCTGAAAAAGAAGTACATCGATACTGGCAAAGTCCGGCTGATCATGCGTGATCATCCTGGCAATGATCGCGCCGTTGCCGGTGCGATGCTGGCACGCTGTCTGCCTGCCGACAAAGCGTATCCATTGATCGACGCGCTCTTCAAGCTGCAGGACCAGTGGGCGTTTGTTAAGGAAAGCCCGCTGCCGAAGCTCTTGGAAATAGCCAAGCAAGCCGGCTTTACTGAAGAGAGCTTCAACAAGTGTCTGACCGACGACAAGCTGTTGAAGACGATCAATACGAATTTCGAGAACGCTCTGCAGAACTGGGGTGTGCGCGCTACGCCGACGTTCTTTGTGAACGGCAAGCGTATGACTGGCGCGCCGGTGATCGGAACGTTCGACGAAGCCATTGCTGAGGCGGAAAAAGCCAGCGGCTAACCGCTGAGAGGAGACGGTGTGACGCGAGGCTTCAACGGAACGGCGGCTTTGGTCCGGCTGGCACTGTCAGCCGGCTTTGCCGTGTTTGTGGCCTCGTGCTCGGCCGACGGTACGTCGCTATCGGCTGGTCTTGGAGAGAACAGTGGCGGCGGTGGCGGCGGAGCGTTTCCGGATGTTCTGACGGCCGAGGAGACTGCGCGCTCCGGCACCGGTATTGTGCATCCGTTTGCTGACCCGACGCTTCGCGAGGATGGTGGCCGCAACGTGATTGAGCAGCCCACGCTTCAACAGGTGCTGGAGCCTGGGCCATTGCCTGAACTCGTTTCCATTGGGCGGGAGAATGCGCCGGTCACGATTGTCGAATACGCGTCTTTGACCTGCCCGCACTGTGCGAAGTTTCATAAGGACGTGCTTCCGCAGTTGAAGCGGGAATACCTGGATACGGGCAAGGTCCGCCTGATTATCCGCGAGTTTCCCATTGGCAAGACCTCAGGCATGGCGACGATCACCGTGCGTTGTGCACCAGAAGACAAGCGGCTGGCGCTTATCGGGAAATACTTTGCTCAGCGTCATACCTGGGTCAGCCAGGAGGTTCGCCTAGACCCCATTTTTGCCGTGGCAAAACAGGTGGGGATGACTCGGGCGCAGTTTGACGCTTGCCGGCAGAATCAGACCATGATCTCCCAGCTGAAGGCCATCAAAGAACGGGGCCGGACACTTGGGATCATTGGAACGCCGAACTTCTTCGTCCAGGAAAAGCGTATCAAGAGCACGCTGACCATGGCCGATATTCGCGGGATGGTTGATCCACTCCTACAACAGGGACCGGGTCCAGCCGTGGCTGCTCAGCGCTAGGGACGCTGTTTGCGGTGTCGTGCGCCTCGCCTACATCCGGCGTGCGAGCCAGATGAGAACTGAATGAAGATTTCGCGCCTTCGCCTTCTGGGCTTCAAGTCGTTTGTTGAGCCGACCGACCTTGTTGTCGAGCGGGGGCTGACCGGTGTTGTCGGTCCGAACGGTTGCGGCAAGTCGAACTTGCTGGAAGCGTTGCGCTGGGTGATGGGCGAGACGTCGTATAAGAGCATGCGCGCGTCGGCAATGGACGACGTGATCTTCTCCGGAACCAATCTGCGGCCTGCTCGCAACTTTGCCGAAGTGACCATGTTCCTCGATAATCGCGAGAGACAGGCGCCGGCCGAATACAACGATCAAGAGACCATCGAGATCACGCGTCGTATCGAGCGTGAG
>JBGTSB010000085.1:0-7208 GCA_041940525.1 Hyphomicrobium sp.
ACCGTGGTTGATGGCCGGAGCCTGTGCCAGTGAACCGTGACCAACGGCATACGCTTCGATCTCGGCGATTTCGCTTTCGCGATAGCCAAGCTTGCGTAGCGCTTCCGGAACCGACTGGTTGATGATCTTGAAGTAACCGCCGCCGGCGAGCTTCTTGAACTTCACCAGCGCAAAGTCCGGTTCGATGCCGGTCGTGTCGCAGTCCATGACGAGGCCGATCGTGCCCGTCGGGGCGACAACCGTGGCCTGCGCGTTGCGGTAACCGTGGGCCTCGCCCAGCGACAACGCCCGATCCCACGATGCTTTCGCGGCTTCAACCAAACGCTTGTCGGCGCAGTTGGCGTGATCGAGCGGAACCGGCGTTACCGACAACGCCTCGTATCCGCTTTCTTCGCCGTAAGCCGCCAGCTTGTGATTGCGGATGACGCGAAGCATGTGATCGGCGTTGGGCTCGTAGCCGGGGAACGGGCCTTGCTCAGACGCCATTTCCGCCGAAGTCGCATAAGCCGTGCCGGTCATGATCGCGGAGATGGCACCGCAGATGGCGCGTCCCTCGTCGGAGTCATAGGAGATGCCGGATGCCATGAGCATGCCGCCGATGTTGGCGAAGCCCAGGCCGAGTGTGCGGTAGCGATAGGACAATTCCGCGATCTGGCGCGATGGGAACTGTGCCATCAAAACCGAGATCTCGAGCACGATCGTCCAGAGACGGCAGGCGTGTGAATAGGCTTCCGTGTCGAAGCTCTTGTCGTCACGGCGGAAGCGCATCAGGTTCAGCGAAGCCAGATTGCAAGCCGTATCGTCCAAGAACATGTATTCCGAGCACGGGTTGGACGCACGGATCGGGCCTGAGGCCGGGCACGTGTGCCAGTCGTTGATCGTCGTGTGGAACTGAATTCCGGGATCAGCTGACGCCCAAGCGGCATGACCAATGTCTTCCCACAAGTCGCGGGCCTTGATGGTCTTGGTGATCTTGCCGGTCGTCCGGCCTTTCAGGTCCCAATCGGCGTTGTTGTTCACCGCGTTGAGGAACTCGTCCGTAACACGCACGGAGTTGTTCGAGTTCTGACCGGAGACCGTCAGGTAGGCTTCGCTATCCCAATCGGTGTCGTAGGTCGCGAACTCAATGTCGGAATAACCCTGCTTGGCGAACTGGATGACGCGCAGGATGTAGTTGTTCGGCACGTCGTCGCGGCGTGCGTCCTTGATGGCACGCTTGAGAGCCGGGTTTTTCGCCGGATCGTAGCAATCGTCGCCATTTTCAGATTCGCAGTTGGTGCAGGCCTTCATGACGGCCTTCAAGCGCTTCTGGCAAATCTTTGAGCCCGTCACGAGGGCAGCAACCTTCTGCTCCTCTTTGACCTTCCAGTTGATGTATTCTTCGATATCGGGATGGTCCACATCGACAACGACCATCTTGGCCGCGCGCCGGGTTGTGCCACCGGACTTGATCGCGCCGGCTGCCCGGTCGCCGATCTTAAGGAAGCTCATCAGACCGGACGAGCGCCCGCCGCCAGACAGCTTTTCATTAGCGCCGCGCAACTTGGAGAAGTTGGAGCCGGTGCCAGAGCCATACTTAAAGAGGCGAGCTTCGCGGACCCACAGATCCATGATGCCGTTTTCGTTCACCAGGTCGTCTTCGATTGATTGGATGAAGCAGGCGTGGGGCTGGGGATGCTCATAAGCCGACGAGGAGGCCGTGAGTTCCTTGGTTTCAAAGTCGACATAGTAGTGACCTTGTCCGGGACCATCGATGCCGTAGGCCCAGTGTAAGCCGGTGTTGAACCACTGTGGCGAATTGGGCGCGGCCATCTGCATGGCCAGCATGTAGCGGTGTTCGTCAAAGAAGGCGCGGGCGTCATCTTCAGAGGTAAAGTAGCCGCCTTTCCAGCCCCAGTAGGTCCAGGTTCCAGCGAGACGATCGAAAACCTGGCGGGCGTCGGCTTCGCCGCCGGAGCGCTCGCGTTCTGGCAATTCGTTCAAGGCACGCTCGTCAGGAACAGAGCGCCACAGCCATGAGGGAACCGAGTTTTCTTCGACTTTCTTCAGCGCGCGTGCAACGCCGGCCTTGCGGAAGTACTTCTGGGCGAGGATGTCAGCGGCGACTTGGCTCCAATGCTTAGGGACATCGAAGTTTTCTAGTTTGAAGACAACAGAGCCGTCTGGATTCTTGATCTCAGAGGTTGCGCGGCGAAAGGGGATGGATTCGTAGGGCGATTTACCGGCTGTCGTGAAGCGCCGCGTGATTTTCATTTTAGGAGTCCCTCGTCTGCGTATTTTCTTGGGCGAACGCTTTGCTACGCTACTGGTACGCACACGAATTACTTGACAGCGGACGCGTCAAAACACTGCCGGTCCGGTTCTCGTCAGCGCGCAGTCCCCCTTTGCCGCGCGAATGGGTACGCGCAGCCAAGCTGAACGCTGGTGATTGGAAACGGACCGGTCGGTCCACTACTCTGATTGATGATGTCGCAAAGCGTACAAACAAGCGTCGGCGACAGTCACAAATCTAGGTCGATTCGTGGCAATCGTCGACCTGTCGAAACAAGATATTGTGGTGCGACCAGCAACAGTGACTAAATCTAGTGGTGTGTGCAAGATGTGGACGAGATCCTGAAACTGGCAATGAAATCAGGTATTCGCGTCTTGGGCCGCTGAAGGGGCGGCTGTGAATAAGCTCAAATGGGCTCATTGAGGCCAGAATATCGCGATTCCAATGACGACTCTGTTGCAATTGGGCCGCGGCACCGGCAACACTGGACTGCAGGGCGTGTCACGGCTAAAGCGGTCTAGACGGAATGGCGCCCCACAGTGCAGCGTTGGCGGGGGCAAGCACGAGGCGCGGCGGCACAATGAGCATTCTGACGGAAATTTTCAGCTGGTGGGGCGGGAAGACTTGGGGCACGCGCCTTTGGCTCTGGCGTTGTGCCGAGCATGTCGGAGATGACGCCTACGGGAACAGCTACTATCAGCAGCGAAAAGGCGTGGGCCCGTTGGGCGTGCCCCGGCGCTGGGTGACCTATACGGATCTGGCCGATGCTTCGAAGGTCCCGCCAGAGTGGCATGGGTGGCTTCATTACACTGTCGATACGCCGCCGACCGAAGCCGACTATCGTCAGCGGCCTTGGCAAAAACCGCATCTGATGAATATGACCGGCACACGCCAGGCTTACCGGCCGCAGGGTTCCATCCTGAATGCGGGGCAGCGGCCAAAGGCGACGGGAGACTATAAGCCCTGGATGCCGCAGTAATTCCGGTATAAGGCCTTGGTCGTGCCACCTTGGCTGGCTATCGGCCGGATAAAGCCTGCTTGGGAATGATACTTGGTGTTTTGTTTTAATATCCGGACTGTGCGTCTCAGCTGCTGTCTCCTAGCGACGGCGCTCGCTCCAGCTTTGCCCGCTTCGGCGGATCAGCAGCTGGAAAACGGCGTGGCGGTGTTCTCGGCGCTGGACAAAGTGACAGCGCGGATCAAGCAGTTGAAAGTTCCCATCAACGAGACGGTGAAGTTTGGTGCGCTCAAGGTGACGCCTCGGGTTTGCTATTCGCGACCGGCGACCGAACGGCCGAAGACGACGACGTTTGTTGAAGTTGATGAGATACAACTCGACGGCAACGAGTCCCGGATATTTTCAGGTTGGATGTTTGCGGAAAGCCCTGGCCTGAATGCGGTTGAGCATCCGGTTTTCGACGTCTGGCTGACGCGATGCGAGGACCCCAAGGGTGCCGTTTCAGCGCAGCGCAGACCTGGGCCGGATGGTGCGGCCGGTGAAGATGGGGCTGTGCGGGATGTTGCTCCGGCGCCGCGCCGGCGTGTTCGGCGTTGATCTTAAGACGTTAGATCCGAAACGAATTGCGATTTGACTAGGCGGCTATAGGTGCCGCCGGCTGCGGCGAGTTCGGCGTGCGTACCGCTTTCAATCAGACCGCCATCTTCCATCACGCAAATCAGATCAGCGTTTTGAACCGTCGACAGGCGGTGTGCGATGACGAGGGTCGTGCGGTTCTTGGTGAAACGGGCAAGCGCGTCTTGGACGAGGCGTTCCGATTCCGTGTCGAGGGCGCTGGTTGCCTCGTCGAGCAGCAAGATTGGTGCGTCTTTCAGGATTGCGCGCGCGAGCGCTAGGCGCTGGCGTTGACCGCCGGACAAGCGCTGCCCGCGGTCGCCGATCTGTGTGTCGTAGCCTTCGGATTGCGCCAGGATGAAATCATGCGCAGCAGCTGCCTTTGCGGCGACCTCGATCTCTTCTTGTGTCGCTCCGAGCCTGCCGAGTGCGATGTTTGCTCCGATCGTGTCGTCGAAGAGGGTCACATCCTGGCTGACAATGGAGATGGCGCCGCGCAGCGATTGCAGCGTTACGTCGCGCAGGTCTTGGCCGTCGACGCGGATGCTTCCTGAGGTGACGTCAAACAGGCGCGGCACGAGATTGATGATGGTCGATTTGCCCGCGCCTGAGCGGCCGACCAGAGCCACGGTCTGACCGCCGGTGACATCCAGCGAGAAATTCGAGACTGCGGGCACCGTATCGGCGGTGTAGGCAAAGGACACATCGTCGAACGTGATGGCGCCCTTGCCGACGGTCAGCGGCTTTGCCTGCGGGGTGTCCACGACAGTGGGTTGTTCGTCCAGTACGCCATAGATGCTCTCGACGCCTGCCAGGCCTTCTTGCACGCGGGCCATGAGGTTGCCGACAGCGCGGATCGGTTGGGCGGCCATGAGCAAGGCTGTCGTGAAGCCCATAAAGTCGCCGACCGTCGAGGTTCCATTCGCGATCCGCCAGTAGGCTACAGCGAGCACGCCAGCTACGGCGACGCCGCCGAGTGCTTCCAGAATGGACTCTAGGCGGGCCTTGTTGCGAACTGCCTTCAGTTTTAGGCGAGCGATCTCGTTGAAGCTTTGATGGACTTTCTCGGTCGCGTACCGTTCCAGCCGGAAGGTCTTGACCAGGCGCACACCCGACAGCTTCTCGGCTAGGAGCGCTGTGATGCCGCCCATTTCGCGCTGGGTACGTGATGCGTTCTGGCGCAGGCGCCGTGCGATCACCGTGATGGGCAGGATCGCGAACGGATAGACGCCGAGCACGATCACCGAGATGACCCAGTCGAGCCAGAACATCGATCCCAGCAGTGCGAAGACAGACAGGGTGTCGCGCACAACGGTCTGCAGTGAGGCAAGCGTCGCGACGTGGATAGCGTTGACGTCGTTCGTAAGCTTCGACATCAGGCGGCCCGGACTGTCGCGGGTCAGCCGCCCGAAGTCCGAATTCATCAGGTGCGCGAACGCTTTCTTTTGGATGTCGCGCGACATGTGTAAGACGATGCGCTGCGAGGCGACCGTTTGCATGTAGAGCAGAATAGAGCGGGCGGCGGTGATGAAGATGACGGCCGCCAGCACGTAAGGCAGCCAGCTGGCGTCTCCCTTCATCAGAGTGTCGAACGAATATTTGATGACGAGCGGGTAGGCACCGGTGGCGGCGGCCAGGCCAGCGGTCAGCAGGCCGGCGATCAACAGTTGGCGCCAGCGCGGGGTGATCCAGTCGGAAATGAACCGGTACAGCAGGCTTCGGGTGACAGGCGTCAAGGCCAGCCGGCGCTTCTTAGGCTTGGGCGGTCCTGCTTCGGCATCAGCCTGTTGTGGCTGGCTCGGCGTCATGGGCTTGTCTTGCACGGCATCCTTAAGGGCCGGAACTGTCCGGCGCGCTCCTTGTTAAGGCCCGTGGTGCCATCCGCCAAGCAAATCGTTCGGAAAAGTCCTGGATTTGCCCGCGTTAAGCGTCTTCCGGGTCCAGGAGGCGGTGCATGTGCACGATAAAGTAACGCATCAGCGCGTTATCCACGCTGCGCTGAGCCGCTGCTTTCCACGCTACAGCCGCTTCGGCATAGCTTGGGTATATGCCCACGATGTCGAGGTTTTTCGGATCACGGAAGGTTGCGCCGTCCAGCGATTCCAGCTCTCCGCCGAACACGAGGTGCAAAAGCTGCTTATTGGTTTCGGTTTTGGGTTCACTCATCCGCTGTTCCTTGTTTCATGCGTGGGTCAAGGCTCTATCATTTCTCTTTGATAGCCGCGCTGCACGGCTTGGGCGTAAGCGGCGCATGGTCGCGGACTATACGGATCGATGTTTCAGCTTCAATGCCAACCCGGCTTTGCTTTCACCGTTGCCGAGCGTGATCCGCTTCGTTAGCGTGATGGTCTGAGCACCGAACGGACCGGACCTTTTTCATGACGCAAGCTTACCAGAATGGCCTCGATAAGAACCCGGCCAACTATCAACCTCTCACGCCTATCACGATGTTATCGCGCGCAGCGCTCGTTTATCCGGACCACACGGCAATTATTCACGGGAACCAGCGGTATTCATACGCGGAGTTCTACGAGCGGTGCCGGAAGCTGGCCTCGCAGCTGGCCGCCGCGGGAGTTGGGCCGGGCGACACGGTCTCGGTCATGCTGTCGAATACGCCGCCGATGTTGGAAGCGCATTTTGCCGTGCCGATGATTGGGGCGGTTCTGCACTGCATAAACACGCGGCTTGATGCGCCGATCATTGCCTTCCAGCTCGATCATGCCGAGACCAAGGTTCTGATCGCGGACCGGGAGTTTTCAAAGGCGTTGGTTCCGGCACTGGCGGAAGCGTCGGTCTCGCCGCAGATCATCGACTATAACGATCTGGAGTTTCCGCAAGAGGGCGAGGCGCTGTCGGGGCTGGACTACGAAGCCTGGATCTCGGGTGGCGATGGCTCTTTTGCTTGGCGCATGCCCGAGGATGAGTGGGAAGCGATCAGCCTGAACTACACCTCGGGGACGACGGGCAATCCGAAAGGCGTCGTCTACCATCATCGAGGTGCCGCTCTGATGTGCTACGCCAACATCATCAACACCGGTATGGCGAAGCATCCTGTCTATCTCTGGACGCTGCCGATGTTTCATTGCAACGGCTGGTGCTTCACTTGGGCCTTGGCGACGGTCGGTGGCACGCATGTCTGTCTGCGCTGGGTCCGGGCGAAGGCGATGTATGATGCCATTGCCGATCATGGCGTGACGCATATTTCCGGGGCGCCGGTCGTGATGGCGACGATGCTCAACGCAAAGCCGGAGGAGAAACGGGATTTCCCACAGACCGTGTCGTTCAACCATGCCGCTGCGCCCCCGCCGGTGGCCGTGATGGATGCCATGGGCGATGCCGGTTTCCACCTCACTCACCTTTATG
>JBGTSB010000086.1:0-6933 GCA_041940525.1 Hyphomicrobium sp.
GGGCCGCAGCGAGGAGTGCGCGATGACCGACAATAACACCGGCTGGAAAGCCCCGGACCCATCAAACTGGCAGGTAGAGACCCAGCTCGTCCAAGGCGGCATCCTGCGTTCTCAGTTCGGCGAAACCTCCGAAGCGATGTTCCTGACCCAGGGCTTTGTCTACGACAGCTCCGAGCAGGCCGAAGCGCGCTTCCGCAATGAAGACCCGGGCTTCCAGTATAGCCGCTTCGCCAATCCCACCGTGACCATGTTCGAAGACCGTATGTGCATGTTGGAAGGCGCTGAAGAGGCCCGCGGCATGGCCACCGGCATGGCAGCCGTCACCGCGGCGCTGCTTTCGTACCTGAACGCGGGCGACCACGTTGTTGCCGCGCGCGCGATGTTTGGGTCGTGCCGCTATATCGTTGAGACGCTGTGTCCACGCTTCGGCATTAAACCGACGCTGATCGACGGGCGCGATCTCGACGCTTGGCGCGATGCCATCCAGCCCAACACCAAGGCCTTCTTCTTCGAGACGCCGGCGAACCCGACGCTGGACCTTGTCGACATCGCCGGTGTTTCGGCCATCGCCAAGGAGCACGGCATAAAGGTGATCGTCGACAACGTGTTCGCTACGCCGATGCTGCAGCGGCCCTTGCAGCATGGCGCCGACGTCGTCGTCTATTCGGCGACCAAGCACATCGACGGCCAAGGCCGCTGCCTGGGCGGCATCGTCCTCTGCGACAATGACTTCCTGACCAAGCATTTGCAGGACTTCTATCGCCAGACCGGCCCGTCCATGAGCCCATTCAACGCCTGGGTAATGCTGAAGAGCCTGGAAACACTCCCCCTGCGTGTCAGAGCCCAATGCGAAACGGCGGCGAAGATTGCCGATTTCCTGGCCGGACACGCCAAGGTCAAGCGGGTGATTTATTGCGGCCGCGATGACCATCCTCAGCGCGATGTTGCCAAGAAGCAGATGTCGGGCGGCGGCCAGATCATTGCCTTCGAGGTCGATGGCGATAAGGAAGCCGCCTTCCGCGTCCAAAACGCGCTGGGCATCATCCGCATCTCCAACAACTTGGGTGACGCCAAGAGCCTCGTCACGCATCCCGCCACGACGACGCACTTTAAGCTGACGCCCGAACAACGGGCGGAGCTGGGGATCTCCGACGGATTGATCAGGCTGTCGGTCGGTTTGGAAGCGGCATCAGATTTGCAAGGCGACTTGGATCAAGCGCTCACAAAGGTTTAATCCGCGCGGTTGACCCGCTCAGGCGCTGCCCTAGTATCAAGGCGGAAAGGCTGGCCACCTCGGCCAAGGAGCTGCCCATTTTGAGCTTTGACACACCCTATGAAGCGGTCACGAACGGCGTCCGTGTTCGGGTCGTGCCTGACTTTTCTGACGAACAGTCCG
The DNA here is from genome assembly GCA_041940525.1 of Hyphomicrobium sp. Classification (GTDB taxonomy): domain Bacteria; phylum Pseudomonadota; class Alphaproteobacteria; order Rhizobiales; family Hyphomicrobiaceae; genus JAKAXS01. Next base: position 1,397 of record JBGTSB010000086.1, read on the forward strand.
ATCCGGATGAAGAGCACTTCTTCTGGACCTACACTGTTGAGATCACGAATGTCGGCACTGAAACGGTACAGCTGCGCGCGCGCAACTGGCAGATCACGGATTCGCTTGGACAGCGTCAGGAAGTGCGTGGTTCAGGCGTGGTGGGCGAGTCGCCGGTGCTTGGGCCTGGGGAAACGTTTAGCTACACGTCCGGCTGTCCGTTACAGACGCCTTCGGGTATCATGATGGGAAGCTACCAAATGGTCGGGCCGAATGGCGCAAAGTTTGATGTAACGATTCCTGCTTTCTCGCTCGATAGCCCATACACCGTGAAGAGTGTAAACTAGAGGCGTCCATGACCGGACCAAGCTATGGCCCAGCCGAACTGATGTCGCGGCTTGTGGCTTTCGATACGACGAGCCACAAAACGAATATCCCGCTGATCCGTTTCGTTGAAGACTACCTGCTGCAGCACGGCGTGACGTCTCAGCTGGTGCCGACGCCGGACGGCGAAAAGGCTAGCCTGTTCGCGACGATCGGTCCGGCCGACAAACCCGGCATTGCACTATCTGGTCATACCGACGTAGTACCGGTGACGGGTCAAGAGTGGGATAGCGATCCTTTCACGGTTGTTGAGCGTAACGGCAAATACTTTGGCCGCGGAACCGCTGACATGAAGGGCTTTCTGGCCTGCGTTCTCGCCGCCGTGCCGGACTTTCAGGCCCGCAATCTCACGACTCCGATCCACATAGCGTTCTCTTACGACGAGGAAGTCGGCTGCACCGGCGTTCGCCCGATGCTGGAGGAGTTTGGCACGCGCATTACACGGCCACGCATGGTTATCGTCGGAGAACCGACATCGATGCGAGTCGTTGACGCGCATAAAGGACCTGTCCGTTGGAGCGTGACGGTGAAGGGCCGTGCCGCGCATTCGTGCATGGCGCATCTTGGCGCCAACGCGATCAGCACTGCCGCCAAACTCATTGGTGAACTGCGGCTGATCGAAGAAGAATTGAAGCAAGGGCCGCCGAACGAACGCTTTGAGCCGCCCTATCCAACCCTTCAGGTCACAACCATCGAAGGCGGGAACGCGGCCAACATCGTGCCGCTCCATTGCGGTTTCCAGTTTGACGTGCGCGCCATGCCAGACCTCGACGTAAACGAGATCGAAACCCGCCTAAAAACGTTCGCGAATGAGCACTGCCTCCCGAGTCTGCGCGCCATCGCTCCTGAGGCGGACATCTCAATCGTTCAGACCAACAATGTCCTGCCGTTCCAGGCAAACAAGAATTCCGACGTCGTTGCCTTGGCGTTGAAGCTGACTGGGCAGAACCAAACGTTTGCCGTCTCCTACGCGACTGAAGCGGGATTGTTCCAAGCCGCCGGCGCGCCGTCGGTCGTGTGTGGGCCAGGCGATATTGCCCAGGCGCATGCTGCCAACGAATGGATCGAAGCCAGCGAACTCGATGCTTGCATGGGTTTCTTGGACCAGCTCGCAGGCTGGGCTGCCCGCGAATAGGGCAAGAGCGACCGCTGCCTAGATTCCGGGCAAATGCAGAAAAAACGGCCAGCCACACTTGATTGCAGCGTTTCGCTCGACTACATCTGTCCGTCCGGAGCGGCGCCATCAAAAGGGTGACGCCCGTGCGGGCGGTGAGTAGACGGCATCTTAGGGTTCGCCGTCCGACTCCCGCCCGCTGCGATTCTCAGGCCGCGAAAACGATCGGCCCAACATCCTTGAGCTTAATTTCTGGAAGTTGCGGGGCCTGCCGCCCCGCTCATTACCGTCTGCGGCGCAGCTGGCCAGAACGGCGCAAGGCGCTAATGCAGCGCGGGGACAAACGGCGGCCGACGCGACGCATGCATGCCCGCAGTTGCGGGGTTCCAATCGAGTAAGACGGGCAGAACCGATAGTAGTCGCGTTTGCATGCCCTCTGCACCGACGAGTTCACCGCCCAAGCCTGGTTGGCGCTGACGAGTACAAAACTCAAGCCGAGCACTGCCGGTACAAACTTCAGTCCGCGCAAGAAGGTTTGACCTTGTTGCATTGGATGTTCCTTCGTTTGAGTAAATCGATATCCCTTGCCGATCCGGCACGAAGCTATCGTGTTCGCGGAGCTAACGCCAGCCCAACAAGTGGACTTGTCAGCCGCGTTTCGGCCTCTTTTTGTCGTACGGATTCTCACCCTTCCTTAGGTTGAGCCGAACTGGAACGCCAGGCAGCTGAAATGTTTCCCTCAAGCTTTTGGTCAAATACCGGACATATGACTGAGGCAGGTCTTTCGGCTTGGAGCAGAACACAACGAACGTCGGTGGCCGGGTTGACGGCTGCGTGATGAACCGCAAGCGGATTGGCCGCCCGGAGGAGGCAGGCGGCGCGTGCCGGCTCGTTGCCTCCATCAGCCAACGGTTCAGTTTCGGCGTTGGAATGCGCGCATTCCAAACCGACCACGCCTCGAAAATCGCCCGGCGCAGCTGAGGGATGCCCTTCTCGCTAAGCGCGGATATGGTCACGACCGGCACGCCTGGAACTTGAGCCAAGCTGTTGGCAACCTTTTCCTTCAGGTTGCGCAGAGTCTTCTGCTTGTCTTCGACCAAGTCCCACTTGTTGATTGCGACGACAAAGGCGCGGCCTTCCTGCGTGACGAGATCGCCAATCGTGAGGTCTTGATGCTCCAGCGGACGTTCGGCGTCCGCCAGTAGCACGACGACTTCGGCAAAGCGAATAGCGCGAAGCGCGTCTTGCGCGGACAGCTTTTCTGCTGTCTCGCTGATGCGGGCGCGTTTGCGCAAACCCGCGGTGTCAAACAGACGAACGAGACGCCCGTCCCACATAAAGTCTGTTGAAATGGAATCGCGCGTCAGCCCCGGCTCCGGTCCTGTGATCATTCGGTCTTCGCCGAGGATCGCATTCACCAGCGTAGACTTGCCCGCGTTCGGCCTCCCAACAATCGCAATGCGAATGGGCCGCTCAGCTGCCGCTGGCAAGCCTTCCTCTTCGTCGTCGTCACCGACCGCACTATCGAGGCCGAGTGCCGCCAACACGTCGGCGACCAAGTCTGCCAGTCCTTCGCCATGCTCTGCCGAGATCGCGACAGGCTCGCCGAAGCCAAGTTCATAAGCTTCAAAAAAGCCATCTTGCCCGGCCCGCCCTTCGCTCTTGTTGGCAACGAGAACGACAGGCCGTCCTGCATTGCGTGCCACCTTTGCGAAAGCCTTATCGGCTGGAGTCACTCCGGCGCGGGCGTCAATCACGAACAACACCACATCGGTTGCCTCGATCGCTGCCTCGGTTTGACGGCGCATCCTATCGGCGATGCTGCCCTTCTCCGCTTCTTCCAGTCCTGCCGTGTCCATAATCGTAACGGCATGCCGGCCGAACATCGCCGTGCCTTCGCGCCGGTCGCGAGTAAGGCCCGGCAAATCGGATACAAGCGCCGATCGCGTGTGCGTCAGCCGATTGAACAACGTTGACTTGCCGACATTGGGCCGGCCGATGATTGCAACCGCAGGAGGGCGGCTATCGATAGCGTTTTCAGAACGTGCCATGGGAAAGCTCAATTGGATTGAAGCGGGCTTATGCCTTATCATCCGGCAAATTTGAAGTGTTATTGGCTGCGATCTTCTTCAACCTGAGAGGGTTAGGCAGCCGCTAGAAATTATTTGATGGCAATTTGGACATAGTAAATGAAGCGCGCATTGCTAGTTGAGGACGAAGGCGTCGTCGCTCTGCTCATCGAAAGTATGCTGGGAGAACTGGGTTACCAGGTCTTGGGGCCGGTGCCGCGTCTATCCAAAGCGGTTAAGGTCGCGCAGGACGAAGCATTCGATATCGCCATACTGGACGTCAACCTCAACGGGCTTTCCTCGTTTCCCATAGCGAATGTTTTGGCGGATAAGAATATACCGTACCTGTTTGCGACCGGTTACGGTCGCAGGGGGATCCCGGCGGAACTGAGTGATACTGTTGTTCTTCAAAAACCTTTCCGAACAAAGCAGTTGGCAAAAGCGATTGATGACGCCATCGCGGCGAATGAGAATGATACGGGGATTTGAGACTTGAGCACGGTTCGAGATATTAGCTTTTCGCGCGATCCGGTCGGATCCAGACATGCGACATGTGTTTTGGACCTTGAGCACCTGCGTGTCGTCTGGATGAGCGATCCACAGTTTTTCGCCTCACGTCGCGGCGACTCCCCGATCGGTCAGAAGTTCCAATCGCTCGTTAGCCTTGGAGACAGACCAAGCGCGGCTCGCGCGCTGACGATAGCCGTGCAAACAGGGCAGGCGAGCTTTGAAGGTATTGGCTTGACCGGCCAGCGCTTCCAAGCCGACTTATGTTTGCGCCACGGAGCTGATCGTAAGCCGCAAGAGCTGATCATCGAGCTGCACGAGCAAGGCGCCCCGGACGACTACAGTTTCCATATGCTGCTCGAATCGATCCCGCTTCCTGTGTGGATCGCGACCGACCGCCGGGCAGATAGCATCTTGGGGAACAAGACGGCGGAAGAAGCAACCGGCTTTAAGCGCGGACAGAACCAGTCGCTATCCCAACCCGAGGATACCCTTACGGATCAGTATCGCATCTATCGTGATGGCCGGGAGTGTGATCCTAGCGACCTGCCGATGCAGCGTGCCGCCCGCAAGGGTGAGCATGTGCGCGATGAGGAATATGAAATCCGCTACAAGTTCGGCCGTGTCGACAACGTTATTTTGAACGCCTCGCCGATGTATGACAAAACTGGCGAGATCATTGGCTGCTCTTGCATTCAAGTTGATATCACCGAACGCAAGAATTATGAGGCTGCGCAGAAGCGGTTACTCGAATGCTCACGTGCAACCGGCCAGGAATTCTTCGAAGCTCTCGTGAGCGCCATCAGTCAAACTTTGAAGGCCAAGAAGGTCATTGTCGCCGAATGTGTGCCCGGCACTGAGGGCCGGTTTAGAACATTGGCCGCGATGATTGACGGTAAACCGGGCAGCCTCGGAGAGTTTTGCCCCATCGGCACGCCATGCAACGACGTCGCTAGAGGCGAAAGCGTCTTTATCCCATCTGGGGTACCGCAGCTGTACCCGTCGGAAATGGTTACGATCAATCAGGTCGAGAGCTACGTCGGAGCGCCGCTGAAATCGTCGGACGGTCAGGTCATCGGCCTCATTGCGGTCATGCATGACGAGCCTGTTACTGGCATGCCGGATCCTCTCGAGATCGTCGAGATTTTCGCAAGCCGCGCCGGCTCTGAAATTCAACGCATCCGTGATGAGACGACGCTGCGTCTCAGCGAACAGAAGTATCGCATCATCACCAACGTCAACACGTCGCTGATCGCTTTTGTCGATGCCGAGCAGCGCTATCAGTTCGTCAATCACGCTTACGAGCAATGGTTCGGATTTTCGCCTGATAAGCTGTTGGGCCGGAAACTCTGCGATGTGATGCCAGCTGACACCTATAACGGTGCCATGCCCTACATTCGTCGTGCACTCTCGGGAGAGCATGTAAAGGCAGAGCTGTACCTACCAGATATTTGCGGCCGTCCCCGGCATATCCAGCTTGAGTA
>JBGTSB010000087.1:0-6817 GCA_041940525.1 Hyphomicrobium sp.
CAGCGAACGCGCTGCCTGCACGCTGATCAAGATACCTGCCCCGGTCACGGTGCCGCGCAACGCTTACTACCTCGTCTGGGCACGCTCATCGCTGCGACACCCGCGCGTGGCCATGGCTCGGGATGCCCTGATTGCTGCACTCCGAAAATAATGGTGGCCACGCCTGTTGGGCCGTGAGCGCAATGTCGGGTCTGAACCAGTTGAGCGCTGGCGAAACGAATGGCGGCTTTCGGGATCGTCGGCTACAAGGCCGAACGTCCGAATTTAGGGCCCATTGCTGCCAGACGGTTTCACGGCGACCGAGCGGCAGGTTTTGGCAGAAGCTGTCGTTGAAAGCGCGACCGGCGAACGACGCATCTTGGTCGCGACCGGCCGGTTAGCGGATGAGGTGGATGGCTCCCGCTCACGGCATCTGAGTGCCATGATGGGTTTGCTGTCATGCAACCCGAGCAGAGGAGCCACCCGCCATGAAGATTAGCACGATCGGCCTGGATTTGGCCAAGAACGTTTTTCAGGTTCACGGTATCAGCGCGACCGGTGAGGTCGTAATTCGCAAGGCGCTGCGGCGATCGCAGATGCTGCCGTTCTTCGAGAAACTGCCGCCGTGCCTGGTAGGCGCTGAGGCCTGCGGGACGTCGCATCACTGGGCGCGCGAACTCACCAAGCTGGGCCATGAGGTCAGGCTGATGCCGGCGGCTTACGTGAAGCCATATGTGAAGCGCGGCAAGAACGATGCCGCCGATGCGGAAGCGATCTGCGAAGCGGTCACACGTCAGACAATGCGGTTTGTGCCGATCAAGTCGCGCGAACAGCAGGCGGCGCTGTCGCTGCACCGCGTGCGCAACCTTCTGATCAAGCAGCGCACACAATTGGTCAACATGATGCGCAGCGTACTCGCCGAACTAGGGGTCGCCATCCCTGTCGGGATCAGGAAGGCGCTGCAGATCGCGCGCGAGATCGTCGACGGGGAATCCAAGCTCGACTTGCCCGCCGAAGCAGCCAACGTCATCGCCATGCTGGCAGGGCAACTGCTCCAGCTTCACGCCCAGTTGCGCAAGCTCGACCTACGTCTTGCCGCCTTGCAGCGGAGTGACGACAGGGCCCGTCGCTTGGCGACGATCCCTGGTATCGGGCCAATCGGTGCGACCGCACTTGCCGCTTCAGTGACCGACCCAGGTCAGTTCTCGTCAGGGCGCCAGTTTGCCGCCTGGCTGGGGTTGACCCCGCGGCAGAGTTCAAGCGGCGGCAAGGAACGCCTGGGGCGCATTACCAAGATGGGTGACAGGTATTTGCGGCAGCTCCTGGTCATCGGTGCAACCGCGCTGGTCCGATACGCCAAGCAAAAGCCTGACACGGTCGATCCTCGCTTTGTCGCGCTGCTCGCCAGAAAGCCAGCGAGGGTCGTCTCGGTCGCCATCGCTAACAAGACGGCGCGGATCGCATGGGCGCTCATGGCGCGCGGCGGTGTCTTCGAGCGCGGGCATGCGCCTATGCTGGCGATAGCATAGATCATAGAGCTTGGCTGAGGAGACCAGCTTCACGAGGTTGTGAGAACGAAGGATGTGATGGCGAAACCGGTCGAACCGGGAACAAGGACAACCCAAGGTCGGTCCTAGGCGTAATAGCCTGCAAAGCCGATAGGACCTTGTTCGCGGACAACATCAGGGCCAGCAGTCTGCACCGACTGCATCAACAGGCCGGACAGACGACTGCACCCGACCAGACGCCAGATCATCACTTTATGCTTGCAACGCGGGAGCCATCCACAGAGGACCGACCGCACCTAGGAACGAGAAATTGGCCGCTGAATGGCGACAAAGGGTCGAACCCTGCCTTGCAGTAATGGCTGTCCGGATTCACTGACCTTGTCGTTAGGAGACAGGCTCATAATTGGTGATCGGAGGGTGATGCGGGAGGCGCTGTTTTACAGCGTCAGCTTGGAAGATCATGTTCCATAACTACTTGTCGCGGGCCTCGGATCACGTCGTGGATCTGGACGGCATCCGAGAGAAGCTACGGCCGTTCTATAACGAGGCGAGCCGGCTCTCGGACTTGGAACGCTGCCCGCCGCAGAAAGTTATCCGGAGAATGCGTTGGAGATGATCATGGCTGCACGACCTTATTGGAAAGGCCAGATAAGGCTGGCCCTGGTTTCGATCCCTGTCGAAATCTATTCGGCGACCAAGAGCGGCGCGACCATCGCATTCAATCAAATTCATGAGCCGTCGGGCAAGCGAATCAAATATGAAAAGGTCGTGCCTGGCATCGGCCCGGTCGATCTCGATGAGATCGTCAAGGGCTTTGAATATGCCAAGGGCGAGTATGTCCTGCTCGATGAGAAGGAGATCGAGGGCGTCAAGCTGGAGAGCAAGAAGACGCTCGAACTGACACAGTTTGTAGATAGCCACGACATCGACCCGATCTATTTTGAAAAGCCCTATTATGTCGTGCCGGCCGACGACCTGGCCGAGGAAGCCTTCATTGTGCTGCGGGAGGCGCTTCGGCGCAGCCGGAAAACAGGACTTGGCCAGCTAGCGATGCGCGGGCGGGAATATGTCGTCAGCATCAAAGCCTGCGGCCGCGGAATGGTCATGGAAACCCTGCGTTATGCCGATGAGGTCAACAAAGCAGCGAGTTATTTCCGCGAAATCGGCGATGGCGATCCCGATGACGAACTCCTCGATCTTGCCACGACCCTGATCGACAAGAAAACCGGCAAGTTCGATGCCAGCGATTTTCATGATCGCTATGTCGATGCGCTCAAGGACCTGATCGAGCGCAAGAAGAAGGGAAAGACCCTCAACATCGATGCGGACGATAGCGAAGCCGATCCGCGCGGCAGCAACGTCGTCGATCTGATGGCCGCGCTCAAGAAATCACTTGGCAGCAGCGATTCCAAACCCGCTGCGAAGAAAGCGCCTGCCAAAAAGGCTGCGAAGAGCACCGATAAAAAGCCGGCTGCGAAGTCGCCGGCGACGACGCGCAAGCGGGCGTAAATTCATGACCGATCCAATTTGCAAGGCTTCCGGCAGCGAAGATGATGATGCTGCGTTCGCGGAGGGCGCGATCACGCTCTGGAGCAATCTGGTGGCTCTGATCGGCACGCACTTGCTCGAAACCGGCATGCCCCGTCAGGAACTGCTTGATATGCTGACAATGCTCCACGAAACCAATGAGGAGACCGTGCGATCGCCGCGCGCCCGCGCCATTGCAGGACAGCATTTGATGTCGGTATACCAGGTGCTCGGGAAAGCCTGAAGGTTATTCATCCTTCGGGCCAAAGCGCCGGCGTTCGGGGTCGCGACGGCACGCGAAGCGCCCCTTGATCTGCTCGTTGAAATATGTGCCCACCGAGACGGCTTTGCACAGCTCGTCAAAGATGGTGGCAGGCACGTCATAGTAGAAGTATTTGCCGGTCTGACGGAACGAGATACTCAGCGTGTGTGCGTCATCATCGAACGCGACACGCTCGATCATCGAAGACTGGTTAAAGCGATATGCGCGCATCAGCATCCATCGAAAGAACCAATGTCGCGTTCCCTTTCGGCAGTCGAGCCGAATCAGAAACAAGGCCGGATGAAAGTCCTGCGCCGACATGGCGTTTCGAGGCTCCATGAACCGGGGGCCAGCTAAAGGGTTGTCGTGAGATGGCACAGGTGGCGACCGACCAAAAACTGCGCGACATGGCCGAGCATCGTGGCCTCAAGCTTGTAAAATCACGCAGGCGCAAACCCGGCGTCGGCGACTATGGCAAGTTCGGGCTGATCGATGCAGCCGGCAAGCCGCTGCTCGGCATTGGCGCACAAGGGCTGGAAGCGTCGGCGCAAGATATCGAGACCTATTTGCGGGCCGGTGCCGCCAGCACTTGGAAGGAATCAGCGGAAAGCACCCCCGCCAGACCAGCATCGAAAGCCCGACCCTCAGGCGGCAATGATGACGACGATCAACGTCTAAAATCGGCCATCCGGCCACGCTCAAAAAAACGCAGGTCTGGAGAACAGCCAGAACCGTTAAGCAGAGAATATCCAAAAAGTCGGAGCGAGGCCGAAGATCAGCCAAGAGATCGGCATAATCCCGCCGCCAAAGTGGCCGCGCGTGTCAGTTCAGCATCTCGCCCAAGCGGCCGCCGTCCCGCCCCTGCGCCGGCACCCGAGCCGAAGCTGCTCATCCGCGCCGCAACGGCAGCCGACGCGGAAGCGCTCGTTCCGCTGGTGCGACAGCTGTCCGGGGTAAGGCTGGACGAACTCGGTGTGGCCCGGAACTTGAAAGCAGCGCTCAAGGCGGAAGCCGGCATGGCCGTTGCTGAATTCGGAGAAGTCGTCGGATGCTGCGCCTGGGCTGTCATACCCACGCTCCAGCATGGGCTGGTCGGCAGACTGACGTTGCTGCTCGTTGCCCAAGCACATCGAAGAAAGGGCATCGCCACCGCTATGGTAGATAAAGCCGTGACGTCGCTTCGCAAGAAAGGTTGCACGCGGCTCGAAGCGATGAGCGACATCGATGTGAAAAATGCCCACAATTTCTTCCGGACATTGAAGTTTGAGCAGACAAGCTACCGGTTCGCGCGATCAATCGCCCCCGAATGATCGAAGTCCAGTTTAGCAGCGCTTGTCAGGCCTGAGCGACGCAGGAACGAGTCATGGCATCCGCGAATTAAAGGAGCGAAGGAATCCGGGACCAACATGCCGAACGTTCAGACCAAGAAGGAGGACAGGCTCGCCACCTACCGCGCCAAGCGTGATTTCGCGCGCACCGCCGAACCCTCCGGGGCGACACAGCCCGCCGCCGGCAATGGCTTTGTCGTCCAGAAACATGCCGCGTTCCGTCTACACTATGATTTCAGACTGGAGCTGGACGGCGTTCTCCTGAGCTGGGCCGTCACGCGCGGGCCCAGTGCCAATCCGGATGACAAGAGGCTGGCTGTGCGGACCGAGGACCATCCGCTCGACTATGCCCGGTTCGAGGGCACCATCCCCAAGGGCGAGTATGGCGGCGGCACCGTCATGCTGTGGGACAACGGAACATGGGAACCGATCGCCGGCAAGGATCCGCGTACGACCCTGCCCGAAGGTCACCTCCATTTCACTCTCCATGGGCGCCGGATGCAGGGCGAATGGATCCTTTTTCGTCTGAAGCCGCGCGGCAGGGAAAAGGCCGAGAACTGGATATTGCGCAAGGTAAACGATGCCTTTGCCGGCGGCTCGGACGATCTGATCGGGCTCCACCTGACCAGTATCGACAGCGGCCGCACGATGGAGGAGATCGCTGCGGGCAAACCGGTTGCAAGATCGAAGGCCAAGGCATCGCCGGCGGCTCCAGCTTCAGCCAAGGCGCAAGTCAGGAGGGCTGCCAGGGCGACGAAGCGCAGGAAAGCTGGCCGTATCCTGCCGCCGTTCCAGCCCGTGCAGCTGGCGACTCTTGTCGACCATGTGCCGCCGGGTGATCGCTGGCTGCACGAGCTCAAATATGACGGATACCGCACGCTGCTTGCCATCGGCAATGGCGAAGGCCGCGCCTACACGCGCTCGGGGTTGGACTGGTCGGACCGGTTCGCCGGACTGATCGGCGACGCGGTCACGCTCGATGCTGAAAGCGCCTTGATCGACGGTGAAGCGGTCGTGGTCTTGCCCGACGGCAGGACCAGTTTCCAGGCTTTGCAGGCAGCGCTCAAGGACGACCCGAACGCGATCGATTATTTCGCATTCGACTTGATCGAGCTCAACGGCGAAGATCTGACGAAACGGCCGTTGCTGGAACGCAAGGAGCTTCTCGCCGCGCTGATCGGCGAGGGCCAGGGCCATCTGCGCTATTCCGACCATATAATCGGGCGCGGCGAGCAGCTTTTCGACAGTTTTTGCGCTGCGGGACTGGAGGGCGTCATCTCAAAACGCACCGACGCGCGCTATTCTGGCGCGCGCTCGGGGACCTGGGTCAAGACCAAGTGCATCCGCCGCCAGGAGTTTGTCGTCGTCGGATGGACACCCTCGGACAAGCAGCGGGGCTTTCGCGCTTTGCTGCTGGGAGTGAACGAGAAGGGCGTACTGCGATACGCGGGGAAGGTTGGAACTGGGTTCACGGGCGACGAGATCGAGCGCCTGATGGTGTTGATGACGCCGCTCGAACAGAAGACCGCAACCGTGGAAGCACCCCGGGCTGCCGTGCGCGGCGCCCATTGGATCAAACCGAAGCTCGTCGCCGAGGTCGCCTTCATCGAGTTCACCCACGAGGGCGTATTGCGCCATTCGAGCTATCTGGGGCTTCGAGAGGATAAAAAGCCCGAAGCGGTTGTGGTCGAAACCGAAGCGCCGGTCGGCGAACTGAGCGCTCCGGCCGCTACCAGCACCGTCAAGATCAGCAATCGCGAGCGCGTCATCTTTCCCGAGGGGAAGCTCACCAAGGGGCAACTCGCTGACTATTATGAAGCCGTTGCGGAGATCATGCTGCCCTGGAGCGGCAGCCGGCCGATTAGTCTGGTGCGCTGCCCGCAAGGGCGAGACAAGAAGTGCTTCTTCCAGAAGCATGATGCCGGCAGTTTTGGTGACGAGGTCAAGCACGTCGCGATCCGCGAGAAGGATGGGCATGGCGAGCCCTACCTGTTCGTGGACACGCCTGCCGGACTTCTGACCTGCGTCCAAATGGGCACGATCGAATTCCATGGCTGGGGCGCTCGGATCGAGGACGTCGAGAAGGCCGACCGGCTTGTGTTCGATCTCGACCCCGATGAAGGCTTGAAGTTCAAAGATGTCGTCTCGGCTGCTTTCCACCTTCAGGACGTGCTGGGTCAGATGGGTCTCGCAACCTTCCCGATGGTGACCGG
>JBGTSB010000088.1:0-6414 GCA_041940525.1 Hyphomicrobium sp.
GAAGACCATGCCGACGCGGGCACGAAGCTGAACGACGTCCAGTTCTGGATCGTAGACGTCGCGCTCATCGATATTGATATTCCCCGTGACGCGGCAGATCGAGATCGTGTCGTTCATGCGGTTGATGCAGCGCAGGAACGTGGACTTGCCGCAGCCGGACGGGCCGATGAACGACATCACCGCACGATCGGGAATGTCGACCGAGACTTCCTTCAGTGCATGCTTTTCGCCGTAGTAGACGTTGACATCGCGTGCCACCACTTTCGGGTTCGCAGCGGACGCGGCGTCCGTCAGAGATTGCGTTTCTTTGTGGGTCATCATGTCCATGGTAACTATCCCAGTGATTACACGCTTACCAGCGCCGCTCGAAGCGTTTGCGAAGCCAGATAGCGAAGCCGTTCATTCCAAACAGAACCATCAGCAGCACGAGAATGGCCGCCGCTGTCTTCTGTTTAAACGCAGCTTCAGGAAGATCTGACCACAGGAAGATCTGAACCGGCAAGACTGTTGCTGAGTCCGTAAACCCGGTTGGCACGTCAACAATAAAGGCCACCATGCCGATCATCAGTAGTGGGGCCGTTTCGCCGAGGGCGTGCGCCATGCCGATGATGGTGCCGGTCATGATGCCGGGCATCGCGAGCGGCAGCACGTGGTGGAATATCGCCTGCTGATGCGAGGCGCCCACGCCGAGAGCGGCTTCCTTAATGGATGGTGGCACGGCGCGAAGAGCCGCGCGAGAGGCGATGATGATCGTTGGTAGCACCAGCAGCGCCAGCACGAGGCCGCCGACGAACGGGGCCGATCGCGGGAAGCCGAAGAAATTCAAGAACACCGCGAGACCAAGCAGACCGAAGACGATTGATGGAACAGCCGCCAGGTTGTTGATGTTGATTTCGATAATGTCGGTGAACCAGTTCTTGCTGGCGAACTCTTCCAGATAGACAGCGGCCATGACGCCGATCGGCAAGCAGAGAGCCAGCGTGATGGCCAGCGTCAAAATTGAGCCTACGAGTGCGCCACGGATACCAGCGAGTTCCGGTTCACGGCTGTCGCCAGCGGTGAAGAAGCGCGTGTTGAACCCAGAGGAGACGAGTCCCATCTCATTCATCTGATCCAAGTACGCGACCTGGATGTCGCTAATCTGCCGGTCCGACTCCGCCGTTTCGTAAGTGATCCGTTTCCAGTCACTGGTATCGATCGACTTGAGAGGGACGAGCGCTTCGCCAGTTACCGTGTCGCCCGCGACTTGGTTAACCTTCACAAGACCACCATTGACCGCGATCAACTGCGACGGCATTCGGCTATCAAATGGTAGTTCCGCCGTTTGACCGCTCACTAGCGCGTCAAGCTTGGCAGCCTCTTCCTTCATGCCAGCGGCACGATCGCGCAGCGATTGCTCCGGCGAGTTCTCGTAGAGCGCGATGCGCGCGTTCAGCACGCGAAGGCGCTCGGCGATGATGTCACGCGCGACGGTCGCGACGGCGTCAAATGCGCCTGGCGTGCCGGTGAGCGTGACGTCCTTTTCAACCGCGCTTGGCGTGACTTGGCCCTTGCCTTCGGCGCGATCGATGCTCGTTCCGATGCCTTTGAAGTAAAGGTCAGCTTCGTCCGCCAGCAGCGCCTGGGTCTTGATGGTGGTGCCGATCACGGACGGGTCGGCAGCCACGGCGGCGCGCAGCGAGTCGCCGGAGCCGCTCGAAAGGATGGCCCCAACGTTGCGGGACGCGACGCGGCCGTCGACGCCGAGCACGTCCTTGACGGCGTCACGAACCATACCGTTGTAGTCGCCAAGCCGGAGCGACATTTCCGAGCGGTCGCCGCTTGGGTCGGCCTTCTCGGCCGTGACGGGAACGTCAATCGTGATCGAGTTCTGCGTGAAAGCCGGCAGCCCCTTGATCAAGATGTCCGTGATCAAGATCACCAAGAAGATTGCGGTGATCACAATCGCGATGAGGCCATACGAGCGGAAGCGCGCTTCCGAGCGATAGCGGCGGCGAATGCGTGCCTTTGCTTCGGCTGAATCCATGTCCAAGCGGCGGGCGGCGGCAGAAGCCGGGTGTAGAGAAACATCAGTCATATTGTTCACGATACCTTTGAACAATGCGCAAGGCGATGAAGTTGAGCATGAGCGTCACGAAGAACAGGACCAAGCCGAGAGCAAAGGCCGCCAGCGTCTTGGCGCTGTCGAACTCTTGGTCGCCCACGAGGATGGTCTTGATCTGCACCGTAATGGTTGTGACGGCATCGAGCGGATTGGCCGTGAGGTTGGCGGCAAGGCCGGCAGCCATCACAACGATCATCGTTTCACCGATGGCGCGAGAAATGGCGAGCATGAAGGCCGAGACGATACCCGGCAGCGCGGCCGGCAACACGACGTTGCGGATCGTTTCAGACCTGGTCGCGCCCAGCGCGTAAGCGCCATCACGCAAGGACTGGGGTACGGCGTTGATGACGTCGTCGGACAGCGAGGAGATGAACGGAATGATCATCATGCCCATCACCAAGCCAGCCGCGAGGGCACTCTCCGAGGCGACGTCGAGGCCTAACCATTCGCCCGATCCGCGCACCAGGGGCGCAACCGTCAACGCGGCGAAGAAGCCGAGAACAACAGTCGGGATACCAGCCAAAACTTCCAGGATCGGTTTTGCGAATGCGCGCACCTTGGGGGTTGCGTATTCCGCCAAGAAGATCGCGGAGAACAGACCCAGCGGACCAGCGACGGCGATTGCTATGACAGTGATCAACAGCGTACCGGTAAGCAGGGGAATGAAGCCAAAGCTGCTTTGAATGTCGCCCTGGTCGGCGCGCATGGCGGCCTGCGGGTTCCATTCCGTGCCGAACAGGAAGCCAAAGATCGTTGGCTTGCCCTTGATGTCGGGGTCGAAGAAGAAGCGATAGGTCTCCGTAAGAACCGACATGACGATGCCGATGGTCGTCAAAATTGCGATCGCGGCGCAGATAATCAGAACGACCTTGACGAGCTGTTCGAACCAATTGCGCGCCCGAAAGCGGGGCGACAATCGCGAAACACCGAATGCCATCAGGGCGAGAGCTGCGGCTGCGCCAACAGCGATGAGCGCCCACTGGCCGCTTTGCTTTGTCGAGATGTAAGATTGAGCCGCGGCTTGGACTTCTTCCGGCGCGCTTGGGATCTCGCGTCCGCCTGCGATGCCATAGATGTCACGGAAGGCCGCCCCCGTCTGAAGGTGGTTGGCCAGCGTTTCCTGCGGCAGGTGCGATGCTGCGCTGGAGTAGGCCAAGTTTTCAACGAGGGGGGCGCCAACTGCATAGAGCAGGAGCATTACCAGAAAGATGACGCTGGCAATGAAAAGGCCATGGTAAACGGGAAGCGAATGGGCGGCGCTGCTGCTCTTGCCATATTCAAACGCGCTCGCGCGGGACCGCGCAAAGAAGTACGCGATGGCTGTCAGCAATGCCAAGAGAGGGAAGTAGATGCTGGCCATCGGCTGCTCACTTGTCTCGTGGTGTTAATCAGCCCGCGAAACCTAGACTCTGATTCGGGGCCTTGGAAATAGCATTGCTGTCCGGCAACACAGCAGGCGTGCGGGCTGCCGGACAGCGGAACTTAAAGAGACTTAGTTGGTCTCTGGCTTCATTGGGTCCATGGCCAAAGCGGCCTTGCGAACCTTGTCAGCCTGCTCTTTCGGAAGAGCAACGAGACCCTTCTGAGCGAGATAACCGTCTTCGCCCATTGCCTTTTCAGAAACGTACTCGGCAACGAATTCCTTCATTCCAGGAATGACGCCAACGTGAGCCTTCTTCACGTAGACGTATAGCTTGCGAGCGCCCTTGTAGTCGCCACCAGAGATGTTTTCGTAGGTGGGCTCAACGCCGTCGATGGCGATGCCAGCGAGCTTGGAAGAGTTCTCGTCAAGGAACGAATAACCGAAGATGCCAACAGCAGCTGGGTTCGCTTCGAGCTTCTGAACGATAACGTTGTCGTTTTCGCCAGCTTCAACGAAGGCACCGTCCTGACGCATAGACTTCCAAACAGCCTTGAAAGCCTTCTTGTCAGACTTCTTCAGTTCCTTAAGAGACGGGAACGTCTTGGCGCCAGCTTCGAGGAACAGCTCGTGGAAGCTGTCACGCGTGCCGGAGGTCGGCGGCGGGCCAAGAACTTCGATCTTCGTGTCTGGAAGAGACGGATCGATGTCAGACCACTTCTGGTTCGGGTTAGCAACGAGGTTGCCGTCCTTATCCGGAACCTTCTCGGCGAGAGCCAGGAAGACCTGAGCAAGCGTCAGCTTGAACGGCTTGCCAGCCTTCGAATGAGCCATCGTCAAGCCGTCGATGCCAACGGTGATTTCAACGATGTCCTTAACGCCGTTCTTGGCGCACAGCTCAATTTCGGATGACTTGATGGCGCGCGAAGCGTTCGTCATGTCCGCGGTGTTCGGACCAACGCCTTCACAGAAAATCTTCATGCCACCACCGGTACCGGTGGATTCAACGACCGGCGTCTTGCCGGAAGCTTTGCCGAACTGTTCGGCAACAGCCGTGGTGAACGGGTAAACCGTCGAGGATCCGACGATGCGGATCTGATCACGAGCAAACGCAGCATTGGCGCACGCCAGCACACCGACTGCCGCAATAGCTGCTGGAAGGGCGAACCTGATTTTCACAATGACTCTCCTTGAGAGATTACGTGGCGCGAGCAGCCCTCTGCCACTCCGCGCGGCCGGCACCCTACGCGCCGGCGCGCTGGTTATAACGCGGGGGCTGCTTAGGTTTTATGACATATTAAGTATCTGTTTTTGCTGTAGTAATAGGAAGTTAATGAATCTTCGGTGACTCCAGCCCCGGTCTGGCGCATGGTGGCTAACGCCGCGTCGCACAATGATCCGTAGGGTGTCTACTTGCAACATCTGCTCAATAAGGCAGGCTATATTGAACGTAAACGTAAGCTTCGGACGCATTCTCTAGTGGAATCTGAGTTTCCGGGCCCTTGGCTGATAATATTGTTCGACTTCTGGCGTTAAATTGGTAATTTTGGAACAATCAGCGGTTTGAGGTGTTGACTTCATAATCGTCAACGATGCAGCGCAGATTAGGGCCAGGGGTACTATGGCGAAGGACGTAAAGACTTCTCACGAAGAAGGAGAAGAGCGCAATTCGCGAAGAGCGAACGCAATAGACATCCATGTCGGCGGGCGTGTTCGCCTGCGGCGGATGGTTTTGGGCATGAGTCAGGAAAAGCTGGGCGAAAATCTTGGACTGACCTTCCAGCAGGTTCAAAAGTACGAAAAAGGCGTGAACAGAATAGGTGCTGGACGCTTGTTCGACCTCGCACACGTGCTTGGTGTGCCGATCGACTTCTTTTATGAGGACGCACCCGCGCATCACTTGAGTGGCTCGCCAGGGAGCGGCTTTTCCGAGCCGTCAGCGGAAAACGACCTCGTAGACTTCCTCGCCACTCGCGAAGGTCTGGAGTTGAACAAGGCCTTCGTACAGATCACCGATCAGCGCGTCCGCCGTTCGATTATCGAAATGGTGCGCGCCTTGGCTGAAGAAAGTAAATAGGCGCTTCGCACACCTCTTCTTCCCGTGAAATCCCGTAGCAGCCCCCGCCAGTCAGCTTGACCGGCAAGACAAAGGCTGTAACAAGCAGCGCGTTTTCATAAGATCAAGAACGGGGACGAGGGTGGCACGCACATCATATCTTTTCACGAGCGAATCCGTATCGGAAGGTCATCCCGACAAGGTTTGTGACCGGATCTCAGACGAGATCGTCGATCTGTTCTACCGGGAGGGGCCGGCCGCTGGCCTTGATCCTTGGGTCATCCGCGCTGCTTGCGAAACGCTTGCAACGACCAACCGCGTGATCATCGCCGGTGAGACGCGTGGGCCCGACAGCGTCACCAAGGAGCGGATAGAACAAGCTGCACGCGACGCGATCCGTGACATCGGCTACGAACAGGACGGCTTCCATTGGGAGACCGCCAACGTGGAAGTTTTGCTGCATCCTCAGTCTGCCGACATCGCCCAGGGCGTTGACATGTCGGGTGAGAAGGACGAAGGCGCTGGCGACCAGGGCGAGGGCCTCGAGGCCGGCCTTGCGGACGACGGCGTCCTCGTCGCCCTGCAGCACGATCATCGGGGTGGCGAGGGTGTCGACGTGGCTGATGGGGGAGCGCTCGACGTAGATCGCCTCCTCCGCGGGCCAGGCCCCGATCAGGCTGTCGAGATAGCGCGCCTCGAACTTGTGGGTGTCGCGGGCCAGGGCCATAAGGTCGCCGACCCCGTACAGGCTGGCGCCCGCCTTGAACACATCCGCGAACGTCAGTGCACAGAGCGTTGTATAGCCGCCGGCGCTGCCGCCGCGGACGATCAGCCGGTCGCGGTCGGCAAGCCCGCGGTCGGCTAGGGCGAGCGCACCGGCACTGCAGTCTTCAA
>JBGTSB010000089.1:0-6137 GCA_041940525.1 Hyphomicrobium sp.
CCAGTCCTCACTCCAATCAAACTGGAAAGCTTCCCCCGGCGCGAACGACAGGGGCACGAATGTCCCACGCCCGCCAATCTGTTGCTGGCGCCGATAATCTTCGCGCCAGTCCCGAGCAAAAGCGGCAACCCGGTTGTAGGATCCTTCATAACCCAGGCTCACCAGATCGGCGTGAAACTGCTTGATCGTGCGCTTCTGCTTGCGCGATCGGCCCATCTCGCGCCGCAGCCAGGCCGCCAGATGCTCAGCAAATGGATCCAGTTTGCTTGGTCGATCAGGCACCTTGAATCGCGGATCGATCGTCTCGGACCGCAAATATTTGCGGATCGTGTTGCGTGATAGTCCGGTGCGCCGCGCTATCTCCCGGATCGGTAGATGATCGCGAAAATGCCAGCGCCGGATAACGCTCAATAACGCCATGTCCAACACTCCATATACCCTC
Organism: Hyphomicrobium sp.; assembly: GCA_041940525.1. Taxonomy (GTDB): domain Bacteria; phylum Pseudomonadota; class Alphaproteobacteria; order Rhizobiales; family Hyphomicrobiaceae; genus JAKAXS01. The sequence continues at coordinate 443 of JBGTSB010000089.1, forward strand.
GCTTGCCAAAGCCAGGGACGAGTTCAACATGGGTCAATTCTTAGTGGAAATTTACGCCCTACCCGGGTCACTTCTCAGTGGAAATCAACACTCGCAGGCGATGCCAACAGCGCCTACAAGCTGATCAATCACCTCGATCAATCGGTGTTGGTCAAGGCCTTCAAAGGCGAACTGGTGCCACAAGACCCCGCCGACGAACCCGCCAGCGTCTTGCTCGACCGCATTCGAGCGGAGCGCGCTGCCGCGCCAAAGGTCAAGCGCGGCCGTAAGAAGACTGCCTGATTCCATGGCCATTCCCGATTATCAGGCATTGATGCTGCCGGTCCTGCGCCTCGCCGCTGCTGACGAACAGCGCGTGGCCGATGCCGCCGAACGCATTGCCGATGATCTCGGCCTCAGCCTTGACGAACGCGAGGAAATGCTGCCCAGCGGACGGCAACGCCTGCTCCACAACCGCATCCATTGGGCGAAATTCTATATGTCCAAGGCGGGCCTCGTCACGTCGCCGAAACGGGGCCGCTTCATCGCGACCGATGCGGGGCGGGCGCTGCTGGCATCCAATCCCCCGCGTATTGGCGTGAACGAGTTGAAGGACTATGAAGGCTTCCGCGAATTTTACAGCGGGCAGAAATCCGCTGACAACGATACCGCTCCTGCCGTCAGCAGCCCGTCAGTCGAAACCGGCACGCCGGAGGAGCAGATTGAAGCCGCCTATCAGGCCATGCAATCGGCGCTCCAGGCGGAACTGCTGGAACGCATCGTTCAAAACAGCCCGGCCTTCTTCGAGCAACTGATCGTCGATCTGCTGATCGCCATGGGCTATGGCGGATCCCACAAGAATGCGGCAACTCAACTCGGTCGTTCTGGCGACGGCGGCGTGGACGGCGTCATCAACGAGGACAGGTTGGGTCTGGACCGGGTCTATGTACAGGCCAAACGCTATGCCGACACGACGGTCGGCCGTCCCGATGTGCAGGCGTTCGTCGGCAGCCTGGTCGGCCATGGCGCGACCAAAGGCGTGTTCGTTACCACCTCCACCTTCAGCAGCCAGGCGCGGGATTATGTCAAACACCTCGCCCAACGCGTGATTTTGATCGACGGGGACCGGCTGACCGACCTGATGATCGAATATGGCGTGGGTGTCCGTGTCAGCCGCAAGATCGAATTCAAGCGGCTTGACGAGGATTTCTTCGCAGACCAGTGATCCAAGTGGTCCCATCGCAGTGGGACCATGTTGCGTACGGTCACTTTCCTTTGCTCGTGCGGCAATAGCGTTTCACCGTGGAAGGCGAGATTCCGAACTGCCGACAGGTCACGGCAATGCTGGCATTGTTTTCTTGGCGCCATTGGCGAACTTCGGTAGGATCGCACGCCTGCGGTCTGCCCAGACTCTCTTTGCCACGGTGAGTGCGGCCCATAGCGGCTATGGATCGCATGGCTGCGGCACGGCCTGCTTGAGTGCGCTCAAAGATCCGCTGTCTTTCCATCTCAGCGATTTGAGCAAGGACCGCGATGATTAGCTCTCCCACGCCTCGACCGATTGGCCCCAATCCACGAACGTGGAGCGTAACGCCTTTTTCTAACAGTTCTCGGACATTCGTCTGAATGTCGATGGCATCGCGGCCAAGGCGATCTACTGCGTAGAGGTAAAGAGTGTCCCCCTCACGGACATATTGCAGCATTGCGGAAAACCCCGGCCGGCTCTGCGCCATGGTAGATCCGCTGACGGCATTATCTACGAATTCTCGGTCGAATGGTCCCTCCATTTTTGCGCGCTGGGCATCGATTAGCTGATCTGCGGTCGACACTCGGAAATACGCAACTCGGCTCACTTCTTTTTCCTTTCAGGGTCAAAACTTACCCTGACCTTTTCAAGCCTAGTTCTTTTCCCTTCTCGGTATCTTTCGACCCCGAAAGTCACCGCAAAACAGCCCTCGGCCAAAACTTAGAAGTTCTGGACTCGCGATTTTCTTCGGAACGGATTTAAAATAGTTCGGTCTGGATCGGACCGTCCAACCGCGTCAGCCGCGCAGCAACGGTCTTTATACCGACCGAGGCAGCGGCCAGTCGGATGGGCTATGACAGGGAACTGAGATTAAGCAGCGAGCGACTGAGCGTTGCACTCTGCGCGTGCGAGCTCGAAATTTCCATACCGAGCATCACTGCCTGAGTTACCGAAAGGGTAGGGGGCAGAGGGAGAGTTGAGGACTAAAGCTCCTCTCTCTCCCTCTGCCCCCTACCCCCGTTCGGATTTGTATCAGGGAAAGGTGTTACTAAAAGGTAAACGAACTCTGATTTAGGAAATTTTATAATTATAGCAATCGGTTAACTATCGCCATCTAGGGGGTGCCTACGGAAGGAATTAGCATGAGCGATGAGAATTGGACCGTACTCGCGCGGCGAGGCGCCTATAACGCAAGCGCAGCGGCAAAAGCCGACTTCGTCATGGACTGGGCTATCGACGGGCTTCTGCCTGCCACGGGCGCTACTGTGCTGTTTGGAACCGGCAGTACCGGGAAAACGCAGCTTCTGCTTTGGCTTGCGATGCATATCGCGGCACGCGGCGAGCAAAAGCCCGAAAAATGGCTCGATGCAAAAGTGAGAGCTACGGGCAAGATCTTGGTTCTCTCCGCCGAAGATCTACGAGAGCACTTGTTCAAGCGCATCGGCGATATCGCATGGTGGATGAGCGAGCAAACCGGCTGGGCCGAGGAGCAGATCGAGGACGTCTGCTCCAGAATCCATGTGATGCCATTCCTGTCGATGAGCAACGAAGAGTTCGGGGATTTAAACCCTTCCCTTTTTTCTCGAGTTGGAGACAAAGGCGAGTGGGGACCCACCCCGTCGCTCGACAGCATTGAGAAATTCCTCGATGAGGCGAATCGAGAGGCTGTCGCTAGTGGCCGACCAGAAGATCGCTTCGTAGGCGTCGTTCTCGATTCGGCGGTTTCGATGGCCGGGTTTGAAATGTCGCATTCCGAGGCGACTACCAACTTCCTCTTCCATCTAAACCGCATGTCGCGTCGGCAGGGAATGTTCTGGGCTATCATCGGTCACACGCCGAAGGATGCGGCCAAAAAGACCGACGATCCAGCCGTTGAACGGCTGCGAGGGTCAGCCATGTGGTCAACCACGCCTCGCACAGTGATCGAACTGCGCTGTGCCACGCAAAATGACAATGTAGACCAGGTGCTGGTCCAATACCCCCAATTGAGCGTTCGTGACGTGCTGTTTCTGTCGACAGCGAAGGCCAATTCAATGGGCGCAGATTTGCGCCCGCGCGCGCTTGTTCGTGTGAAGGAACATGGCGCTTTTATTGACATATCAGAACAGTTTCCAGGAATTTTTGAGCGCAACGCCAAGTCGTTTGGTGAGGCGGACCACGCTGGGCCGCGCAGGCCAATCGATCAGGACCAAACTTGGCTTGCCATTATTGACCTAGTGGCTTGGATTACTGAAAGCGGTCGCCCAGGTGTGAAGTTCAGCCGGAGAAATCTTCGTGATGCATTTGAACGGCATCAGCCGCGCAATGACGTTTTAAAATATGTTTCTCCTGAACATGAAGGGAAGCACTCGCGAACGGACTTCACTCTGGCGTGGTATTTGGCCCAACTGCGCGAATTCGGTGCGATATCCGACGCAAAGGCCGGGCAATTTGTAGTCATCAATCTCGAGGAGGCTCGCACTCGGTTCAGGCCAGCGAGCGGAGGTCCGAATGCTAGCTGGGCCTATTGGGAAGATGTTAACGAGGAGCCAATGGCCGCGGCCCCGGCGGATCAGAATGAAGCTGCTTCTGCAGCTGGGCCGGTTGGTGGAGAGCGTCTGCTCCCACCGCTGAGAAAAGAAGGATGAGAAAAGGCTTCTTGGATGTCGTGAAAGACATTCCAAGGAGGAAAAAGTGAGTTTTCACGATAAGTTACTGAGCAGGAAGGGGAGGGCGAAGGTCGGATCATCCATCAATATCCGCAATCCCGAAGATCTGTGCGACATTCAAAATCGCGGTATTAAAAACGCCAGCGCAATCGATACCCTGGTTCCCTTGGCTCGCCCGGCAATCGGCGGAGTTAACGGAACCGGGGTGAAGCCGGCTTCTGCCCATAAAGAAATCGAGGCCATGCTCGCAGAAGCGCCGCCTTTTTCAGTGCGATCGCTGGCGGCGCGATGGGATTGTTCCCAAGGTGCTGTGCGCAACCTCATCCGAGCGGGGAAAATCAGCCATTTCCGGATCGGCGACCTCATTCGCATCCCCGCAGAAGAAGTCGGGAGGTTCGAATGTCGCCAGTGATCCCCTACACGGTCCAAAAATTTCGAGGAGGTTATGCACTCGTCTGGTACGAAGATGAAAAGCGGCATCGTCGTCAATTGGCCTCTGTCGATCGCCCCAGCGCCGAAGCCGAAGCGCGCAAGCTCTGGGAGGAGAGGCATGAAACGCCTTGGACAGTCGGGCGGATCATCAAGGGGTACATCGATCATCTCGCATCAGAAGGAGTGTCTTCGCTCAGGCGTAGGCAGGACGCATGGAAGGCGATGTGCCACTTTTGGGAGAACGTGGATCCGGACTTGATAGACGCCGAAATGTGCAAAGATTATCGTGATGAACGGCCGGTCGCAGATGCGACTGCCCGCTATGAACTACTGATGCTCTCGACAGCTTTAAATTGGGCTGTCGACGGCAAGCACATTTCCCACAGGCGGGACGTCTGGCTTCCAAAGAAGGACGAGTATCAGGTTCGATATCTCGAACGCGATGAGTTCGAAAGATTCTTCGCGGCCGTCAAGGCGCCCCACGCCAGACTTTATGTACTCCTTGGCCTGCACACGATGGCGAGACCGAGTGCTCTTTTGCAACTCGAATGGCGTCAAGTCGATTTCAAGCGGCGGCAAATTGAACTGAACCCGCCAGGCAGGAAGCAAACATCAAAAAAGCGCCCGGTAGTGCCCATCAACTCAGCGCTTTATGAAGCTCTGATGGATGCCTATCCGGCACGTCAAGGGGCCACGATCATCGAGCGAGGTGCTCAACCGATCCAAAGCATCAAGAAAGCTTTCCAGGCTGCCAGCGAGCGTAGTGGCGTAAAAGCGACGCCGTACACCTTGCGTCACACGGGCGCAGTCTGGGCGGCAGAGGCCGGTGTGCCGATGCCTGATATCGCCCAATTCATGGGCCATGATGATGACCGCACCACTCAAAAGCACTACGCCCGATTTTCGCCGGGCTATCTCAGGCATGTCGGGGAGAAAATTGCTCAGCAGCGAAAAATTGAGTGAAGGTTCAAACTGAACCTTCCGCCCCTGTCCGCATTGAAATCTTATCGATACCCCGGACAGCAAAAAACCCAGCGTTTCCGCTGGGTTTCTATGCCTCACCCGAGGGTGAAAATGGTCGGGGAAAGAGGATTCGAACCTCCGGCCCCTGCCTCCCGAAGACAGTGCTCTACCAGGCTGAGCTATTCCCCGACCGGTGCCGAAGCCGCTTTTGGGGCGGCCCCGTAAGGCAGGAGTGCGCCTATAGAGAGGGGTTTGAGGGCTGGCAAGCCACCTGATGCGCTTTTTTGAAAAATCTACAAAAGTCCCGCATCGCGGAAGCTGAAACAGCCGTTCGGCGTGTCGATCCGATGGTCGGCCAGGTGGATGTCGAGCGCCCGCAGCCGGCGGTGCAGGCTGCGGGTCAGGGCGATGTCGACCGGCTGCGGCG
>JBGTSB010000090.1:0-6130 GCA_041940525.1 Hyphomicrobium sp.
TTCCAGATCGTCGGGGCCGGTCCAATCCGGGTGACGGCAGGCGGAGCGCTGGTCGATGCCCTTGGGCAGATTGCGCATCTCAGCGACGCGATCGGAAATTTTCTGGCCCAGAAGCATGCCGCCGCCGCCGGGTTTGGCGCCTTGGCCGACAACGATTTCGATGGCGTCGGCCTTGCGCAGGTCATCTGGGTTCATGCCGTACCGCGATGGCAGATACTGGTAGACGAGCGTTTTGGACTGGCCGCGTTCTTCCGGTGTCATGCCGCCGTCGCCGGTGGTGGTGGAGGTGCCGGCCATGGAGGCGCCGCGGCCCAAGGCTTCCTTGGCGTTGGCGGAGAGTGCGCCGAAGCTCATGCCCGCGATGGTGATAGGAATTTTCAGTTCGATCGGCTTCTTGGCATAGCGTGTGCCCAGGACAACCTCTGTCGAGCAGCGTTCACGGTAGCCTTCCAGCGGATAGCGCGACATGGACGCGCCGAGGAACACGAGATCGTCGAAGCTGGGCACGCTGCGTTTGGCGCCGGCACCGCGAATGTCGTAGATGCCCGTTTGCGCGGCACGGCGGATTTCGGAGAGAGTATAATCGTCGAACGTGGCCGGCTTGCGCGGTGTTATGTGCGGATTTTGATAAGACATCAGTAGGCGTCCACGTTATCGATATTGAAGTTGTAAAGCTGGCGCGCTGACCCGTAGCGCTTGAATTCGCTGGTTTTGACGCCCTCTACGCCGGCTTTTTCTAGAAGTGCGGCGAGTTCTGCATGATGTTCTTCGCGCATGTCTTTTTCGATGCAGTCCGCGCCGAGGCTTTTGACGCTGCCGCGCACGTAGAGCTTGGCCTCGTATATGCTGTCGCCTAGCGCGTCGCCTGCATCGCCGAGCACGGCCATTGTCCCGCTCTGAGCCATGAATGCGGACATGTGCCCGATGTTGCCGTGGACCACGATGTCGATGCCTTTCATCGAGACGCCGCAGCGGGAGGAGGCGTTGCCCTCAATCACAAGCAGGCCGCCGTGTCCGGTGGCCCCAGCATATTGGCTGGCGTCGCCTTTGATGCGAATGAGACCCGACATCATGTTTTCAGCCACGCCGGGCCCGGCAGATCCGTGGATGGTGATCGCAGCCTGTTTGTTCATGCCGGCGCAATAGTAGCCAACGCTGCCTCTTACATCGATAGAGATGGGGGCATCGACGCCGACGGCGACGGCGTGAAAGCCGCGCGGGTTCAGCACTTCCCAGGCACCGTCTTGCGATGGGCTCAGCTTGTGCAGTTCCTGATTGAGCTCCCGTAGCGAAGTCGATTCGAGATCAACCGTGCGCAGGTTCGCGCGCTCCATGTCGTTATCTCTCCCAAAAATAGACTGTCGCAGGTTCGGGTTCCCAGACTTTGGCCTGATTAATTCCGGGCAAGCTGGCGAGAGCGCGGTATTCAGAACCGAACGCCACGTACTGATCGGTTTCCGCCATCACGGCCGGCTTACAGGCGATGGGATCACGGAGCACGCCGAAGCCGTTTTTAGTTCCGACGACGAAGTTGAAGAAACCGTCGAGGTCATCGAGGCTCTTGGTCAGGGCTTCTCCGAGGTTCAGCCCTTTGTTCATCTGCCACGTCATATACGCGGCGGCGACCTCGGTGTCGTTCTGAGTTTCGAAGGTCATGCCGTCGTGGATCAGCTGACGGCGCAGGTTGTTGTGGTTTGACAGGGAGCCGTTGTGAACGAGGCATTGATCGGCGCCTGTCGAGAAAGGATGCGAGCCCATTGTGGTGACGGCGGATTCGGTTGCCATGCGCGTGTGGCCAATTGCATGCGACCCCTGCATCGCCGGCAAGTCGAACGTTGAGGAGACACGTGTGGGGTGGCCGACAGCTTTATAGATCTCGATCGAAGAGCCTGTGCCCATGATGCGAACGTTTGGACGCAACAGACGAATTGCCGATTTCGCATCTTCAAGATCGGTTTCGGGCAGATGGAGGACGGCGTGGGTGGCCTTGATATGAATGGTAACGTCGGCGCCGATGGATTTGCCCACTTGTTCTTCCAGCTTCGGAAAGTCCTGGTCAGGCTCGGATGACTGGAGTGTGATCTTGGCGAGGCCTTCCTTGGCTCCCGTGTACACGGCAAAGCCCGCGCTGTCGGGGCCACGTTCGCACATGGTCGCCAGCATGGCCGCCGTCATAGATCCCAGTTGAGGTTCGAGCGCTGGATCTTTGATAAAAAGCCCGACGATTCCGCACATAGTTGGTCCTGTTTTTGGATGAATAGAGATCGACAATAAACAGCGTTGGTCGACCGGTCAACTATCAGGCAACTATAATTCCTGCTAGGAAATAGTGTTCATGGCGAGTGGGCGGTGTATCTGAGGCGTTTTGCTGGCGGTTCTGGTAATGGGGGGTGATTAGGTGGCTGAAGAGGGACCCGTGAGCCATGAAGCTCAGCGATTGCCATAACTTTCATGACTTTCGTGCCTTGGCCCGCCGCCGTCTGCCGGGTCCGATCTTTAATTATATCGACGGGGCCGCCGATGACGAGGTGACCCACCGGCGCAACACCGCGAGTTTCGAGAGCTGCGATCTCGTGCCAAACGTTCTGCGCGGTGTTGGCGATATTGATATGAGCGTCACGGTGATGGGGCAGAAGCTGGCCATGCCGCTTTACTGTTCGCCGACGGCTTTGCAGCGCCTCTTTCATAAAGACGGAGAGGAGGCGGTTGCGGCGGCGGCGGCCAAGCATGGCACGATGTTCGGTGTCTCGTCTCTTGGCACGGTGAGCCTTGAAGCGTTGCGGCGCCGATTTGATACGCCTCAGGCTTATCAGTTCTACTTCCATAAGGACCGGGGTTTGAACCGCGCGATGCTGGAGCGCGCCAAGGCTGCGGGCATCGACGTGATGATGCTGACCGTCGACAGTATCACTGGGGGAAACCGCGAACGGGATTTGCGCACCGGCTTTACGATCCCTTTGCGGCTGAACCTTAAGGGCATGCTGCAATTTGCTATCAAGCCGCAATGGGGGATCGAGTATTTGCTCAATCAGCCGTATCGGTTGCCGCAGCTGGAAACGCACATCGGGATGGATCGCGGGCCAACGTCTATTGGCCGTTATTTTACGGAGTTGCTCGATCCCGCGCTCGATTGGGACGACGTAGCAAAGATGGTGGCTTTCTGGGACGGACAGTTTTGCTTAAAGGGGGTGATGTCCGTTGAGGACGCGAAACGGGCTGTCGAGATCGGCTGCACGGGCATCATTGTATCGAACCATGGAGGCCGTCAGCTTGATGGCTCACGTGCGCCATTTGATCAGCTTGCCGAGATCGTCGATGCGGTTGGCGATCGCATTGATGTCATCATGGACAGCGGCATTCAGCGCGGCACGCATGTTCTGAAGGCGCTGTCGTTGGGCGCAAAAGCGGTCGGCGGCGGGCGCTTTTATCTTTACGCGCTGGCGGCCGCCGGTCAGCCGGGCGTGGAGCGCGCGCTGGAACTCATGCACGAAGAGATCCGGCGCGGCATGATGCTGATGGGCGCATCATCGCTGGACCAGCTGAGCCGGGGCAATCTGCGGTTCCGTTGAGCGTGCGGCGCCGGTTGCCTGATCGCAAGGTCCTAGCCTAGCGTTTCGGCTCGATAGGAAGGTCCGTAAGCTGCAGCGTTGTTTGTTCCAAGTCTGCTTGCGTAGCGTTGCCATAGGGCTCGCGCCGCCATGCTGAAATGCGCCATGGCTCAACGCCGTTGCCATGGAACAGGACTTTGATTGACCCGCTGGCTTGCATCGCTGCGATGGCGTGCAGAGCGCGTTCGCGGTTTGATGCGAAAACACACCGCTCGATATAGAGGAAGGGTTCATCGCAGGCGTCGAGATAATCGATGAGGTTCAGTTCTTGTGACATTCGACTGCTTGGGGTGCATGGAAGGGGCTGACAACTTCAACGCTAGCACATATGATCCGCATAAAGAATTTATGGGGTCTGAGGCGTTTGGCCAACAAGCGAGCGTTTGTGTTCTGGGAGAGTTTTTTTCTCTCGTTTGAGTTGCTCAGTAAAAACTTTGGCGCTCTAGCGCGCTGTGTGTTGCCTGTTTTCGCGCTATTTTGGGCTTGGTGGTGGCTGTTCGACACGGCAGGCGAGCTTGATACCGAACTGAAGAACTTTCCGCCGCTAGCCGGGTCTCTGGTCAATGCTGTCGTCGCGACCGTCATCCTGTCTTTGGCGGAGGTCAAGTGGGCTCGCTTCATCCTTCTGTCGGAGCGGCCATCATGGTTGCCGTTTGTCGACCGGCGAGCCGTTGGCCTTTATCTTTGGGTTTTTCTCGTCACTTTGGTTGCGCAAGCCGCCGCCCTATTTCTGATAGGTTTTCTGCCACTTCACGACTATCTGCACAGTTATATCGTCATCGGAATTTATTCCGTTCTGTCGACTGTGGTCTATGCCCGGCTTTCCTTAGGCGTTCCGGCGGCGGCTTGCGGGCATGGGCGTCCGGTTCGCGAAAGTCTTCAGCTGAGCCGTGGTATCGCCGGTTGGCGCATCGTGATTGCTCTCTATCTCTTCGCGTTGCCCAACTATTTGTTGTCGTATTTCGCACAAGGCCTTCCGCCCCTACCAGTGAAGATTATTGAAACCATCGCTGTTTTGTTATCCGTGGTTCTCACTGGCTTTCTAGCGCTTGTATTTCATCAGTTGACCAGCGCTTCCGCCGCGGATGAGGCGAGCGAGATATGAGCGCGGCATTTCCATTTTGGCGCACGGTTGGGCAGGCGTTCGCTCTGGTGGCAACCAATTTCCAAGTGTTCGCCATCTGCTTGCTGCCAGCCGGGATCGTTAGTTCCCTCTCCTGCTGGGTTGCGGAGCACGTGGTCATTGGCGGTACCGATGATCTAAAGCTTGTTTTTTATATAATTGCAGCTGTGATTTTGCCGGGCGCCATTTGGCTTTGCGCTGAGTTGAAATGGCTGCGCTTCATCCTTCTATCTGAGCAGCCGGGGTGGTTGAGCATGGTGCCTTGGCGGCCCTATTGGCAATACTTCAAGGTCTACCTGCTCATCAGCGCCGCGTTCTTCGCGCTTGGTTTGATCATTATTATCAGTTCACTCTTTGTGTTAGGGGACGGGCCGGACGTGTCCGTTGAGCCATCGGATTACTTGTTAGGCGTCTCAGCCTGGTTGGCGGTCGTTCTTGTGTTTTACCGAATTGCCATGGCTCTACCGGCGGCAGCTGTCGGCCATCGCCGGGCGTTGGTCACCGGCTATCAATTGGGAACGGGCGTTTCGTGGCGCATGCTGGGTTCATGCGCGCTGTTTCTCGCGTTACCAGTGGCGTTTGCCATGGCACCGTGGGAAGCGATGCCGTTTGGGGTCTACATGGTCTTGTCGATGGCCATCTGTGCGATCGCTTTGATCTTCGCTGGCTTTCTGGCGCTCGTGTATCAGCAGTTGACCAACTCCAGCCCCAGCCCAAGCCCTCAGCCGTCGTCGGAGGCGACGTAGAGTTGGGCGCCTTGGTCTAGGAACTCCTTTGACTTCGCGGTCATGCCGTCTTGCTGTTCGTTGAGGCGGGCGGCGTAGTCGCGCACGTCTTGCGTGATCTTCATGGAGCAAAACTTTGGCCCGCACATGGAGCAGAAGTGCGCCACCTTGTGCGCTTCCTTCGGCAGCGTCTCGTCGTGGAAAGAGCGCGCGGTGTCGGGGTCGAGTGATAGGTTGAACTGATCCTCCCAGCGGAATTCAAAGCGCGCGCGGGAGATGGCGTCGTCGCGCAGTTGGGCGGCGGGATGACCTTTGGCCAGATCCGCCGCGTGGGCTGCGAGCCGGTATGTGATGACGCCGGTCTTCACATCATCACGGTTGGGTAGCCCGAGGTGCTCTTTCGGCGTTACGTAGCAAAGCATCGCGGTGCCGAACCAGCCGATCATGGCGGCGCCGATGCCGCTGGTGATGTGATCGTAGCCGGGTGCGATGTCGGTCGTGAGCGGGCCGAGCGTGTAGAACGGTGCTTCGCCGCACTCGCGCAGCTGCTTTTCCATGTTGACCTTGATCTTGTGCATCGGCACGTGGCCGGGGCCTTCGATCATGACCTGGCAGCCCTTCTTCCAGGCAATCTGTGTCAGCTCGCCCAAGGTCTCGAGTTCCGCGAACTGGGC
>JBGTSB010000091.1:0-5995 GCA_041940525.1 Hyphomicrobium sp.
ACACTTGCACGGGTGACGGCAACGCCATGGTCTTGCGCGCCGGACTTCCGCTGCAGGATATGGAGTTTGTCCAGTTCCATCCGACCGGCATCTATGGCGCCGGCGTTTTGATTACCGAGGGTGCGCGCGGCGAAGGCGGATACCTCACGAATTCTGAAGGCGAGCGTTTCATGGAGCGCTATGCCCCGCACGCGAAGGACCTTGCTTCTCGCGACGTCGTCTCTCGCTCGATGACAATCGAGATCCGCGAAGGCCGCGGCGTTGGTCCGGAAGGCGACCACATCTTCCTGCATCTGGATCATCTCGATCCCAAGATCTTGGCGGAACGTTTGCCGGGCATTACCGAGAGCGCACGCGTGTTTGCTGGCGTTGACTTGCGCCGCCAGGCGATCCCGGTTTTGCCGACAGTGCATTACAACATGGGTGGCATTCCAACGAACTATCACGGGGAAGTGCTTACCTTGAAGAACGGCGATCCCGATACGATCGTGCCGGGCTTGATGGCGCTTGGCGAAGCGGCTTGCGTTTCCGTTCATGGTGCCAACCGGCTCGGTTCAAATTCGCTGATCGACCTTGTCGTGTTTGGACGCGCGGCTGGTTTGCGTTGCGCCGACACGATTGAAACACGGACGGCACAGCCGGATCTGCCAGAAGAGTCGACCGACCGCGCCTTGGCCCGGCTGGACCGTTTCCGTTATGCCAAGGGCGACACGCCAACTGCAGGCCTGCGTTTGCGCATGCAGAAGGTGATGCAGAGCAATTGCGCGGTGTTCCGCGATGGCCCGGTGCTGAAGGAAGGCGTCGACAAGATTAACGAAATCTGGCGCGACAGCGACGACATCAGCGTGACCGACCGTTCTCTGGTATGGAATTCCGATCTCATCGAGACGCTGGAGTACGACAATCTCATTGCGCAAGCTGCCGTCACCGTTACCGGTGCGGAGAACCGCAAGGAGAGCCGTGGTGCCCATGCCCGTGAAGACTATCCGGACCGCGATGACGCGAATTGGATGATCCATACGCTTGCCTGGGCAGACTACGGCAAAAAGAGCGTCACATTGGACAAACGGCCGGTTCACACCAACACGCTGACCAACGAGATCGCCTACATCGAACCGAAGGCACGCGTTTACTAGGGGTGGCTAATACTGAACTGATGTGGGACTGGTGCGTTGGAGACGCGTGATCACCTAGGGAGTTCCCATGACCAAAGTTCTTTATTCCACTAAAGGCTGGGCGACCGGCGGACGCACTGGCAAAGCCCAGACAGAAGACGGCAAAGTATCAGTCACGCTTGATACGCCAAAAGAATTGGGCGGTAGCGGCGGCGAGGGTACAAACCCGGAGCAACTGTTCGCGATGGGCTATTCGGCCTGTTTCCTCGGCGCGCTGAAGTTGGTTGCCGGCAAATCAGACGTGAAGCTGTCCGACGATACTAAAGTTACCGCGACCGTCGGTATCGGCCCGCGTGATGACGGCACCGGTTTCGGGCTGGATATCGCGCTGGCGATCGACTCGCCGGGCACTGACAAGGCTGTTGTCGAAGATCTGGTTCAAAAGGCGCACGTGGTGTGCCCTTACTCAGACCTGTCGCGCGGCAACGTAGATGTGAAGTTGTCCGTCGTTTAAGTTTATGGCCGCTGCTACTTACTGGCGGCGGCCATTTTCCTGGCCTGCTCAATTGCCGGGATCATCTTGTTCGACAGCGTCTCGGCCGAAATCGGGCCGACGTGCTTGTAGACGATTTCGCCCTTACCGTTCAGCACGAACGTTTCCGGCGTGCCGTAAACGCCCCACTCAATCCCGTTGCGCCCGCCAGCATCCGTTCCAATCGCCTTGTAAGGATTGCCGTAGCGGCCAAGAAAGCGCACGGCGTTCTCTGGCTGGTCTTTGTAGTTGATGCCGTAGAGATCCGCTCCGGTTTTGTCTTTCAGCTCAACCAATAGCGGGTGCTCCAAAATACATGGGCCACACCAGGACGCCCAGAAGTTCACGACAGATACCTTGCCGGCTTGCAGATCCGCATCTTGAAATGCCGGGATGGGGCGGCCTTCGCTGAGGCCTTGCAATTCACCGAGTTTCAGGGACGGAGCGGGTTTGCCGATAAAGGCGGAGGGCAGGCGCGAAGGGTCACCCGACTGCAGGGCAAAGACAAAGAGGCCCGCGACGGCCGCGAAGATGACCACAGGTATGGCGGCCCAGAGAAGGCGGCGGCTTGCGGTGTTTTCGGCCGTCACGATTTCGGTGTCCCCAGCTGGCCAGCCTCGCTTTTCTCATTTGGCCCGCTGCGGCGGGTTACGCCCCGTGCTTCAAGATCTGCCAGCTGGCGGCGCTGGCGTGCGCCATCAACAATCAGCCAGGCGATGAGTGCGGCTATGACAATCACTTCGGCGGCATAAGCCGACCAGATGTAAGCAGCGTGAGGTCCAAGATCCATGTGCTTACTCCGCTGCTGCCGTGACGCCGCCACGGGCAGCGCGTTCGACTTCGGCCATGGTCAAAGACTTGACGCGGCGGCGCAAGACTTCATTGCGCATGCCCTTGATATGAAGTGCGGCGAACAAGAGTGTGAAGCCGACCGCGCTGATCAATAGCGGGTAGAGCAGGTCCGGGTGGATGGTTGAGCCGCCCATCTTCAGAACGCTGGCAGGCTGGTGCAGCGTGTTCCACCAATCGACGGAAAACTTGATGACAGGAAGTATGGCGACGCCAACGAGCGCCAGAACCGCTGTAAGCTTGGCGGCTGTCGCCTCGTCGTCGAGCGAAGATCGTAGAGCCATCAGCCCGAGATAAAGGAAGAACAAGATCAGCACGGAAGTGAGGCGAGCGTCCCAGACCCAATAGGTGCCCCACATCGGCTTGCCCCACAGAGATCCGGTGATCAGCGCAAGTAGCGTGAAGGCGGCACCGACAGGCGCCGCGGCCTTGGCCGAAACGTCAGCCAGGGGGTGGCGGAATACCAGAAGGCCGAAGCTGGAGAGCGCAATGATGGAATAGCCCATCATGGCCAGCCAAGCTGCAGGCACATGAATGAACATGATCCTCACTGTTTCGCCTTGCTGATAGTCCGGCGGCGCCACGAAGAAAGCGAGATACATGGCGTAGCCCAGGACGGCGGCCGCGGCCGCGGCCAGCCAGGGCAAAATCTTGGACGAGAGGGCCATGAACCGCGTGGGGTTGGCCAGCTTTTGGGTCAATGTTTGCATACTGGGGTTTATCTAGTCTCTGGGAAGCAGATAGGCAATTCCAACCGCCCGGATTGATGAGGGTGCAGCGTTAATGTTCAGTAATGCGAAAGTCGGACAATCACTGTAGTTGCGCGCGCAAAGCCGCGGCTGAGGCCAGGGGGCCAATCACAATCGCCGAAAGAGATATTGCTGAAAGAATGAGAAATGCCGGTGTTGAGCCAGATGGCGCCGCAAGGGTGGCGGCGCTGATCGCGGAAATCCCGAAGATGAGCGTCGGCACGTAGAGTGGCAATACGAGCAGGGCCAAGAGCAAGCCACCGCGCCGCGTTCGCAGAGTCAGTGCGGCACCGATCGCGCCAAGGAAGCTGATGGCGGGCGTTCCGGCCAGCATCGTGCCGATGAGCCAGGGGTAGGCCGACAATTCCAGATTTAGCAGGATGCCGAGTACGGGAGCTAAAAGCGCCAGCGGGATTCCGGTGGTAATCCAATGTGCGAGGCATTTGGCTGCCGTCACAGCTTCAAGCGGCAGTCCGCCCATGGCCATGACTTCGAGGGAGCCGTCGTCATAGTCCGTCTCAAAGATGCGTGGCAGCGAGAGCAAGGCCGCCAGCAACAGAGCGATCCATAGAACGCCAGGTGCAATGCGCGTCAGCAGCTTGAGGTCCGGCCCCAGGCCCAGAGGCATGAGCGTGATGACGATGAGATAGAAGCCGAGCGCGGTACCAAGCGCACCGCCGTCCCGCGCCGCCAGCACAATGTCCCGCTTCAGGAGTGTCCAAAACGGCGTCACGGCGCGCTTGCCTTCCCCAGTTCAAGAACAATGGGAGACGTCAGCCCCAGCGGAATGTGGGTTGCCGCGATGACAAGCCCGCCGTCTGTTAGGTGTGCGCCGATTGCGTCAGCCAAGAGTTCGGTCGATCCCTTGTCGAGAGACACCGAGGGCTCATCGAGCAGCCAGATCGGCCGGCGGGCGGCCAGGAGCCTGGCCAGCGCGGCGCGCCGTTTTTGGCCGGCAGAAAGATATCCGGCTGGAATGTTGGCTAAGGTTTTTAGATCAAATGCGCCAAGCGCCTTGTTCAAGCTGTCCGGGTTGGCCTCGCCGGCCGACAGATATTCGCCCCAGAAGCGCAGGTTTTCGAGGACGGATAGCTTTGGCTTCAGGCCGTTGAGATGGCCCACATAATGGCAGTGCTCCGCCAATGGCACGTCCGGCTCTCCGCCTTGCAGACGGATATCGCCAGCCGCCGGGTGCATCATTCCAGCCAGAGTGCGGATGAGCGTCGTCTTACCGGAGCCGTTGGGGCCCACCAACTGCAGGGCTTGGCCTTCCTTTACGTCAAAAGACACGCCGGCCACGATGATGCGCGAGCCGCGTGCAATGACCAAATTTTCTGCGATTAGCTGCACGTATGCGTGTTCCGTGAGAGGCGGATTGCCGCAAAACCAAGCGGTAGAACTAAGTTGCGGTGCACTATATAAATAGCTCAGTCTGTACTGCCAGCGCAAAAGGGCACCTTAGACCCCTGCATGGCCCGCGAAAGGTCCATGTAAGACTAAAGAACCTCCGCCGGCGCTCCGGCGGCGCGGCATCAAGCACTCGGGCGGGACCTGGTGCGTTACCTTTGAGGCGCGATACGCTCTTAGCATCGCTCGTTGAAGGTGCTTCCTCGTCCCGGCTTGGTGAATTGCCTGTTCGGGATCTTTGAAGGAGGCACAAGCCTTGAGCGCCAAATCGTCTGACGCAGCTGCACCGGTTTCTATCGACAGTTTTGAATGCCGCAGAACTCTCACCGTTGGTGACAAGAGCTACGTTTACTACTCTCTGCCTGAGGCTGAGAAGAACGGCTTGAAGGGCATCAGCTCGCTTCCCTTCTCAATGAAGGTTCTGCTTGAAAACCTTCTTCGCAACGAAGATGGCCGCTCGGTCAACAAGGAAGACATCAGCGCCATCGCTGCCTGGGTTGAAGACAAGGGCAAGGCCAGCAAGGAAATCGGTTTCCGGCCAGCGCGCGTCCTAATGCAGGACTTCACCGGCGTTCCTGCCGTCGTCGATCTCGCCGCGATGCGCGATGGCATGACGAAACTCGGCGGCGATCCGACCAAGATTAACCCGCTCGTCCCTGTCGACTTGGTGATCGACCACTCCGTTATCGTCGACTCCTTCGGCAAACCATCGGCTCTGCATCAAAACGTTGAGCTGGAGTATCAGCGCAACGGCGAGCGCTATAACTTCTTGAAGTGGGGCCAGGGCGCGTTCGCGAACTTCCGCGTCGTGCCGCCGGGCACCGGCATCTGTCATCAGGTGAATTTGGAGTATCTGGCGCAGACGGTGTGGAGCAAGGAGCTGCCCGACGGGTCCGTCGTTGCTTATCCTGACACCGTCGTCGGTACCGACAGCCACACCACCATGGTCAACGGCTTGGCTGTTCTGGGCTGGGGCGTCGGCGGCATCGAAGCTGAGGCAGCGATGCTTGGCCAGCCGATTTCGATGCTCATCCCCGAAGTTGTTGGCTTCAAGCTAACGGGCAAACTGAATGAAGGCGTGACAGCGACCGACCTTGTTCTGACCGTTACGCAGATGCTGCGCAAGAAGGGCGTTGTCGGCAAGTTCGTTGAGTTCTATGGCTCTGGCCTTGGCAACATGACTTTGGCGGACCGCGCCACGATTGCCAACATGGCGCCTGAATACGGGGCCACCTGTGGCTTCTTCCCAGTCGATGACGAAACGCTGCGCTACCTCAGCATGTCTGGCCGCGATGATGATCGCGTTCAGCTCGTCGAAGCGTATGCCAAGGCGCAAGAAATGT
>JBGTSB010000092.1:0-5883 GCA_041940525.1 Hyphomicrobium sp.
GAAGAGCGCACCGTTGGTCCATCGCTTGGCGCCGACAGTATCGAGTCTGGCAAGGTCGCAGGCCTAATTGGTGGCATCGCGACTGTCGTGTTGACTGTCGTCGCGTTCGGTACGTTTGGTGTCTACGCTGTTATCGGCTTGGCTGTTCACGGCATCCTCATCATGGCGTTGATGACGATGATCGGAACCACGCTCACGCTGCCTGGTATCGCCGGATTCATTCTCACCATCGCGATGGCGGTGGATGCCAACGTTCTTATCTATGAGCGCATCCGTGAAGAGTTGCGCGGTGGCAAGTCAGCGATCGCCGCGATCGATGCCGGGTTTACCCGGGCGATCGTGACGATCTTGGACAGCCAGCTGACGACGCTGGCTGCCGCGATCATCATGTTCTGGCTGGGCTCTGGCCCGATCCGAGGTTTCGCTGTGACACTGGCGCTCGGTATTCTGACGTCGCTGTTCGCCGCGGTGACTATCACGCGGCTGTTGGTGGCGATGTGGCTCAAGTTTGCGAAAAAGAAGAGCCGGACCCTCAAGGTGCCTGTCTAAGGAAGATTGCTGACCATGTTTCTTGTTCCGGATTTCAAGGGCTTTGACTTTTTTCCGCATGGCTTGCGCCTGAACTTCATGCGCTTGCGGGACATCTGCGTCGGCCTATCCGTGTTGATGATGATTGGGTCGATCGCAATTATTATCATTGATGGGTTCAACTTCGGCGTCGACTTCAAGGGCGGCTCGATGATCGAGATGCAGGCGAAGTCTGGCCAAGCCGATATCGGCAAGATGCGCGAGACGATCGGCGGACTGGGGTTGGGCGACGTGCAGATCCAGGAGTTTGGTTCGCCGAGCGACGCGCTGATCCGCCTTGAGCAGCAGGAAGGTGGCGAGGAAGCACAGCAGGCCGCAGCCGACAAGGTGAAGGATGCGCTGGCTGCCGACTATAACGAGCGCAGGCGAGAGGTTGTTGGGCCGGCTGTTTCGAGCGAATTGCGCATCACCGGTACGTATGCCGTGCTGGCAGCCATTCTGGCTATCGTCGCCTATGTCTGGTTCCGGTTTGAGTGGCAGTTTGCCATGGGCACGATCATCGCTCTCTCTCATGACGTGCTCATCACGGCAGGTGTTTTCTCGTTCTTCCAACTGGACTTCGACTTGTCGACGGTTGCGGCACTGCTGACTATTTTGGGTTACTCGGTCAACGATACCGTGGTCGTGGCCGACCGAATTCGCGAGAACTTGCGCAAGTTCAAGAAGATGGAAATCAACGAGTTGTTGAACTTGTCCATCAACGAAACGCTGTCGCGCACGGTGCTCACAGGTATCACGACGATCGCGGTGTTGATCGCGCTGTATTTCTTCGGTGGCGAAGTCATCCGCAACTTCGTGTTCGCCATGCTGTTTGGTGTTCTGATCGGTACATACTCGTCGATCTTTATCGCGGCGCCGGTGCTGGATTATCTGGGTGTTCGGCGCGACGTCGTCGGCGACAAGCCCGAGAAGGCCGGCAGTAGTAAGGCTGGAGACAGCAAGAAGGCGCCCGTCGTTCGCTAGCACGCAGCGAGGTTGCAACCCGTGGCCGAGGATCGGGCAAGGCCAGCTTTTCATCCGGGGCAGGTTCCCGTCGAGGGGTATGGCAGCGGCGGCTTTCGTTTTGCGGGCATGAGCCATCGTGGTTCCATACTATGCTTACCGTCCGGCATAGCGGGTTGGCGGCCCGTTTCACTTGATGACATTGCCGCCGCCGACTTTGACGCCGTGCTTGCGGAAAGCGATCGCATTGATTTGCTTTTGATTGGCATGGGCCCGCAGATGCGCCTTTTGCCCAGGGCGCTCGCCGATATGCTGCAAAAGGCCGGCATTGGTTTTGATCCAATGGATACCGGCGCAGCTTGCAGCACGTACAACATCCTGCTTGGAGAGCGCCGCCCAGTTGCCGCGGCGTTGCTGGCGGTAGATTGACCGGTCGGGCAAACGATGACTGACGAAGCTGGACCAGATAAGAACATGGGGTTGCTGGTGCGCGGTGCGGCTCGCCAGTTTGCTCCCGATCACTACGTTGCGGCGTTGTTGGCGCCGTCCAAGGCCAGGGACGACTTGATCGCTCTTGCTGCGTTTTGGGGTGAAACACGGCGGATCGCGCACGAGGTTAGCGATCCGATGCTCGCGGAGATTCGTTTGCAGTGGTGGCGTGATGCGCTGAGCGCCGGGGCGGGCGCCTCCGGCCACCCGGTGGCCGATGCCATGCGCGATGTCATGAACCGTCACTGGGAGCTTGCCGGCGAGGTTGACCGGCTCTTGACCGCTCGCCTGGCGGAGTTGGATGTGCTCGCGTTCGAAACGCAAGACGGCTTCGAGGACTATCTTCAGGGTTGCGATGGTGCGCTGTTGACGATGCAGGTGCGGTTGTGCGGGTGTGATCCAGAAACATTTCCTGACGAGTTCATTGCGAATACTGCGCGGGCCTTGGGTGCTGTACGGGTTGCGTTGGATTTGCCGATGTTTGCGGCGCACGGACGATTGCCTTTGTGGCCGGGCGCATTCGGTTGGGAGACGTCTGTTTCAAGCGTAAAACCAAGCTCGGATGACGGGCGGCGCGCGATTGAGGCACTCGCTGCATTGGCTGGACAGGCGCGGCAGCCTGTTTTGAGCCGGCTCCGGGATTGGCCCCTTGAAGCCTTCAGCGCCGTTTTGCCGCTCGCACTCCAGAAGCCCTATTTCAGGGCTTTGCAAGCACCGGGACACGACCCCTTCCGTAATATCGCCGCACTCACGCCGTTGAACCGTTTTGTGAGATTGATTTGGGCAAACATGGCCAAGCGATTGTAACGACAATCTGTCTCATTGGCTGAGGATGGCCGCAGCGTTCCAATTCCCAAAGGTTCTGGATGAGGAAAAGGATTGAGATCGGAATGCCGAAATCCAGCGCGCTGACTGGCGTCTGGCTCTGCGCCGTTTTTGCGATCCTGGCTGCAGCTTGGTGGCCGCAGACGGCTTGTGCCCAGGACCTGCCATGGAATTCAAACGAGCGCACGTATGAGCCGGCCGTGCCCGGAGATGTAGAGCGCGCGCCGTTGCCGGACACGGGAGATGGCACTGCTCAGCCGGCGCCTGGTATCGGTATTGAGCCCGGGCAGCCCGCGCCGCAAGCACAGCCGGCGCCGGTGACGGAAGAGACGGCGATTCCGCCGCCAGGCGTCGCGCCACCGGCGACCACTGCGCCGTTCCCAAACATAGATGAGCTACTACCAAACGAGGGCCCCGACACGGCAAAGGCGCCAGCGCCAGAGGGCGAAGACAAAGCGCAAGACGAAGCCGCCAATTCGGATGGAGGACAGCCGGATCCGGCAGGACCGAAGGCGTCGCCTGATGCCGCGCCGTTACCCGAGACGGCGGCGGTCATTCCGCCGGATGAGGTTGAGATAAAATGGCGGGTGGAGAACCCGTTCCGCTTCTTTACCGACCCGAAGGACACGAACGTCCATCGCGCGACCTATCTCGCGTTGTCACCGCAGCAGCGGAAGAACCCCGTGCTTTCGGCCGAGCGCGCGCTGTCGGCCCGGCATCCGGAAGGCTGGGCGGTGACTATGTTCCGCAAGACGTGCTGGAACCGGTCCAGCAACCGTTTTTCATGTCCTGATGGCACCGATTACATCAATCCGGAAAAGCACACGATCGTCGCGGAGCTGGCAGGCGTCAACGAGCCGGCGATCAACTGCATCTGGCGGGTCAATCCAAAGGATCGATCAACGCGTCCTCTGGCCGTCACGAAGCCGTGTGAAGAGCCATTGCTGGTTGATGTGCCTTATCCGGACGGCGTTGAGCTGCTGGTTGAGATTGGCGGTCTTCCGGTGGCCAAGACAGATGTGAAGGTTCTCGACATTCTGGTCGCGGGGATGGGTGACAGCTTCGCGTCGGGTGAGGGCAATCCAGATGGGCCGGTGCAGTTTTCGCGCGAACGCACGGCGTCTTACGGCGGTGATGGCAAGGAACTTGTCGGCTATCCGGCGCGCGTTGGTTCCTGGCGGCGCATCGGCGACAAGGCGTTTATTGAGCAGAACGCGCGCTGGCTGGATCAAGCCTGTCACCGGTCGCTGTACTCGTTTGAATTGCGGGCGGCGCTGCAGCTGTCATTGGAAGATCCGCACCGGGCGGTGACCTATGTTGGTGTCGCCTGTTCGGGTGCGGAGGTCACGTCCGGATTGTTCTTACGATACAAGGGTAACGAGTGGGTGCCGAACCCGCCATCTCTGTCGCAAATCTCTGCCTTGGCGGAAGCGCAATGCGGGTCGTCGACCGCGCCCGCTGTGGACCTGCCAGAGGCCTATCATATGCGCGGCGCCATTCCGGAGCTGGATGGCGGTCTTGTCTTGCGTAAGTGCGAGGTTGAAAAGGCGCGAAAGATTGATCTGCTGATGGTCTCTATCGGCGGCAATGATATCGGCTTTTCGCGGCTGCTGGCGAATTCCGTGCTGGCGGAGAAGTCTCTGTTGAAGAAGCTTGGCGGCTGGTTCGGAGAGATCGACGGTAATTCTCATTCGCAGTCGAGCCGCGCTGTTGATGCAGTCAACAAGCGCTACAAGTCGCTGAACCGGGCACTGCATTCTATTTTGCATGTGCCGTGGGATGAGAGCGACCGTATTATCCTCGCGGCCTATCCGCCGTTGGCGTTGTTGGGCGATGGCTCGGCGACGTGTCCCGATGGTACGGCCGGCATGGATGTCCTTGCAGATTTCCGGCTGAGCCAGAAGAAGGCGGAGGACGGCGACTACATCGCCAACAAACTGCATAAGGTTATGCGTAAGACGGCGCAGGTCTACGGCTGGTCGTTTGCCTATGATCACCGGGATGCGTTTATCGGCCGGGGCATCTGTGCTGGCTATGTCGACAATGCCTTTTCAATCGCGGACGACTTACGTTTGCCGCGCATGGTGAATGGCCGGTGGGAGCCTTACAACCCAGCAGACTTTCGGCCTTACGCGTCGCGCCAGCGGTGGTTCCGCACGCCAAACGATGCCTTCATGACCGGAAACTTCCACGTCTCCGGCTCGATCCTGCAGAAGGCGCTGCGTTTGGAAAGTTTGTCCTGGTTCCAGCTGTTGTTGGCTTCCACTTATTCAGGGGCGTTTCACCCGACGGCGGAAGGCCACGCGGCCATGGCGGATTCGGTGACTGACAAAGCGCGGCAAGTGCTGCGCAAGTATCGCCAGGAAAGCCCTGAATTGACTGCGAAGGCCAACTCGGTGGATCAGTCGCCGCTGTTGCCCGCGATGCCCTAAGGCGTTTTAGCCTGCTAGCAGCATTTCGCCGGTCCCACGCAGCCAGGTTTCCAGATCGGCAAGGGCGCGGCGAGAGGCGGCTTGTTTCTTCGCAACCGATTTGGCTTTGCCTTTGATGCGTTTGCCTGACGGGTCGGTCTTCGGGATCTCGATGGGCGGCAATAGTCCGTAGTTGATGTTCATCGGTTGGAAGGAGCGTGGCTTCTTGGGGCTGTCCTGCTCCGTTTCGTCGTGGACGGTAATGTGGCCGCCGGTGATGTGGGCGATGAGCGCGCCGAGAGCTGTTGTGCTGGGTGGCGCGGGTAAGGTCTGGCCGAGGCGTTCAGCGGCGGCGAACCGGCCAGCCAACAATCCGATGGCCGCGCTTTCGACGTAACCTTCAACACCTGTGATCTGTCCTGCAAAACGCAGGCGCGGCATGGCCTTCAGGCGCAGTGCGGCGTCCAGCAGCTTGGGTGAGTTCAAGAAGGTGTTGCGGTGCAGACCGCCCAAACGGGCAAATTCAGCATTTTCCAGACCGGGAATTTTTTTGAAAATGCGTTTCTGTTCGCCGTAGGTCAGTTTGGTCTGAAAACCGACCATGTTATAGAGCGTGCCAAGCGCATTG
>JBGTSB010000093.1:0-5219 GCA_041940525.1 Hyphomicrobium sp.
ATTTCGCTGATCTGCACGATGGGTGCGATGTCCGTATAGTTGGCGACGTCCGCGACGATCTCCGCGCGGTGTGGGCCGAACGCCTCCCGGAATGTCCCCAGGCTCGGTGAGTAGATGTGGCACGCTGCGACGAACTCCGGCGCGCTTCCAGGTTCGCGGCCCGTTAGGCCCTTCTCGATCTCGTAGCGCAGGCAGGCATCGCCCATTCGTTCTCTGATCAGTGGCAGGTGGCTGGCACAGTAGTAATCGTGGTCGAACTTCGAGCCGCCATGGGCCGGATAGTAGACGCTCATCTTGATCATGGTCGGGCTCCTACCTGAACGCCTCTCCGAGCGTTCCGGGGGTATTTATAGGTCACCGACCCATGAATTGCATCTAGATTTTAGCTGAGATGAGTTTGACGAGAGCAAGGTAGTTTCGACCTGCGTCTCGAGGGTGCGGTGGCGATAGAGGAAGGCCCTGAACGGCGGACGGCGTTTACGGCTAGGTGTGGAGCCTCAACAGGTTGTCCTCGGCCAAGCCGATGCGGCTGATGGGTGTCCGCGACTTTAGGCTGCCGTGTGGCCTGTGCCAATTGTAGCGATCAAGCCAGGCCGGCAGTTCGGCGGCACGATAGTCCGAAGTTGGGTATGCGACGGCATAAGCCCATTCGCGCAGAGCTGTCTGGATGAAGCGCTCGGCCTTACCGTTGGTCTTTGGCGTGTAGGGCTTTGTGCGAATGTGTTTGAGGCCCAGCCTGCGACAGACACTGGCGAAGTCCTTGGACCTGTAGCAGGAACCGTTGTCGGTCATGACGCGCTCGACGACGATCCCGAGGCTTGCGTAGTAGGCGACGCGTGAGGCGTCGTCGATGCAAGCGTGGACGAACTCCCAGCCGACGCCACGGCTGTTGGACTGGCCGGTGCGATCCCCGGTGATGCGGTGTCCGATGCGGTCGAAACGGCCGAGCTTCTTGATGTCGATGTGGATCATCTCGCCTGGCCGCTCGCGTTCATAGCGGCGCACCGGTTGGGCCGGTTCCAGATCCTTCAGCCGCGACAGGCCGGCACGTGCCAGCACCCGGCTCACCGTCGCTGCGGACACGCCCGTTTCCATGGCGATGTGCTTGCCGGTCAGGCGTTGCCGGCGCAGCGCCACGATCGCGTCCGCCACCGAGGCCGCGGTTCGCCTCGGGCTCGTCTTCGGCCGCGAGGAACGGTCGGCCATGCCGGCGCGTCCCTCGGCTCGCAAGCGCTCCACCCAGCGCGCCACCACCTTCCCCGTCACCCCGTATGTCCGCGCCGCATCGGCTTTGGAAAGACGGCCTTCAACAATGTCGCGCGCCATCTCCTCTCGACGCAGAGGCGTCAGACGGGCATTCTTGTGGATGTTCATTCGGTCCTCCGAGAATCACTGAAGCTTCGACAACCTCAGCTTTCTCGGTCAGGGCCGAATGGACAACCTCTTGAAAGCTCACAGCTAGGCCATCGGCTTGGTGTTGGCCGGGCGCCGCGCTTGGCCATCTCTACGCGCAAGGCATGCCGTGGGGAGTTTAATGAACGGGTGGCTTAGCCATCGGGCATATGGCAGCTTCAGCGCGGAGCCGGATTAACCAATTTGGTAGACCGGCTAGGATTTCACTGGTACTTTGCGTATGATTTATGACTCTTCCGTATCGGGATGGACCTGGTTGGGATGGACTAACGGCTGGAAAAAAGACCGAAGAATGCTTGAGAAGACGGAAAGCGATAGGATTGCCGGTGTCCCGAACGTTGTAGGGAGAATACTCTCATTCATTGATGAGCGTCGCTATGAGCCGAACGAACGATTGCCGTCGGAACGTGACTTTGCCGACAGGTTCAATGTCAGTCGCGGGGCGGTTCGCGAGGCTTTGGCCGCTCTCGAGTCGATGCGTGTGATTGAGCGAAGGCCTAACTCTGGGATCTATCTTAGAAATTCTGAGGAAAGTAGCATCGAGGCCCTCGTTCTTCGTGCGTCTTCTGGCCTGCCGTTTCAGCCTGAAGAGACTAAGGACGTGTTTGAAGTGCGAAGTATTCTGGAGCTGCAGGGCGTACGGATTTCCTGCGATAGAAGGCGAGATCAGGACGTAGATCGGCTGAGGGAAATCCTCTACAAAACGAAGCTTGCAATTGATAGCAAAAAGACAATTGAGGCTGAGGATGAAGCGTTCCACCTTGGAATCGTCGCTTCAACGCAGAATAGAGTACTGCTTCGCACGGTGAAATTACTTTATGAATTCTCAAAACAGCGTCGCATAATATATTTTTCAGATTACTCACGGGGCACGCAAGCTTACGACGATCATTGTGAGATACTTGAAGCCATTGAGGCTCGTCGCACCGATTTGGCAGTGGGAATGATGGACCGACACTTGTCCCGAGCCCTGGCCACATGGCAGACTCTCCACGCGGCGCCGGAACAAACTACCAAATAGTGCAATCGACCCCAAGGTGCCGAAGCGTAATGAACCGAGGGACGATACCTCGATGCCGACCAGACCAACTGACTCAGTGCGCCTTCGAGCGCGTGAATCTGATTAGGCGATCGGCTGCGAAAATGCGTCGGCCAGTGACCCTAGGTACTGGAACATTCAAGAGTTTGATACAGCTGCTCTTTCTGAGATTCGCAGGGTCACAATCGTGCCTTCTGAGATCCCTAGGACAACACTCATCTTCGCAATGAAATCAGCACGACAAATCCTGCTCGACGCGGGGTCACTGTTGGGCGCATTTTCACACTCGGAGATCTCCGCCGGCGCGCCAGAGACCAGAGTGACGACCCCGGCGGTCACGCCGGCATCGACGAAGGCGCCAAGGAGCTCGGCAGGCGCCGCCGGCGGCGGTGCCGGCGCCTTAACGATGATCGAGCAGCCGGCGGCGAGCGCCGCGGAGAGCTTGCGCACTGTTTGATTGACGGGAAGTTCCAGGGCGTGAACGCGGCCACCGGACCGATCGGCAGCTTTGAGCGTCATCTGAATGGCTCTTCGCGCGCGCGCCGGAATCACCTGGCCGCAAGTGCGGCGCGCCTCCTCAGCGAACCAATCGATGATGTCGGCGCCGCCATCACTTCGCCCTTGGCCTCTGCCAAAGGTTTGCCTTGCTCGCGCGTCAGGAGCCAGGCGATGCGATCTCCGCGCTCTCGCAGCAAGCCGGCGGCCTTGCACATCAGCTTAGACCGATCAAACGCCGAGGTTGAGCTTCAGAGTTTGAAGCCGCGATCGGAGGCGGCCAGCGCGGCGTCGAGATCCGGCGCGCGGTATGTGCAACCGAGCCGATCGTCTCCTCGGTCGCCGGATCAATAACCGGAATAGTCCGGCATTCGCGACCCTCACGCCATTCGCCATCAATAAAGAGCTTCGTATCGGGATATACCAGCGCCGCATTGGGCATCTTTGATTGCTTCCGTTGTAAGGATGCCCGCGCCGCCGAAGCAGACACGGGCTGTCCTGGGGGACAAACTTGAAAGGCGACTAGAATCCCCATCCGCGTCTGGTGGAGCGATTGTCACGTGCGTGTCTTGCGTTCCCTTATCTGTTTTGACGGCCTGCAGAACCGGGTGCGCCGGTGACGATGCTGCTCGACAGCCTTGTGCCTCACGCTGCTCGTTCGCGAAGTTGATAGATCGCGATGTGCTGGCAGTGGGCAATCAACTTCCGGCCGTTCGCAACAACAACGGCATCTACTTCCACGAAACGGTTGCCCTTCTTTTCGTAGTTCGCGGTAACGCGTGCCCGCGCGACCAACTCTTCATCGCAAGCAGCTGTGGACAGCATCTGCATGCGGCTGCCGAGATGAATCCACGGCCCCAGTAAAGCGTTCTCCATCAAGACCCGGTTCATAACCCGCTGCACCATACCGGGATGCACCAACCCTTCGCGAGCATAGATTGGATCGGTTTCGCGTACTTCCGCCCGATAGTCCGCTCCAGATTGGCCCGGCCAGGAGCGCGGCGCCGTTCCGAGCCATTTGCCGACCTGGTAAGACCTGAGATCGACCGGCCCCCGCACCGCAACCGGCGCAGTCTCGGGATAATCGCCAACGGAGATCGGGGGTGGCGCGTCCGGCAGCGAGGCACTGCCGGCAGCTCGAACGTCGCTGCCGTTGAGCGCAATCGCTAGGCCTTCGTCTGAAGGCTCGGACGTAACCACCACGGTTTCGCCATCGTAAACCGGCTTCGCGAAGCGCACCTCCATCAGGCCGCGCTCGAGGAAGGCTCGTCCCCACTTCGCCACCGGAACGTGGACCATATACGCAAAGACATCGACGCCTGGCACCAGGCCGCCGCTGAAGCCATATTTTTGCGCCACCGCATCATCGTGCATCCTGTTTTCGGAGTGCGTGGCGCTGTTGAACGCCTGGACGCGATAGGGCGGCTCAGCCATTTGACTTCCTAACATAGCATTGTTGATTTCCGTCAGCAATTGACCCTGTTTGCTGTTTCAAGGTGACCCCCGCCAGCGTTCTGAAGGCATCTGTTTTCGGTGGGAGGTGCCTTGAGGCATGGTTATGCCGGAACGGATAACGGGTCAATTGCTGACGGAAATCAATACGGCGCTAAAAGCGTCTGATTGCCGGATGATCCCGGATGAGATCGAGAGTCGTTTTTGATCCATTCCTTCATGTCGGTCCCAAACTGCTTCAGGCAAATTTCCGGCTATTTGATGGCACCATCAGTCTCGCCCAGCAGTGAATAGGTACAAGCGACATTGTAGCGGACAAGGTTGTCATCGAGGTGGCGCGGCCTTCACCTTTATCAGTTTCGCATACACGTTGTGAAATCGCGCCGAACAGTAACCCCAAGCACCAGCATGCTCAAGTGTCTGATTCAGCTGCTCTTTCCCAGATTTTCGAAGGGTTGCGATTTGCGCCTTCTTAGATCCTTGGACAATTCTAATTTTCGCAATGAAATCAGGTCGATAAATCCTGCTCGACGCGGGGTTACTGTTCGGTGCGATTTCACACTCAATCACCACGACCGAGCATTCGATGCCAAAGCGGGCAGCCGAAATCCTCGAATTCCGTAAGGTCGCTCAGCAGTCCTGGCGATCACACCGACATCTACTGTTCGCTTTCAGTTTCTGACAATCGAGCAGGCCATCCTGTCGTGTCCGTTCGACACGGGCATTGCCCTCGTGCCGCTGCATCCGCCCGACAAAGCGGCATGCTTCGGTGCTGATTCAAACGCAGTCTGTAATGCTATTTTAACCATAATCAGCGAGA
>JBGTSB010000094.1:0-5191 GCA_041940525.1 Hyphomicrobium sp.
CCATTGTCGGTCTGGACGTAAATCACACTGGCCGCTGCCAATATCAGTCCCAGCGAAAACAAAACAAGTAGAGTCCGCTGGGCAGACCACCACGTTCTACCGTCTTTGGGAAACGTCGAATTCGAACGGTCGGTCCGAATTGCGGATTCCGCGGTTACGGCGTTTCGTTTGGTGTCACCGTTCGCCGAGACGACCGATACCGGACTACTGGCAAGGGCCGTTAGATCGTTTCCTTGAGCAAACTCCGACAAGTTTTCCGCGACTTCAGCCGCCGATCCGGGACGTTTTTCAGCCGACGAGTCAAGCATGCGGTCTATCAATCCAGTTAGTTCCATTGGCAGATCGTCCCTTAGGCTGACAATTGGCTTGATGTCTCCGGCGGACAGCGCTTTGATCTTCTGCAGCCACGACCCGTTTTCAGCGTGGGCAAGTGGAGACTGACCGCAAAGCAACATGTACAAAGTCGCACCGAGGCTGTAGATATCGGACTGCGCCGTCGCTTCGCGGCTGTCTTCATATTGTTCAGGCGACATGTAGTCGATCGTGCCCATCGCGTGGTTTGCCGAGCTAATATCGGATTGATTCTCCCTAGCGATGCTTTCGTCGAGTCTTGCCAATCCCAAATCAAGCAAGCGCACTTGCCCATCATTGCCCAACATTAAATTGGATGGTTTTACATCGCGATGCACCAATCCGTTTTCATGAGCGTGGTGCAATCCGATCGCAGCCTGCCGAACAATCTCACACGCATCTGCGGTCGCCAAGCTACCATGTTGCTTTGCAATCCGGCCAACGTCCGTCCCCTGGATCAACTGCATCGCCAAGAAGTGTGTCCCACCGTCCTCGCCAGCATCGTAGGCAGCCACGATGTGAGGGTGCTCAAGTTTCCCGACGGCTCGCATCTCGCGTTCAAATCGGGCAACAGCTTGCTCGTCCCACAGCCGTGCTGTCGGCAACACTTTAAGCGCGACAAGTTTCTCAAGCTTGCGGTGGCGAGCCTTATAAACTTTGCCCATTCCGCCAGACCCAATGCACTCAAGGATTTCATACTCACCAAGTTGTTTCGGCAGTGGCCCGGCTGTCACATGCGATTTGGGTTTGCTCTCAGTGGTGGCTGAAAACAACCAGTCGGTGGCCTTCAGTGCGGAAATCCGCTGTTGCAGTTCGGGAATCCGTTCGGGACACTCACGGCATAATTCCTCGGCGCTTAGTTCCTCTCCAGCATGCCGCCGCGCTTCCCATTCGACAAGAAGGTCTTCAATCGTGCCATCGAATTGAATCACTCTGCGTCCCTTTCAAGATCTGTTCCCGCCAGTGCCTCATGGATTAGCAATCGGGCACGGTTCATCCGTCGGATCATTGTGCGCGATGAAATTTCTAGCACTTCAGCGGCTTCCTTTTGACTCATCCCGCTGTACCACACCAGCGAAAACGCCTCTTGTTCTTCAGCAGGCAGCGTCTCCACAACTTCATGAAACCGGGTCCACTCGGCGAGTGTTTCCGGTTCGCCTTGACCGTCTTCGACGTTAGCAACCCGTGGCCTGCTGCCGATATCGGTATCGTGATGGGCCGCTTGACCATGCGGCCCAAAATGATGCCGTACCAGATCGATCAATGTCCGCCGAACTTGGGTCGCTGCCAGCCCAAAGAACTGCCGCAACGACTGCGGTTTGACGTCGTCCAGCGATCGATATAGCCGCATCATCGCATCTTGATACACGTCGCCTGTCTCTTCCCAACGCTTCAAGCGCGGAAACTCATTCCGTAACATGAGGCTTGTCAATTGGCTCAGCCGCGACGACGCTCGTTCGATGAGCTGACTCTTCGACGAGTCGTTTCCGGACGCGGCTTCAAGCAATAACTTGTGAAGTTGAGCTGTTGAACCGTCCGCGGATTCCATACAGGCAGCATCTGTGAAAAGGTAAATGATGGCAGAGCCACTCATTATACCATCTACACAAATCGCCTTCTATCAATTCAAGCGGATGCCGATAGATCGAGGTGACAAGAAATCTGCAAACAGCAATACAGACTAGCAATTCTGTTCCACGCTATGGCAAACGATTACGTTATAAACCTAGAAATCATGCCAGTCCTACCATGCGCTGCCCAAGATCCGATCAATGAATTCCGGTCGCTGTGGCGAGTTTTCTAATTTGCAACTCCCAGTCACCTCGATAGGATAAAATTGCTTGTGCGTAAGACATATTCTCCCCGAACCATTTGTTCGTACCGGACAGGTTACCATTTCTTCCTACAATCAATGCGCGACCAAGACATGAGAAACATTTCCATAACGATTTTCACCGTCACGCTGGGCGTCTGGCTCATCTCCACGAACGTCTTTGGCGCAGAAAACTCTACCTGGCCACAGCATCGAGGCAATTCGGGATCCACAGGTGTGAGCGCCGACGAATCGGTCAAACCGCCGCTCAAACTGGCGTGGTCGTACCGTTGCGACAGCGATACAACGGGTGACGCAGGCGCGGGGCTGACTGTGGCCGGTGGTAAAGTATTTTGCAACATGGCGATGACACGGTCAGTCTTAGCGCTCGATGCCCTGACAGGCGCGTTTGCGTGGGAATGTTTCCATCACGATGTCCACTACATGCAGACATCGAGTTATGCGGACGGCAAGCTGTTCGTGCACATCTTCTGCCACCGCCGTTACGGCTATGCCTTCGAGGCGACTGGCGCGACGGCGTGGCTCGGACGGAACTTCTTTACAGGCGGCATCATGCCCAGCGCGCCGCTGATGGAACAGTGCGCGACGTCATTTGAGATCGAAGACCAATGGCGCTGGAGCGGCGAGCATTATGCCCGCACCGCCGACCTTTGGCTGGCGAACTTCGACGCGCGACAGGAGCAGATCATGCCGGTGCTGGAAGATGTCTACGGCAAAAACGCAGGGCTATGGCACCGGCGCTGGCGTCTCTTCTTCCTCGCGACTTCTGGGCTGTTCGGCTATCGCTCCGGTACGCCCTGGGGCATCAGCCACTACCGGCTGCGACCGCTGTAACCTGGCAGGCCAGCCGCCGATGATGAACGGGCCAGCTTTTTTGCCCGCGTGACGGCCTCTGCATAGTCCCGCTCGATCAAGGCGGCAGGTACGGTGTCGCGGAAGAACTCGGCCCATTTGAATTCGGCGAACGGCATATCGGTTTTCTTGTAGCCGCCGGCTTCGCGAACGGACCAGGCCAAGTCCCGATAGGTATCCGCCTTCATTTCGGTGATGGCGTCAGGCAACGCAAACAAGCTGACGCGGCGCCCAGTTTCGTCAAACGGATAGACGAGCGATTGGATTTCCATTGCAGTCCAGAACTGTTGGGCGCTGAGATCAGAGAAATCGCCAATGACTCTGACCTTGGCTGTCTCCACCCGGTTGCGCAGGAGAGCTAAGCTAAGGTGGTGATGGTCAACAATGTAGTACCGGTTCCCGGGCCCGAACACGGCTGGGATTGGGCGACGCTTCACGTAGCGGCGGATCGCCTTGCGCGCGCCAATGCGCTCACTTTTCGCTGCAACGGCTCGCATGCCTACGGCGACTTGGGTCGGCCGCAGACGCATGATTGGAACATCAACGGGTTGAGTGAGGAGCGCGCTCGCCGCGAGCGGGTTGGGGCAGCGGGTGCTGGTTCTTGTTCTTCTGGGGCTGTGCTGCGTCCGTTTAAGAAGCGCGCTGGTCGCCATCGGTTATCCTGCCGGCCATCTCGTCATAGTCTCATGACGATTTGGCTACGCAGGACTTAATTTCGCGTAAACCATGAAACCCAGATGGGCTGCTAGTTGCGCACGAACGTCTTGACGACAGCGTAAGCGGCTGCCGCACTGAGCGCGCACAAGATAGCACCGTAACTGATATCAATGATGGTGATCTTCAACGACCAGTTCTTCAGTGTGGCAAAGTTTGTCAAGTCGTAGGTCGCATAGGTGAAGATGCCGAATAGTGCGCCGTAAATGAGTGCGGGCGTAACGGAGTTTGCCTTTATCGCCGGATCTGTCGCGAAGATCGTAATGCCGAGGGGGAACAGCAGATAGAACGCTGTTGCTGGACCAAGCCGCACTTCCGGGGCAAGCATGTCGCCGAGAACGGGCTTATAGATATTGCTACCGGCAAAATAGAGCCAAGCAGCATCGACAATGGCGAATGTAATGAGGGCCGCGATGTAGGCCGTAACGTAGATCATCTGTTGCGCTTTGGCTGATGCTTTACCTTTACGGGAACGCGGCGCGGTTCAGACTTTGAAGCCGCGATCGCAATCGCCGCCAACGCCGCTGCCGCCAAAACACCCAGAAGACCTGTCATCAACCAGCTCCTTTCATTCGCTACACCAAGATATAGTACGCGCTAAACCGATGAAAAGATCCCGTTCAGACATTGAACTGGCCAAAAAAAAGCCCGGCCTAAGCCGGGCAGGTATCCCAGAAGCACGGTGAGTGGCGTGGTGGCAACTAACGCGCACCCCATACTTCCTGTCTCCATTACGGATAATCATCCGCGATGGTTCTTCCCTCCCACAAAAAGATGGCGAGGCGGGATGACGAACGAAGCGGGTAAGCGTAAAATGCCAGAATATCAACCCGTTCTTTTAACACTGCTGTGTAAGGCTTCATGAAGTCCGCCAAGCCCCGTACGATCCACCTGAAAGACTATCGGCCACCTTCCCACCTGATTGACCATGTCCACTTGGATATTGCGCTGTCCGGCCGGGACACGCGTGTGCGCTCAAAGCTCAAGATCAGACCGAATGATGCGGCCGACAAGGCCGGCCCTCTTGAGCTGGACGGCGAGCAGCTTGAGCTCGGCGACATCCTACTGAATGGGAAAAAGCTGCCTGCGTCCGCGTTCGATGTTTCAGACGACAGACTAACGATCCATAAGCTGCCCGCGCGCGCCTTCGATCTGGAAATAGAAACGGGCGTGCATCCGGATGACAACAAGGCGCTGCAAGGCATCTATCGCTCGCGCGGTGTCTACTGTTCACAATGCGAAGCGCAAGGGTTCCGCCGGATCACCTATTTTCTCGACCGGCCGGATGTTCTTTCCACGTACTCGGTTCGGCTTGAGGCGGACCGCGAGGAGGCGCCTGTTCTGCTCAGCAATGGGAACCCTGGAAAGCGCGGTTTGCTGCGGTCCAACCGCCACTATTCGGAATGGCACGACCCGTTTGCGAAGCCGTCCTATCTTTTC
>JBGTSB010000095.1:0-4875 GCA_041940525.1 Hyphomicrobium sp.
CGCGCATCGACGGCGTGCTGGTCGGCTTTGCGATTTTCCACGACCTGCCGGAGCCGGTCTCCGGCCTGCGCTGCGGCATGACCGACCACATCTATGTCCATCACGACTATCGCAGCCGCGGCATTGCCAAGGCGCTGATCGACGTCCTCGCCGACCAGGCCGAGGAGCGCGGCTGGTCGAAGCTGATGCTGAACGCGCCACGGCAGCCCGAGGACGGCCGCAAGCTCTACGAGCAGATCGCTGCGCCAGCCGACTGGACGGCCTTCGTGATCCGCTACGACGCATCCTGAGATTGCGTGCGGCTAATCCTGCCACTCGATCCAGCGGCCATGGAAGTCGCAGCGCGCAAGATCGCGGCGCTCTCCGGTTGGCCACAGCGTGAGCGAAACCAGCGCGAATGCAAAGATCAATCGAACCACAGTCTAGAACCTGACCCCAAAGAAGCCTTCCAAGCTGGCGAAACGGCCAGACGCTCGCCAATCATGATCTAATTCCGCGTTCACGTGCCTCATCGAAAGGGCGGCAAACCGCCGCAGCGCTGCGAACTGTCTCTCCTCTTCACCGCCGCATCCGGTCTGCTTAACACAGGTCGCACAGAGGGAGATGCATCACAGTGACTGAAGCACCCGAACGTCTCACTATTCGCGAGAGTGCTGCCCTGGCAAGCAGTCGCCGGTCCCGTAACGTCGTGGTCATGCTGGCGCTGGTCGCATTCGTGGCAGCGGCTTTCGCGTTTAGCTTTTGGCACATGGAAGCGGAACTTAGCGCGAGCAATGTAGGGTCGCCGGACGCGATCACCGACCGGTGAATGGCGCGGGAGCGCGATGGACCTTAGTAGTTGACGGTGTGAACCCAAATCGTCGGAGCGACCATGATCGCACGCATCGCCACTTTTCTGGTTGCCGGCGTGGCCATCTACCCTCTCTTGGCGACCATATTCTGGGCCTACTGCCTGCTCGGCGGACACAACGCCATGGAAATGGTTTATGGAACCGCCGCAGCCTTTGTGCTTTCCGTAGCTGCGGCGTTCGAATTCGCGTGGCTCAGACCGATCGGATCGGACTGAGTCAGCTGGAGGCGAGACTGACCCACTTGTTTGGATCGTCAGGCGACTGCCGCTTGAGATAGTACAGCTCTGCTTCCCTCCACAGAAGTACACGCGGCTCGACGTTGTCGAGGACGAAATCGCCGTGATCAGTCACCACCGTAAGGACTGCGTGGCCACCGCCGTCGGCATCCCGGCCCACGGTCATCAGCAGCGCCCCCAGCGGCACGCCTTTCTCGTTAAGGATCTTCCGTTTCTCCAGTGCAAAATCTTCGCAGTCGCCGACCTGGTCCGGATAGTCCCAGCGCTCCTCGACGCCGAAAATCTCCCTGTCGGTCAGAGGCTCCACGGTGGTGTTTACCTCGTTATTGACCTCGATGATTGTTTTCCAGAGTTCCCGTGTCAGCTCGACCTTGGACCTCTCCGGCTGACGATCGCAACGCTCACGGTAGCGCTGGCAGTATTCGTAGTAACCGATCGGGATTGACGTGTTGCCGAAGGTTTCCATGTTCTTCGCCAGCGCCGGCTGGGACGGATTGAGATGCAGTGCGTTGGCTCCGGCCGAAGCGCACGAGATGGCGAGCGCGACCGCGCCCAGAACAAGTCGATGCATTGTGACAGTCTCCCCAAGAATATTGTGGGAGAGACGTTAGCTGTTGGGACTAAAAATCACGCGAAAACAATAAGTTAGAGTTTATGTAAATGAATATCAAAGTCCCGCTGGTATCGAAACCCGTCGTTAACCTTGGCTAGAGGGCAGCATTGGCCGCCCGTCAAGTCGTGTCTTTAGGTGACCGGCGGCTCACAGTTGACCGCTACCCTGAACGCCATCCCCGTTTCCATGGTGATGATCTGTCACGGACGTGCCGGCAGCCAGAATTGTGGCGGTCACCGCAATACGTTTTCCGCTATCGAAAACCAACGTCAACTCGACAGCATCTTCTGAGGAGAGCGCCTGTATCGGCTGGGTGAGCAACAGATGCACGCCGCCGGGCCGCATCAAAAGCTCCGCGTTACCGGGAATGGGTAATATACCTTCCACCCGGCGCTTTCTCGCGATGCCGCCGTCTTGCTCCATATTGTAGAGGGCGACAGACTCAAAAATAGGGCTTTCAACAGACACGAGATTCGCCTGCACGCGCTTCCCGTTCCAGATGGTCAAGTAGCCCGTGAGCTGCGACTTTCCAGAAGTTGGCAACACGATCTCAGCGTGCTCGACTGACAGTTCGTCTGGAACGGCGCCATGCGTTGGTGGCCCCTCTGTGGCATGCCCGCCCGCCATCGGTATCAGTAGCCCAAGGACGATTGTCGGCAATAGACGGATCATGACGGCTCTCCTTAACGTGACAGGTCCCTTTGTGTGACCTCAGGCTGCTAGAGATTCAAGTGTCCCACGGAACTCCGCGGTTCGAAAGACCGCGTGTTCTGTTGCGGCAAATGTTCCCATTGTAGGGCATCCGCTATACCTCTACGCTCTATAGAAATGTTAGAATTGTTGTGAGACCTGTCATGTTGACGATTGGAAACCTGTCCCGGCGCACCGGTGTCAAGATACCGACCATACGTTATTACGAGCAGATGGGCCTTCTGGCTCCGCCCGAGCGCTCGGAAGGGAACCAGCGCCGATACGCGCTCGATGAATGCGACCGCCTCGCATTCATAAAGCATGCCCGCGATCTCGGGCTGAAGATCGAGGCAATACGCGAGCTGATCGAACTCAGCGCACACCCGAACCAGCCGTGCGCCGATGCGGATCGGATAGCAGCGGAGCAACTTCACGCGGTACGTGAACGAATCGGAAAGCTTCGCAAACTGGAGCGTGAACTGGCGCGAATCGCTACCGGCTGCGACGGCGAACAGATCAAGGATTGCTACGTGATCCGCGCGCTTGCCAGCCATGATTTGTGCGAAGACGAGCACTAGCTTGGTTGTTGTCACCTTCGCCGGGTTAGGTCGCAGCAAGGGTACAAGTGACGGCATGTCCAACCGAAGCTTCCGAATTGGCGGACTTCTTGTGATGCTGTGTCTGGCAACGTCCGGCACCTTCGCTGCATCCGGACCCATGGGTGTCTATCTCTGGTACCCCGGACCTGGCGTTCCTACGGATGCGGATTGTCGCGGTTTGGTGGCCGATGTCAGACCGTCCATTGCCAAGGCAGAGGACTGGCTGTGGGGAAGAGTTCCGCACCACGAGACGGACGAGCTTGAACTCTATCTCATCGTTACGCCCTCTCGGGTCGAGACGACCTATTCCTCTGAAGGTGATTACGATCGCGGGAGTGTGACCTGGACAGACAGCGAAGAAGGGGCATACCGTTTCATGCTCGTTCCGGATGAGCATCCCGAAAAGAGAATTGCGGGAACGATCGTTTCGCCACCGTCTACTCAGGTTACAACGCTGACGCTGACGGGTATTCCAGCGGATCGGGGGGTTGTCGAACGAAAGACATACTATTGCCGTTTCCAAACTAGTGGACCGGCGATTTGAGCCAGTGCTAACCTGCGCCAATTTCTGCCGCTGGGCCAAGACCGTGTTCCGCCGTGGCCGGTCCGTTGGGCTTCGTCTGTGTGCCACCCAAGCGGCGATCGTCGCCATGAGCCGGGCCGCGATCGATGATATTCGCGTATGCTGTCTATCTGAGTATCGGCGGAGGCTACCGAGAACAACGAGCGGGGCGAGAAACATGCGACTGTCTGCGAAACAGGGCAGGCCGCGGGTTCGAGCGTAACGCTTCGCCTGACTGACGCTGGTCCTTGATCCGGTCGAACCTAGAGGCGGCCTATTCGTAGAGGTCCGAAAGGGCGCGGAGGAAGTCGCGGCGTCTTGATGTTGCTCATCTGCAGCGGGTAGAAAGGAACTGCGACCGTATGCACATCGACAGCACGCAAGATTCGGGGTATCCGGTAAAGTATGGCAAGGTATGTCCACATCTTCATGATCGTGGTGCTCGCCGCTTTCGCGGCCGGAACGATTACGCATGCCGTGAATGCCGCCACGATGAGCATGAAGATGACGCTTGCCGCGATCGATGGCGCGGACATGGGCGACTGTAAAGACTGCCCGGACAGCAAGGGCGGTGTGCAGCCGTGCGACAATGTCTGCATATCGCCGATTCTGGCTGTCGTGCCGTCGGACCAGCCAAGCCTGCCCGGTGCTGAGACGAGTACCCAAAGTCTGGTTCTGCAAAGCGTGGCCGGGCGTACCGGACCGCCGGACCCTTATCCTCCCCGAACCATCATCCTGAGTTGACGCCGCCCGGAGCTCCTCCGGTTAGCGGCGCCTGAAATCATGCGCGGTCACACCGGCCGTCCATGATCCCGCTTCGCATCGCGCAGATAGCGCGCTGCGGCTCAAGCGCTCTCTCAGGGTGGTTGGAACATCATGGTCTTGTATCTGCCGACGCCGACGCGTCGGACATTTCTCACATCCGCCGCCGCTTTCGCGGCAAGTACGGTGTTTCCGGCTTTCGGACTCCGAAACGCGCGGGCCGCGTCCGTCAAAGAATTCCGATTGAAGGCGTCATCGGGACGGGCTCATCTCGTTCCGGAGCCTTATGGAGAAACGCCGGTCTGGGCCTACAACGATATGGTGCCCGGCTCGGAGATCCGCATCCGCCAGGGCGACCGCCTGCGCGTTGAGGTCGAAAACGGCCTCGATGAAGAAACCACCGTCCACTGGCACGGTGTGCGCACGCCCAATGCCATGGACGGTGTGCCGCATCTGACGCAAACGCCAATCGCTCCGGGCGAGACCTTCACCTACGAGTTCGACGCCGTCGATGCCGGCACCTTCTGGTATCACCCGCATCAGAACAGCACGGTGCAGGTGG
>JBGTSB010000096.1:0-4723 GCA_041940525.1 Hyphomicrobium sp.
GCGAAGCTGCGCGGAGCGATTAGCCAGCTGAACCGGGAAGGCAAGAAGCGGCTTGCTGAAGCGTTCGAGAAAGTCAACGGCCACTTTTCGCATTTGTTCACGAGTTTGTTCGGCGGTGGCGAAGCGCGGCTGGAGATGCAGCAGAGCGACGATCCGATGGCTGGTGGCTTGGAGATTATCGCCAAGCCGCCTGGCAAGAAGCCGGCGACGCTGTCTCTGCTCTCCGGCGGTGAGCAGACGCTGACGGCGCTGTCGTTGATCTTCGCGGTTTTCTTGACGAACCCTTCTCCGATCTGCGTGCTCGACGAAGTTGATGCGCCGCTTGATGATGCGAACGTGGACCGCTTCTGCAAGTTGATGGAAACGATGGCTAAGGAAACGGATACGCGCTTCCTCGTTATCACGCACCATCCCATGACGATGACGCATATGGATCGGCTGTTCGGTGTCACGATGGCGGAGCGCGGCGTTTCTCAGCTCGTGTCGGTGGATTTGCAGACGGCGCAGAGCTTCCGCGAAGCGGGCTGAGATCGCGAACGACTTTTCTCTCCTCACAAGCGAAGACCACCTGAATGCGCGCGGCCACCAATTGCGCACATGCTTGCCGCACATCGGTCACGAATTGCTTTTAGCTTCTCACTTGGATCAAGGGCCGGGGGGTGACCGGCAATATTAGGTAATCGTTCTTACCGGTGATGACGGTGAGCCCAACGGCTCGTAGCATGAAAGCGCCGCATCTTCGGAACAAGTGGTGTAGGTCTCCCCATGGCGTACGTGTCGGACGACAGTCCAACGCGCGGCTTTTCTGCGCGGCCAAGAAAACTGGATTTTGCTCCTGGCGACGATGCTCAGGAGAACGACGGTCCACCCCGAGATATCAAGAAGCTGCTCCTCGTCATCGGTTTGGGCGGGTTGTCGTGGGTTGCCACGTACGTCGGTATTCTGGAGTTGATCCAGGCGAACACCGGCGATCTGCCTCTCACGCACAAGATCATCATCGGCTTTTCCGTTGCGATGCTGATGACGATGATCGTCTGGTTGCTGGACCAGATTTTTGCGCCCATCGGGGCATTTACGCGGCTTTTCTACATAACCGGGTACCTGTTTTTGACGGCGATCTCCGTCGGTTTCGGGTTTGGTTTTTACTGGAAGGTTCTGGAGAGCCGCACCGAGGCATCGCGCTCGGCTGCCTCCGCCGTGGGACAGGTTCAGGATTCATTGCACGCGGCGTCAACCCGGATGGAGCAGCTGCAAGCAACGCTCCTAC
Organism: Hyphomicrobium sp.; assembly: GCA_041940525.1. Classification (GTDB taxonomy): domain Bacteria; phylum Pseudomonadota; class Alphaproteobacteria; order Rhizobiales; family Hyphomicrobiaceae; genus JAKAXS01. The sequence goes on from JBGTSB010000096.1 coordinate 1,268, forward strand.
AACTCTCGACACTCTCGCGCGAGAAAGCTGAGCTTGAGCGGACGAAAGGAACGTCTTGTCCGAACAGCCGGCCCGGTGATGGCCCTCGCCGCCGGTTGCGTGAAGCTGACGCCGCAAAGTTTTCCTTCGCTTCGGATTTCGTGCGCGGCCGCGTCACCGCCGTGAAGAGTGAAATCGCCAAGCTCGATACGGATTTGGCGCGCGTGGTGATGTCCGACAAGTCAACGTTTGATCCCAAGACTGGCACGCGCAACACCTTCATGCGCGGTTTGAGCCGCCGGTTGGACATGACGGTGACGGGCTTCAACGCTTTCCGCACCGATCCTCAGCTGAAACAGATGCGATCGGACTTGTCTGATCGCGCCGGGCAGACGACCTTTGGCGATCCCAACAATGGCGGCTTTTCGTGTCCAGATCCGCAGTTACAGGCAGCGCTGCGCGGTGCCGTGCGCGCGATTGATCAGCTGCCGAACTTGCGCAAGCCCGAGATTGCCGTTGTCGAAGGTCCGGAAGCAACGATTGAGGCGTTCCGCCGTTTGACCGCGACGGCTTATGGCGCTTTGGCGTTCAAGCTTCCGCCGTCCGCTGAAGAGCTGCGCGAGCTGCAAAAGCGTGCAGTTCAATCCGCGGAAACGCAAACAGCGGAACAGCGGGCGCTCATCGAAGCGGGCGGAGGCCTCTCGCAGCGCGACTATATTCCGTTCTCGATCGCGATCTTCGTGGATTTCTGTCTGTTGCTCGTGTCCATGGGCCGGCCGATGAATCGCCTGCACGGATTGATGCCGAAAATGCGTGAGGCCGAACGCGGACCGGTTATTCAAATCCTGTCGAGGTTCAACGAGATCCATCGCGATCCTCAGATCCGGCAGAACTTCGAGCTGTTCCGGCATGTCGTGTTTGACTGGCATGGCGACTACTACGTCGCCGTTCCACTGCATGCGCCAACGCGGTATTCGCCGAAGTTTGCCAACCTTAGCCAAAAGGATTTGGACGATTTCGAGCATGAGGCGCACTTGCTGGCCAACCTCTTCACCTCGTTTGAGAAGGAGCGGATTTTTAAGCGTGTCTACAACCCGCTCCTGAATACGCGCTCTATTCAGAAGCGTCTGGAGCGGCAGGGTTCAAAGTTCTCTGGTGTTGATGCGTTCCGTATTTACCGGTTCCGCGACGGTGCTTGGTCGGAGATTATCCTGGGTGCGATCATGGGCGCGGCTCGTCGCGTGGAGGCTGAGCAGCAACGCCAAAGTATTGAGCGTGAGATTTTCAGGCGGCGTGATCCGGATTTGGCAGATGTGATGCCGCCTGGCGCGTTCCAGGACGGTGAGGATGAGTCAGACGATACGACGTTGAGTTTTGATCCGAAGCCGCGTTCCTCGCGGTGGCGCAGGGCGAAAGTGACGCCGGAGGAAACTGAGCCGCCTAAGACTGACTCGAAAGCCGAGGAGGCCGAGACAGTGTTTGCGTCGGCGGAGCCGGTTGAAGCGCCGGAGGTGTCCTTTGAAGCTGATACCGGGAAGGTGGACAGCGGGATTGAAGCTCCTGGCGCGGGCGAAGACGAACTTGTCGCGGAATGGGAACCTGTCGAGATGCCTTACAACGATGAGCGGCTGAAGACGGAAGAGGATTATCGCGCCAAGTTTGGCCCTTACGCTGTGCATGTTGCATCACAAAAGACCGAGTTGGACTTCGATGACAGCGTAGAAGACGAGAAAGAGGGCGCGACCGATCATGACGCGGGCGTCAGCGCGGAAATTGTAAACGAAGATCGCAGCGGGCAGGCCGACAATGCGGGTGAGAAAACGATTGATGTCGTGTTCTCGCGCGAGACCGCCACGGTTTCGGTGCCAACGGCGGAGGCGGCCATTCAACATTCCCTGGCGGCGATGGCGCGCAAGACTTTTATTCCGAACGGGACCGAGCCCCCGGCTTTGACCAGCGAGCAGAAGACGGCAAGCGCCGCAACTGCCGGGCAGGACGAGCCAAAGACGGATAAGACGTAAGAAGATTGACGGGGTGCAGGCCGTAAGCCGCCGAACAACAATCTATCGAAGTTCGTGGAGCGAAACTCTTGGTTAACACTATTGCTCTTTTACTGGACCTTGCGGTGCGCGGTACAAGACGTGCGCCCTTTTCTGCAATTCCCCTCTGAAAGAGGCTCATCCATGCGTCAAGCGAACTCTCGCATGAACATCGTCCGCAAGGGCGACAAAGAAAACAAGTTAAAGGAGTTCATCACCCGTTACCTGGCTCAGCGCGACAGCGAGCCGCCGGCCGCGGCCGAAGCGGATCAAACTGTTTTTGTTGTTGCGCGCTCAAGCGAAAGCCCAGTTGCCAAGGTCTTGGCGGAGCTTATGCCTGAGTTGTCTGCTCGCGGTATTACTCTGAAAGCTCTCTACGCGCTGCCCGGCGAGATGCCACAAGCTGTTAGCGTTCATTCGTCCTGGGCGCCGCCCCGTATTGAGTGCCGCAACGCTCACGACGTCCGTTTGCTGGAAGCCCACGAGACTTTGGTGCTCGGCCCGCGTACAGCTTGGGTTGGCGATTGCATGCGTCGCGAGCCTGGCCACGGTGATGCGTATGAATTCTACGCCGACGATTGCTTCGAAATGTCGGCGGCGGCTTTGCGTTCCTTTAACCGTTTGTGGGCGATGGCCAAGCCGGCCCGGCCACGCGTTGTTTCCGACAATCCCAATCCCGTGCCTCTGCCGCAGCTTGCTGTTGCGAAGTCTCCGGTGATTGATCTGGTTTTGCCAGTTTCGTTCTCGCGTCACTGAGTTTCACTGCCCATCCCCCAAAGTCCGCCGCTGCGTTCCCCCGCAGCGGCGGACTTTTTTTGTGCGGTTGCTGGCGGAAATTTCCCGGCATCGACCGGCAATTCACGGAAAGTGCTAACTTGCCGCCAACGTTCGGTCATTCAGGTGTGATGATCTACCGGTCAAAGCTGGTTTGTGATTTTGTTTGAACCGGTGTCCCCCCGCCTGCTTCCCCACAGGCACCCATTTCCTGAAGGTGATTGCAATGCCTAGTCTTCGCGGCTTTCTCATCATTCTGATGTCCGTGTTCGCTGTTGCGCCCGCGGTTGCGCAAGAGCGTCCATCCGGCGTGAAAGCTTTTGCCCACCAAGGCGTGGAGCGCGACGCCAAGCGCTACGTGAAGTATGTGCTTTCCAACTGGAAGCCCGGCACTCAGAGCGCGGCGGCTTTGCGAGCGAACGGTGCGAAGGCTTTGGCCGGGGATGCGCGTGCTGCGTCGCGATACTACGCGATGGCTGCTTCGGCCGAGCCGCGCAATCCGCAGAACTGGACGGGGTTGGCGAAGGCGCTGCTGGCTATTCAGGCCGATCCCAAGCGCGGGTCCGAACGTTACGACTTGCCCGTTAATGCGTCTGGTGCCGCCTACCATGCCTACGGGTTGGCGGAAGACGCGGCCGCAAAGGCAGAAGCGCTAGGGGTCGTC
>JBGTSB010000097.1:0-4700 GCA_041940525.1 Hyphomicrobium sp.
TTTGCCGGAACGACGACTTTGAGCGTCCGCTTCATGCCTTCGGAATTTGTCTCTGTGATTTGCATAACGCTCTCGTCTTGATACGTATCCTGCCAAACCAGTGCGCGTCATTCATCACAGCGCTGCTAGCTGGCCCCTTTAAAAACCGTCTTCAACTTTCAGACCTTGGTGCGGGCGGAGGGACTTGAACCCCCACGACTTTCGTCACCAGAACCTAAATCTGGCGTGTCTACCAATTCCACCACGCCCGCAAATGATTGTTGCCAACCGCTCAACCCCGCTCAGCGCGAGGGAGCCCTCAAAAGTATCTAAGGTGTAGGGCTGACAGCACTCGTCCGTGATCCGAAGCTGACGCGCCCTATATCGGGGAATTGGCTCACCAGCGCAAGCCATTTCCACTGGGTCTTTGGGCCGCCTTTTGGGAGGTTGGTACACCAGGAAAAGGCCGGACACGACTGCGGCCCGGCCATTCTGTGGTGATTTTCGTTACTGATTAGTAGCGGGTTGATCCCAAACGATATCTCAGGCCCACCTTGAATTCGTGTGACGTCAGATCATCCATATGAACCTTGGGATTCCAGAAGCCAGCGGTGTCGCCGTTCTGCGATGAGATGCTGCCGAGATCCATGTAGCGATAACCCAAATCAAGCGTAGCGCGAGATGAGATGTCGTACGACAAACCGGCCATCAGCGACCAGGCAAACGAGATGTTGTTGTTGCCGAAGATCTGGTTGGTGAGGAACACGTTTTCGGTAAAATAGGTGTTGTCCATTTGATTGTAGGCGACGCCGATTCCGGCGCCGACGTAAGGCACCCAGCCGTGGTATTCTCCCAAGTCCTTGTAGAGATTGACCATCAGCGTGGTTGATTTGACGGCTGTGTGGAGCGGATCATCGATCTGTGGCGGACCAGCTGGCGGGTTCCATAGAGGCGGTTCGCCATCGTATTTGCGCTTTCCGTGATAGCCGAGCATCAGTTCGGCGCGCCATGCCCGCGAGCCTCCCGTGCTGCAGCCGACGCCGCCTTCGACGAACCAGGCGTTTTCAAAGTCGATTTCTTGGACGTTGTCAGTTTGGGTCACTTCGCTGAACCAGCGCACGTTCGGATCGTCGGACCAGGCATAGCCCGTATCAATACGGACATAACAATGTCGGAGCGTGGCTCGCGGCATCGGAGCGTAGTTGTCGTCCTTTATGGATCCGCGAAAGCCGCCAAAATCGGCGGCTAGGCCCTCTGGCGGTCCCGCCATGCCGGTCAGCATGACCGCAGCTAACGCAAGGCTCCATGGTTTCAATGTTTTCATCGCTCAGCCCCCTTCGACACGTTGATCCGTGCCCGGTTAATTTCTTGACTGACTGTGCGGGTACATTGTTTATTTCGGGTTAACGGACGTTCCTCTTCGAAACGCTTCTAGGCAGGCGGTGGTAGGGTGTGCCCTGTTGGTTCTGAACCATCGTCATCATGATGGTGTCTCGCCGTCATTGGGCCGCCCAGCTTGCGGCACAGGACGTAGAAGACCGGCGTGAAGATCAGACCAAACGCGGTGACGCCCAGCATGCCTGAGAACACGGCCGTGCCGAGCGACTGGCGCATTTCCGCGCCGGCTCCTGTCGCAATCATCAACGGCAACACGCCGAGGATGAATGCCAACGATGTCATCAAGATCGGGCGCAAGCGTGTGCGTGCTGCCTCCACGGCAGCTTCGAAGCGCGTCTTGCCCTCCTCTTCCGCCTGCTTGGCAAACTCTACGATCAGGATTGCGTTCTTGGCCGCTAAGCCAACGAGAACCACCAGGCCGATCTCGACGAGAACGTTGCGGTTCAGACCCATGAGGTTGACGCCGACCATGGCGGCGAAAATGCACATGGGCACAATGAGGATGACGGCAAGCGGCAGCAGCCAGCTCTCGTATAGCGCAGCCAGCAGCAGGAACACGAACACGACCGCGAGGCCGAAGGCGATACCCGCCGTGTTGCCTGCCAGTTTTTCCTGCAGCGCTATTTCCGTCCACTCGAAGCCAAAACCTGACGGCAGAGCTTGTTGCGCCAGTTGCTCGATCGTCTGGATACCCTGACCCGACGAGTAGCCCGGCGCCAAGGCAACCTGGACTTCCGCGGCCGGGAAAAGGTTGTAGCGCGGCACACGGTATGGGCCCGTCGTGTGCTGGAAGTTCGCGACTGACCCGATCGGGACCATGTCGCCAGTGGCATTCCGGGTCTTGAGCTGTTCGACGTCGCGTAACGTCAAGCGGAACGGGTTGTCGGCTTGCGCGGTCACGCGATACGTGCGCCCAAGAATATTGAAGTCGTTGACGAAGGCCGAGCCCATGTAGATCGACAGCGTGTCGAAGACGCGCCCGATAGGCACGCCCAGCTGTTCGGACTTCGTCCTGTCAATGTCGGCGAAGATTTCTGGTGTGCGTGTGTTGAAGAGCGTGAAGGCTTGCAAGAAGGCCGGATTCTGCGATGCCGCGCCGGCTAGCCCCCATGCTGCGCCTTCCAACGCCGGCAGCCCGCGGCCCGAACGGTCCTGCACGTAACCCTTGAGACCGCCGCCTGTGCCGATGCCGGGAACCGACGGCGGCTCGATGACGAGCGCAAGGGCGCCGCCAATCTGTCCGACTTTCTGGCGCACGTCCGCCAGGATGCCGTCCTTGGTCAGGCCCGCCGCGATCCGGTCTTCGAACGTTTTGAGCCTCATGAAGACGACGCCGGTGTTTGGTGCGTTTGTGAACGTGGCGCCATCAAAGCCAACAAAGGCGACCGCCGCTTCAATGCCGGGCACGGCCAAGATAACGTCCGTGGCTTTGCGGATGACCGCGTCGGATCGTTCGAGTGTTGCGCCGGGCGGCAACTGGAAGGCACCGACGAAATAGGTCCGGTCGAGTTGTGGGATCAGGCCTGTGGGTGTGCTTTGCAGCCGGTCATAGGTCAGATAGAGCATGCCGGCATAGACCGCGAGCACGACAATGCCGATGCGAACAAGACCGGCGGTAAGCTTGGCGTAGCCATGAGACAGCCAGCCGAATACGGCGTTGAAACCCGCGAAGAACCAGCGCACGGGTGCCATCAAGATGGCCCCAATCGTCCAGCCTTTTCTAGTGTTGTCTTCGTGCGGTTTGAGCAGAAGCGCGGCCATGGCTGGAGACAGCGTGAGCGAGACGAACCCGGAGATCGCGGTCGACGCGGCAATCGTGATGGCGAATTGCTTGTAGAACGTGCCTTGGAGACCCGAGATGAATGCCACGGGCACGAACACGCCGATCAAGACGAGCGACATCGCGATAATGGCGCCACTCACCTCCTTCATGGTTTTGTGGGCTGCCCTCATCGGCGACATGCCCTGGCGCAAATAGCGCTCCACATTTTCCACGACGACGATGGCATCATCGACGACGATACCGATCGACAGCACGAGGCCAAGCAGTGAGAGCGTGTTGAACGAAATGCCTAAACCGCTCATCACGGCGAACGTGCCGATCAACGACACTGGGATCGCCAGGATTGGGATAATCGCCGCCCGCCACGTTTGCAGAAACAGGATGACAACGAGCACCACGAGGATGAGCGCCTCGACGAGCGTGGCGATCACGGCGTCGATCGAGAATTGGATGAATTCGGTTGGGTTGTAGACGACTGAGTAACCGACGCCGGTGGGGAAATCCGCTTTAAGCGCCTCCATCTCGGCCTTGACGGCGGCCGCCGTCGCCAGCGCATTAGATCCGGGCCGCTGGAAGATCACAATCGCGGTTGCGACTTTGTTGTTGAGGTAGGCGTTGACGGTATAGTCCTGCGATCCCAGCTCAACGCGGGCAATGTCACGAACACGCACGAAGGACCCATCCGGCTCGGCGCGCACGACGATGTTTTCAAACTCTTCCGGCGATGTCAGACGGCCAAGCGTCTGAACAGATAGCGTGAATGCGCCGGGGGACTTGGCGGGTGGCTGATTGATCGAACCGGCGGCCACCTGGAGGTTCGCGGCACGCAGAGCAGCGATGACTTCCGGCGCCGTCAGATCGCGCGCCGCCACCTTGGCGGGGTCCAGCCAGACGCGCATGGAATAGTCGCGCGCGCCAAAAATGCGAACGTTGCCGACGCCGTCGATGCGTGCCAAGCGGTCTTGGACGTACAAAGTCGCGTAGTTGGATATGTACTGCTGGTCACGCGTGTCATCGGGCGAAACCATGTGAACGACCATCATCAGGTCTGGTGACGCTTTGCGCACGACAAGACCGAGACGGCGGACGTCTTCCGGCAACCTGGGTTCGGCGACAGTCACGCGGTTCTGCACTAGAACCTGCGCTTGGTCGATGTCGGTTCCAGGCCGGAAGACCACGTTAATTGAGAGGCGCCCATCACCGGTCGACTGCGAGTTGATGTAAAGCATCCCGTCGACGCCGTTGACCTCCTGCTCCGCTACGACCTCGCCGGTGGCGAAGACCAGGATGCGCGCGCTGTTCGTGTCGGCCAGCAGCGCGGCATAGCGCGGGAAGCCCGCCTGCAAACGTTGCTCCGCGTTCGCCACCTGGGCGACGGTCTTTTCGAGCTCGCCTTGCAGCTGCTTCTCGCGCGCCGGGTCGCGCTTCTCGTCCTGCTCCGGGTTCTGCAGGCGGGCGAGGCGGGTGCGGATCTCGATCTCGCGCTTGTTGGCGTCCTGCAAGGCGCGCGCGGCACTGCCGGTCGCGGCGTCGCTCGCTT
>JBGTSB010000098.1:0-4409 GCA_041940525.1 Hyphomicrobium sp.
GTCCGTGCGCGAGAAGCAGATCGCCAAACTAGAGCGGCTGCGCGGCGAGCGCGACGAAGCGGCATGCCAGGCAGCCTTGAAAGCACTTACCGAAGGCGCACGCGGTAACGGCAACTTGCTCGAACTCTCAGTTGCCGCGGCCCGCGCTATGGCGAGTGTTGGCGAAATCTCCTACGCGATGGAAGAAGTGTTCGGCCGCCACCGCGCCGAAATTCGCGCAATTTCTGGCGTATACAGGTCGGAGGCAGGCAGCATGAGCGACGACGTAACCAAAGTTCTGGCACTGGTGGATACGTTCGAGAAAAACGATGGCCGCCGCCCGCGTATCCTCATCGCCAAGATGGGACAGGACGGACACGATCGCGGCCAGAAGGTGATCGCTTCTGCCTTCGCCGATCTCGGTTTCGACGTGGACATCGGCCCGCTCTTCGCCACGCCAGATGAAGCCGCACGCCAAGCCGTCGAAAACGACGTCCATGTCATCGGCGTCTCGTCTCTGACAGCCGGCCATCTCACGCTTGTGCCGGACTTGCACGAAGCGCTTGCCAAGGAAGGCCGCGAGGACATCATGATCGTGGTCGGCGGCGTTATCCCGCCGTCAGATTACGAGGCCTTGCACGAAGCAGGCGCCAAAGCTGTGTTCGGCCCGGGCACGAACATCCCGGCCGCCGCCGCAGACCTCATCGCCAAACTCTCCGCCGCCCGCGGCTACACCGCCGAGGCCGCCGAGTAACAAATCCCGACAGGTTAGTGGGTATTTGTTAACCCTCTCTGTGTACTCTGGGTCGAATTCGTTGACTCAAGGAGTGCGGAATTATGCGCAACCGGAAAATTGTCAAAAATTTTGACACCGATAGACTCATTAATCAAATAAATGCCCAGAGAGTCGGCCGAGATTTGATCGTTCGGCTTAGGCAATTCAAGTTGAAGTGTTTTCTAGGACGCTTCTGTTTCAGCGAAGACACGATCACCGTCAAAGGAAGGAGCGACCGCGATGACGGGCAATGATTTGAAGAGATGGCGCGAAAAGATGGGATTTACTCAGGGACAATTGAGTAAAGCGCTAGAGGTCTCGAGGCAGACCATCGTCGGTTGGGAAAAATCTGAGGAGCCGTTATCTCGCATCGTACAGTTGGCTCTTTCTGCTCTCCAGGTTGGCTCTCCACAAGTCGCGGGCTCGCGTCTGCCTGCTGCTCAACAGAAATTGGCGCGTAGAATGTACAAGGTGGTCGAGGAAAAAGACGATAGCGATACGAGGGTGATTACTAGGGCCGAAGGCAAACGTCTACCAGACAAAGACCGCTACTTGAAAATAGTGGAGTGGTCTCCTGAAGACCAAACCTACATAGGTAGCGCCCCTGGACTAATGTACGGAGGGTGCCATGGTCCCGATGAACGGCAAGTCTTCGATGAGTTGTGTTTGGCGGTGGAAGAGCAAACAAAGCTTTTCCGGGAGCAACATAAATCCCTACCTCCAGCGACAATAGGCCGTGGGATTTCAGAGGACATCCGTTAGTTGGAGTCTCTCCGCTATTTGATTATCGACCGCCAGGCTAGCGCCACCACACGCGCACCAGCGCCATGAACTTTTCGCCGATGCCGAGCGTCTGGTTGCTCAGCGCATCCAGGAACTCAGTCAGCCGTTGCGATTTCGCGATCGTGTAGAACGTCAGCATCAACGTTGGAATAAACACGATCACAAAGATCGCCAGCTTTTCCAGCGGGCTGAGCGCGGTGTGATCAAACAGGTTCATGCCGAGAAAGCCTGTCGCCACCGTACCAATCAAGCCGAACGCCGTCACCACGGTCAGCCGCGCCACGCTCTCGTTCTGGCGGCGCATGGCTTCGTTCTCTAAGTACTGGCTCATCTCCATCACTTCCTGGCGCACGTCCTCGTAAAGCCGGTCGACCTCAAGCTGATTTCGGCACATCGCAAATAGATCGTGCGCCTGGTCCTGATTACTGACGACGTGAAACCAGTAGCGGTGCGTGAAGCGCAGGAACGTCTCAAGCGCTTGGCGCGTCGCGCTACGAAACGCGAGCACGGCTTTAGGATCGGATATGTCGAGCCGGTTTACCGCCTCCGCCAGCCTATCGGAGAACATCATCATCGCCGCCTTCTGAAAGTGCGCGATGAGGAACAGCATGTAGAACTGATGCCGGAAGGTGTTGAGCAGCCCGTTCTCGCCATTCACGAAGAAGTCGTTGCGCGCATCTCCTGTCACCACGAACGTATGCCCGCACGACATGTAACGCGTGCTTGGCCAATCCGAGACGTCGCGCCGTTCATTGCGAACATCATAGCAATGCCGGCTTTCGAATTCGGCCATGTGGTGGTCCGACAGCCGCTTGCGTGAATCGTTGCGCGATCCATTGGCGTAAGCCAATCGCATATAGTCCGCCGGAGTGAGCTTGTCGGCATCGTCAAAGGCGAGGAACGCCATGAGTGGCATGCGATAGTATTCTAGTTGGCTGTATCGCATCGGCGCTTGCGTCTGCTCAGCAGGCAGTAGGGGGCGCAACAAATACTCCCAGTGCGCGCCGATACGGGCTGTCCGGTATTTGCAAACATGCTGCAGATAAAGGTCGCGGTGCTCGAAATCCGAAGCGGCGAGGACGTCACCGGAGCGCGAAAGCCATTCCACTTTTTGCACGCAATGGCCGGGAACGCCGTCCGCCTCCCAAAAGCCCGGATAAGCACGCCCAACCCGATACATGATGTCCTGTGCCGTCGCGAGCGGAAGCTTGTCGGCGTAAACCTCCAGCGCCAGGATGGTGATGTCGGTATCGTAGAAGAAGTACAGATCGATGTGCGCGATCTGTAACTCGATTGGGGCCTCTCCTGGCGCGAGCACAACGCGCATGGCCGCGATATCACAGCGCCGCATCACCTTGATCGGCGTCTTGCCGCTCGTCGCCGTCTTGTTACCGTGCCCGTTTTCACCCTGGCCATAAAGGAAGCGCTGCACAGGCGGCAGAAACGTCACGAACTCATTGTAGTGCCGCTCCTGGAAATCGTCCGGATCGCCGGTGAATTCGTCCTCGACAAGATGCCAGGGATTATCCGGCCCAAGCTCCGCGAACGCAGCCGCGCGGTCAGACGATTTGCGGCCGCTGCTTGCGGGGTCCGCCATGAGATGCACCGGCCAGAACAGCACTTGGCGAAAGTGCTCCACGCGCGGGCGGTCGCCGTCGGTGTGTTCTGCAGCGTTATTGTCGTGTTTCTGATCCATGCCGCCTCCCCAGACCAAGCACGGTTCACCAAGCTAACACTACAGTTCTGTGACAACGCTGGCATGGACTCAAATAAAAACGCCCGCGATGGTCCCGCGGGCGTTCTTTATTCTGTTGCTAAAAGCTCCGGGCCCTTAGTCCTCGCGGCGGCGCGGAACGTTTGGTACGGCACCGCCAGCGCGGCCGCCCTTGTCCTTCTTGTCTTTCGGTCCAGGCAGCGCCTTGCGCGGTGAAGCGTCGACGAGCGCCGCTTGCGGCTCGTCATCATCCTCATCGTCGTCATCGTCACTGTCTTTCGGCTTGGCCTTCTTGGGATCAGCCGCCAGCAGTTCGAATGCCAGCTTCCGATCCTCTCCCTCGCCTTCAACGATGACTTTGACCGTGCCGCCATTTTCAAGCTTGCCGAACAGCAGCTCGTCGGCCAGCGGCTTCTTGATGCTCTCCTGGATGACGCGAGATAGCGGCCGGGCACCGAACTTCTCGTCGTAGCCCTTCTCACCGATCCACTGACCAGCCTCCGGAGACAGCTCGATCAGAACGCCACGGTCTGCCAGCTGAGCCTCAAGCTGGAAGATGAACTTCTCGACGACCTTCTCGATGACGTCCGGTTGCAGGCCTGCAAACGGAATGACGGCATCCAAACGGTTGCGGAACTCCGGCGTGAAGAGCCGGTTCACGGCTTCCTCGTCATCGCCTTCCCGCTTCGTGCGCGCGAAGCCCATCGGCGGCTTGGCCATGTCGGAGGCACCGGCGTTCGTCGTCATGATCAAGATAACGTTCCGGAAGTTTACCGACTTGCCGTTGTGGTCCGTCAGCTTGCCGTGGTCCATCACCTGCAGCAGGATGTTGAACAGGTCCGGATGGGCCTTCTCAATTTCATCCAAAAGCAGCACGCAATGCGGATGCTGGTCGACGCCGTCGGTCAGCAGGCCGCCCTGGTCGAAGCCAACATAGCCTGGCGGTGCGCCAATCAAACGGGAAACCGTATGCTTCTCCATGTATTCCGACATGTCGAAACGCAACAGTTCAACGCCCATAAGCGAGGCCAGCTGTTTGGCAACCTCGGTCTTGCCGACGCCAGTAGGGCCGGAGAACAGGTAGCAGCCGATCGGCTTTTCCGGTTCCCGCAAGCCGGCACGGGCCAGCTTGATGGCCGATGACAGAGCCACGATTGC
>JBGTSB010000099.1:0-4345 GCA_041940525.1 Hyphomicrobium sp.
AGCCTGGATCGTCGACTTCCCGATGTATGAGTGGAACGAAGACGAGAAGAAGATCGACTTCTCCCACAACCCCTTCTCAATGCCGCAAGGAGGGTTGCAGGCGCTGGAAGATGCCAAGTCGGACGAAGATCTTCTGGCATTGAAGGCCTATCAGTACGACATCGTCTGCAACGGCTATGAGATCGCGTCGGGCGGTATTCGAAACCACGTGCCCGAGGCCATGGTGAAAGCGTTCGGCATCGCCGGGCTTGGCCCCGACGTGGTCGAAGCGCGCTTCGGCGGCATGTACCGTGCATTCCAGTACGGCGCGCCGCCGCACGGCGGCATGGCCGCGGGCATCGACCGAATTGTCATGCTTCTGGTGGGCACGAAAAACTTGCGCGAGATCTGCCTGTTCCCGATGAACCAGCAGGCAGCGGACTTGTTGATGGGTGCGCCGAGCGAAATCGGGCCGAAGCAGCTGCGAGAGCTTTCAATCCGCGTCGTCGCCGACAAGAAGAGCTGATCCGCTAAGGGTCAGCATCTAGGGAATAGCATACGCTTTTTGCTGCTGGGTTTCCCAGAAGTCGACGGTCTCTTCACGCAGCGTTCGGCGACAGTCGCCGCGGCAGTCAATCCAAGTGCCTCCGCGGAGCCGCATCTCGCGGCCCCATTTGCCTTGGCGAACCGGTGCGGTGTAGCAGCCATTGCCGTAGGAACTGCAAGCGCGAACTTTGCCATGACGGGAACCGGCCTCAGCCAAACCCGCGCCCGCGAGTGTGGCAACGGCAGTCAGCAGAACGGCAACCTTCAACGGTGTCATCAGCTAGTCTCCTCTGGGCAAGGTATGAGGCCCGCAGTCGGGAGACGCAAGACACGTGCGGCCTTATTTACAGACCCGTCTCAGCCCGTACTTGCCGCGCCGGGCAAGGTCGAGGTGGAAATGGTCGTGGTGCGCTCGATTGTAAATCGGGCTGAGCACTGTTGTGAAATATTTACAGCTGCCTTGGCGCACGTCGCGCAAGAACGCCCGCTCTCGCGGCGTCCCATTCCAACCGCGCTTAAGCGTAATTTTCTGCCCGTTGATCAAGCGGAAACCCGAAACATCAATGGCGTTTGCGTAGCCGTGTTCGGAAAGCTTGCCGCCACTCTTGTGATTGATCGGCCGGCAGGAGTATGAGCCCGCAACGATGATTTCGGCGAGATGCGTATTGAAATGATAATACGCTGCCGGCGCCACAACTTGGCCGATCCACCGTTCCACCTGAGGGATCATGGGGCAGCGCAATAACGCCGCCGGCTTCAGTTCAACCCTGCCGCCGAGCGCCGCCATCATCTTGAACGGACGTGCCGTTCCGCAGACGCTGGGCCCGCCCAAGGCAGCATGGTTTTGAATGAAGGGCGTTGCGCGCACCGTTCCCGATTGCATGCAGGCGTTTTCTTCCTCGCCGCGCCAAGGTTCATACTTGGCCACAAACGATGGGCTCGAGCCGCCGCACCCAGATAAGAGCACAAGGCAGGCCGAAAAGCCGACAATACTCAGACAACGCCAATTTATACGCAACATAACCGCGAAAGTACCCGTGTAAGGTTAACGCTCGTTTAAGTCTTCTTCCGCGGCACGAACGATTCTGTCGAAATGACGGGGCGGATTGATGCCCCTGCTGTGACAAAGTCAGGGCACACCCATGCGGCGAAGAACCGGTCGCCTTGCGGTCCAGCTGTGTGTTAGAAGCCGCGTTTCATCTTGCTTAAATGGCCAATTATGAAGTCCGTGTCGCAGTCCAAGCGGTCCGCAAAACCCGCTCCATCACCGTCAACCTCGCCTAAGCAGCGGCGCGCCAGTGCCAAAGCCAAGGACGCGGTGCCGAAAGTTGGCTTCGTTTCGCTCGGCTGCCCAAAGGCGCTGGTGGACTCTGAACGGATTATTACCAAGCTGCGGTCTGAGGGCTATCAAGTCGCGGGCGACTATGACGGCGCGGATGTCGTCGTGGTCAACACCTGCGGCTTTCTCGATAGCGCCAAGCAGGAAAGCTTGGATGCGATCGGCGAAGCCATCACGGCCAATGGGCGTGTGATCGTGACGGGCTGCTTCGGTGTTGAGGAAAGCCGGATTCGCGATACCCATCCGGGTGTTTTGGCCGTTACTGGTCCGCACCAGTACGAGCAGGTCGTCTCGGCCGTGCACGATGCCGTGCCGCCGTTACACGATCCCTTTGTCGACCTGGTGCCACCGGAAGGGCTACGCCTCACGCCGCGCCATTACGCCTATCTCAAAATCTCCGAAGGCTGTAATAATCGCTGCAGTTTCTGCATCATTCCAAAACTGCGCGGTGATCTGGTGTCCCGGCCGATCCACCATGTCCTGACCGAAGCGGAACAACTGGTCCGCGCTGGTGTGAAAGAGCTGCTCGTTATCAGCCAGGATACAAGCGCCTATGGCCTCGACGTGAAATACGCGCCGCATAACTGGAAAGGCGAGGAATTTGAAACCCGTTTCCTCGATCTTGCCCGCGGCCTGTCATCGCTCGGCGTGTGGACGCGGCTGCATTATGTCTACCCCTATCCGCATGTCGACAAGGTCATTCCCTTGATGGCTGATGGATCGATCACACCCTATCTCGACATTCCGTTTCAGCATGCGAGCGCGAATGTCCTCAAAGCGATGAAGCGCCCGGCCAAGCAAGACCGCGTTCTCGAGCGCATCCAGCAATGGCGCTGCGATGTGCCGGATCTCGCCATCCGCTCGACGTTTATTGTCGGCTTTCCCGGCGAGTCCGACGAAGATTTCGAAATCCTGCTCGACTTCATCCGGGAAGCGAAAATCGATCGCGCCGGCTGTTTCAAATATGAGAATGTCGCGCATGCCGATAGCCGGGACCTGCCAGGACACCTGCCGGAAGAGGTCAAGGAAGAGCGTTGGCATCGCTTCATGGAAACCCAGGCGGAAGTGTCCGCAGCGCGCGCCGCTGCCCAGGTCGGAACCGTGCAGGACGTAATTGTCGACGGCCCCGCCGAAGAAGCTGGAACCTATCTCGCCCGCTCCAAAGCCGACGCGCCGGAGATTGATGGGCTCGTTTACCTGACGTCTGAGGCACCGCTTCAGGCAGGCAATATCGTCTCTGCCGAGATCGTGAACGCCGATGCGTATGATTTGTTCGGGCGCGTGCTATAGTTACGGTCGGCTTGGCTGCGGGAGGCGCAGATGTTGACGGACATCGAACGGAAAAAGGTCGCCGCGCGCACCAACAAGATCAACTATGATCGCATATCCGCGCTGCATTATCTTGGAAACTATGTCCGCCGCCTCCCGACCAATATGGCGCGGATGATGGAGAATGCGTACGATTGGGAGCACCTCCCTTACGTGCATCCCTCCTCCTTCGCGTCGATTGATCTGGTCGATAGCGGCGCCTGGGGATGGCGCGCCCGGATCGGGGTGCCCGGGGGCCTGGAACCCACCTATCAAATGCTCGACTTGCTGGTGGATACCGATCGCAACTATTGGGTCTCAACCGTGTTCAATGGTCCTGGTGAGGGGATCGAGATCCATACGCAGGCGACGACGCTGAGTGAGGATGAAATCGAGGTCGATGTCAGGTTCTATCTCCCGGATGCACCGGCTGACGACGCCTCGGCAAGTGCGATCCTCGGGTACATGCAAAACCAGTATGCGACGCTCTATGACGAAGACATCGCTCTGATGCAGGGACGCCAGTCCGCCCTGGAGGACCGCGCTCGCTGGCGAGATGGGAGAGGTGAAAAGGGCGAGATCCTGGTTGCTGAATTGGGCGATCTCGACCCTTCCAGTCCAATTTCTGTCGAGACTGACACAGGGCGATATTGCGTTCGCCGCTGGCAGGATAAATGGATCGTCCATAGCGCTGTCTGCCCTCACCAGCTTGGCCCACTTCAGGACAGCGAGGTAGATGCCACCGGGCTGATCACCTGCCCCTGGCATGGCTACAAGTTCGACATCGTCTCCGGAAACAGCCAGGACGGCGCATGCAGCCCGCTCGCCAAGGCCCCGGACCTGATTGAGCGTTTCAGCGTTCACAAAGTCGGCATCGGTTTTGGTGGTCCGCTGGATGTGAACAGCGGAATCATCACCACGATCAGCGGGATCAGCAGGATGATGTAGCGATCGGCCAGCGAGGCGATGCGAAACGGCAGGTAGCGCTGCAGGATCGGCAGGCCCTTGTCGTAGTAGTGCCTGGCGTCCTTGTGCAGGTCGAAGGTACGCGGCTCGGCGCTGGGGAAGGTGCCGGCGGTGTCGAGCAGGGTGCCGTCCATGTCAAAAAGAACTGCTCTTAAACGCATGTATTACTCCTCGCGAAGGGTCTGGATCATGTAGTTGACGTCAACA
>JBGTSB010000100.1:0-4338 GCA_041940525.1 Hyphomicrobium sp.
TCTCGTCTTCGTTATGGTGGATATGGCGCGGCGGGCCGCTGCCCTCGGGCGAGAGACTGTCGACAATCGACATGGTGCCGCCGCTCTCTTCCGGGCCGAGGATGGTTTTATAAAGGACGCCCAGCCATTCGATGGCGTCGCTGTCCTGGGTCAGATCCTTCATGGCCTCGCTCCTCCACTGGTTATGAATACGGATCTCGTTGATTGACAGCAGGATATCGCGCCGCCACGGTATCGACCAAACCGCATTCGGTGATACAGGGTATCGACGAAATGAATTTCGCGACCTTCGACCTCAATCTTCTCCGCGTGCTTGATGCGGTGTTTCGCGAGGGTTCAACTGTAAAGGCTGCGCAACGGTTGGGCTTGTCGCAATCGGCAGTCTCGGGTGGTTTGTCGCGGCTGCGTCACGCGGTCGGTGACCCGCTGTTCATCAGGCAGGGAAACCGGCTGGTCGCAACCGATTACGCGGAAGCATTGAGACATGGCGTTCGTCAGGAGCTCGAAAATATTGAAGCGATTTTTTCACCTGTCGCTCCGTTCGATCCCCTTGGGGTCGAAGGCACCTTCCGAATTGCCGCAAGCGATTTCTTTGCCGAGCTTCTCATGCCGCGGCTGGGTGCGGTTCTGAATCTGAAGGCACCGGGGATACGCGCGCAGCTGGTTGACCTAGTTCCGCGCGACTACGTTGCAAGCCTCGAGCGGCGGAGTGCAGACATAGCGCTCATCCCTGATACCTCTTTGCCCGAATGGGTGAACCGCGAACCCCTGTTCCGTTCTCCGTTTCAGGTCATCGCACGTCCAGACAACCCTGGTATTGCAGGGTTGGAAGCAGGTGGGACTATGCCACTCGAGGTGTTCTGCAAACTCCACCACGTTCTGTTCTCCCCCGAGGGAAATGTCGCCGCCATGGGCGACGCCGCGTTGGCTGAGATCGGGCGAAGCCGACGCGTCGCGATGACAGTGCCTGTATTCTCAGGGGTGTGTCGCGCCGTGAGGGAAAGCGACCTTATTGCGCTGGTGCCGGCTCAACTGGCTGCCGACGTTGCGCAGACGTTTGGACTGCGTGTGTTCGATCCGCCGATGTCGGTGCGGCCGGCGCTTATTGTCGGCATCTGGCACAGGCGGTCGGACAATGCACCGCTCTCGATGTGGATGAGGCAGCTGGTCTTCGACCTCCTGCGTGCACTCGATTGCTGAAGGGCATTTCCGCGATCGATGCGCCTGGCCGTTGACACGTAGATATTTCAGGCGGGCAATTGGCCGTCCGGCCCGGGGGCCGCCAACGTTCACTGCTCATTGTACAGGCTCGATCATCTCAGCACGGTCGCCAGCGCCCTTGGTGGCGTTGACCGCCCGGCTGACCCGGTAGAACTCCAGTTCCGCGTCGAGATTGTTTGCCAGCAGCGCTTTTGCTTCTGGCACCGTTGTCGCCGGGTCCAGCCAGGCGTCGTAGGCATCAGGCGAGAGGATGACCGGCTGGCGGTTGTGCAACTCTTTCATCGGCTCCTCGGCCGCCGTCGTCAGGATGGTGCAACTGGTGATGTCGAGCGCCGAGTTGTACGCCCACAGCCCGGCAAACGAGAACGGCTTGATGTCAGGAAGATGGATGAACCACGGGTCCTTGCCGCCATCCTCGGCGTTTTTGGTCCGCTCGTAGAAGCCGGACGCCGGGATCAAACAGCGTTTCGATTTGAAGCTTTCGCGGAACGACGACTTCTTCTCGGCTTCCTCCGATCGGGCGTTGAAGGTCGGGTATTTGGGCATCTCCTTCGCCCAGAACGGCACCAGCCACCAGCGGCCCTCGCGCACCTTCTGGTAGCCGTCATCGCCGGCCGTGACGAAAAGCACGTCCTGCGTCGGCGCTATGTTGTAGCGGGCGTCCGTGTTGCGGCCCTCTTCGGACGGCAGCAGCCGGTACATCTCCACGACTTCGCGCCAAGTATGAAATCGGGTGAAGCGTCCGCACATGCGATCAAAGTGCCACGGTGTTGCGGGATTCGCCAGCGTCTCCATCTCGGCCAGCATTGCGGCGTCCCCGATAGTGCGATTCAAGCGCAATCATGGCTTCACGCCGGCTAGGCTCGCGCCCGGTGTTTGGCGATGCGAACCAGAACGCGAACCAGCTCCACTCGCCCGCCCCGGGGTGACCACGCGGGATCGGCAGGACCCGCCCAATCTTGCTCGTGCCGTCAAAGCAGGCAAAGCCGTCATCATCGTCCAGCCGCCAGCCGAGAGCGTTGTCATGGGTCGAGTTGTCTTGGGGCATGTGCGGACTCCGGTTTCAGAAGTCTTCCGCACAATTGGAAACGTAACGCGACTAACGCACCCGTCAACGGCTTTCGCAGACTGGCTTCGCGTGAAAGGGAGCACTGCTAGGCGGGGGCGGCTCCCAGGCCACGAGGTACTGTTTTTCCACGGCCGCAACACCGATATACGTTGGGGCCGCCGATATTGGATCGAAAGGGCAAGACCGTGAACGTAGCAACAGCCGCCGCCGTGGCGCTCATGGCAAGCGCAATGGGTGCCGACGCTGCAACGCTTTTCACCTGCCCCACCTCGCAAGGCTACACGACCGGGACCGAAGCCGGGGCGGCATGGGAAGCCGAGGCCCTGCCATCGTACCGGATACAGCTAGAGCAAGTCGGCGATGGCTTTGACGTGATCCTGTCCGGCGAAGGGTGGGAACGCGCCGCGTCGCATTATGGCGGCGAAGTCATCGGGCGCGAATTGGCCGAGGGGCGCTATCTTGTGACCATCGATTGGGGGCAGGCTATGGAAACCTACCTATTCGTGAAGTCTGAGGCGGGCGGCGATGTCATGTGGACGCAAACCAATTTCGGCCCCGTCAATGGTATTGGGGCCTATCGCGGCGAATGCGAATAGCCCCAATTAAATTGCTGTAACCATCTGTTTTTGCGCCATTTCGGCGTTCTAACTGTCTGCTGCCCGCAGCTCATCAATAGAGTGCGTCAATTCGCCAGCCTTCCGCGCTCAGATGATAATTCCCGGCGATTTGCTCAACAGGCACGATTTTCCCGACGACCAACTCCTTCTGAACTGTTCGCAACGCCATGACGGTTGCCGAATTATGACCAATGGTATGCATATGCCCGCCTCGAAGATGCAGCCGGCTACCCGAAGGCGTCAGTTCGCCTAGCGCGGCCATGAGCGCATTCCAGTGGAATACCGCCGCATCTTCCGCCCTAGAGGAAATCGCAGCTTCGGCGACAACAGGCGTGGCGACAGTTGCCGCGACAGCACCCGCGCTGGCCGTATTGCGCAAGAACAGACGCCGCGTGATACGTTGGTGAAAATCCATTTTTGATCCTCCTTAGGCTCGCAACAGTGCATTGATGATCTGGTGAGCAAGGCGAACGTCCGTTGTCTCTGACTCGCTGAGACAGATTTCCCCGTTCGACACATGGCACCACTCGATGGCGCGGGCTTTGACGCGAAGGCCATCAAGCGTTCGCGCTGGCGTTGTCTCGATCCGGTTCACGATCTTTCGGCAGCGGTCGTATGCGTCATGAAATCGCTTGTCGTTTTGCGATCCGGGGACGCAATCGCGCGTCTCGATGGCTACGCGGTCGGTTGCCGCCTGTGCCGCGTCCAGCTCGTCGCTTAGAGCCATCAGCACATAATCGGGGTGGTCGGACTCGTCTGCTTTGGCGGCGGCTTTTGCCGTCCCTGCTAGGGTGATTGCTGCCATGAGTATTTCCTCCATTCTAGAATGCGTAAGCCTATGAACGCCCACGACTTTTGCGAACTAACTGGTTGCGCCCGAGCGGCGGGATACGGCCCGTTTCCTTGCGGCTGCCAAGGGGCGCGCCAAGGCTTCCCGGTCGCGCTCTATTGCGGCGGTGATGACGGGATGCCGGAGGCTGGACGAACGTAATTGATCCTCTTTCCAGCGAAGCGCCTTGACAGTGGGGGCCGCGATAAGCAGCAGGCGGGCGCGGGCCGCGTCGTAGTTGTTCTGGACCTCGCCACGCAATTCCTTGACCGCCTCGACTTCCGGGCTATCAGGGGCGAATTGTTCCCGCACAAAGACCGCCCGCCAGTAGGCAAGATCGGCATATGAGGCCCAGAGCTTCATTTCCGCATAGCCTTCCGACCAATCGGACGCGGGCCGAACAAGATCAGCGAAGGCGTCCACAGGCGGGATAGTGCCATCAACGGGGACGGAAGCGCGGGCGGCGCGGATGGCGCGGGCGGCTTGCAAATCGATAACGTTTGTCATCTGGTTTGATCCCTAGCTTGCTACGTTGCTAGCTCATGCGGCAAGGGCGGAAAGGCGCGCCCGAAGCCTCATCCGTGCGGCGGTAGTATCGACGC
>JBGTSB010000101.1:0-4282 GCA_041940525.1 Hyphomicrobium sp.
ACAACGTCGTGATCCACGAAGGCACGCTATCAACCTTGAAGCGCTTCAAGGATGAAGTGAAGGAAGTGCCGTCCGGTCAAGAATGCGGTATGGCCTTCGCCAACTATCAGGATATTCGTGCCGGCGACGTGATCGAGTGCTTCAACGTCGAGAAGGTCGAGCGCACGCTTTAACATTGCGGCGCCGGCTCTTAGCCGAAGAAACTTAAAGGCGCCGGCTCTGTCCGGCGCCGTTTCTGCTCTATAGGGACGATGGGACAAAGATCAAAATCAGCGCGTGGTGGTGGACAGGCGAAAGGGCCTTCCCAACGCATGTTGCGGGTTGGCGAGATGGTACGCCACAAACTGGCGGAAATGCTCGTGCGCGGCGACATCCATGACGACGTGCTGGCCTCGCACACGGTCACCATCCCGGAAGTTCGGATGTCGCCTGACCTGAAGCTTGCGACCGTCTACGTGATGCCGCTGGGCGGGCAAGACGTGGAGCCGGTTCTGAAGGCCCTGGACCGTAACAAGCGCTACATCCGCGCGGAGGTCGCTCACAGCGTCGAGCTGAAATACGCGCCGGACTTGCGTTTCCGGTTTGACGAGACGTTCGATGAGGTGAACCGGATCGAGCAGTTGCTCCATTCGCCGAAAGTTCGTGCCGACCTGGAAAAGGACTAGACCGGTGGATCGCGAACTCACCTATCAAGTGCCCTTCAAGCGTTTATCCAAATTAGGGCGTTCGGCCGGCCGGAAAGCTTACCGGAATATTTGGGTGGCGACGTGGAGCTGGATCGGCGGCATGGGCGCAGCTTATTTCCTGGCTCTGTATTTTCGCGGTTTCGAGGCGCTGGCAAACGCCACTGGCATTAATGAAGGCGCGCTCATCCTGACCTGGGCGGTCGTGTTCTTCGGCGGGCTCATAGTTCTGCGCCGGTGGGGCCGCGGCCAAGTCAAGACGCGCGCTGATTTTGATAGTGTGATCTCTTTCCGCAAAACGGATGCCGGCCTGCGCTTTGCGACGCGCGAGGTTGAGTACCTACTGAAATGGCCAGGCATTGCGCAAATCTTGCAAGAGCCCGACGGCGTTGTCGTCTCGCACGGCAGTTTGTTCTTTCTCGTGCCAGACAGCGCTTTCCAAGATGAGGCCGAGCGCAGTGCGCTCGTTCGCGAGATCTATGCGCAGCTTGGGCCGGAGGCGAAGGCGCGCAGCGTTGACGCAGTCAAACGCATGACCGGCGATCAGGGAATTGAGGGATAGCTGGCGATGGCGCGCCGAAAGAAGGGCAATCCAGTTCACGGCTGGCTCGTTCTCGATAAGCCGTTCGACATGACGTCGACGCAAGCATTGTCGCGCGTGAAGCGTTTGTTTAATGCTCAGAAGGCCGGGCATGCCGGCACGCTTGACCCGCTGGCGACTGGCATTCTGCCGATTGCATTTGGCGAGGCGACGAAGACCGTTTCCTATGCGGTGGATGGCGAGAAGTCGTACCAGTTCACGGTCCGGTGGGGCGTGGAGACGGCAACGGATGACGCCGAAGGCGAGGTGACGCGCACCAGCGACAAGCGGCCAAGCCCGGCCGAAATCGAAGCACAGCTTGCCGGCTTTATCGGCGAGATTATGCAGGTGCCACCGCAATACTCGGCGATTAAGGTCGACGGCAACAGGGCCTATGACTTGGCGCGTGACGGTGAAACGTTGGAGCTCGACGCGCGCCCCGTTCTTGTCGACGACCTGCGCGTTACGAAGTTTGCCGATGAGAACACCACCATCTTTGAGGCCGACTGCGGCAAAGGCACGTATGTTCGGGCGCTGGCTCGAGACATAGGCCGCGCCTTGGGGTGCTTCGGCCATGTCACGGCGCTGCGGCGGACGCGGGTTGGGCCGTTTAGAGAAGAAGATGCCGTGACGCTGGACGAACTGGTCGAGGTTTCCGAGCAGGAGGGAGCGGACGCTTTGCCGGAGTTTCTGCATCCAGTCGAGGTGGCGCTGCAGGATTTGACCGAGATATCAGTCAGCCCGTCGGACGCGGCGAGCTTGGCCAGTGGGCAGGCAGTCATCATCAGAGGACGCGATGCTCCTGTCCTCTCCGGGCCGGTCTACGCCATGTCCAAGGGCCGCCTGGTGGCACTTGGCGAGATGGATCGGGGTGCGATCCGGCCGACCCGCGTGTTCAACTTCGTCTAGAGCCGGGTTGCAGGTAAACTGCGTTGGACGAAGCAGATTTCGTTGCCGGTGTGCGTTTTTGTCCGGCTCGCATCGTTTCCCTTGCATTTTGCGCCATAAGGCGTATCAAAGCGCCGTCCGTGGCTGGACGACATCCTGGCTGCGGCTGAGGCTGTTGGCCTCACACTTTCCAATGACAATTAGATAGGAGTTTCCGATGTCGGAGATCGCGCCAGAGCGCAAGGCGGCGAAGGCTGCCGTAATCAAAGACAATGCCACGAGCGCCAATGACACTGGCTCTCCCGAGGTCCAAATCGCCATCCTCACAGAGCGAATTGTGCATCTCACCGAGCACTTCAAGATCCATAAGAAAGACAACCATTCGCGTCGCGGGTTGCTGAAGATGGTCGGCCTTCGCCGTCAGCTGCTTGATTACGTCAAGCGCAAGGACGAAGCGCGCTATCAGCAGATCATCCAGAAAAACGGCATCCGCCGCTAAGGTGCGCGGGTGGGCCATCACGAGAGGATGCACCACCCATGCTAATCAATGATGCCCGCCAACCGTAGAAAAAGCCGCCGCGCTGGCATCGCACACGATGCCCGGCGCGCGTGGCGTTTGCCCTCATAGTCCGAGGGCCAAGACTAGACCGTAGACAAGTCCGATAGACCGAGAACGAAAGATATAAGCATGTTTGATATTCATCGCGTGGAAATCGAATGGGGCGGCCGCACGCTTCGTCTGGAAACCGGCCACATGGCCCGTCAGGCCGATGCCGCCGTTTATGCCCAGTATGGCGAGACCAGCGTTCTTGCCACTGTTGTTGGCGCCAAGTCGCCGAAGCCCGGCATCGATTTTTTCCCGCTGACCGTAAACTACCAAGAGCGCACATACGCCGCCGGCAAGATTCCTGGCGGCTATTTTAAACGTGAAGGCCGCCCGACCGAAAAAGAAACGCTGACGTCGCGCCTCATTGACCGGCCGATCCGCCCGCTGTTCGTTGAAGGCTTCAAGAACGAAGTCCAGGTTGTCATCACCGTTCTGTCCCACGACGCAGAAAACGATCCGGACGTGTTGGGCATGGTTGCTGCTTCGGCAGCACTGACCTTGTCCGGCCTGCCGTTCCTCGGCCCGATCGGTGCTGCCCGCGTTGGTGTTATCGGAGACGAGCTGGTGCTCAACCCGATGATCGACGAGATGAAGGACAGCAAGCTCGACCTCGTCATCGCCGGCACGCAAGACGCCGTGATGATGGTTGAGTCCGAAGCAAAAGAACTGCCTGAAAAGCTCATGCTTGAAGCCGTCATGTTCGGCCACAAGCACTTCCAGCCTGTGATCGACGCGATCATCAAGCTGGCCGAAAAGGCCGCCAAGGAGCCTTGGGATATCCAGCTGCCTGACGCCGGCAAGTATGCCGACAAGGTGAAGGCCATCGCCGAGGAAGGCTTGAAGGTTGCGTTCTCCACCAAGGAGAAGGCCAAGCGCACCGAACTGATTTCCGAAATGAAGGAAAAGGTTAAGGCCGAAATCGAAGTGCCGGAAGACGAACCCGGCGACGCGGCGCTCATCAGCACCGCTTTCAAAAAGCTGGAAATGGAAATCATGCGCGGCTCTGTCGTTAAGACGGGACAGCGCATCGACGGACGTGACCTGAAGACCGTGCGCTCCATCCTCTCGGAAGTTCACGTGCTTCCGCGCACACATGGCTCGGCGCTGTTCACGCGTGGTGAAACGCAGGCTCTTGTTGTTGCTACGCTGGGCACGGGTGAAGACGAGCAGTTCGTGGACTCGCTCGAAGGCACCAAGAAAGAGCGCTTCATGCTGCACTATAACTTCCCGCCATACTCGGTGGGCGAGACGGGCCGCATGGGCTCACCGGGCCGCCGCGAAATCGGCCACGGCAAGTTGGCTTGGCGTGCTGTTCATCCGCTTATGCCAACCGCGGAAGACTTCCCTTACACGATCCGCGTTGTCTCCGAGATCACCGAGTCCAACGGCTCGTCCTCCATGGCAACGGTTTGCGGCACCTCGCTGGCTTTGATGGACGCGGGTGTTCCGCTGAAGAACCCGGTCGCTGGTATCGCGATGGGTCTGATCAAGGAAGAAGACGGCTACGCAGTTCTGTCTGACATC
>JBGTSB010000102.1:0-4236 GCA_041940525.1 Hyphomicrobium sp.
CGATTCGCAATCGTTTAGGGCGCGCGGGACTGAGCGCGCCGCTGCTTGACAAAACAGAACATCGAAAAAAATCCGCAGTTGAATTGGGGCATGAAATGGACGCAACGGAAACGACCGTGCAAAACAATGACGCACTTATCGAACTGACGGCGGATGTGGTCGCCGCCTATGTCAGCAACAATCCGGTTCCCGTCGGCGAACTACCGAACCTTATCGCCGACGTGCACGCCGCGCTCGGCCGCGTGGGGTCGGTCGCCGAGCCGGTCCAGGTCGACAAGCCGAAGCCGGCGGTCAACCCGAAGAAGTCGGTGCATGACGACTACATCATCTGTCTCGAGGACGGGAAGAAGTTCAAGTCGCTCAAGCGGCACCTGATGACCCACTACGGCCTGACGCCGGAGCAGTATCGCGAGAAGTGGGGTCTCGAGGCGTCCTATCCGATGGTCGCCCCGTCCTATGCGGCGGCACGGTCGCAACTGGCGAAGAAGATGGGCCTGGGCCGCAAGAAGCGCAAGACCCGCTGAGCCGCGGCAAGCGTCCGGCCTTGCCGGAACGACCGGATACACCGACAACGGCGCCTTGGGGCGCCGTTCGTCCATCTGCGCCCGGCGCGTGTGTGGGTCGCCGAACCGCTGCCCCGGCAGGTTCGGGTTTCCCGTCGTCCGGCTCGCCACGGAGACAGTTCAGCGCCTCCGCAAGTGCGATGTGACGGTTGAGGTCGTAGGACCAATGCCGCCCCGCGCCCTTGAGCCGTTCGCGCTCGACGAGACGGGACACCCTTCGCACGATGCGTTCCCGCTCGCCGGGTGGCGCGGCAAGCGCCTGCGCCAGATCCAGACCCGTGGCAAGCTGGAAGGCGACGAGGCGCCGCGCATGGGAAGCAGCCTCCCTGCCGGCGCGGATGAACTCGAGCGCCTCTTCAGTGGTGACAGGCATGGTCATGTCTCCGCGGTTTCGTCCGCGGAACTATTGCCGCGGGCACGGAATGCGGGGACAAATGAAACCGAAATCAACCCTGGATTGAGAGATTAATTATTTAGTTACAAGGAGATAGCGGGAAGCCGGCCTGATTTTGCCGGCAATTTGTTCCCTCATTCGACGTGGCGCGATATAAGAAAACATTCCTAATTATATACGTGACATAGCCGAATCGGCCTGCTAAGCCAAGCACTGCGTGACAGGCCGGCTATGCCACGGGATAGGAATGTTCCTTGGCAGAGAAAACAGAAGACGAGATCGAGGTGACGGCTGAGATGATTGAAGCGGGCGTCGCCCACCTTTATCGTTATCATCCGGATCGTGGAGTGTCTGACGAGGAAACGGTTCGCTTGATCTTCCGAGCTATGCTTTCCGTTTCTCGGCATAAGTTCGAACGGACTTGATTAGGTCCAGTTTGTCCAGATGTATTTGGAGAGCGTCCGCGCATTCCGACGCAACCTGCGTGAACAAATGCAAATTGCTGGTGTAAAGGCCGCGTGGCTTTGGCAACTTCGCCAGAAGTGTGGCCATGCTGCCGTGATCGAAGCTGAGTGTCGGGTCGTCGCTGTGTGCAAACTCGTTGCGGATGATGCGGATCGCGTGGAGGATTTGTTTCTCGGCGGTAGTGATCAGGCCCAACGCGAACGCTACGTCGATTTTTGCCGAGAAGGGTGAGAGGGGACCCATGCCATCGAATAGTTTCAGCTTGGTCCGGTTTGATAGGTTTGGCATGTTCCCCTCAATTATCCATTGAAGGGCCTGTTCGAGCCGCGCTGACAGCAGCATTGCTGTGCTAGCATGGGTTTGTCGCGCCAGGTTCTCAACGAATTTCGCGAGGTCTATCTCGGACATGAAAACCGCCAAACAAGAGCAAGATGTAGACAAACGGCGGGACGCTGCTTTAAAGCGCGCCCTCTCAACCCCTCCGAAACCTAAACGGGTTTCGGGCAAGCGAAAAGATAAGCCGTCTGAAAAGATTGACCGTCTGAAGGATCGGTGATGACTATGCGCGATGGATGACGACGGAGACCTTCTCCAACTTCACATTGAGCCGGATCGCTCAATAGAAGTTGACCATTTGACAGCGGCTCTCGGGTCGTTGTCACGGCAGTATCAGACGTTTGCGCAAGAGGCTGGCTTTTCAGCGCGTCCCGCCGACGCGCGTCTACTGGTATCCAGCGTTTCACGCGGAAGCATAGACATCTCCTTTATTCCAGATTTGGCGGCTGCCGGCATGGCGGTTCTTCCCCTGATCGACGCCGCCGCACTAGTTGAAAAGTATGTCGGGCATCTTAGTGCGCTGCTTTCGTGGTTCAAATCAGGTGGCGGCGACAACCCGCCGAAACCAATAACGGTTAAGGATTGCGACGACGCCATAAACATCGTGAAGCCTATAGCTGAAGCTGGCGGAAATCAGACATTCAACACGATCCATGGCGGTGTCACGATCAACGTGCTTGAAACCACTGCCGAAGATGCGCGGCGGATCATAGAGGGAGCCGCGCGGACAAGGGCCGCGCTTCAACTTCCAGATGCTGAAAGACACCAGCGGGTTTCGATGATGTGGCATAGACTGGCCCGCGACGATGCGCGCACTGCAGGCGTTAGAAGTCCCGACCAAGGGATCATCGAAGAACTAGACGCTAAACCTCGTGCTGTCATGTTCACTGACGATATGGCCTATATTAAGCGCGAAATGATCGATGACGAGGATAACCCTTACCAGAAGGTCTATTTCGTTGATGTCGAGGTCTCGCGGGTAGGCGGCAAGATCACCGCCTACCGCATCTATGGCTACCACGGGAAAGACGACTTCACCGTTTAGCGCGCTTCCGCCAGCGAGTGAACGCTAATGCCTTCTGCTTAGGCGTGATAGGGCGCGTCAGTTTGAACGTAGGTCAGGCGCTTGCCGGACACGCCGCGAATGAGATCGTCGGCACGTTCACGGTCGGAAACGCCAAGTGCAGAGCGGCGATTATACCTGAAATCGAACTCGGCAAGGTAGCGATGCAAGTGTGCTTCGCCGCAATGCTGATAGACGCCGACCATGCCGCGCTTGAACACTGAAAACACGTTCTCAATCGTATTGGAGTGAACCACAACGTCGCCTTCACGGCGGGCGTATTCCTTGGCGGAATGCTTGACGGTGCGGTGACCGGCATATTCCGCGCCTGTCTCGGTATAGAGGCGGGACTCGTCGGTGTAGAGGATCGAAGCACGGTCGGCATTACGAACCAGCACGTCGCGGACAGTGGCCTTGGTGGCATCGTTCAAGTGAACCATGCGGGCCTTGCCGCCACGCTCGACAAGACCGACGACAATGCGCTTCTGTGCGCCGCCAGACTTGCCCGACTTCGTGAAGGGACGGCCCTTGCGCTGTGCTGATACGCGGGGCGTCTCACGCTTGCCGATATAGGTTTCGTCGGCCTCAACAGTCTTGCCTTCGCCGCCAAGGGGACCAGACGTAGCAACGTCCTCTTTCATGGCTTCACGAATACGGTGCGCCATGAACCAAGCGGTTTTGTAGGTGACGCCAAGCATACGGTGCAGCTGGTGCGCGGACATGCCTTTCTTGGATGATCCAAGCAGGTGCGTTGCCAGCCACCATTTCGACAGCGGGATTTTGGAGCGCTCGAACACGGTTCCGACAGTCACGGTGAACTGCCCCTTGCATTCGTTGCAATAGTACAGGCCCGGACGGTGTGACTGCTTGCGGCCTTCAACCTTCGCGATCTTGCTGGAATCAGCGTTGCCGCAATGCGGGCAATTCGGGCCATGCGGCCAGCGAACGGCTTCAAGGGCGGCGCGGGCTGCGTCGTCATCGTGGAACATCGGGTGGCGAAGGTCTGTCATCTGCTTAACTCCTTGACCGATATGTAGGAAACGGCCCTACTTTTGTCAAGTATATAATTAGGAAAATATTCCTAGATTTGATGGTGCGTGCCCGTATCACCAATTTCTATCAGTTGGCCAGTTCACCAGTCAGCGTTGCGACAAACAGAAACGCCATTCATCTTCACGAAAGTGCCACCGCTGGGGGAACCGCTGCCTACGGCAGCTCCCACCCGGATTTTCGCTCGCGACGATTCACTGGATCGTCGCGTCGGGCCTGCGGCCCGACCGCTCAATCCCCCATCTTCAGCGCTTCGATAAAAGCCGCCTGCGGGATTTCGACCTTGCCGAACTGCCGCATGCGCTTCTTGCCCTCTTTCTGCTTTTCCAGAAGCTTGCGTTTGCGCGTGACGTCGCCGCCATAGC
>JBGTSB010000103.1:0-4160 GCA_041940525.1 Hyphomicrobium sp.
CCCTGGCCGCGGCGCTGTTCGCCGAACCGGACATCCTGCTGCTGGACGAGCCGACCAACTATCTCGACCTCGAAGGCGCGATGTGGCTGGAGGGTTTCCTGCGGCGCTGGCCGCGTACCCTGCTGATCGTCAGCCACGACCGCGACTTCCTGAACAGCGTCTGCACCGCCATCCTGCACGTGCACGACGGCGGCCTGAAACTGTTCCGCGGCGATTTCGACACGTTCGAGCGCACCCGCGCCGAGCAGCTCGCGCTGGAGGAGGCCCAGCGCCGGCGGGTGGAAGCCGAACGCAAGCACATGCAGGCCTTCGTCGACCGTTTCCGCTACAAGGCCTCGAAGGCCCGCCAGGCCCAGAGCCGGATCAAGCGGCTGGAGAAGCTGCCGCCATCGACGCCGCTGAACGCGGAACGGCGCTGGTCGCTGAGCCTGCCCTCGGCCGAGGACATGCGCTCGCCGCTGATCCGCATGGAGGACCTGAGTGTCGGCTACGGCGACGATCCGCCCGTGCTTCAGCGGCTGACGCTCAACATCGACGCCGACGACCGCATCGCCCTGCTCGGCCAGAACGGCAACGGCAAGTCGACCTTCAGCCGCTTGCTGGCCGGCCGCTTGAAGCCCATGGGCGGTCGCATGGTGAAATCCTCGAAGCTGACGGTCGGTTACTTCTCGCAGGATCAGGCCGAGGAACTCGATCTCGACGCGACACCGCTTCAACTGATGGAGCGGGTCCTGCCCGATCAGCCGCCCGCCAAGGTGCGCGCCGCGATCGACTTCCTGGTCGAGCGCTTCGGCCCGATCCCGCCCTGGGAGCGCCGGTTGGCGGCGGCCCCGGGCTCGGCGTGAGCCAGTCAGCCTGCGATCATGCGTTTGTCCGCGCGTTAACCATGACGCTCAATCGAGGCTTAGCGGGTTGGGCGGCATGGTGGCCGCGGGCAAGGGGAGACGGCTGTGGCGATCTTGAACGAAATCATCCAGTTCTATGAAGCCCATGCGTTCCTGGCCGATATCGCCATCGCCGCCGCCGCCACGCTGTTCCTGTTCGTTTTCCTGCGCAAGCGCGCCGAGCTGAGCGCGCATGCCTTCCAGAACACGCTCACCACGTTGTTCGTCCTGGCGTTCAACGTGGTGATCCTGATCTGCTTCCTGCGCGACGTCGACGACAGCCTTCAGGCCGCCTATGACGCGCTCGGCATCCCGACCCTGGATCGCGCCTTCTGGGACGGCGTTCCCTTCTTCGTGACCTGCCTGATCGGCATCGCGGCGAAGGATTTCGCCGACTACTGGAACCACCGCTTCATGCACACGTCATGGGGCTGGCCCACCCACGCGGCGCATCACAGCGACACGCATGTCAACGGCTTCACCTCGTTCCGCATCCACTTCCTGGAATCGCTGGTGATGTCGGTCAGCTACATCCTGCTGCTCACCTGGCTGCAGATCCCGGCCGCGATCCCCGCCCTCCTGCTCCTGGCGGTCAACGCGCTCCTGGTGCAACACCAACGCGCAGATCGGATGCGCCGCCGAATCGGCCCAGAGGGGCAGCGCCATGGTCAACCAAGCCAACAGCACGGCGACGGAACGCAGCTTTCGGGCTCTCATGTCGCACCTCCTTGCGTCGCTCGCCCCTACTTACAGACTAAACCAGGATGGCCACCTCAGCTGGCGTCACGTGCCAAGCGGATCCCGCTGAACTGCCATCGCGCATCAGGGTAGAAGAAATTGCGATAGGTCGGCCGTATGTGGGATTGCGGCGTCGCGCACGAGCCACCACGCAGGACCATCTGATTGCACATGAACTTGCCGTTGTACTCACCCAGCGCGCCATCTTTGGCGCGGAAGCCCGGATAAGCGGAATAAGGGCTGCATGTCCATTCCCATACATCGCCGAACATCTGCGCTGCAGTAGTTGTTTCGCTGCATGACGCAAGGGGAGTGGGATGCAGACGATCCGCCTCTACGAAATTGCCCTCGATGGGCAGTTCACTGGCGACCGTTTCCCAGGCACTCTCTCGCGGAAGCCAGCAATTCTTCCATTGGGCAAAGGCGTCGGCTTCGTAATAGCTGACGTGGCAGACCGGTTCGCTTGGATTCAGGTCACGCGTACCACCAAGCGTCATGATCCGCCACTGCCCATCCACGCGTTCCCAGTATAGCGGCGCATTCCATTCGCGCTGTTGGATCAAGTTCCAGGCGTCGGATAGCCA
The DNA here is from genome assembly GCA_041940525.1 of Hyphomicrobium sp. GTDB lineage: Bacteria > Pseudomonadota > Alphaproteobacteria > Rhizobiales > Hyphomicrobiaceae > JAKAXS01. The sequence goes on from JBGTSB010000103.1 coordinate 2,207, forward strand.
CAACTCTGGTCGCTCATACCCTTTATCCTCGATGAATTCCAGGTATTCGCCGCAAGTAATCAGCCGGTCCGCGATCTGAAAAGACTCGACGTAGGCACGATGTTGTGGTGTCTCATTGTCGAAGGCGAATCCTGCGCCATCGTGACCTATCGACTCTAACTGGCCGTCAAACCGCAGCCAATTAATCGGTGCTACATCCACTTCCTGCGTGGCTGGCAATTCTCGATACGCCGGCCGCAAAGGGTTACGGGAGAAGACATGCTTAATGTCCATCAGCATCAACTCCTGATGCTGTTGTTCGTGGTGCGTACCCAACTCGATAATTGCGAGTAACTCCGGATTAGGTGCGTTGGCGAACAGTTCTTCCATGGCTTCATCGATTCGGGCGCGGTAGTCCATCACTTCCGCGACCGTCGGACGCGAAAGATTCCCTCGCTCCGGCCGGGCATATTGCCGGCCGACTGTGTTGTAGTACGAATTGAACAAATACTCATATTGCGGGTCTGGCGAACGAAAGCCGGGCAGCGATGGCTTGAGGACAAATGTCTCGAAGAACCAGCTTGTGTGCGCCAAATGCCACTTTGTCGGGCTCACATCCGGCATGGATTGAATGCAGCAATCCTCTGGCTCTAGTGGTTCACAAATTGCTTCGCTGGCTCGACGAGTTTCCCGAAAGGTTTCCGCAAGCGATCCAACATCAAAACTAGCGTTGCTCTTGTTGACTTCTAATACTTGCAATTTTTTATCCTTTCATGAGGCTTGGCTTTCACGCTTGGGACGCCCGCCACGGCAGTTATCGCCACACGTCGCTTGTAGCTTTCGGCTTGAATATCAAAACAACCTTCGCGTAAGAATTGATTATTGATTAGGGCCAACACGTCGCTAACGAAATGTTGTATGTCTCGTCGTGTTAAAGGAGTTAGCTTGACCACGCTTTGAAGCGCAGACTGTAAAGCGTCTGCCAGCCGGTTTGCGTCTACCCCCGAAACGTACAGCGGTACGCCGCCGTGGTAGAAACTATACGGATTGTCAGCTTTCCAGTCGCGATCACGTGCGAGTTGAAAAACTCTGGCCACACGCCAAGCGATGTATCGAGAATACCATGAGGTCCCATTAACTTGATACCGGTCATACGTCACCTTTTTTGACCAGTCACGCTAAAGCGCTCTCTCGATGGAAAATGGAGCACGCTAAGTAGTTTGGATGGTGTTGGTCCACAAACGAGGGACTGCATAATTCGTTTCGCTTCAAGATGAGCATCTCCAACGTTTGACTTTATAGAGGAGCGTCAAGCAATGGACGCGTCGAAGCAGAATACGCGTATCGTGAAGCAGCTCAAGTTGACCGCTTAAAAGGAGTTGAGAGAATTATTAAGGAACAAAGAAGAGATTCGGCAAAGATGATCCTTGAAACATCGTGGATGATGCTATCGCATCAAGCGTCGCTCCACAAAATGTCGTGGATACGACCGAATCCTCATAGGCGGGCGGTGAGCCACCGATTAGCGAGTCCAAACAGTCGCCGCTGGCAAGCTGTAACAACAGGATGCTATGATCGTAGAGAAAAAGGAGCCGCAGATGATGCGCCAGATCATATTCTTACTCACCGCATTGGCATTATTGCTCATCGCTGTGCAGCAGCACTCGCTGGGCGCGGATGTAATTTGGACAGGGTGGCTTGGTCCAAAGCGAGATGGCTGGGTCGGCGATTTCAAACCACCGGCACAATGGCCGACAGAATTGAAGCGAAGATGGCAATTCGACGTTGGAACGGGGTACGGTTCACCACTCGTTTTGGGTAACCGAGTTTACCAACACGCCCGGCAGGGCGAGGACGAGCCCGATGTCGACGGCGGACTGGTGGTTGGACACGAGCACGGCGCCGCGCTCGAAGCGGCGCGGCTCGGTATCGACGAACTCCGTGCGGCCGAAGGGCAGGGTGCGGAAGAGCAGCG
>JBGTSB010000104.1:0-4022 GCA_041940525.1 Hyphomicrobium sp.
GGCCGTGAGCGCTTCCATTTCGACGCCCGTCTGTCCATTCACGCGAACGCTCGCGATTACGTCGATGGCGCGCTCCGCGTCATTGAAAGCGGTCTCGACACGGATCGACGTGAGGCTCAAAGGATGGCACAGCGGAATGAGGTCCGCCGTTTTCTTCGCTCCCATGACGCCGGCGAGTTCGGCGACGGCCCGGATGTCGCCCTTCGCGACGCCGCCCGAACGGATCTGCGCATAGACGCTTTTGCTGAAGATCACCCGCCCCCGCGCGACGGCGCGCCGCTCCGTCGTTTGCTTGGCGGAGACATCGACCATCCGGGGCCGCCCGGTTTCGTCGAAATGGGTGAGGTCGGAGGCGATGGCTATTTCTCCATGAGCCGCGGCATCAGCTCGACGAGGTTGCACGGCATGTGGCGGGAATCGAGCTGATGGGAGATCACCTTGTCCCACCCGTCCTTCACGGCGCCGGTCGAACCCGGCAGCGCGAAAATGAATGTTCCCCGCGCGACGCCGGCGGTCGCCCGCGATTGCAGCGTCGATAAGCCGACGCTGTCGAAGCTGACGCGGTGAAACACCGCCGAAAATCCTTCGATGACCTTGTCGAAAAGGGGATGCAGCGCTTCGGGCGTCACATCGCGGCCCGTCAGCCCGGTGCCGCCGGAAGTGATGACGACATCGACCTCAGGATCGTCGATCCACGCCCTCACGATCGCCTGGATTTTCTCCCGGTCGTCGCGCACGATCTTGCGGTCGGCGAGAATGTGGCCGGCGCTTTCGAGGCGCTGGACGAGCGTCGCGCCCGACGTATCGGACTCGAGCCCCCGCGTGTCGCTGACCGTCAGGATCGCGATGCGAACCGGGACGAAAGAAAGGTTTTCATTGATGCCATGCGCCATCGGCTTTACTTGCTCCAGCGCGCGCGGTCGGCGTAGTCCGCCGCGCGCGGTTCGATCCATACGTCGCCGTCGCCACGTATTTCTTTTTTCCAGAACGGCGCATCGGTTTTAAGATAATCCATCAGAAAATCGCACGCCTCGAACGCCGCGCGGCGATGCGCGGCGGCGGTCGCCACGAGGACTACGGGGTCGCCGACAGGAGTCTCGCCGATCCGGTGAACGACACGCAGGCCGAGCAGAGGCCAGCGGCCTTCCGCCTCGGAAGCGGCGTCTCTGATAGCTCGCTCGGTGACGCCCGGAAAATGATCGAGGTACAGCGCCCGCACGCCTTTCCCGCCTTCGCCGCGGACGACGCCGATAAACGACGCGATGGCGCCCGCGCCCTTTGTTTCTTTCGAAAAATCGGAAAGGTGCGTATAAGGATCGAACGAATGCGGCGCCAGAAGGATCATTCTATCCTCCGCTGAACGGCGGCAGAAACGCGATCTCGTCGCCATCGCCGATGGGCGCCTGTGGATCGACGATGCCTTCGTTCACCGCGAGCCTGATCTTGGTGCGGCGATAGGCGTCAGCGAAGGCGGGATCGCTGGCGCAGAGATGATCGATCAGCGCGTCCGCGGTTGCGACCCCATCAGGCAACGCCATCGTGCGCTCGCGTCCCATCGCATCGCCCAGCGCGCCGAAGAACAAAAGTCGCGCCATGGCCTACCCGCCTGTCGCCGACATGTAGCGCGGCGTCGCCGGGGCCGCGCCGCGCCTGTCGATCGCGAAATCATGGCCTTTGGGTTTGCGCATCATCGCCTCGTCGAGCGCCGCCGACAGGGCGTCCGGCCCGCCTTCGCGCAGGGCGGCGCGCAAATCCGCGCGGTCCTGCTGGCCTAGGCACATATAAAGCTGGCCGGTGCAGGTGACGCGCACGCGGTTGCAGCCGTCGCAGAAATTGTTGGTGAGCGGCGTGATGAAGCCCAGCCGCCCGCCGGTTTCGCGGACCCGCACATAGCGGGCCGGCCCGCCGGTGCGATGATCGATCGGCTCCAGCGTCCAGCGCGCTTCGAGCGATCTCCTCACGTCAGAAAGCGGCGCGTACTGATCGACGCGATCCTCTTCGACTTCGCCCATCGGCATCACTTCGATGAGGGTCAGGTCCATGCCGCGCTCGTGCGACCATTCGATGAGGCTCGGGATTTCGTCGAGATTGCGGTCCTTGAGCGCCACCGCATTGATCTTGATCTTGATCCCGGCGGCGAGAGCGGCGTCAATGCCGTCAAGCGTTCGCGCCAGCGCGTCGCGCCGGGTGAGCTTGGCGAAGACGACCGGATCGAGCGTGTCGAGAGAGACGTTGATGCGCTCCACGCCGCACGCCTTCAGCGCCGGCGCATGCTGCGCGAGCTGCGTCGCATTGGTGGTGAGCGTCAGCTCATCGAGCCCGCCGCCATCCAGATGGCGCGACAAATCCTGCACGAGCTGCATGATGTTCCGGCGCACCAGCGGCTCGCCGCCGGTAAGGCGGATTTTCCGGACGCCGCGCGCGACGAACGCGTCCGCGACATGCGCCAGTTCTTCAAGCGTCAGGACGCTCGCCTTCGGCTCGAACCGAGCATCCTCCGCCATGCAATAAGTGCAGCGCAGGTCGCAGCGATCCGTCACCGAGAGCCGCAGATAAGTGATGCGCCGCCCGAAACCGTCGATTAGAGGCTTTGCGCCGCTCATGGTCACGCCTGCCGTTTCATTACTCATACGCATGCCTGAGAACACCCTAGCGAAGCGCGCCGCAAGGCGCGAGAGGCGCATCGCCGCGCCGGGATCTTACGCCGGAAACTACCCTCAGGCCCAATGACGGCGCGGCCCGCCTCAGCCTGCCGGGCAATGGGCGCCCGCCTCGACCCAGGCCGCCGTCAGCGCGCCGAGGGTCGCCTGATCCCCGGGCGCGGCGGTCCTGCCCTCGCCCGGATGCCAGGCCCAGCCGACCAGATGATCGCGGCCATTATGGTCGATCAGGTCTTCTGCCGTGCGTCCGCCCGTAAGGTCCGGATTTTTAAGCTGCGCGCAAAGCTCCGCCGAAGATTTGCCCGCCCAGCCCATCGAGACCGGCGCCAGATGCCATGGGTCAGCGCCGGGAATAGAGCCTTGCATGCTCGCAAACTCGACGTTCGCCGCGCCGTGACAAGTCGTGCACTCCATACCGGCTGCGCCCATGCCCTGGCCGCGGACGACGGGCGGCTCATGAGGATGCATATCGTCGCCCTGGGTCGGCCCGCCCGTCACAGGATGACAGTTCGCGCAGCGCGGGTGCAGCAGCACTTTCGACATTTCCTCGAACAGCGCGGCGGCGCGCGCGTTGCTGTCGCTCATATGCGCGAAGGCGAGAGGCGTAAGCAGACCGTTCACTTCGCGCGCGTCGACAGCCGCCGGAGCTGGCGCAGATGTTTCTTTCTTTCCGCAGGCGGACAGGAGAGCGAAACCCGCCATCGCCGCCGCAAAACCCATTCGTTGATATGCGCGCATGAACAGCCCCCTCAAGCCTGAAGTTCTTTGATCATCGGCAAGCGCCGCGGCGCCTTGCCGGTCAACCGCCGCACCGCATTCGCCACCGCCGGACCGATGGGCGGCACGCCGGGCTCGCCGACCCCTGTCGGCGGGGCGTCCGAGACGACGATCTCGACCTCGACCTCCGGCATCTCGCCGATCCTCAGAGAGCGATAGTCGTGGAAATTCGACTGCGCGACCGCGCCCCCGTCATCGAGAGTAAGCTCATTGAACAGAATGGCGCCAAGGCCGTAGCCGATGCCGCCTTCCATCTGCGCCCTGATAACTTCCGGGTTGACAGCGACGCCGCAATCGACCGCGCACCACACTTTATGAACGCGCGGCACGCCGTTCTCCATCGACACTTCCGCGACCTGCGCCACGAAAGAACCGAACGATTCAACAGCGGCGACTCCGCGCGCGCGTCCCTGCGGCGCGTTCATGCCCCCCGCCATTTCCGCCGCCTTGCGGAGGGCGCCGGCGAGGCGGGCGTGCTTCGGATCGCTCATCAGCGCGAGACGTCCCTCGACAGGATCCTGGCCCGCTTTTTCGAGAAGCTCATCGACAAAGGTTTCGACGGCGTAGCCCGTATGGGTATGGCCG
>JBGTSB010000105.1:0-3932 GCA_041940525.1 Hyphomicrobium sp.
TTCCCCGCCGACATCGATGATGTCGGCACCCTCGCCGACCATGCGCCGGGCCTGTTCGACAGCAGCGTCCAGGCTGTCAAATCGCCCACCGTCGGAAAAGCTGTCGGGCGTCACATTGAGGATGCCCATCACCAGGGATCGCCGCCCCAGCTCGAGCTGCCGTCCATGCGCCAGTTTCCAGACCCGCATCGCCGCGTTTCACCTCGCTTCTTCTGCGGCCTTTTGAACACTCCCGCCCGGATATTCAATGGACCAGCCCACGCCGCGGCGAAATTCGTTGCGCCGGGTTCGCGGCTGTCGCACAGTGCGTGCTAGGGATCGATGATGAAGAAGCTGCTTGCGACTGTTCTTGTCTCGCTGCTGATCGCCGCGCCTGCGTTGGCGGCCTCGGTTTCACGCACCTACAGCTATTTCAGTATTGGCGGCCGCACGTTCGAGGAACTTCAGTTTGAACTGCAGTCGCGTGGCCCCAAGGTAAAAAGCACCGGCTTGCGGCATGCGGGCGCGACGCGCATGGAGTTCAACACACGCATCAAGTACGGCGAGACGGCGAAGCGCTGCAAGGTCGTCAGCGCCAATGTCTCGGTCAAGGCGCAGGTCATCCTGCCGCGCTGGACGCAGCGTCGCCGCGCAGCCGCCGACGTCAGGCTTTTCTGGGACACGCTGGCCTCCGACATCAAGCGCCACGAGGAAAGCCATGTGGTGATCGCGCGGACGCATGCGCGCGAAATGGAAATGGCCATTTCGGGGATCCGCCCCCAAAGCGGTTGCGATGCGGTTGCCGCCGAGGTGAAACGCGTCACGCAGCGGATCATGGCCAAGCACGATCGCGCGCAGGACGAGTTCGACCGTGTCGAGGGGATCAATTTCGAGAACCGCATTCTGCGGCTGATGCGCTACCGCATCGAGCAGATCGACGCCGGCCGCATCCCCGGCTGACAGCTAGGTCTAGTGTCCCGATTCGGAAATTCGTTTCCCCTCGATATCAGCGCCGGGCGAATTTCCGGACCGAAAGGACAGTAGGGTCAGGACTCATTGATTGATCCAGAAGATGACGGTTGCGGCAATGCAGATGGCCGACATGAATGTGTGGGCACACCGGTCATATCGGGTTGCGATGCGCCGCCAGTCTTTCAACTTTGCAAACATGTTCTCCACCTTGTGACGATGTTTGTACAAGGTCGTGGAATAGTTCGTTGGCGCAGTCCGGTTTGACCGAGGTGGGATGCAGGCTTTGATCTTGCGGGCATTCAACGCATCTCGCAACTCATCGCTGTCATAGCCCTTATCTCCGATCAGGACTTTGGCATTTGGCATCAGTGGATAGATCAGCTTTGCCTTGAATCACATCCCGAATAGAATTTGAATCCCTCCAGATGCGAAGGGCAGCAAAGCGGACAGAGCGGGCTTTAGATCCGCCCGTACAAATGGCGGCTTACCGGCAAACTTTCCAATCTTGAGCCGGTTTTCGTGAGGGCCGCGACTATTCGGCCCTCACTTTGGTCTTAGCTATGCCGCGCCATTGGCTGTTTCCGGCCCGAAAGTGTTCTTGATCTCGGCAACAAGATTAGCAGGGAAGCCACCTTCTTTTGCGTGGCGATAGATGGATTCTGCGTTGTCGGCCTCATGCACGCAGTAGAGCTTGTCGCCTGCCGCATATGTGTGGTGCCAGATGTACGGGACACCGAGTCCGTCCACAACCGCATTGGATTTCTGCGAGATGTCACGAAGTTGATCGGCGGTGAGCTTTTCAGCGCCTGGAATATTTCTTTCAACGATGAACTTGGGCATCCTGATCTCCTTTGATTTCCGGGGCGCCAAACCGGCGCGTTGGACACATCATCGCCAGTTGCATTTTGAGTATTGCAAGCCCCTGTCGACAAATGCGCGCGCCTAGTATCAACTGAATATGGGCTTTCACGTAACCAGGAATTCTTCCTGATCTTTTAGCAAGGCTATCATATGATCGATGTTGACTGGCGCCACCTGCCCGCCCTCTCAACGCTTCGTGCCTTTGAGGCGACGGCGCGGATGAAGGGTTATTCTGCTGCTGCCAGAACGTTGAACGTTACACCCGCGGCAATCGCACAGCAGGTGCGCAGGCTTGAGGTCGAAGTCGGTGCTGCACTGGTTCAACGCGAAGGGCGGGGATTGGTGCTAACAGAGGCGGGGCGTCATCTTGGCCTGTCACTCCGAGAGGCATTTGCCTTGATTTCAAGTGGTGTCGCCGAGGTCCAGCGAATGCAGGAGGATCACGGGGTCCGGGTTTCCACGACTCATTATTTTGTCAGTTCTGTCATATTGCCGAACCTCAGCGATTTCTGGTCACAGAACCCCAAGACGCAGGTCTCATTTGTTCCCGATGGCAACCAAAGTCAGATTGATCTCGACAATTTTGATTTTGCCATTCGTGGCTTTCGCAAGGGAGCCACCTGGGAAGGGTACGATGCGCAGCCGCTGCTTGAGTCACCGGCAATAATTTGCGGCGCCCCGAGCTTGCTGAGCGGCGGAAAGTCGGTCCTGCACTCATTGCCGTGGGTGGCCGAACATGGGTTCAAGGAAGCCGAACTGCACGAATTCGCACGGCGCGCGGGTTTTGATCCGGAAACGATGCGGATCGTCGACCCTGGCGATGCAAGGTACGAAATGGAAGCCGCTCTGATGGGGCTTGGACTGATGCTTACCCCCGAAGTCATTGTGCGAAAGCATCTGAACGACGGGACGCTTGTCTGGGTCGACACACCGCTGGATGAGACGATTGCTTATCAGGCGATCTGTCGCAAAGGCACCAAGGCCAAACCGGTGCGTGCGCTTCTCGATTGGCTAACAGTATTGTGCGAACCTCTATCCTATAAGGGCCGCCCTTTGTGAGGCATGGCAGCGGACTGTAGCCTTGCTTGCCAGTAGATCGTAACTTTTTGTCCGGCCAGGCCAGTGCGCGAGAAGGGATGCTGAGCCATAAAGCAGGACTTCATGCACAGTGCAGCAATCGTCAAGATGGGCTCCAAGTTGACGTTGCATTTAGTTCAATTAATGGGTCCTGACCCTAGCAACTCTATGCTTCTAGTGTGGTTTTGGTTTCGAAGCTCGTCTCGGCGCTCAATATAGAGCGTATAACGAACTTCGAAACCACCACACTAGTTGACGCCGAGCTTCTTCTGCAGGCTCGTCGACGACGTGGTGTACTGGAAGACCACCCTTTCGCCGGGATTGACGATGCGCTTGGCCGCCTGGGCCATCAGCGCGCCCTCGTGAAAGCCGGAGAGGATCAGCTTCAGCTTGCCGGGGTACCAGTTGATGTCGCCGATGGCGAAGATGCCGGGCTCGGAGGTCTCGAATTTCTCGGTGTCGACCGTGATCAGGTTCTCATGGAGGTTCAGCCCCCATTCGGCGATCGGTCCGAGCTTCATGGTCAGGCCGAAGAATGGCAGCAGCCGCGTGCACGGGATTTCGACTTCGCCGTCCGGTCCCTTGACCGTCGCGGAGGTCAGTTCGCCATCCTGTCCGTTGAGACCGGTCACCTGACCGACCTCGAAGCGCAGCTTGTGCTCTTCCTGCATCGCGAACATCTTGTTGACGCTGTCCGGCGCGGCCCTGAACTCGGGCCTGCGATGGACCAGCGCCATGCTCTTTGCGACCGGCTGGAGGTTGAGCGTCCAGTCGAGCGCGGAATCGCCGCCGCCGACGACCAGAAGGTCGTGGCCGCGGAAATCCTCCATGCGCCGCACTGAATAGAAGACGCTCTTGCCCTCATACGCCTCGATGCCGGGGATCGGCGGGCGCTTGGGCTGGAACGAGCCGCCGCCGGCCGCAATGACAACGACCTTGGCCTCGATCACCTCGTTCTCGTCGGTGGTGACCCGGAACGACCCGTCCTCGAGCCGCTCGACGCCGGCGACCATGCGGTTGAAGGTGAATTGCGGGTTGAACGG
>JBGTSB010000106.1:0-3900 GCA_041940525.1 Hyphomicrobium sp.
TTCGCCGCCCATCACAGCAACGCGGCTGCTTGGCCAAGACCACAAGAACCGGGGTGAGAACGAGCGGCCGCACAACGCGTAATTTCCGGCGCCATAGGATGCGCCGATGATAACCGTGATTTTTGGCACAGCACTGGTGGCCACAGCGGCGAGCAACTTGGCGCCGTGCTTGGCGATGCCTTCGCTTTCTTGTTCACGCCCGACCATGAAGCCGGTGACGTTCTGCAGAAACACAAGCGGGATCTTGCGCTGAGAGCAGAGTTCGACGAAGTGGGTGCCCTTCAGAGCGCTTTCAGAAAACAGGACGCCGTTGCTGGCGATAATCCCGACAGGATAGCCATGGATGTGCGCGAAGCCGCAAACCAGCGTCGTGCCGTAGCGGGCCTTGAATTCATCCAAACGCGAGCCGTCGGTGATGCGGGCGATCACTTCGCGGCATTCGAAGGGCGTTTTCGGCGCGGCCGGCACCAGCCCAAGCAGATCTTCCGGGTCATAGAGCGGCGCTTCCGGTGTTTGTGTCGCCACCGTTTGCGGCTTCAGACTATTGAGATTGGCCACGGCGCGCCGGGCGAGGCTGAGCGCGTGGTCGTCGTCTTGTGCCAGATGATCAGCGACGCCGGACTGGCCCGTATGGACATCGCCGCCGCCTAACTCTTCTGCGCTGATGACCTCGCCAGTCGCGGCGCGCACGAGGGGCGGGCCGGCGAGACTAATCGTGCCCTGGTTTTGCACGATGATGGTTTCGTCGCACATGGCAGGCACATAAGCGCCGCCGGCGGTGCATGGCCCCATCACCACAGCGATTTGCGCGATGCCCTTGGCTGACATGTTGGCTTGGTTGAAAAATACCCGGCCGAAATGATCGCGATCAGCGAAGACTTCATCTTGCGCTGGAAGATAGGCGCCGCCGGATTCGACGAGGTAGATGCAGGGCAGTTCGTTTTGTTCAGCGATCTCTTGTGCGCGCAGATACTTCTTGGCGGTGAGCGGGAAATACGAGCCGCCCTTCACGGTGGCGTCGTTGCAGATGATCATGCAGTCTTGGCCGGAGACCCTGCCGACGCCCGTGATGAGACCGGCGGATGGACACGCCCCGTCGTACATGCCATGCGCCGCGAACAGGCCGACCTCCAGAAACGCAGAGCCGGGATCAAGCAACCGTTCCACCCGGTCCCGCGGAAGACGCTTGCCGCGTGCGGTGTGCCGGGCCGCTGCTTTTTCTCCGCCACCAGCCATTGCGGTTTCAGCTGCGGCTTCAATCCCGGCCAGGGCGGCTGCATTCGTCCGCTTGTTGGCTTCGAACGCGGCTGAGTGCACATCCAGTTGAGATTTCAGAACGCCCATCGTCAGGCGTTCTCCGCGCGGAGTTTGGCTTCAGGCTGGCGGGGGGTGGTAACAGTGAACACGGCAATCCTTTCTCAGATTGCCCGTTTTATAGGCGGGTTGAGGCGTCCGCACCACGTCTTGATGGCGCATATTGGCCTTAGGGTAAGCGCGGCCTTGGATAAGGGCCTCCGCTGCCTTTTTGTGGTCCGGCGAATCGGGCTAGTGGCGTATGCATGGTAGCCCTTCGAAAATCCGATTTTGCCGCGCCTCTGTCCGCGGCCGAACCGAAGCCCTTCCTTGGGGTGACCGAGTCGGCCAAGGGCAATATTTGGCGTGAACGGTTGACGGCCACTCAGCGTAATCAAGCCGTCGCGATTTGCCAGCAGCATGGGCTGCCTGACCTATTGGGACGCGTCCTCGCCGCCCGCGACGTTGCGCTGGACGACGTGCCGGTCTTCCTCGATCCGACGATCAAGGCGCTGATGCCTGACCCGAGCGCGCTTCGGGACATGGATAAGGCTGCCGAACGCATCGCTGATGCGATCCGCGATGGTCAGAAGGTCGCGATCTTCGGCGACTACGACGTCGACGGGGCCTGCTCGTCCGCGCTGCTCGCGCGCTTTTTGACGGACCACGGCATCGCCTCGCGCATCTACATTCCCGACCGCATCACCGAAGGCTATGGCCCGAACGCGGCGGCGATCGGCGAACTAGTGAAGGACGGCGCGCAACTCATCGTGACGGTGGACTGCGGCACGACAAGTTTCGATGCGCTGGCTGCGGCCAAACCGCTGAACTGCGACGTTGTCGTGATCGACCACCATCAGGCGGACGACCAGTTGCCGGACGTGCACGCCGTGGTCAACCCAAACCGGCAGGACGACGTTTCCGGCCAAGGCCATCTCTGTGCGGCTGGTGTCGTGTTTCTGGTGCTCGTCGCGATTACGCGCGTGTTGCGCCGGCGCGGTCACTACGGCGACGACGCGCCTGCGCCGGACCTTCTCAAGAGCCTCGACCTGGTGGCACTCGCCACGGTTGCCGACGTCGTTCCATTGACGGGGCTCAACCGCGCTTACGTCACCAAAGGCTTGACCGTGATGCGCCAACGGCAGAACGCCGGCCTGCGCGCGCTGGCCGATGCCGCCGGCATTACGCAGCCGCCAGCGCCTTATCATCTCGGTTTCATTCTTGGGCCGCGCATCAACGCGGGCGGGCGTATCAGCGACGCCGGGCTTGGCGCCCGTCTTCTCTGCCTTGAAGACGACGTCGAGGCGCAACGCATTGCCGAGAAGCTCAACACCTTGAACAAGGACCGGCGGGCGCTGGAACAGCAGATGCTGGAAGAAGCGATCGCCGAGGCGGACCGGCTCGTCGATGCTTCGCCCGATCTTGCCGTCATCACGGTCAGCTCCGACACCTGGCACAAGGGGGTCGTCGGTCTGGTCGCCAGCCGGCTGGTGGATCGCTTCAAGCGGCCCTCCTGCGTGATCGCCTGGGAGAAGAACGCCAGCAGCGGCGCCGTCACAGGCACGGGCTCGCTGCGCTCTGTCGCGGGCGTCGACATCGGCGCGGCTGTTCGCGCGGCGATGGCGGCGGGTCATCTGATCAAGGGCGGCGGGCACGCCATGGCGGCAGGGCTGACTGTTGAGCAGACCAAGCTCGACGAGGTGCGCTCGTTTTTTGATTCCGCCGTTGGCGCCGCCGCGAAGGCCGCGCGCCAGAGCACCGGGCTCGACATTGATGGTGCGCTGACGCCGTCCGGCATCACCGATGAGCTTGTCAGCCTGCTTGAGCAGGCCGGGCCTTACGGGCAGGGCAATCCGCAGCCGCGTTTTGTATTGCCGGCGGTGCGCGTGAAGTACGCGAAGGTTGTCGGTGAGTCGCATCTGCGCTGCGCGCTTGAGGGTTCGGACGGCAGGCGCATTGATGCTGTCGCCTTCCGCGCCGTAGGCCAGCCACTTGGTGATCTACTGGCGTCAGCGGCGGGTATGCCGGTGCATGTTGCCGGTTCAGTGAAACGCGACACATGGGGCGGGCGCGAGCGGCTTGAATTCCTCATCGAAGACGCGGCGAGCGTGACGCGCAACTAGCTCAAACACCATATTTTTCAGGGTCTTGCCGACGCTTTTCCCATCAGTGCTTTTGGCCGCTGGACACAGGCCGGATCACCACTTATAAGACCCGAGCTTTCGCGGCGGCGTTTGGCCCCCGGTTAGCTTCCGCCCAGGTAGCTCAGTTGGTAGAGCATGCGACTGAAAATCGCAGTGTCGGCAGTTCAATTCTGCCCCTGGGCACCATTCTTTGTCTCACTCGCTATCAGCGCTCCGACGGGGCGGCGCTCGCGCCGGGTCGCCTTGCTCCCGCGACCGTCGGCCGGTAGTGGTTCGGTTTTGACCCTGTTTTGCCTCACGCGCCGAAGGCGCTCCTACGGGGCGGCGCTCGCGCCGGGTTGCCTTGCTTCCCACGGCCTTCGGCCGGTAGCGGTACGCCTTAATTTCAATCTTGGTGATTGAGAATTTGTCTCGAGCCATGCGGGCTCCGACGAGTTCCAATCGCTCTGAGTCGCCACGCTCC
>JBGTSB010000107.1:0-3609 GCA_041940525.1 Hyphomicrobium sp.
CGCGGCATGAAAGTCGCCAAGACGGCGGAAGATCTGCCGATGGCCCTTGCTACAGCGAAGGCGGAGGCCAAGGCCGCATTCGGCGACGACGCGGTTTACATCGAAAAATATCTGACCAAACCACGGCACATCGAAGTGCAGGTTCTCGGCGACGGGCAAGGCAATGCCGTCCATCTCGGAGAGCGCGATTGTTCCCTGCAACGCCGGCATCAAAAGGTTTGGGAGGAAGCTCCCTCGCCCGCACTTAACGACGCTGCACGCGAGTCCATCGGAGACGTCGTCGCCAGTGCCATGCGCAAGCTCAAGTATCGCGGCGCGGGCACTATCGAGTTCCTTTACGAAGATGGCGCGTTCTACTTCATCGAAATGAACACGCGCCTGCAGGTGGAACATCCCGTCACCGAAGCCATCACCGGCATCGACCTCGTCTTGGAACAAATTCGCGTCGCGTCCGGCGCGAAGCTCATGCACCGGCAGGAAGACATCACCTTTTCCGGCCACGCGATTGAATGCCGCATCAACGCTGAAAACGCCCGGACGTTCCGGCCATCGCCGGGTCAGATTACGTACTGGCACCCACCTGGCGGGCTGGGCGTGCGTGTCGACAGCGGCGTTTATCAGGGCTATCGAATTCCCCCGTTCTACGACAGTTTGATCGGTAAGCTGATCGTTCATGGCAAGACCCGCGACGAGTGCATGATGCGGTTGAAGCGCGCGTTGTCGGAGTTCGTAATCGATGGCATCGAAACTACAATTCCGCTGTTCAATGATCTGATTTTGCAACCGGACATCGCCAACGGCATGTACGACATCCATTGGCTTGAGAAGTATCTGGCCGATACGGCTTCAGACGCTTGAGTTTCGGCCCGTGCCATCGCTCAGGGCACCCAGTTGCAAATTTCTGGCACCGTTATACGCTAACAGCTTGAGCGTTTGTTCGTGCGTATGTGTTGTTTGATGGTCTGAGCCCGCTTCAGGCTCCTCCGGTGGATTTTGGCGCAAGGGAGCTTCATTGCATGACGTCGCACGACGACATCATGATTGAGATCACTCCGCAGGTGCTCTTGAAGGCCTACAGCTGCGGTATTTTTCCGATGGCTGAGAGTGCGGATGATCCGCAGCTCTATTGGATTGAACCGCAACAGCGCGGCATCCTTCCGCTTGATCAAGTCCATGTGCCGCGCCGCCTTGCACGAACGCTGCGCTCAACAATCATGCAGGTTCGCGTCGACACCGACTTCGACGGTGTCATTGACGGCTGCGCTGCCGCCCGGCCGGGCCGCCGGTCAACCTGGATCAACGGCCGAATCCGATCGCTGTATCGCGAGCTCTTCGATCAAGGCCACTGCCATACCGTCGAGGTATGGAACGAGCGTGGCCATCTCGTTGGCGGGCTTTACGGTGTCGCCGTTGGCGCCGCGTTCTTCGGTGAAAGCATGTTCTCCGTGGAGCGCGACGCCTCCAAGATCGCTCTTGTGCATTTGATCGCTCGTCTGATCCACGGCAACTTCATCCTTCTGGACACGCAGTTTGTGACCGATCACCTGCGCCAGTTCGGGACGATCGAGATTGATCGCGATGTTTTCCATCAGTGGCTCGACAAGGCGTTGCGGCATGATGGCGGAGACTTTTCCGCGTTTGAAAAAGATTTGGACCGGCAATGCGTGCTCGACACAATCACGCGGGCGCAGCGCGCCGATTGACCTGTTCCTTATGGAACAGAGGGCGGCACGACGTTTAGACAAGATGCGGGGTTAGAGCTGCTCGCTCATGCGTTGCGCGTGCGGCTTGCCGTGGCCTGTCCGGCTTCGGAGTTTCAACCGCACAGGAGTTCGCCCCCATGCGCGCTATCGGAAAACTACTGCTCGCGGCCGCTTCGGCTGCATTGGTCCTCAGCATTGCCGGAGCGTCGATGGCGCACGCCGGAGGCAAGAAGAAGCATCGTTATTGGGACGTTCCCAACGGCCACAACTCATTCATGATGGATGACGTTAGCGAGCCAACGTACTACTTCGGCGGCGGCTATCGCGATTGCCGCAAGTAGTACCGCCGCATGTTCCGGAAGACGGGCAATTTCTTCTGGAAGGCGAAATACTACGCCTGCGTCTACTAAACGTCTGTTTCACGAGCCGCATTTTGATCATCGCGCGGGCCGCAGGCAGCTGTGGCCGGCGCGATGCTTGCCGATTCAGTCTGTTAGCGGCTCGAGCACATTTCATTCATTACTTTTGATGTTCCCGGGGGAACAGCTTGGCCAGTTAGGAATTGCCATTCTGCGACCCATCGAGAGTAGGGGTGCACGCTCCCTGGTCCCCCCTCTCGACCTTCCCCGCTAGGCTCCCACCAGCCTAGCCTTTGCGAGCCCCTCGAGCCCTCTCCCCCAGGCTCGGGGGGTCGCGCATTTTTGGTTCAGCTGATGACCTTACTTGCCAAGTTCCTTGGCGTAGTTGTCTGGCTTGAAGCCGACAACGCGGTGCGATCCCAGATCCAGCACAGGCCGCTTGATCATCGACGGATTGGCCATCATGAGCGTGATCGCCTTCGTCTGGTTCAAATCAGCTTTCTCCTCGTCGCTCAACTTGCGAAACGACATACCAGCGCGGTTCAGGATTGTTTCCCAGCCGTGCTCCCGGCACCAGGCCGTCAACCGCTTCTTGTCGATGCCCTGCGCCGCATACTCTTCCAGCGTCCCACGCCAGCGCTTCGTTTCCGCGCCTTCTTTCCAGCTGGCGTTGAAGCCGCTGCTGGCCTGCGCGATGCGATAGGTGCCCTTCTGGTCCAGCGTGATCGACTGCTGGTTTTCCTTGCAGTGGACCCGCTTGGCGTCCTCCTCGGAGAACGTCCGCACGATCGGATCGCGTCCCTTCCGCTGGACCATGACGGTCGCCGTCTTGGTCACGGCGTCCCACGTCTCCGACTTCGCGATCAGGTAGCCGGACGCTTCGACGATCGCGAGACAGCCCCGCGTGTCCATCGTCGGCTTCCCGTTCTGGATAAAGATCCGCTGAAGCGCCGTCATGGGCGGGAGCCCCACCTCGGCGCCGAGTTGCATCGCGGCCAGAACGCGCCCCGCCTGGCCGGCGTAAATGTCCGGGACCATCCCTGAATTCGCCATCAGCCGGGCGAATTCAAGCGCCTCCTGGACGCTCTGAGGGACCATGGCGAACGCCGCCCCCGATCGCGTCGTCAACGCGTTACTCATCGCTTCGAGACCTCGCTTTCCGGAGTTGTGTTGCAGGCGAGCGGCGCCGCGTGGTATGCTCAACGCCGATCGCAACCTGGTCAGTTGCTTTCCTCTCGCCGGCCGTGAGCCCCTCCCAGGCTCACGGCCGTTCTATTTCTGGCCGTCAACGAACGCCCGCAGTCGTGGCGTTACATCGATCCCCGGCGACCGCCGGCCGCAGAGCGAGCACTCCGCCGCGATCCGCACCGTGCCATCGGCGTCAACGAAACGCCGGAGCGGCTCGATCGGATGCGTGCATGTCGCCTGCCGCAAGACGGTTGCCACGCGCGCCGTAAATGTCGACGCACGCATCAGGCGACCGCCAGATCGCGGAGCCGCTCCGTGACGAGCCTCCGGACAGCGCCGACCTTGGTGTGTACCTCGTT
>JBGTSB010000108.1:0-3521 GCA_041940525.1 Hyphomicrobium sp.
CGCATCGGCGGGGTGCACCAGGATCTCCCACCGCAGCTGATCGACGACATTTACGACTGGTGCGATCCGTTCCTGAAGGTGTTGGACGACATCGATGGTCTGCTGACGGGCAACCGCATCTTCAAGCAGCGCAACGCCGACATCGGGGTTGTCAGCCTGGAAGATTGTTTCCGCTGGGGCTTCTCAGGCGTCATGGTCCGTGGCTCCGGCGCCGCCTGGGATCTGCGCAAATCCCAGCCGTATGAGTGCTACTCGGAATTCGATTTCGATATTCCAGTGGGCAAGAACGGTGACTGCTACGACCGTTACCTGATCCGCATGGCCGAGATGCGCGAGAGCGTGAAAATCATGAAGCAGTGCTGCGAGAAGCTGCGCTCGCCCGAAGGCCAGGGTCCGGTCACCTCTCAGGACAAAAAAGTCGTCCCGCCGCGCCGTGGTGACATGAAGCGCTCCATGGAAGCCCTCATCCATCACTTCAAACTCTACACAGAGGGCTTCCACGTGCCCAAGGGCGAAACCTACGCCTGCGTAGAAGCGCCGAAAGGCGAGTTTGGCGTTTACTTGGTCGCCGACGGTTCGAACAAGCCGTACCGCTGTAAGATCCGCGCGCCCGGTTTCCCCCATTTGCAGGCCATGGACTTTCTCAATCGCGGTCACATGTTGGCAGACGTGAGCGCCATTCTCGGCTCACTCGATATCGTCTTCGGGGAAATCGACAGATAATCCAACAACGTACGGAATAATCTCGGCAATTCAGCTTCTCGTCCGCGATGGATAATCAATGCGAATTGCCCCTAGCAACGCGCGGGTTTAACTGGCAAAAAGGTCTCTGATCGTTGCGTAGAGTGGGAGTTGCCTCATGGCCGACGTACCGTTTTTGCTTGCCGTAGGCGCCGTAGGCTGGGGATTGAGCCTAGCAAGCTATCGTTTCTTTGCATTTCGCAACGATTGGCCGATGGGCGCGCTCCAGGCGGACCTGCCGATCATCCCCTTCATGCTGGGTATGTTCGCGGTCATCACTGCACTCGTCTACGCCATAGACCAGGGACTGCAGACAGGCGGCGGCGTTCTCGTGCTCTTCGGGTTGCTGCTTTGGCTCTTCTGGACCGGCTTTCTACGCGTAGGCTCGCAGATCTCTCTCTTCCTGGCTCCGTTAGCGGCCATTCTCTTAATCGCCGCTTGGATTACGGACTTCCATAATTTCAGCCGTTACGACCGGCGGGCTGATCTAGGCAAGACACCACAGGTGATTCGCTCGTTCGTGCCGTAGCCCAGCGCAGTCTCAAAATCTGAGCACACGCGTAAGGAATGCACATGGCTGGTGCGGCTGAGTGCGCAGTAGGCGTTTGTCTCCAGCGCGCTAGCATGTTGGCAACATCGCTCTGGTGCACAATATGCGCACTGATTTGTTCATTGCTTTTTGAATCAGTTGCCTTCGTGCGTGAAATGGGCGATTTCTGCACTGCAGCAGCGTTGGCTTTGGGCCAGCGCGCACGTTTTGCCACCAAAGGAACGCCATGGCCGTTCGCCGTCTGCATCCAGAGCAGCCAACCGACTTCGCTTTCACCAGCGAGAACATGGAATGGGTGCAAAAGACGATTGCCAAGTATCCGCCGGGGAAACAGGCATCCGCTGTCATCCCGGTTCTATGGCGCGCCCAAGAACAAATCGGCGGCTGGCTGACAGAGCCCGCCATTCGCGTCACGGCTGACCTTCTGGGCATGGCCTATATCCGCGTCTACGAGGTCGCGACGTTTTATACGATGTTCCAGCTTGCACCGGTCGGCCGCAAAGCCCACGTGCAGGTGTGTGGAACGACACCATGCATGCTGCGCGGTGCGGAGGATTTGATCGGCGTCTGCAAGAAATACATCGCACCCAATCCGCATCAGCTTTCCAGCAACGGCGATTTCTCATGGGAAGAGGTGGAATGCCTGGGGGCCTGTGCAAACGCACCTATGGTTCAGATCTTCAAAGACACATACGAAGACCTCACCGCAGACTCGCTCGAAAAAATCCTGGACGGCATTGAGCGAGGAAAGCCGGTGTTGCCGGGCTCCCAAATTGGACGGCAAGTGTCCGCGCCCGAGGGTGGCGCGACGACGCTGCAAGAGTCCTCGCTCTATGACGGCTCGGGCATCGGCGCTTGGCGCAAGCGCTTTGAGGAGATGGAAAACCAAGATGCCAGCTCCCAAGAGGCTCCAAAGCCGGCACCGCCATCACCACCGAAGGCTGCCGAAGCCAAGCCCGCGATCAACCCGGCTGCCGCTGCTGCAACGGCCAACGCCGGACTAGTCAAGAACTTGGAAGCGCGCGCGCAAGGCAAACCACTGTCGCCTGATCAGATGGCGGCCATCAAGGCAAAGATGCCGGACGATAGCGACCTGGCCAAGCCGGAACTTCTGGACGCGCCGAAAGACGGAAAAGCCGACGACTTGAAGCTCATCTGGGGCGTCGGCCCCAAGATGGAGCAGCGGCTCAATCAGATTGGCATCTTTCACTTTGAACAGATCGCAAGCCTGACGCCAGCGAGTGTTGATTGGCTGGAAAAGCAGATCGACGACGCATTTGGCTCAATTGAGCGGGATAAGTGGGTCGATCAGGCCGCCAAGTTGGCGACTGGTTGGCGACCGGAAAATGAGGCCGGCGAAAAGCCGAAGGGATGATCAGATGCTGCTTGAGGACAAAGATCGTATCTTCCGCAACATCTATGGCTACCACGATCGCAGCCTGAAAGGCGCGCAATCGCGTGGCGTATGGGATGGCACCAAGCTACTGATCGATCAGGGCCACGACTGGATCATCAACGAAGTCAAAACGTCAGGCCTGCGCGGTCGCGGCGGGGCAGGCTTTCCCACGGGGCTAAAATGGTCGTTCATGCCGAAGAACGACGAACGGCCATCCTATCTTGTGATCAATGCCGACGAGAGCGAGCCCGGCTCCTGCAAAGATCGCGAGATCATGCGCAATGATGCGCATATTCTCATTGAAGGTGCTCTGATCGCTTCGTTCGCGATGCGCGCCCATACCTGCTACATCTACGTGCGCGGAGAATTCATCCGCGAGCGGGAAGCTTTGCAGAAGGCCGTCGACGAGGCTTACGAGGCGCACTTAATCGGCAAAAACAACATCCATGGCTGGGACTTCGATCTCTACGTCCATCACGGCGCGGGTGCCTACATCTGCGGCGAAGAAACAGCGTTGATCGAAAGCCTGGAAGGCAAGAAGGGCCAGCCACGCCTCAAGCCGCCGTTCCCTGCCAACGTTGGGCTCTACGGCGCGCCGACGACTGTCAATAACGTTGAAAGCATCGCAGTCGTGCCGGAAATCCTGCGCCGCGGGGCGCATTGGTTCGCCTCGCTCGGCCTGCCGAACAACACAGGCACGAAGCTGTTCCAGATCTCAGGTCACGTCGAACGCCCATGCGTCGTCGAAGAAGAGATGGGCATTCCGCTGCGCCAGCTCATTGAAGACCATTGTGGCGGCGTTCGCGGCGGCTGGGACAATCTACTGGCCGTCAT
>JBGTSB010000109.1:0-3477 GCA_041940525.1 Hyphomicrobium sp.
CAGCAGCGTGGCGAAATGCCCGGAAAGCGGCGCCACCACCAGCACGGGCGGGTCGTTCCGGCGCGCGGCATGCTCGCTGTCGCGCTTGAACCAGAGCAGGTTGCAGAACGGCTTCCGCCAGACCACGCGCTCCAGGACAGGGGTCTCGACGCCGTCGACCAGCGTCTCGGTCAGCCCGAACTCGGGCTTCGCATAGCGCTTGGTCGCGTTGGCGAACATTTCGAAAGCGGCGGCGGTGGCCCGCGCCGGGATCGTGTTCGAGAACGGATTGGCCGGATTGCGCAGCATGTCCCGGCTGGCCACGGCAGCTTGTCGCCACGGCGCCACGGCCGCGTGCGAGAGTTCGTAGAACTGATACAGCATCTGCGTCGCCCACTGTTAATCGATCGGTCAACGCTACCCTTTGTTGAGGGACAACACAAGTTAACGTACGCTGAGCGCCTTGGTCACCATATGTAGGTGTGGCCTCCCGGTTTTGCGGGAAGTCGCGCGCGCGCTGTAACTTGTTGTGCCACCCCAATAAGGAAGCGTTCTCGACCTGTTCATAACTTAGTGCAGTTGCTCGGGACTTCTTGTCGCGCTGCGGCGCCGTTGACACCGCAGGCGCAGCATGGCGTCTCCCGGGTCAGGCAGTTCCCCGAAGAGGCGTGAGAATCACTGTTTTCTCGCTTTGACAGGGCCCCGGCCCTGTGGCATCTGCCGCCATTCCCTGAATCAGAGAGCGCCCAAGGTCGGAGAGCAACCATGGCCAAAGCTGAATGGGGCGTGAAGCGCATTTGCCCGAGCTGCGCCGCGCGCTTCTATGACCTCCTCCGCGATCCGATCGTTTGTCCGGCTTGCGGCGTTTCCATCGATCTCGCGGCGCCGTCGAAGCCGAAACGCGTCCGCGCCGCGGCCGTTCCGCTCGAGAAGACGCCGGCGCCCAAAGAGCCGGAGCTCGAGGACGATCTGGTCGACGATGATCTCGACGACGTGGGCGACGATGACGACGTGCTCGACCTCGACGATGATGATGATGTCGAGGACGACGCCATCCCGGCGAAGGCCAATGGCGGCGACAAGGACGACGACATCGACGACAGCAGCTTCAGCGACGATGACGACGTCATTCTCGAAGACGACGACGACGATATCAGCCTCGACGATCTCGACGAGGGCGATGTGGACGACGAGGAAGAGGAGCGCTGAGCGCGTTAACCGACCGGTTCGTCCTGTCCTGATATAAGCCTTCGAGGGCCGGCGGAATTCGCGCCGCCGGTTCTCTCCGCAAGCCTCATAGGGCTTGCGTCCCCGGCGCGAACGGACTATTCGCTCGGGCCTGCCCGGAAACGCTGCGGTCGACGCGGCGGCGCCGGGTTCCCAGACGGTACGGGGCCATAGCTCAGTTGGGAGAGCGCTTGAATGGCATTCAAGAGGTCAGGGGTTCGACTCCCCTTGGCTCCACCAACCGTCCAAAAGCCGGCCCACGGGCCGGCTCAGATCGCTGACAAACCCCGTCCGTTTTGGGCGGGGTTTCTTTTTTGGCGAGATTTTCCGGTTGAGCGTGGTCTCGGCTCAGAGGCGCATGGCGTCTCCGATCAGGTGGCTTTTAGGCTCGGAGCGAGGGCCAGGGCGATCTTCTTCATGTTCTGGGCCGCCGCTGCGAGCAGGCATTGGCAGGCGACGCCGACCTTCCCTCGGAATCGCGCGTATCGGTGGCCGTGGAGTTGCTTGGCGTCGGCGAAGGATCGCTCGACGGTCTCCTTGCGGCGTTTGTAGACGCTCTTGCCCCAAGGGGTCAGGCGATGCGCATCGACCCGGTCGCGGGCCTCCTGCCAGACATGGCGGGTGATCACCCGCTCCGCCTTCGCATTGGCCGTGCAGGACCCGAGCAGAGGGCAGTCGCGGCAGACCTTCGGATCGGACTTGTACTGCCGATAGCCGTTGCGATCCGTCGTCGCGTAGCGCAGCACCTGGCCGCCGGGGCAGCGGTAGCCGTCGAGATCGGGCTCATAAGAGAAGGCCTTGCTCGCCATCATGCCCGGGCGCGGCGGGCTCGGGCGTCGATAGCCGATGACCCCCAATACCCCGCGCTCTTCCAGCCCCTGCGCGATCGCAGCGGTGGCGTAGCCCGCATCCAGCCCGACCGCGCCGACCTCGAGGCCGAAGCGCTTTCGCTGCCGGTCCAGCCTGCCGAGATAGACCACGCTGTCATGAAGGCTGGCGGGCGTCGCGAAGCTGTCGGTGATGATCCCGCATCGCCCATCGACGGTGCGATGATCGAGATAAAAGAAGCCCTTGGGCTTGCCGTCGCGGACCATGTAGCCGCTCTCGGGATCGGTGCGGCTGATCTTGGTCTCCTTCTCGGCCGGGCGGCGCGGCCTGGGCTTGAGGGGCGCCTGGCCGTGGGCCGCGCGCTCCGCCTCGATCGCCGCGTCGAGCGCATCCCAATAGTCCGCCTGCGACTTGGCGCGGATCTCCTTGTCGAACCTGTTCTTGTTGGCGTTGGCCTTGAGATGGGTGCTGTCGGTGTAAAGCACCGTCCCATCCACCAGCCCATGGGCGATCGCCGGCTCGACGATGGCGTCGAAGATGTCCTGCGCGACGCTGGTGTCGGCGTAGCGGCGACGGCGGTTCTGCGACAGCGTCGAGGCATCGAACACCGGGTCGGTCAGCTTCAGCCCGAGAAACCAGCGATAGGCGACGTTCACCTGGATCTCGCGCACGAGCTGGCGCTCCGAGCGAACGCCGAACAGGTAGCCGATGAAGAGCGCCTTGAACATGACGACCGGATCCAGCGCCGGGCGTCCGTTGTCCGCGCTGTAGAGCGCGGCGACGCGATCATGGATGAACGAGAAATCGATCGCCGCTTCGATCTTGCGAAGCAGGTGGTCGGGCGGAACCAAGCTCTCGAGCGTCACCATCTCGAGCTCGGTCTGCTGCGGGCCGGGCTTCCTCAACATGCCTCTCGGAATCACAAAGCCCCGGCAAGCGCCAGGCCTTTGTCAGCAGTCTGAGCCGGCCCACGGGCCGGCTTTTTGATTCGCGCTCCAGCGCTCGCTAGAGCGGGATGAGGTTTCTCGGAATCGTTGGCGGGATTCCCAATTCGGTTGAGTTCTGATTCAACATTTGGGCTGGAGGAGGAGGCCAGCCCCGATGACGAAGCCGTACTCTATGGACTTCCGAGAGAAAGCGATCGCGCGTGTTGAAGCCGGCGAAAGCCGTCGATCGGTCGCCAAGGCGCTCGGCGTCAGTCCTTCAGCGATTGTCAAATGGTCCCAGCGCCACCGCGCGACCGGATCTGTTGCGCCTGCTCAAATCGGAGGTTACGCGCCGAAGAAGATCCGTGGCGAGTACGCGGATTGGCTCCAGGCGCGTGTCCAGGGCGGTGACGACTTCACCTTGCCTTTTTTACCAAATTCTGACCCATATTTTTGGCCAAAAAGGGTCCAAAATGGGAAAAAAT
The DNA here is from genome assembly GCA_041940525.1 of Hyphomicrobium sp. Classification (GTDB taxonomy): domain Bacteria; phylum Pseudomonadota; class Alphaproteobacteria; order Rhizobiales; family Hyphomicrobiaceae; genus JAKAXS01. The sequence continues at coordinate 3,446 of JBGTSB010000109.1, forward strand.
TCGAAAATTGAAAATGTCAAAAAAATTTAAAT
>JBGTSB010000110.1:0-3362 GCA_041940525.1 Hyphomicrobium sp.
TGCGTCTGGGGCCGGCCTCAATCGTGATCGCCTGGGCCGGGCAGATCGCCTCGCAAAGTTTGCAGGCGATGCAGCGCTCTTCCCCGTTTGGATAGCGGCGCAGCGCGTGTTCGCCACGGAACCTGGGCGAAAGCGGGCCTTTTTCAAACGGGTAATTCAGCGTCTTCTTCGCCGTGAAGAAGTAGCGCATGGTCAGGAAGAACGCTGACACGAACTCCGTCAAGAGCAGCGATTTGGTAACCTGAGCAAGGGAAGCCATGGTTCAGGACCTTTCGTTACGGCGCCAAGTCGAACGCGTGGAGAACACCCGCCACCACGACGACCGCGATCAAGGACAGTGGCAGGAAGACTTTCCAGCCAAGGCGCATGAGTTGATCGTAGCGGTAGCGCGGCACCATCGCCTTCACTAGTGCGAACATGAAGAACATCAAGACCACTTTGAGCAGGAACCAGACGAGGCCTGGCACCGCGTTGAGCGGCCATATATCGACGGGCGGCAGCCAGCCGCCGAGGAACAGAATTGCGGAGAGCGCACACATGGTGGTGATTGCCACGTATTCTCCGAGCATGAACAAAAGATACGGCGTGGAGGCATATTCCACCATGAAGCCCGCCACCAGTTCGCTTTCCGCCTCCACCAAGTCAAACGGTGGCCGGTTGGTTTCGGCCAGCGCGGAGATGAAGAAGACGACGAACATCGGCAGGAGAGCGAACCAGTGCCAGTCAAAGATCGAGGCTGGTAGGCCCATCATCGTGCCGGGCCCGGTGGTCTGAGCGTTGACGATATCGGTCATATTGAGCGAGCCGACGCACAGCAGGACGGTGATGATAACCAGGCCGATTGAGACCTCGTAGGAGACCATCTGCGCGGCAGACCGAAGTGAGGCCATGAAGGGGTATTTCGAGTTGGACGCCCAACCGCCCATGATCACGCCGTAAACCCCGAGCGAGGAAATGGCGAGGATATAGAGGATGCCGACGTTGAGATCGGAGATGACCCAACGGCCCCAGCTGTTTTCGTCGACCGGGATCACGGCCCAGGCTGCGAGCGCGCACAGTGCGGTGACGACAGGCGCTAGCAGAAATACGCTCTTGTCCGCGCCAGCCGGAATCACCGGCTCTTTCAGCACGAACTTGAGAAGATCGGCAAACGATTGCAGGAGACCGAAGGGCCCCACGACGTTCGGTCCGCGGCGGAGCTGGACGGCCGCCCAGACCTTGCGGTCCATGAGAAGCAGGAAGGCGATGATCAGCAGCAGGCTCACCAACAGCGCCAAGCTGGCGCCGACTGTGATCGCCAGCCAGATCGCGCTATCCCATAGACTTGTCGTCCAATCCTGCATGTCCCCGCCATTCGTCCTGAACTGACTGCCGCCGCTTGTCGGCAGATCTATTCCTCAACTACTCCGCAGCCGCCATCTTTTTCGTGTCCTGCGCCTTGAGCGCACTCATCTCCGCCATCACCGCAGACGCGCGCGCAATGGGGTTCGTCAAATAGAAGTCGTCAATCGCGGCCGCGAACGGCTCATCTCCAAGCTTTCCGCCGGCTTTTGCCAGCGCAGCCACTCCGCCGTCATCAGCGGGGCTGACGCTGTCGAGCCGCTGGAGGGCCGGTGCCGACTTGTACATGGCGGCGCGCAAGGCATCGAGCGTGTCGTAAGGCAGCGTTTGTCCGGTAAGGGCGGATAGCGCGCGGATGATCTTCCAGTCTTCCTTGGCTTCGCCTGGCGGGAACACGGCCTGTGCGGCCATTTGCGCGCGGCCTTCGGTGTTGACGTAGGTAGCGCTCTTTTCGGTGTAAGCCGCGCCTGGGAAGATCACGTCGGCCCGGTGCGCGCCGCGATCTCCGTGGCTGCCTTGATAGACCACAAAGGTGGAGCCCAGCGCGCCGGTGTCGATTTCGTCAGCACCTAGCAGGAACAGCACGTCGAGCTTGCCCTGACCGGCGGCACCGATCATGCCGGATGTGTCCAAGGCTTTGTCTTGGCCCGGTACGAAGCCGAGATCGAGACCCGCCACACGCGCGGCGGCGGTGTGGAGGACATTGAGCGTGCCGCCGCAAGCGCCTGCGATTTTTGCTGCGTGAGACAGAACGGCCAAGCCGTCGCTGCGTGCGGTCGCATTGGCGCCAACGATCACGAGTGGGCGTTCGGCGTCCTTCAACACGTTGGAAAAGTCGTGCGATCCGCCGGCAAGTTCCGCCAGAGTCTTGGGCCCAGCGCCGAGGTAGTCGTGCGGGTAGCCGAGATCGGCCGCTTGCCCGACGAGACCAATCCGGACCCCACTCTGTCGCCAGCGCTTACGAATGCGCGCGTTCATGACGGCCGCTTCGATGCGCGGGTTCGTGCCGATGAGCAGGATCGCGTCGGCCTCTTCGATGCCTTCTATCGTGCTGTTGAACAGGTAGCTGGAGCGGCCAAGGGAAGGATCAAGTTTGGATCCATCCTGCCGACAGTCGATATTTGATGAGCCGAGCCGCTCGAACAGATCCTTCAGCGCGAACATTTCTTCCGCGCCTGTCAGATCGCCCGCGATCGCGCCTATGTGTTCAGGTTTCGCACCTTTCAGCTTATCAGCGACGGCGGCCAGAGCCTCATTCCAGCTCGCAGGCTGGAGCCGGCCGTCCTTACGGATGTAGGGCTGGTCAAGGCGTTGTGTGCGCAGGCCATCCGCGATGTGGCGCGTTTTGTCTGAAATCCACTCTTCGTTTACGGCGTCGTTGTTGCGCGGCAGAACACGCATGACTTCGCGTCCGCGCGTATCGACCCGGATGGCTGAACCGACTGCATCCATAACGTCGATGCTCTCGGTTTTGCGCATTTCCCACGGCCGCGCATTGAACGCCCATGGCCGGTGGGTCAGCGCGCCGACGGGACAGAGGTCCACGACGTTTGCGCTCATCTCCGACAGGATGCCCTGCTCTAGATACGTGGTGATCTCCGCGTCCTCGCCACGGCCGATCAGGCCGAGTTCTTCGACGCCGGCGACCTCGGTCATGTAGCGGACGCAACGCGTGCAATGAATGCAGCGCGTCATCATCGTTTTGATGAGCGGGCCGATGTTTTTTTCCTCGACCGCGCGCTTGTTTTCCGAATAACGCGAGCCGCCAACGCCAAAGGCCATGGCCTGGTCCTGCAGATCGCACTCGCCGCCTTGATCGCAAATCGGGCAATCCAGCGGGTGATTGATGAGCAGGAATTCCATTACGCCGTCACGCGCCTTTTTGACGAGCGCGGAGTTGGTGAAGATCTGTTTGGGCGTGCCGTCCTTGTTGGGCGGCAAGTCCTTGACGCCCATCGCGCAGGAGGCGACGGGCTTGGGACCACCCTGCACTTCGACAAGGCACATGCGGCAGTTGCCCG
>JBGTSB010000111.1:0-3329 GCA_041940525.1 Hyphomicrobium sp.
CCGGGTTCTAGCGGATCGGGCGGCGGGGGACAATCGTGCTCGCGGATGCCGCGGCTTCTCAGCGCCGTTGGTCGTCGTAATCGGTGATGACGAGCAGCATGTCGACGGTGCTGCCGTCGAGCTCTCGGCACTCGAGTTCAAGCTACTCTGCTATCTGATCGAGAACCGGGGCAAAGTGCTGACGAGGCAGCAGCTGCTCGACGACGGTGTGGTCGAAACCGGCAGCGAGATCGCCAAGCGCGAAGGCTTGCACCATTCCACGGTCAACGAACTGCTGCGCCTGACGCTGCTGGAGCCGGACATCGTGAAGGCGATCTATGCGGGGCAGCAGCCCCGCTGCATGAGCCTGCTGTGGTTCCAGCGCAACCCGTTGCCGGTGGACTGGACGGCGCAACGTAGGGTGGTGGCACGGTTCGATTCTTGATCGGCGGGCGGGGTTGACGGCGAACCAGGGCGCGTAAGTGGTTGATTTTGGCGGCTAGGAGCTGCGACTACCCGCAAGCCAAACAGAGACAGAGACGACTCTGGGCGGGAAAAACGCCGGTTTTGGAGCCGAGCGGCAGGATGGCATCCGCAAGCCCATCGGCCGGAACCCCGCGTGGCTTGGGGATTTCAGGCAAGAAAAAGGGCCCGGAGACTATCCGAGCCCTTGTAGATGGTGGTGGAACACGGAACCGAACCCGCGTCCGTAATCCGAACTAAATAGTAACGCCTTGGCCTTGAGGACGTGGATTCGATGATTTGGCCAAAATCGTCCTGCGCTGCCACTGGGCTTCTTGGGTAGCGCGATCCGCAGCGACGACTGGGCCATTCCGCACATTGGCCTGAGCAGTCTCGGGGAAATCGTCGGCTGGGCGCGCCCAGACGAGTTTCCGCCAAGGAACATGCGCACGAGCAAGGGGCTGCGGGCGCTCGGTTACAACGTGAGGATCGGTGTTTGATCTGCGGCCGTGGGCGGCGCCCGCAAGGTCCCGATCAACCCACCGTCCCCTGCGCCGGACCGGCCCGCCCTGGCATACCGTCCTTGAAGATTTGAGTCACATCAATCGGCCAGCAGGTCGCTGGATGTTGACTCTTGACTTTCGGCATGTTAGGCGCAATATCTTGCAAAGTCTTGCAAGAATTTCCTCGAGCGAGGCCGCGTGACGACGGAACTTGTGGGGGTGGTATGACAGCGCGCCAGCAGGCGATCTTCACACTCGACGAGTTGGCTACCTACTTAAAGGTCGGCAAGCGGACGCTTTACCGGCTCGCCGCGCACGGGGAAATTCCGGCCTTCAAGGTCGGCGGGACGTGGCGGTTTCGTCAAAGTGAAATCGATCAATGGATCAATGATCAGATCCAAGCAGGCAGAAAGAAGGAGGTGATACGCACAGATGAGCAGCCGAAGTCAGCGGAACACTCCGTGTCGTCTGGGCGCGCTGTCCGTCGCCGCAGGCAAACGGAGTGAGCGAGAGTCTTCAATTTTTCTTCTGGAGGTGTGACATGGACATTGATTTCAAGAAATTGGCTCCCTGGAACTGGTTCAAGAAGGAGCAGGAAGAACAACAGAGCACTGCCTCGCTGCCGGTGCAGCGCAATGACCTGCCGGTGGCGGGTGGGCCCGTCAGTCCCATCCTGCAATTGCATCGCGAGATCGACCGCCTGTTCGACGACGCGTTTCGAGGCTTCGGTTTCCCGACGCTGGCCATGCCACGCTGGCCGTCGGACTGGCCGGGCATGCTGAAGCCGGCGCTGGACATCCAGGAGACCGACAAGCAGTACAAGATCGCCCTGGAAGTACCCGGCGTCGAGGAAAAAGACATCCAGATCACGCTCGACAACGACGTGCTGCTGGTGCGCGGTGAAAAGCGTCAGGAGCAGGAAACGAAAGACGGCGGTTTCCACCGGGTGGAGCGCTCCTACGGCAGCTTTCAGCGCGCTCTGAACCTGCCGGCCGATGCCAACCAGGACACGATCAAGGCCGCTTTCAAGAACGGCGTGCTCACGATCACGATGGAAAAGCGCGAGGCCAGTACGCCCAAGCAGGGGCGCTCGATCCCGATCAACGGCTGACGCGGGGCAGCGCGTTTTTCTCAAAAACCACAAAGAGATGAGGCACCGTGATCGGCGGTGCCTCGTCAGATCAATCTTTACAGGAGCATCAGCATGGCCAGAAAACAATGCCAAGTCTGCGGCCAGCCCGCCACGGTGCGGGTGGAAGCCAATCTCAATGGTCGCCACAGCACCATGCTGTTGTGTGACGATCACTATCGCCAACTGGTGCGCCAGCAAAAGCGCACCGTCTCACCGCTGGAAGCCTTGTTCGGCTCGCGCAGCGGGCTGTTCGAAGACTTCCTTGGCAGCGACTTCTTCCGCATCGGTGACGACGCACCGTCCATGGCGGCCGATACCGACGAGGTCGTCGATGCCTCGTTCGGCGAACCCGCCCCGGCCGGTACGGGCACCGCGCGCCGTCGCGGCAGTGGGCTCGCCAGCCGTATCAGCGAACAGTCCGAGGCCCTATTGCAGGAGGCCGCCCGACACGCTGCAGAGTTCGGGCGCGCCGAAGTCGATACCGAACACCTGCTGCTGGCGCTGATCGACAGCGACGTGGCAAAGACCATCCTGGGGCAGTTCAAGATCAAGGTCGATGACCTTAAGCGCCAGATCGAATCCGAAGCCAAGCGCGGCGATAAGCCGTTCGAGGGCGAGATCGGCGTGTCGCCCCGGGTCAAGGACGCGCTCAGCCGTGCTTTCGTGGCCTCCAACGAACTCGGCCACTCTTATGTCGGGCCGGAGCATTTCCTGATCGGGCTCGCCGAGGAAGGCGAAGGTTTGGCGGCCAACCTGCTGCGCCGTTACGGCCTCACGCCGCAAGCGCTGCGCCAGCAGGTAAGCAAGGTGGTCGGCAAAGGGGCCGAGGATGGCCGCGCCGAGACGCCGACCAACACGCCGGAACTCGACAAGTATTCGCGCGACCTCACCAAGATGGCGCGCGAGGGCAAGCTCGATCCGGTCATCGGCCGCGCGCAGGAGATCGAGACGACCATCGAAGTGCTGGCCCGGCGCAAGAAGAACAACCCGGTGCTGATCGGCGAGCCCGGCGTCGGCAAGACCGCCATCGTCGAAGGGCTGGCGCAGCGCATGGTCGCCGGCGAAGTGCCCGAGACGCTGCGCGACAAGCGTCTGGTCGAACTCAACATCAACGCCATGGTGGCAGGCGCCAAGTACCGCGGCGAGTTCGAGGAGCGCGTGCAGAAGGTGCTCAAGGAAGTGACCGAGCACCAGGGCGAGCTGATTCTCTTCATCGACGAGGTGCACACCATCGTCGGTGCAGGCCAGGGTGG
>JBGTSB010000112.1:0-3132 GCA_041940525.1 Hyphomicrobium sp.
ACTGACTGAGACGTATGGGCCGGCGACGGTGAATGAGTGGCGTCCTGAATGGGACGATCTCGATAAGCCGGCGCGCGGAGCCAAGAAAGCCCGGCAGGGCGTTCGCTATCATTGCTTGGAGGGTTTGACGGTGATGGACCCTGAGACGATGCAGCCGGTGCCTCAGGATGGCGAGACTTTAGGCGAGGTGATGTTCCGCGGAAACATCATCATGAAGGGCTATCTCAAGAACGAGGCGGCGACCGCAGAGGCGTTTGCCGGCGGCTGGTTTCATTCCGGGGATCTCGGTGTGATGCACCCCGACGGCTATATCCAGCTGAAGGACCGTTCAAAGGATGTGATCATTTCGGGTGGTGAGAACATCTCCTCAATCGAGGTGGAGGATGTCCTCTACAAGCATCCGGCCGTCGCCTACTGCGCGGTGGTGGCCAAGCCCGACGATAAGTGGGGCGAAACCCCGTGCGCGTTTGTCGAGCTGAAGCCAGGCGAGGCTGCGACGGAGCAGGATCTTGTTGACTGGTGCCTTGAGCGGCTAGCGCGCTTCAAGGCGCCGCGCCATGTCGTGTTCACGGAAGTGCCGAAGACCAGCACCGGCAAGATCCAGAAGTTCAAGCTGCGCGAGATGGCGAAGGACGCTTCTTAGCGCTGCATTCTCCAAAAAATTTAGCGCGCCACATCAGTGCGGCGCGCTTCACGGCTCGTGCCCTCTCGGTTCTTTGCGGGGAACGCGGGCCGGGCTTCGCTAGGTAAGCGCCGTCCGGCCTCGTCATTGGTCTAAAAACACAAAAGGCGACCCGTGCTGGATCGCCTTACGTCTGTTAATGCCGCGTCGCGAGACGCGCAATTTCATCCTTCAATTTTAGCTTTTCTTGCTTTAGGCGGCGGATCTGAAGATCGTCAGATCCAGGTCTCCCAGCCTCCTCTTCAATTCGGCGCTCCAACGTTCGATGCTTCTCTGAAAGCTCCTGGAGATGTGCCGTTAACGCCATCATTTCCTCCTTATCAGAGTTGAAGAGAAGCTTATGGTGACAGATTTACAACGCCTTGTCCAATGCTTGCTGGAGCGCAAATCGTCATGGTGCGGGAATGCGCAGCAAAGAACTTCAAGTGCTAAACATTGTCCTAACAATCTGTTTGTAAATGGGAATATTCGCATCGCCTGCCCAACCGGCTTGCAAAATTGTGGGATTGGGCGGATAATTTGCTTTGCGTTGATCACAACGCAGATTAATTCCGGCGGGGAAACGGCGAAGATCCATGCAGCAGCGTCAGAATGAGCGTGAGCTGCGCGAACAGCTTGTGAAGCTTCGCGAAGAGCATCGGGAACTCGACGATCAGATCGTGGCGCTTGAGGCGAGTGGTGGCGCAGATCAGCTTCAAATCAGACGTTTGAAGAAAAAGAAGTTGGGCCTGAAGGACGAAATACAGTCCGTTGAGGATCAGCTGCTGCCGGACATCATCGCCTGAATGCCGTTCGTTCCCCATCGCAGGTTACGAAAAACCAGATATGGCGCTTGCCTGCGGGCCTGTGTTCCGATAAACCGCCCGCTTTCCAACTGCGGGGCTATTTGCGCCTATGGCACCTAACAACGCATTGGTGGGCATTATCATGGGCAGTCAATCCGACTGGTCCACGATGAAATGTGCCGCGGACGTGCTGGACACCCTTGAAGTCGACTATGAGGCGCGGATTGTTTCAGCCCACCGGACTCCCGATCGTCTTTATGACTATGCCAAGCAGGCTGCGGGGCGGGGCCTGAAGGTCCTCATCGCGGGCGCCGGTGGAGCGGCACACCTTCCGGGCATGACAGCTGCGCTGACCCCACTTCCGGTTTTGGGTGTTCCGGTCAAATCCAAGTGCTTGTCAGGTCAGGATAGCCTTTATTCCATCGTGCAGATGCCAGCGGGCGTCGCGGTGGGCACGCTCGCGATCGGGGAAGCAGGGGCCGCTAACGCCGGTCTTCTCGCCGCGCAGATTTTGGCTTTGAGCGATCCGGGGTTAGCCTCACGTATTGAAGCTTTCCGGGCCAAGCAAACGGCTGGCGTTTCCGAGGCCCCTCAGGACTGATGTTCGTACCATGACGAAAGCACTGCCTCCGGGCTCGACGATTGGTATCCTCGGCGGCGGTCAGTTGGGCCGTATGCTTGCTCTGGCGGCGGCGCGCCTCGGCTTTCGCTGCCACGTTTATTCGGATTCCGCCGGGCCCGCATTTGATGTTGCTGCCAAGTCTGTCGCGGCACCTTATGACGACCAGGAAGCGCTGCGGGCATTCGCGAAGGGCGTCGCGGCCGTGACTTACGAGTTTGAGAATGTGCCGTTACCGGCGGCTTCCATTGCTGCTCAAGAGGCTCCGCTGAGGCCGGGCATCAAAGCGCTGGAAGTGGCTCAAGACCGGCTGATTGAAAAGACATTCGTATCGGGTTTGGGAATTCCCGTGGCGCCGTTCGCCGCTGTTTCCGGCCCAGATGATTTTGAGCCAGCCGTCGCAGCCACGGGCACGGATGCGATTTTGAAAACCAGGAGACTGGGCTACGACGGCAAGGGGCAAGTTCGCTTGCTGGCAGGCGAAGAGATCGCGCTGATCGATGCTCATGACGTGATTGGTGGCGGTGAGGCGATCCTTGAGGGCGTTGTGCCCTTCTTGTTCGAAGTCTCCGTGCTTGTCGTGCGCGACTGCTCCGGGCGGATGGCGTTCTATGATATTCCGATCAACACGCATCGTGACGGTATTCTGGACACGTCCGCCGTGCCGGCGGGTTTGCCGGACGAACAGAAACAGGCGGCCAACGAAATCGCTGGAGCCATCGCGGCGGCCCTGGACTACACCGGTGTTCTAGCAGTTGAGATGTTTTATTGTCCGGATGCCGGTTCCGACGCGCTGGTTGTCAACGAGATCGCGCCGCGCGTTCACAACTCCGGCCACTGGACACTGGATGGCGCGACCGTGTCGCAGTTCGAGCAGCATATCCGGGCGGTCGCCAGCTGGCCACTGGCGAAACCGCTGCGGCTCGGCCGCAAGGTCGAGATGGTGAACCTGATCGGCGACGAGGTGCACGATCTGGCGCCCTGGCTGGCGCTGCCCGGCACGGCGATCCATCTCTACGGCAAGCCGGAGGCGCGCGCGGGGCGCA
>JBGTSB010000113.1:0-3046 GCA_041940525.1 Hyphomicrobium sp.
CGGCTTCAGGACTATTTGAAGAACGAAGGCAAACGAGTTGACTGGATCTGGGTAGACAGTTTTACCGGTGAACCAATCGCATACGATGAGCTTCTACGCTTGAGAGACGCAGGCTTCAAGCTATGTCAGGTTTCTCCGGAACTGCATCACGTCGACAGACCAGATTGCTGGCAGCCAAAGATAGAGGCATTCCTTGAGAAGCTCGACAAGCTGGGAGCCAGCGGCTTCCGACCGGACATGATTTGCACAAAATTGCCCGAGCTTTGGTTATAGAGTCCCCATCCGGTGGCGTCGCCTTAACCGAGTTGGGGATGCAGTAGTCTCTTCGGCTAGAAATTACGCGTGAATCGACAAAGCGATTTCCCGCCAGTTCGAGATGGCGTGAGCACGAAGCTGGTGATGATCTGCGGCGGTCGAGTATTTGCGATGAAGAAGAAACAGATTGGCGATCGGGCCGTGAGTTGAGACGAAGCGCTGACATTGTCGCGCGGACTTGAAGCGCATCATTCGTCGCTCTCGCCGTCGTAGCGGCAGATGCGAATTCTCAGTTCGGTTGTTCAATCTGACCTGATGTGGTGGACGGCCTCCGCTCCCGGCATCGCGATGTGCCAAAGTGTGGCTGTCGAAAGTCACATGAGGGAGAGCCGTCCATGGAAAAGGTTAGCACAATCGGTCTGGATATCGCCAAGCACGTCTTTCAAGTGCACGGCGTTGATGCGGAAGGCGCGGTCGTTGTCCGCCGGAAGCTGCGTCGCGACGATGTCGCCACGTTCTTTGCGTCTTTGCCGCCGTGCCTGATTGGTATCGAGGCCTGCGCAACCGGCCACCACTGGGCTCGCGTCTTGATGGCGCTGGGACATGAGGTCCGCCTTATGCCGGCTGCTTACGTGAAGCCCTATGTGAAGCGGCAGAAGAACGACGCCACTGACGCAGAAGCCATCTGCGAGGCGGTAACGCGACCTACGATGCGCTTCGTGCCGATCAAGAGCGAAGAGCAGCAGAGCGTCCTGATGCTTCATCGGGTCCGGGAGCTGCTGATCCGTCAGCGGACCATGCTGATCAACGCCTTGCGGGGGCATCTGGCCGAGTTTGGGATCGTCACCCGCCAGGGCGTCGCTGGAGTGAGCATGCTTGTCGCGCTAGTCGAAGACGAGGATCACGACATGATCCCTCCGCTCGCCCGATCCGCTCTCCTTCCCCTGATCCAGCAGCTTCGTGAGCTGCACGAGAAGGTCGGCGAGATGGACCGGCAGATTTATGCCTGGCACCGATCGAACGAGCTCAGCCGGCGCCTCGAGACGATCCCCGGCATCGGCCCAATCACTGCCAGCGCGATCGTCGCGACCGTGACGGATGCTTCCCTGTTCAAGTCCGGTCGACAGCTCGCGGCCTGGCTTGGCCTTGTGCCGCGACAGAACTCGTCCGGCGGAAAGGAGCGACTCGGGCGGATCAGCAAGCAAGGCGATCCCTACATACGGCGGCTTCTCGTCGTGGGCGCCCATGCGGTGCTGCGCTTCAGCCGCAAAGGGAAGGCAGCTCCAACAGTATGGGCGAGCGAATTGCTGGCCAAAAAGCCCTACACCGTCGTTGCCGTGGCCTTGGCCAACAAGATGGCGCGGATAGTCTGGGCGCTCATGACCACCGGGAAGAGATTCGAAGTCCGCGTTGCCTGACAGCCGCGAACGGCAGCAGAGAATGGTGAGGTGCTGATGGTGAGGTGCTGATGGTGTGATGACGAACGGTCGAGCCGGGATTGGACAAACCCGTCCAGTGGGGAGCAGCGCCGGCGAGCGCGTTGACCTGTCTGGGATCCGATCCGCGGACTTCATCAGGGCCAGCGGCATAAAGCGGCCGCACTCAAAGGCCGGATACATGCCTGCACCGACCGAACTGTCATCACTGTCAGAAAGCCCTTGCCACGCGGAGGCCGTCCATACATGCCACTGAGTTTTTCCTCCAGAGTTGATTAGAGTCCGGCCCATTGAGGACGGACGAATGAAGAAGCAGAGATTTACAGAAGAGCAGATCATCGGTGTTTTGCGAGAGCAGGAGGCTGGGGCGAAGGCGGCCGACCTCTGCCGCAAGCACGGAATTTCCGAGGCGACGTTTTACAACTGGAAGGCCAAATACGGCGGCATGGAGGTCTCTGAGGCGAAGCGGCTGAAGGCGCTTGAAGAGGAGAACGCCAAGCTGAAGAAGTTGCTAGCCGAGCAGATGCTGGATGTGGCCGCGCTTCGTGAGCTTCTCGCAAAAAAATGGTAGGGCCTGCCGCCAAACGTGACGCCGTCGCGCATCTGAAGGGCTTGATGGGCCTCTCTGAGCGTCGGGCCTGCCAGATCATTTCCGCCGACCGCAAGATGATCCGCTATCGGTCCTGCCGACCGCCGGAGGTCGATCTGCGATTGAGGTTGCGCGATCTGGCCAATGAACGGCGGCGTTTCGGATACCGACGGCTGTTCATCCTGCTGCGCCGGGAGGGAGAGCCGTCCGGTGTCAACCGTATCTACCGGCTCTACCGTGAGGAAGGGTTGTCTGTTCGCAAACGAAAGGCCCGGCGACGTGCTGTCGGCACACGTGCGCCGATCCTGGTCGAGGCGAAGGCCAATGCCCGCTGGTCGCTGGATTTCGTCCACGATCAGTTCGCCTGTGGCAGACGCTTTCGCGTGCTCAATATCGTCGATGACGTCACGCGCGAATGCCTGGCGGCGATCCCGGACACGTCGATCTCTGGCCGTCGTGTTGCTCGCGAACTGACGATGCTGGTCGAACGGCGGGGCAAGCCCGGCATGATCGTCTCCGACAATGGGACCGAATTCACCTCGAACGCCATTCTTTCCTGGTCGAAGGATCATAAGGTCGAGTGGCACTACATCGCGCCGGGAAAGCCGATGCAGAATGGTTATGTCGAGAGTTTCAACGGTCGCATGCGCGACGAGCTGCTCAACGAGAGCCTGTTCTTTGGCCTTGACCATGCCCGTAGAGCCATCGCCGAATGGGCTGACGATTACAACAATTTCCGGCCGCACTCGTCGATCGGATATCAGAC
>JBGTSB010000114.1:0-3014 GCA_041940525.1 Hyphomicrobium sp.
TCAGAGCCCGGTGAACGTCCAGGTACTTGCCTTGCTTATCGGCTGCGAGCGCAACCTTGGCGGCGCCCGGAGACGCGTTCGGGTCAATGATCGGCAATTCCTTGAACACGAACCGGACGTTGTCATCCTTTTTGATTACGGATGCGATCTCGTCAAAGCTGCGCCGGCAGTAGCCGCAGTTGTAATCGAAGAACTCGACGACGGTGACATCGCCTTTGGGATTGCCCGCGACGGGCGCCGTGGTGCTTCTCAATATATCGTCGGCGTTCTCCTTCAAGGCCGCCTTGGTCTTGTCGGCTTGCGCCTTCTCCATCTTTTCTTCAAGCGCTCGCTGCGCATCCAGAAGCACTTCTGGATTTGCGATCAGGTAGTCCTTAACGATCTTTTCGATCTCTGAGCGTTGCGCGTCACTCATTTTAGCTTGCGCGTTCTCGGCGGCCGCATTGGCGTCTTGGGCGTCCGCTGCCGCAAAGCCCAAGGCCAGCAATGTCATCGTGCCAGCGGCGAAGAGCGCCATGGGCAGACCGCAGCGGCGGTCCGCCGCGTCTTTTCTCGTCAACAAGGACATATGTTTTCTCGCATGTTGTTGGTTGTTTGAGAGATCCAGCGCTATCCGCCACCTTCAGGCGGCTCGTGCGTGAGAATATCGTCAGCCGCGATCCAATCAGGTGAGCCGGGCTTCAGCCCTCCCTGCGCACGCTGGGCGAAACTCTTGGCTGTCTTGAGGTCGCCGAAGCACAACAAGCGCTGTGCCCGGGCGAGATCTGCCTTCGCCATCTGTTGTTTGGCATAGTACGCTTCGCCAAGCGCATTGTAGGCGCGGCAATCATCAACGTCGCCGCGCAGGGCATCTTTCAAAATCGCAATCGCTTCGTCCACCACGGCAGGCTGACGGGTTTGCAACAATGCTTGTGCAAGCTGCGTGCGAATGAGCGTCGGCTTGCGCCCTGACACTTGGATCGCTTTCCTCAGGGCGGCAATCGCTTGCTGCGGCTGGCCGGCCTTCTGATAAAAGTCGCCCTTAACCTCCCAGAAGTAGGGGTTTTTCGGCATGTCTCTTATGAGGGCATCCATCATCGCCATGCCGCGCCCGATGCTGCCCTCGCCACCGGATCGCAGTGTGGCGATCGCGCGCGCATAGCGGGCCGGAAAGCTGTTATCGCTGCCCGGGTAACGCCGCAGCACCGTGCCAGGGGCCTCCAAATAGCCGGAGAGCTTCGCACGCATCATGTCGTGACGAAACTGCAGCTGGGGAGAGTCTTTCGTGTTGTAATAGGGCGAACGTTCAACGAGCTCTCGAAGCCGGGCGAGACGATCACGGGCCACCGGATGGGTTCGCGCAAAGGCCGTGGTGTGGGCGTCAGAGATGAACATCTCCTGATTGGCAAACCGCTCGAACGTCTCCAGCATGCCCAGGCCTGACTGCTGCGTCGCCTCAAGATATTTCAAGCCAGCCTGATCCGCCGCCGACTCCTGGCTGCGGCGTTCGGCAGTCAACGCCCGCATCACGAGTTCGCCGCCGCCGTGCATAATCCCTTGGCCAGCGGACAACGCCTCGCGGCCGCTATCGCCCCCCGCCACCGCACCGCCAATCATAGCGCCAATACCGAGAATCTGAGCCAGCAAGAGACGCGTCTTGTCCTGCGCGATACGGATGCGCAGCGACGCCATGTGCCCGCCCTCGATGTGGCCGGCTTCGTGAGCGAGGACACCAATAACCTCGTTAGGCGTCTTGGCGATCATCAGCGCGCCGGTATGCATAAAGACGTTGCGGCCATCCATCACGAACGCGTTGAACGCTTCATGGTTGACGATGCGGACAGCGACGCGCCCTGTTCCCAGACCGGCTGCTTTGAAAATGCCTCTCGAATAATCGTTGAGAAGATCTTCGATTTCCGTATCGCGCAGCAGTTGGGCGCGCTGGGCGCTCGCGGGGGTAATGGCTGTTGCGAGCAGCACAAGCGCGGTGGCCAAAACAACACCGTGACGCGCGAAACTTTGAAAAGCATTCATTTGTTTCATCGCTCGGCCGATATCATCATTGTTTTCATGCCCATTCGCGACGGACGCTAGTTGTGCTGATGCGCTCCGTCAACGCCACCGTCATGCCCGCTAGGTTAAATCCTCGTAGGGATTGCGGCATAGTTTGCCAAAGAGATGCTATAGCCGGACAATCTGGCGGCTGGTAGGCAGCCTTGACCGGCAATTTCCTTTCCCGCACTGCATCAAGCGCGTCAGCCACGAAACCTTGGAAGCAGATCAATGAACGACGACGTCCGCATATCCGTGGGCCAAAACATCATGCTGCAACCCTCTCAGAGGAGCGGCATCGAAAGTTTTATCGTCATGGACGTCATGCGGATGGCGGCGGCTGAGGAGGCGGCCGGCCGGCACGTCATCCATATGGAAGTCGGTCAGCCCTCGACGCCAGCACCGAAGGCCGCCAGAGAGGCAGCAAAACGCGCGATCGATCATGACACTTTAGGGTACACACTGGCGCTAGGCCTCAACGCGCTGCGAGAGCGCATCGCCCGCTACTACACCGAGACATATAACGTTGATGTCGAGCCGGAGCGCGTCGTCGTCACCACCGGATCGTCCGCGGCCTTCGTCCTGGCCTACCTGGCCTTGTTTGACGCCGGTGCACGGATCGCCCTGCCGTCGCCTGGATATCCTTGCTACCGGCAGATCGCGAAAGCGCTGGGGCTCGAGGCTGTGACCATTGCCACCGATGCGAGCACCCGGTGGATGCCGGAGCCGAACCAGCTCGCCGAAGCCGATACCTCTCGCAAGCTTCACGGTCTTCTGGTCGCAAGCCCAGCTAATCCGACGGGCACGATGCTAACCCCGGACCGTCTGCGAGACTTGATCGACGTCTGCTCTGCGCGCGGCATGTGGTTCATATCCGACGAGATCTACCACGGGCTCACCTATGGCGCGCCAGCCGCTACGGCTCTTCAATTGATGCAAGACGCAATCGTCATAAACAGCTTTTCGAAATACTTCTCGATGAG
>JBGTSB010000115.1:0-2922 GCA_041940525.1 Hyphomicrobium sp.
GCCGCCGGCCTCATCAACAATCAGATGGAGCCGATCGGGACGCGCATCTTCGGGCCGGTTCCGCGAGAGCTTCGGGCGCGCAATCACATGAAGATCATCTCGCTTGCTCCGGAGGTGCTGTAATGGCTGCGAAACTCCGCAAAGGTGACAAGGTCATCGTGATCGCCGGCAAGGACAAGGGCAAGACGGGTGAAATCACCCAGGTTCTGCCCCAGGAAGGCAAGGCCATCGTCGACGGCATCAACGTCGCCATCCGCCACACCCGCCAGACCCAGACGTCCCAGGGTGGCCGTCTGCCCAAGGCGCTTCCGATCCAGCTGTCCAACCTCGCTCTGGTCGATGCCAACGGCAAACCGACCCGTGTGGGATTCAAGATGGACGGCGACAAGAAAGTGCGCTTCGCCAAGACCACGGGGGACGTGATCGATGCTTGATACCGCAAACTACACCCCGCGTCTGAAGGCCGCCTATCGTGACAGCATCCGTGCCGCCATGAAGGAAGAGTTCGGCTACACCAACGACATGATGATCCCGCGCCTGGACAAGATCGTCCTGAACATCGGCTGCGGGTCCGAGGCCGTGAAAGATAGCAAGAAAGCCAAGAGCGCACAGGAAGACCTGACCGCGATCGCTGGCCAGAAAGCCGTCACCACGAACGCGAAGAAGTCGATCGCCGGTTTCCGCGTCCGCGAGGAAATGCCGCTTGGTGCCAAAGTCACCCTGCGCGCCGACCGGATGTACGAATTCCTCGATCGCCTGATCACCATCGCCATGCCCCGTATCCGCGACTTCCGCGGCGTGTCGGGCAAATCGTTCGATGGTCGTGGGAACTATGCCATGGGCCTGAAGGAACACATCGTGTTCCCCGAAATCAACTACGACAAGGTCGACGAAATCTGGGGTATGGACGTCGTTGTCTGTACGTCGGCGGAGACCGACGACGAGGCGCGCGAGCTGCTTCGTGGTTTCAACTTTCCTTTCCGCAGCTAGAGGACCTCGGGCCCGGCCCGAAAGGCCTTTGGGAGACATGAATGGCTAAGACGAGTTCAATTGAGAAGAACAAGCGCCGGCGCAAGCTGGTTGAGCAGTACGCACCAAAGCGTGCGCGTTTGAAGGCGATCGCCTCCGACCGCAGCCTGCCCGCTGAAGAGCGGTTTGCAGCGCGCTTGAAGCTGGCCGAAATGCCGCGCAACTCTGCCCCTTCGCGCGTCCGCAATCGCTGCGAAATCACGGGCCGTCCGCGCGGCAACTATCGCAAGCTCAAGATGTGCCGCAATCAGCTTCGTGAGCAGGCCAGCCAGGGTCTTATCCCCGGCATGGTCAAGTCGAGCTGGTAAGGGAGGGCGCTGAAATGAACGATCCGATCGGTGATATGCTGACGCGCATCCGCAACGCGCAAATGCGCCGGCGCCCAAGCGTGGCAACACCTGCTTCGAATATCCGCGGCCGCGTCCTCGACGTGTTGACCGAGGAAGGCTACATCCGTGGCTACACCCGCGTCGAACAGAAGGGTAATCACCCGGAGTTCGAAATCGAACTGAAGTATTTCAATGGCCAGCCGGCCATCAAGAAGATCATGCGCGTATCCAAGCCGGGCCGTCGTGTTTACTCGGCCGTTCGTGATCTTCCCTCTGTCGCCAACGGTCTCGGCGTCGCCATCCTGTCCACGCCGAAGGGCGTGATGTCGGATGCACGCGCCAGAGAAGAGAACGTTGGCGGTGAAGTGCTCTGTAATATTTTCTAATCGAGGAGCGCCGGTGAGCGGCGCCAAAGCGAAGGCCGATAGACAATGTCGCGCATTGGAAAAAGACCGGTTCAGATCCCTTCAGCCGTGACGGCGGAAGTGAATGGCCAGACGGTTAAGGTCAAGGGTGCGAAGGGCGAGCTGTCCTTTACCGTGCCTGAGGACATCAACGTCGAGAAAACAGCGGATGGCATTTCAGTTACGCCGCGTGAAGAGACCAAGAAGGCCCGCGCAATGTGGGGCATGTCGCGCACCATGATCCAGAACCTGGTGGTGGGCGTGACGGAAGGTTACTCGCATACGCTGGAAGTTCAGGGCGTTGGTTTCCGTGCCGCCATGAAGGGCAAGGATCAGCTGACGTTGACGGTTGGCTACAGCCACGAAGTCAACCAGAAGATCCCGCAAGGCGTCGAAGTCAAAGTCGGCGGCGGCAAGCAGGAAATCATCACGGTGTCGGGCATCGACAAGCAGCTTGTCGGCCAGGTCGCGGCAGAAATCCGCAGCGCACGTCCCCCAGAGCCTTACCAGGGCAAGGGTGTGCGCTATCAGGGCGAATACGTCTTCCGCAAGGAAGGCAAGAAGAAGTAAGGATCGGGCAGACCCATGTCTAAGGTCTCATTGTTTGCAAAACGCCGGTCGCGTGTGCGCCGGTCTATTAACGCGGGACAGAACAAGCGGCCGCGCCTGTCGGTTCATCGTTCGTCTCAGCACATCTATGCGCAGGTCATCGACGACGCTGCTGGCCGCACGTTGGCTGCCGCTTCGACGCTCGAAAAGGACCTGCGGTCTTCCGGCAAAAGCGGCGCCAACAAGGAAGCCGCTGAAGCCGTTGGCCGTCTCCTGGCCGAACGCGCCGTCAAGGCGGGTGTCAAAGAGGTCGTATTCGACCGCGGGGGATATCTTTTTCACGGGCGCGTAAAGGCGCTCGCCGATGCCGCTCGCGAAGGCGGCCTCAGCTTCTGATGAAAGGACACTAACAGTGGCACGTGGACCTGAGAGAGGACGCGGACGGGAACGGGAAGAGCGCGATAGCGAATTTTCCGACAAGCTCGTACACATCAATCGCGTCGCCAAGGTTGTGAAGGGCGGTAAGCGTTTCGGTTTCGCAGCGCTCGTCGTCGTCGGCGACCACAAGGGCCGGGTCGGTTTTGGCCACGGCAAGGCACGCGAAGTGCCGG
>JBGTSB010000116.1:0-2835 GCA_041940525.1 Hyphomicrobium sp.
CCTCGTCGTATCGACGGCTCCACGGAATCGCGACGTTGACGATGAACGTCTCTTTTTCACTGAACGACGCCTCGCCGCTTCCGCCGATGACGACGCCCTGATTGCCGTTGGTTGCCGACGCTCCGAAGATACTCAACGGCACCTTGTAGATGCCGGTGATGATCTCCTCTTTCGTGAGGGACTTCAGACCGACGAGTACATTTGCGTCGAGTGCGATGCCGATGGAATGCGGCGTCAGCGCGTTGCCGAGAAACACGGTATCGAAGTCGCGGCCCTTGCCGGCTCGCGCTTGGTTCCATAGTTGCGTTGCGAGCTTTGCGGCCTCGTTGTCGAATCTCGGATCATCCGTCGTGAACACGAGGCCGGGGCTTGCGTTGTTGTCGAAGAATCGCTTTCCGAATTGCGTGACGCTGATATCGTTCTGGATGCTTCCGAGCGCGGCCGTCAGCGGCGCGAGTCCTTCGTAATCGTGATGCGGGTTGAATAGGGCATCGTGATAGATTTCGTCGCCCGGGATGTACCCCGACGTTCGACGCGCGTTGCGGCGCTATCGCTGGGAACCGGAGAGTTCGGTCGTCGTAGCCGCCAGCTTGGCCGCCAACGTGGAGGAAGACTGGCTCACGTTGCGGTGGCGCTCGTCCAACGACCCGTTTTCGAGGTTCCTGCGAGACACCACAGCCGTCTCTGCGGTGAGGTCCACAGCGCCTCTCATTTCGGAAGCCAAGGTCATGTATCTTGACGCCAAGGTCAACGGGAGGGGCCTAGCCTTCAAGCAGTCCACAGATCGCGCCATTGGCTATCTAAACGAGCCTGTTAAGTGATCGGCCGATCGACACCTATACCCGGCAGGAGGCGAACCAGTAAAGGGACGCCTTGGCTGCTCGCGGGCTTGGCCGAGCCAGCATCAAACGAAACATGAGCGTCATCAGGGCAGTCGTAAACTTTGCCTCTCGCGAACACGCGCTGCCCGACGTATCAGCCTTTGCTGGCATCTACTTCGGCGAGGAGACCGTCTCGGCAAACGCGAAGCGAAAGCCGATACCGACCGATCTTATTCATTCAGTGCAACTGGCGTGCCAGCAGCTCGACGACGAAGCACGTTGGCTCGTCGCGGTGATCAGCGATACAGGAATGCGGCTCAGCGAGGCGGTCGCCCTGGTGCGCGACGATATTGTCTTGGACAACCCACACCCGCATGTCTGCGTCAGGACCCACCCATGGCGTCGGCTCAAGACGCAGGGAAGCGAGCGCATCGTTCCGTTGGTGGGGGCTTGCCTCTGGGCAGCCAGACGGGCAGCCGCTTCCGCAAGGACGGAGATTCTGTTCCCGCTCTACTGCAGCGAGGACGTCTGCAAGGCCAATTCGGCCAGTGCAGCGCTCAACAAGTGGCTAAGGCCGCGCGTTCCGGACGGCTGCGTGGTCCATTCCTTCCGACACAGTATGCGGGACCGATTGCGAGCTGTTGAATGCCCCCGGGACATCATTGACCGCTTGGGCGCCTGGTCGGTGGCCGGTGTCGGCGAAGGCTACGGCAACGGCTATCCACTCCACGTGCTGGCGTCCTGGATGTCCAGGATCGCGTAGCTGTTTCTCTGGAATTGACTTTCTGCAGATTTTTCTGCACAGATAGATTTCCATCTGAAGGAGATCGAGCCATGGGACTTTTGATGACAGCATCAGGCGTCACGGAGCTGACGGAAGGTGTATGGGAGTTGGAAATGCCACCGCATCAAATGCGCATGTTCGGAAACGCTGCCGCTTCGAAGGGGCGAAAGAGCGTCTTGCTAGTCGCCAACGCGTCATTTGACCCGCACTCCCATGAGTTGCGGTTCGATGCCGACCAGGCATTTCCGCTCAATGTCGGCACTGGATCGTCGGCGGTAGCCATCGCGTCAGATGTAGCGGCAGCAACTGAACCAGTTCGGGGCGGCGCCCAGGTGGAGGGAGCCGGAGGTTACGGCCCAGGTGACAGAGAGTTCCTGGTAATGGCTCGCAAGCATTTACCGCCACCGATGCAAAGGGCAGCTCTGGCGCTATTGAATGGCGTCAGGGCGCGTTCAGCTGGCGATCTGAAAAAAGGGAAGGCCAGAAACTTCAGCGATACCCCAGACAACTTTTGGTATGTCATAGTGCAGCCGCGTGTTGAGCAGCTGTCTATTACCGTGAGGGGAACTGTCGACCATTTTCAGCCGGTGGCTCGGCTACCGATCAAGGATGACCGTGGTAACACGCTCTTCAAGGTGTCAGGTGAAGAGGATGTGCCCGCTGCATTGGAGCTGATCCTGCACGCCAAGCGGAAATCGTGACTCCAAGGTCTACCCTCCGCTTGAGCTCCAAAAGAAAACCGTTGGATACCAATTTGACGGAAGTACGCTTCGACGGAAGTTCATCCGGTCTAGCGCCAGGTGTGAAAACACTTGCGGGAATGCTTCGCAGCCACACTGCCAAGGTGCTCCTTGAAAAGGGAGAAGGACGCCGTCAGGAATCTGGTTACCGGCTCCGAAACACCTCAACTTGTCCGCTGGCTCGATGGCAGCGACCTTGCACTACAGATCATATATATCCCACAGTCAAAACCGACGAAATGAAAGCGTCAGTGTTGGCAGAATTTATCCATTGACGTTGTCTAAAATTTGTTATTTTCTCAAAAAGTAAGTTGAGCGTGGAAAAATGCGTTCTCAGAACACCTTGCTGTCACTAGCATTAGTGACGGTTTTTATTTTCACAAATATCCTCCTTGGCCGGGCAGCTACAAAGGAGGAAATCTGGATCGACCCGAACTTTGTCCCTTGCGAAGGGCTTGGCGCGGGTGCCTCCGGCAATGTCGGGATGCGG
>JBGTSB010000117.1:0-2832 GCA_041940525.1 Hyphomicrobium sp.
GCATAGTGTTTTCTGAAATTACAATTTCATAAATTTCGTTGAAAACATTAGAATCATTATTAATTTTAAGGATAGAATTTTTTGAGTCATATTTTAGTCTAAATAATCTTAGAATTATAGTTTTAATTGCATTTAATGTTGGTTTTGAATTTTAAAGGTTTCATTGATCTATTTTAAAAAGTGAAAAGGTTAAATTTTGGCTTTACGCAGGCGCAGACTGTTGGCCAAGGCTACCTTGGCGGCCGCCACCAGACGCAGGCGGAAGTTTCGCACGGCATCATCGGCTTGCAAGACGGGCGAATTGGCGTAGAAATCGTTGAAAGCCTTGGCCAATTCGAAGGCGTAATTGGTGATGTGCAATGTCTTGTACTCGGTGGCGGCGCGCTGCACGGTCTGGAAGCGGACGCGCAGCCCGCGGATCCTGTGGGACACGTTCTGGGGCCGGCCCTCGCCGGAGGCGGCGGAGGCCGGGGAAGCTTACCTGAGGCGAAAGCATGTGGGCGCGACTGATTGAGATCGCACTCGGCGCCTGGCTCGCCTGCGGGGCGTTCCTGTTGGAGCAGGGCGAGGGGGCCGCCATGCAGAAGGCCAACCTGAAGTGGGATGAAGCCACGCTCGACAAGTGGCTGACCAAGCCCGCGGCCGTCGTTCCCGGCACTTCGATGGCTTTTGCCGGTCTGCCCAATGCGGCTGACCGTGCCAATGTGATTGCCTATCTCAAGAAGCCGGTCGATTAAGGCGTCACGATAGCGAAGGCGGGGTCCGGCTTGTCGAGCCAGCTTGCAAGGCGGGCAAAGACAGCCGGATCCCCTTCGATCTTGGCCGCACCGGACTGGATCTTTGCGGCAAGCGGCGTTCCTGCGAAAAGCGCATCGAGCAGATCGGGGTAATTCACCGTCAGGGTGGCATTGCGCCCTGCGCGGAACGACGCGATCAGCCGCACCATACCCGCGCGTTGCGGAACATGCGCATCCACGGCGAGTCGCCCTGCCACTCGGCCGGGGCCCAGCTCAGGTTGAGTGCGCGCGGCGTGCGTTCCGGGTGCGGCATCATGATGGTGACCCGGCCGTCGCGGCTGCTCAGCCCGGTGATGCCGCGCGGCGACCCGTTGGGGTTGGCCGGGTAGGCTTCGGTGACCTTGCCGTGGTTGTCGACGAAACGCAGCGACACGCAGCCGGAAAGGTCGGCCTCGAGCAACGCTTCCTCCGACTCGAACTCCGCATGGCCTTCGCCATGGGCGATGGCGATCGGCAGGCGCGAACCGGCCATGCCCTGCAGGAAGATCGACGACGACTCCTGCACCTGGACCATCGCCACCCGCGCCTCGAACTGCTCGGAACGGTTGCGCACGAAGTGCGGCCAGAACTCGGTGCCGGGAATCAGCTCGTGCAGGTTGGACATCATCTGGCAGCCGTTGCAGACGCCGAGGGCGAAGCTGTCCTTGCGCGCGAAGAAGGCCTGGAAGCCGTCGCGGGCGCGGGCGTTGAAGAGGATCGACTTGGCCCAGCCCTCGCCGGCGCCGAGCACGTCGCCGTAGGAGAAGCCACCGCAGGCCACCAGGCCCTTGAAGGCGTCCAGGTCGACCCGCCCGGCGAGGATGTCGCTCATGTGCACGTCGATCGCGGCGAAGCCGGCGCGGTCGAACGCCGCGGCCATCTCCACCTGGCCGTTGACGCCCTGCTCGCGGAGGATCGCCACTTTCGGCCGCACGCCCTTCTTGATGTAGGGCGCGGCGATGTCGTCGTTGACGTCGTAGCTGAGCTTGATCGACAGCCCGGGGTTGTCTTCGTCCAGCAACGCGTCGAACTCCTGCTCGGCGCAGTCGGCGTTGTCGCGCAGACGCTGGATCTGGTAGCTGGTCTCGCTCCAGATGCGTTGCAGGATGCGGCGCTGGGCGCTGTAGACGGTCTCGCCGTTGTAGTTCAGGTTGATCTCGTAGCCGTTGACCGGCTGGCCGATCACCGCCACGCAGTCGTCGAGACCGGCGGCGCTGAACTGCGCGAGGACTTCCGGAGTGGCGCCCTCGCGAACCTGGATCACCGCGCCCAGTTCCTCGCTGAACAACACGGCCGCCAGCTCTTCGCGGCTATCGGCCAGGGCATCGAGGTTCAGCTCGACGCCGCAGTGACCGGCGAAGGCCATCTCCAGCACGCTGGTGATCAGGCCGCCGTCGGAACGGTCGTGGTAGGCGAGGATATGGCCGTCGGCATTGAGCCCCTGGATCACCGCGAAGAAGGCTTTCAGGTCCTCGGCGTCGTCGACGTCCGGCACGGCGCGGCCGAGCTTGCCGTGGACCTGGGCCAGGATCGAGCCGCCGAGACGGTTCTTGCCGCGGCCGAGATCGATCAGGATCAGGTCGGTCTCGCCCTTGTCCAGGCGCAGTTGCGGGGTCAGGCTCTGGCGCACGTCGGCGACCGGAGCGAAGCCGGTGACGATCAGCGAGACCGGAGAAGTGACGCTCTTGTCCTCGCCATTGTCCTGCCAGCGGGTCTTCATGGACATCGAGTCCTTGCCCACCGGGATGGTGATGCCCAGTTCCGGACACAGTTCCATGCCCACGGCCTTGACCGTGTCATACAGGCGCGCGTCCTCGCCGGGGTGGCCGGCGGCGGCCATCCAGTTGGCGGAAAGCTTGATGTCGGACAGCTTGCCGATACGCGCGGCAGCCAGGTTGGTGACCGTCTCGCCGATGGCCATGCGTCCGGAAGCCGGGGCGTCCAGCAGCGCCAGCGGGGTGCGCTCGCCCATGGCCATGGCCTCGCCGGTATAGACGTCGAAGCTAGTGGCGGTAACGGCGCAGTCGGCCACCGGCACCTGCCAGGGGCCGACCAT
>JBGTSB010000118.1:0-2709 GCA_041940525.1 Hyphomicrobium sp.
CATCGGTCTGGACGTCGTCTGGATCGGCTCGTGTACCAATGGCCGCATCGAAGATCTGCGTGCCGTGGCCGGAATGGTCGACGGCAAGAAGATTTCAGATCGTCTGGCCTATGCGATGATTGTACCGGGCTCAGGCCTCGTGAAGCAGCAAGCGGAAGCGGAAGGTCTCGACAAGATCTTCAAAGCGGCGGGCTTCGAATGGCGTGAACCGGGCTGCTCCATGTGTTTGGGCATGAACCCCGATCAGCTGAAACCGGGTCAGCGTTGCGCCTCAACGTCGAACCGGAACTTCGAAGGCCGTCAGGGCCGTCTCGGTCGCACACACTTGCTGAGCCCCATCATGGCGGCGGCAGCAGCCATCGAAGGTCACTTCGTCGACGTGCGAACCTGGAACTGATCACAACGGTTTCCTGGCTGCGCCAACCTCGCCAATTGCTTAGCGGCAGGGCGGCTGGTTAAGTGCGGCCAGGCAACCGAGTTGATTCGGAGAGGGCAATGACCGGTGACATCGACTGGCGGGGCGCGAAGGCACCAGGGCGGGATGTCATTGAACAGCTCGCCCGCACGGCCTGGGACCAGATGCCGCACGATATACGGACGAGGTGCGGATCACTGTCGATCCATGTTGAGGAATTTGCCGCGCAAGACATTCTCTCAGAGCTCGAGGTGACCAACCCGTACGATCTGATGGGGCTCTACCACGGTATTCAATTGCAATCCGGCACTCCGCAGGACGGCAAGGACCCCGACAAAGTCTACCTGTTCCGCAGGCCCATCCTGGACTACTGGGCCGAAAAACAGTCGTACCTCGGTACAATCGTCGCACAGGTCTTCATCCGGGAAATTGGCCATCATTTCGGCTTTAGCGAGAGCCAAATTGAAGGTTTGGAAGCGCAAGCGGCAACAAGTTAGCGGAAAAGTCACAGTACTCCGGCCAACGCCTTGCGAAGGCATTGGATTCGCGCAAGACTGCCCTATCTATTGCAAAGGCGAGCCCCCGTTGTCCGAGAGCACGCAGGCATGACACTAACGAAATTCTGGCCCGTATTGATCCTCGGGTTGTTCGTATTGCTTCCCACCAGCCATGTGAATGCCGACAAAACTCCTACACCGGAGGAGTATGTCGCGCACGTCGGTGGTGATGCGCATCTCATTCCTCCCACACAGTATGAGATCGACGGCAAGCGCGTGCTTTGCGGCCGCCGCCCGACAGTGGTCGACAACCAACTCGACGACTACGGCGCCGCTTACCCCGGCTTCCTCATCATGAATTCACGCCTGCTGGAGCGCGTGTCCACGCCGGTCAAAATGTGGATCTATGCGCACGAGTGCGGCCATCAGTTCCGCGGTCCCGACGAGTCAGCGGCCGATTGCTTTGCCGTCCAACGCGGGCGGCGCGAAGGTTGGCTCACACCAGGCGGTTTGGACGAGGTCTGCAAGTTCATCAAACCCGCCAAAGGCGACAGCATGCATTTCTCCGGTGCGCACCGCTGCAAGAAAATGCGCCAATGCTACGCCGACCCAAGGGTCCGCTAACGCTTTCCCTGCGGCCACAAACGGCTCCGCCGGTGCACGGCGACAAAGCGGATGCTTATCCCCGTTCCTACGGCCAGCGATAGGCTTACAGCCATGCGCTTTGCCACCTATGCCAAAAAAGTCCTCGCTATAGCCCAAACGCTCAACAGCTGGGTTGCATCAGCAGCCGCGCTAGATCTGGCAAGACGGCGGAAAATAGCAAAGTATTCCAATCAGATTGGCGACACCCTCGCCCGCGCGGCCGACGCCCTGGATCTCCTTGCCCGCGAACCCGGCAATCGAAAAGCGCTTACGATGGCCGTTCGCGAGTTCGGCCGGATCAGCGGATATATCGAGACCATCTGCGATGTGATGCGTCACCATCTTGACGGACGAAAGCTCGCTGGCGTTAAAAGGCGGCTCGAACAGCTGGAAGAGCCAAACCGGGATGTGCTCGGCGGCGCGCATGGCCTTCGCCATCAGATTGATCGGCTCACGGCGGCGGAAGGCTATTTCCGGGCACTGGCCGATGGCATCAGCGTCTAGGCTTGATAGCGAAGCACGAAGAAACGCGGGAACGGGATATAACGGATCATGGATAAGTTCACCACATTGACGGGCGTGGCGGCGCCACTGCCTTTGCGCAACATCGACACCGACATGATCATCCCGAAACAGTTCCTGAAAACCATTCAGCGCACCGGGCTCGGCAAGTCCCTCTTCTTCGAAATGCGCTTCGACGAAGACGGCAAGGAAGTCGAAGACTTCGTCTTGAATAAGCCGGCCTATCGTAAGGCACAGATCCTTGTCACCGGCGACAACTTTGGCTGCGGCTCCTCGCGAGAGCATGCGCCTTGGGCTTTGTTGGACTTCGGTATTCGCTGCGTGATCGCGCCAGACTTTGCCGACATCTTCTACAACAACTGCTTCCAGAACGGCATTCTGCCCATCAAACTTCCGCAACAAGACGTCGATAAGCTGATGGACGACGCACAGCGCGGCGCCAATGCGACGATTACAATCGATCTAGAAGCGCAAGAAATTCGCGGGCCGGATGGCGGCGTCATCAAGTTTGAGATCGACGAATTTCGCAAACATTGTCTGCTGAACGGGCTCGACAACATCGGCCTGACGTTGAAGAAAGAAAGTGCAATCGAGGCGTTTGAAAAAAAGACGTCCAATGCTAGGCCTTGG
>JBGTSB010000119.1:0-2529 GCA_041940525.1 Hyphomicrobium sp.
CAATGTTGCGTTCCTTCAACCACGCTTCGGATGTCGACCCATGCGTGGTCGCAACGGTCTTGCCAGGCAGGTCAGCCGGTCCGCTGATCGACCCTTGGATCTGCTCAATCGTCAACGAGGCCGTCAGCTGCGCCGTATAATACGCAACGAAGATCACGCCGACGAACATCCACAGCACCGCCACGAGACGTCCAAAGTTGCCGCGCGGCATATGTTCGGCCTGCGTTACAAGCGTGGCCGCGGCCCACCAGAGACCGGTGAAGATGCTCGGAAAGTAAGGTTCGTCTTTGCCGATCAATCCGTTCGGCTCGCGCCGCTCTAGCCACCAAACGATGTGGCCCGGAATAATGATCAACATCGCGGCAATCCCTAGCCAGATCAGCGCGGCCTCGGAGAACAACGAGTCGAACAGACCCTGCAGTGGATTGGACAGGCCCTGCCCCTCCCCACGCACAAGGATTTGAAGACCGCTATCCATCATCGGCTGCGAAAAATCGAAGGTCTGGTTGCGTTCCGCCGTCACCGATATCGCGGAAATGCCGAGGTCCGCCTCGCCGTCACCCACACGTTTCAAGAGCGCCGGAACATCCTCGGAGGCATGATAGACAGTCTTTTTGCCGAGTTGAGCGGCAATGGCATCCCAAAGATCAATACTAAAGCCGGTGTAGGAACCCTGTTTGTCCTCGATAACGAATGGCGCAACCACCCGCGTCTCGACCCGCAGTGTGTCCTCCTGAGCGGACGCACCCAAAGCACTGAGCATCAACACCGGCAGCACTGCCGCCACCAGAATCCAGACCTTCACGATCCGCATGCGATATCCCCCACCAAACTGTCCGGGCTTTACCAGGCGATGGCTTTCTTGTCTCTGAAGAAGCCGCCGGTCGGACCATCATCATCAAGCGTCGCCAGCCATACCGCCGTCTCCGCCCCCTCTTCAACGCTCAATTGCGCGTTCGGCCCGCCCATCTGAGTCTTCACCCAACCCGGATCGACCGAGTTGACCTTGATCTTGCCGGAACCGGTCTCCGCCGCGAACATGCGGGTGAGCACATTGAGCGAAGCCTTGGAAATCCGGTAAGCCGGCCAGCCGCCACCCATTTCCGTCAACTGCCCCAGGCTAGAGGACAGGTTCACGATGCGTCCGTAGTCATTGCGTTCCATCAAGGGGATCGCCGCCCGGATCAGCCGCAACGGCCCAAGCACATTTGTGTTGAACGTATTCGCGATGGTTTCGACGCTGACGTTGGCGATCGTCGCACCAGAATCTGGGCCATCAGTGAGGATGGCCGCATTGTTCACGAGAATATCCAGGCGGCCGAACAACCCCTCGATCTGCTTCATCCCGTCCGCCACACTGGAGTCGCTGTCGACATCGATCGGCACCACGGCCACCTCAATGCCCTCCGACTTCAACTTGGAGGCAGCGCTCTCAGCCTTCTCCTTGTCCCGCCCGCTCAGCACCGCGATGATGCCCATACGTGATAACTGCCGCACAATCTCGAAACCGATCCCCCTGTTGGCACCGGTCACCAATGCAATCCGCGTTTCCGACATTCGCCCTCGCCCTTGATCCCAAAAACACCGTTGTCGTCGGCGCTTAAGTCACCTTAACCCCTCAAACGCCCCAACGCGACCCTCGATCCCGTCTAAACACCCTATACGACCGGCAAGCCTCTTGAGACGAGCGCGCCCGCGCGCCATATTCCGGCGATGCCGCGTTCGCCGAAATCCGGAAAATCAGCAAAACCCGCAAAGCCCCGTCCATCGCGCGGCCGCTCGGGGAAACCTGCGCCGCCGCCCGCGGAAACGTCCGGCGGGACACCCGCCGTTGCGGGCTTCTCTGAAGCGCCTCAGGCCGCCTTCGATGCCGGATATTCGGCCAAGGGAGCGCTCCCGGCCTTGCGCCAAAGCGGCCCCCGTCCGCCGATGGCCGGCGACTCCGTCAGTGACTATCTGAACGCCCTGCTGGCCAAACCGCAAGAGCGGTCGGATCGTGCGCGCGAGATCATCGCCCAGCAACCCATGCTCGCCGAGCACCCGCTCGTGTCCGGTGACATGCCGATGTTCATGCCCCACCGCCCGGATCGCCCGGAAAAGAGCGAAGGCGGGCGCCCATTCAAAATCGTCTCCGATTACGAACCCAAGGGCGACCAGCCAACGGCTATCGCCGAACTCGTCGCCGGGGCCAACGAAAACGAACGCAACCAGGTCCTGCTCGGCGTCACAGGATCGGGCAAGACCTTCACCATGGCGCACGTCATCGCCGAGACCCAGCGCCCGGCCCTGATCCTGGCGCCGAACAAGACGCTCGCGGCCCAGCTCTACGGAGAGTTCAAAAGCTTCTTTCCAGACAACGCCGTCGAGTACTTCGTCTCCTACTACGACTACTATCAACCCGAGGCCTACGTTCCGCGCACCGACACGTACATCGAGAAGGAAAGCTCGATTAACGAGCAGATCGACCGAATGCGGCACGCGGCAACGCGCGCGCTTCTGGAGCGCGACGACGTCATCATCGTCGCCTCC
>JBGTSB010000120.1:0-2518 GCA_041940525.1 Hyphomicrobium sp.
GCGCAGTTCATGAGCACGGGCGCGCAAGCAACGAGCGGCCCGGATTGGTTCTCCACGATCGTGGCCGCCCTCGGCCGCGGTCAGCCCGCGCACTTGATCGTCTATGTTGCGCTCATTGTCTTCTTTGCGTTCTTCTACACCGCTGTCGTCTTCAACCCCAAGGAGACGGCTGAAAACCTGCGGAAATATGGTGGCTTCCTGCCAGGTATCCGCCCGGGTGAGAAAACGGCCGAATATATTGACTACGTATTGACCCGCATCACGGTGGTTGGCGCCATTTATCTGGCCATCGTCTGCGTCATTCCTGAACTACTTATTTCGTATGCAGCGGTCCCATTCTATTTCGGCGGCACATCGCTTCTCATTGCGGTGTCGGTCACGATGGACACGGTCGCACAAATTCAAAGCCATCTGCTCGCCCATCAGTACGAAGGACTGATCAAGAAAGCGAAGCTGCGTGGCGCTACACCAGGCCGGGGACGCAGATGATCGTAATTTTGTTGGGGCCGCCAGGCGCGGGGAAGGGCACGCAAGCACAAAAGCTCGCTCAGACACGAGGCCTGGTTCAGCTTTCGACGGGTGACATGCTGCGCGCCGCCGTAAAGGCCGGCAGCGAAGTTGGAAAGCAGGCCGAAGCCATCATGAAGGCCGGCGGTCTCGTTTCCGACGACATCGTCATCCGCATTATTGCCGATCGAATTCAGGAGCCGGACTGCAAGACCGGCTTCCTTTTGGACGGCTTCCCCAGAACGCTCAATCAGGCCGCCAGCCTGGATAAGCTGCTCGAAGATGCCGGCCGCAAGCTAGACGTCGTGGTTGAACTCAAGGTCGATGATGATGCGCTCGTTGAGCGGATCACCGGCCGCTTCACCTGTGCCAGCTGTGGCATGGGCTACCACGACACATTCAAGAAGCCGAAGACCGATGGAGTGTGCGATCAGTGCGGCTCCAAAGAGTTCTCGCGGCGCGCCGACGACAACGCCGAAACCGTGAAAAGCCGCCTGATGGCTTACTACCGGGAGACGGCACCGCTCGTTGGCTACTATTTCGCCAAGGACCGCCTGCGCTCGATTGATGGCATGGCGGAAATTGGTGAGGTGTCGAAGCAACTCGATGACGTCCTGGACCAGGCTGCGGCATGATCGCAGTCCGGGGCAGCGACGCATTGACGCGAGGAAGGGGCCGCGCTAAAACCGCGCCCGACCTC
This sequence comes from Hyphomicrobium sp., assembly GCA_041940525.1. Taxonomy (GTDB): domain Bacteria; phylum Pseudomonadota; class Alphaproteobacteria; order Rhizobiales; family Hyphomicrobiaceae; genus JAKAXS01. The sequence continues at coordinate 1,208 of JBGTSB010000120.1, forward strand.
AGAACGATTTTGCCGGGAACGGCCGTGCGATCAATATCGCCGGGCCGGTCGCGGCTTATTTGACGTGTAGAAACCAAACGGGATGGCCAACCGCCGCCCGGATCCGCCGCAAGGCATGAAAAAGACATAGCCCTCAGCAGGGCAGAAGGAAAAGAGGGACGACGTGGCTCGTATTGCAGGTGTAAACATCCCAACGCAAAAGCGTGTGCTGATTGCGCTCCAGTACCTCCATGGCATTGGACCGAAGTTTGCCAAGGACATTTGCGAAAAATGCGGCATCCCCGATGACCGCCGTGTCAACCAGCTGACGGACTCTGAAATTCTGCAGGTCCGCGAAGCAATCGACCGCGACTACGTCGTGGAAGGTGACCTCCGCCGCGAAACCGGCATGAACATCAAGCGCCTTATGGACCTTGGCTGCTATCGGGGCCTGCGTCACCGCAAAGGCCTGCCTGTTCGCGGCCAGCGCACGCACACGAATGCGCGCACGCGTAAAGGCCCGGCCAAGCCGATCGCCGGTAAGAAGAAAGCATAATTAGTATTTCAATCATCCTGCGCACGGCAGCCCGTGTTTGGCAGGCAAAACAAACACAGCATGTTCGCCCGCCGCGATAAGCGGGCTTGAGGAGAAGACGAAAATGGCGAAGGACGCGGGCCGCGCAAAAGTTCGCAGACGTGAAAAGAAAAACATCACATCGGGCGTTGCCCATGTGAATGCGTCGTTCAACAACACCATGATCACCATCGCGGATGCGCAGGGCAATGCGCTTGCATGGTCGTCAGCTGGCATGATGGGTTTCAAGGGCTCGCGTAAGTCGACGCCGTTTGCCGCCCAGATGGCTGCTGAAGACGCCGGCAAGAAGGCGCAAGAGCACGGCATGAAGGTGCTTGAAGTCGAAGTTTGCGGTCCTGGTTCCGGACGCGAAAGCGCGTTGCGCGCCCTTCAGGCAGTCGGCTTCCAGATCACGTCGATCCGCGACGTCACGCCGATCCCGCACAACGGCTGCCGTCCACGCAAGCGCCGCCGCGTCTAAGAGCGGCTGGCTAGAAATTGAATGACAGCCTGCCGGGGTGGCGAAGAAATCGCTCTCCGGCAGTCGCGTGACTTAAGAACCGAGCACGATCCGAGGTGAAGCGAGCCTGCCCGTTCCCTGACGGGGCGCGGCTCGAACCGAAAGAGGCCCCGATGACGACACAAGCAAGTGTTCTGCAGAAGAACTGGCAAGATCTGATTAAACCGAACAAGCTGGATATCGTTCCAGGCCGTGACCGCGCGCGCATCGCAACGGTCGTCGCCGAGCCGCTGGAGCG
>JBGTSB010000121.1:0-2434 GCA_041940525.1 Hyphomicrobium sp.
GAAGACTGGGTTCAGCTGGCTGGCGAGGACCACGCAGGGCTGCACATCTACGGCAAGAACGCCGCACGGCCGGGGCGGAAGATGGGTCATATTACGCGTCTGAAGCCGAAAAGTTGAAGATTTCACGGGCAATTGAGGCGGAAAGGCAGCACCTGGCCATGGACAGGGGCCTGCCTGTCTGGTACACCCGCGCCAATTCGTTTTCCTGAAGTTCGGCGGAATGACCGTCCGGCTTTGGGTTTTGCTTATTCAAGCCGTATCAGCAAGCCGAAACAGCACCAGAGGAAAGCAATAGCGTGCAGGTTCTCGTCCGCGACAACAATGTCGATCAAGCCCTTAAGGCGCTTAAGAAAAAGATGCAGCGCGAGGGTATCTTCCGTGAGATGAAGCTCCGGAACTACTTTGAAAAGCCGTCCGAAAAGAAGGCTCGTGAGAAGGCTGAAGCCGTGCGCCGTGCGCGCAAGCTGGCTCGCAAGCGCGCTCAGCGCGAAGGTCTGATCCCTGGCAAGGCCCGTAGCACCCGTCGCTAGTTCGGCGAGCGTTCTTACAGATCTGAGGCCTGCGGTGTCCTTTGACCCGTGGGCCTTTGTCGTTTGGTGGTCCTAAAGCGGGCGGTCAATTTCCGCTGGGCTTGCCGCCAGGCTTCAGCTCTTCCAGCCATTCGAAAGCGGCATCGTAAGAGCCAAAGTCGGAGTGGTTGGAGTGCCCGGCGCCGGGGAACACCTTCAGCGTCTTGGGCTCATTGGCCGCCTCGAACAGTTTTCGCCCCATCTCGACCGGCACGATCTCATCTTCTTCGCCGTGGAGTATGAGCAGTGGCTGCTTGACCTTGCCGATATATTTTATGGTCTCGTAGCGGTCGGTCATGAACCAGCGCGCGGGCAGGTAGGGGTAGACCTCTTCGGCGATTTCGACCAGCGACGTGTAGGGTGCATCCAGGATGACGCCGCCCGCCGGAACTTTCGAGGCGAGCTGGACGGCAACTCCGGTTCCGAGCGATTCGCCGTATATGATGATATCGCGGGCTTCGACGCCTTCCTTTTTCAAGGACTCGTAGGCCAAGCGGGCGTCGGCCACGTTGTTGCTTTCTGTCGGGGTGCCAGTAGAGCCGCCATAGCTGCGGTAGGTCATCATGTAGACGCCGTAGCCCTTGGACATGTATTGCGCGATACGGTCATCGCGCATGGCAAATGAGCCGCTGTTACCGTGGAAGTAGAGCAACGTTGGATTGCCGGGTTTGGCAGCGCCATACCAAGCCAGCACGCGTTTGCCGCCGGGCGTTTTCAGAACCCGCTCGCTCACATCGGTCAGACCGACGCTGTCGGGAGTGATATGCCGGGTTTCGGGGAAATAGATCAGCCGCCGCTGCAGCAGGACTGTGGCCAGGACGATCAGCATGTAGATAGCGATTAGTGCGATTGCGATTTTCCAGGCTAATGCCATTGTTTCGATCCTGGTGTTCGTGGGCTGAAATTTGCCAAATTTCAGCGTGTTTTGTAGAGCTTGGCTATCCTGTTGGTGGGATGGAACATTCGCAACTGTGACGTGTTGTTAATCGATCACGGGTTTCGCGCTGTTTGATGACTTAAACTGGCCTTAAGGTCCATGCACCATTCAGCATCTATAAGCGCTGTTTGAACTGTGGAGGAAGCTGTGCCGCGATTGTTGCGGGCTAGACAATTTGGAGCTCGTTTCGTGGCGGTTGTTCTTCCGGCCGTGGCCATCGGTGCTTGCGCTAGCCAGCAGCCGGTTTACGAACAACAGGCGCGCGTGCAGACCGACAAACGGGAGCAGTCGGCTTTAGGGAAAAATCCCCGCGAAAGCCGCGCTCAGACCATGTACGACGATGCCCCGGAGGCTCAGGCGCCTGTTCAGAGTTCCGGCAAGCCGACCTACACGTGGAATGGCAATCCGGAACGCGAGACGTTTCAGCCTGGGTACGAGGCCGGATCAGCTGGTGGTGATGACGCTCGTCAGCAAGCTCGCCAGCAGAACGATGCTTATCGTCCGCCGGATGCCTAAGGGCATTTTCCGAAGTTAGTCGTCCAGGCTTTTTGCGATTTCTTCTGTCATCTTCTTGGCATCGCCGAGCAACATCATCGCATCCGCCGCCGTATCCGCTGCCGTATATCCTACGTGTAAGCGCGATAACTTAAAAGGAATTTGACAGATTTTTTTAATATTGGGTATATGCATAGGTATAAGGGAGAGGAGAATCCCTTTCGAAATCGGGTATTGTAGCTTAACTAGAAAGGCACAATTTTGATGGAAATGTAACCCCCCGAGCACATTTAGCTATGGTATGCCCATGTTGTTGACTGGGTTGATCTCATATTATGCAACAGGGATACCCATTATGTCCTCAATATGTCGCCAAAATTTGGTCTGAAAGAAAAGACTAGAAGTTTGTCAAATTTGATGGAAAACGAACCCC
>JBGTSB010000122.1:0-2178 GCA_041940525.1 Hyphomicrobium sp.
GCACATGGGCTATGTTCGCCCAGACCAATAGGAAGATAAAAAGTCCGCTGATGACCGCCATCGCAGCCTGGGCAAGATAGGGCGGGGCGCCTTCTTCAAGCTCCAGCGGCAGCGCGAGGCCATGTCTTTCACCAACATTTTCGTGCCTTGCGGCGACCTGAATCGCAGATTTAGTCATGGGTCTTACTCTTCATTCACTTCTTCATGCCGCCAGGACTTTTGAGACAACCTGGTCCGGGGGGCCGATATCACGGACGACGCCGCGCTCCAGCCACACCACACGATCCGCGATGCGCATGTGGCTGGGACGTTGCGTTGTCATAATGATCGTACTCTGGCGCCGTTTTTCCTCGATTATCGAAAGCAACGCCTGTTCGCCCGATTGGTCGAGCGTGACAGCCGGCTCATCCAGAATATAGATGGGCGCATCCTTGATAAAAGCACGGGCGAGGTTGATACGGTTCAGCAAGGGATCGGGCCAGGTGGCGCGCGCCATGGTCGTACATCGCGTCTCCAGGTCGCGCGCAAGCGAACTTCCATAATAACGGTCAATGCCGAGTTTTGATGCTATAGCCTTGATTTCTTCATCCGAAGCATCGGGGCGGGCGAGCCGAATATTCTGCGCAACCGTGCCATGGAAAAGGTCAAGAGATTTCAAGCCAACGCCAATGGCTTGGCGCCATTCGCCTTTATCAAGCTGGCGCAGATCAAGACCATCAATGTAAATACTTCCGGCTTGCTGCTGGTGAAGGCCTAGCAAAACGCGCAACATTGTGGAGGCGCCAGCGCCGCTACAGCCATAAAGGCAGACGAGTTCGCCCGGCATTGCCTCAAAAGAAACGCCGCGCAATGTTGGCTCGCGCTGGCCGGCATGTCGGAAAGAGACTTTGTCCACAACGATGTGCCCTTTGAAAGTACGTGGAATAGACGGCACAGCATTAGGCTCACGTTCGAGGGGAAGACGAACCAGCCGATTTATTTGTTGCAGGCTCTGAAGCGTCTGACCAAGAGTGAGGGTTGTCAGGAACAGATTCCGGATAGGACCGAGCACACGCCAGGACAACGCCATCACGGCTATGAGGGCACCACCAGTAAGATCGCCATTTATAACCATCGTGACGCCAAGGGCCAGAACGCCGACGCCGGCAAGCGCCACTGTAGACTGAGAAAAAATCTGAAGCAGGGAGTTAACCTGTCGCGCTCTCATATTCGCAACAGCCGCCTCTGCCGACAGTTTGCGGTGCCGTTGCAGCCAAACATGCTCCGCCGCAAGGTCATTGATTGCTTTTTGACATGATACAGCCTCAACCGTGAGGTTGTTCAACTGAGAACGGGCCTCTCCGGATTTTCGGATGAGTTTGCCGGTTTTTGGCACGGCCAAGCAGGCGGCAAGCCCGTAGAGCACAACGAGAGATACCGGCGCCCACACGAGCGATCCTCCGATCCAGGCAATTACAGCAACAAACAGCACTATATAAGGAAGATCGAAGAGCGCGCTCGCCAAAGGGCCAGTGAAAACCTCATGCAGGGAAGTCATCTGTCGCAAGCGTGTCAACTGAGATCCGATAGGGGCGTCTTCCGTGTGTGATAGCGACAAGTGCAGCAAATGTCTGAACGCCGTCTCGTTTAGCTGTTCGTCGAGCCGTGCGCCCAGATAGGCCTGCAGCTTGATGCGAATACGACGTAACAGAAAATCGGCCGCCAGGATCAGTGCGATACCAGCGGTAAGTCCCGCGAGCACATTGTATGATCCAGCGGCGATCGCTTTGTCATAGACAGCCATGACAAAAATCGGCGGCGCTAACGCCAGGATATTCACCACGAAACTGATGAGAAAAATCTGGCGGATATGAGGACTGAAGGTGGAAAGCAAGTCATCCGTCCAAGACGTCGCCGCAGGACCGCTATTGATGTCAGGCTTTTCGGATTTCTCCGGAAAAATAGCCAATGCGCCGATCTCGTCGATCGCCAATCGTGACTGGCGTCCCGTCGAGGGGTCATAGACAACAATTTCCCCGTCGCGGTTACGCTGCTCAGCTAGCTTCAAGCACCCATCTTCGTAGCGTAAAAAACAGGGCAAATATTCCGGGCGCAAATTGGAAGCTGACGCCGGCTCGACCGACGTCTTGAAACCGAGCTTGTAAAGCACCGAGCGAAAAGCCGGGACCGTCGACACGT
>JBGTSB010000122.1:2188-2421 GCA_041940525.1 Hyphomicrobium sp.
AATCAATCAACTTCAAAAAGCGCCGCAAGACGTCCAGGCAATCGAGATTGATCGCTTCTGCTCGAGAACCAGCGCCGCGGAACTCAGTACGCAGGTGCTCCTGGAGCAAGCGCACAGGATTCGCACCCTTGGGGAAGTTAGACGTCATTTGTCCCCCCGGGCGCTTCCTGAATATGCATCTTTCCTGTTTGTCCTGTCATGCCGCCCCCGACTGCACAGCATATGAACTGCTT
>JBGTSB010000123.1:0-2408 GCA_041940525.1 Hyphomicrobium sp.
GGCTTCGACGCACTCGGCCAGTGGTGCCACCAGGGCCATGCGCACGCGGTTGGCGCCGGGGTTCTCGCCGTCCACCTCGCGCGACAGGTAGGAACCCGGCACCACCGTCACGTGCTGCTGCTCGAACAGTTCGCGGGTGAATACGGTGTCGTCCACCGGGGTGCGTGCCCACAGGTAGAAACTGCCGTCCGGGCGCTGTACGTCGAGCACGCCGTCGAGGATCGCCAGCACGGCGTCGAATTTCTCGCGGTAGAGGCTGCGGTTGGCGCGCACATGGACCTCGTCGTTCCAGGCGGCGATGCTCGCCAACTGGGTCTGCACCGGCATGGCGCAGCCGTGGTAGGTGCGGTAGAGGAGGAATTTCTTCAGGATCTCGGCGTCGCCGGCGACGAAGCCCGAGCGCAGGCCCGGCAGGTTGGAGCGCTTGGACAGGCTGTGGAACACCACGCAGCGGCTGAAGTCCGTGCGGCCCAGCTCGGCGCAAGCGTTGAGCAGGCCGGGCGGCGGGGCGTTTTCGTCGAAGTAGAGTTCGCTGTAGCACTCGTCGGCGGCGATCACGAAGTCGTAGCGGTCGGCCAGGGCGATCAGCTTCTTCAGGGTCTCCAGCGGTACCAGGGCCCCGGTGGGGTTGCCTGGCGAGCAGAGGAAGAGAATCTGGCAGCGCTGCCAGGTCGCCTCGTCGACCGCGTCGAAATCGGGGTTGAAGCCGTTTTCCTCGCGGCAGGGCAGGTAGTGCGGCACGGCTCCGGCGAGCAGCGCCGCGCCTTCGTAGATCTGGTAGAACGGGTTCGGGCTGACCACCAGGCCGGGCGCCTCGCCGGGCTCGCTGCGGCGGACCACGGTCTGGGTGAAGGCGAACAGCGCCTCGCGGGTACCGTTCACCGGCAGTACGTGGCGCGCCGCATCCAGCCAGCCGGCCGGTACCGAGAAGCGCCGCTCGCACCAGCGCGCGATGGCTTCGCGCAGGGCCGGCAGGCCGAGGGTGGTCGGGTAGACCGCGAGCTGGTCCAGGTTCTCCGCCAGGGTTTCGGCGACGAAGCTCGGCGAGCGGTGCTTGGGCTCGCCGATGGACAGTGCGATCGGCTTCAGCGTCGCGGGCGGCCGGGCGCCGCCGAGCAGGGCGCGGAGCTTCTCGAAGGGGTAGGGCTGCAGGTTGTCGAGTGCGGTATTCATGGCGTTGGCAAGGCTTCTCAGAAGTTTATCCGGGTAGGCAGGGTGTCCCGTCCGTTGTCTTGTGACAGCTGCTCGACCAGGGCGGCCTGCAGGCGTTTGCACAGGTCGGGGTCGGCGAGCGGCTGGTTGCGCGCATCGGTGATGTAGAAGACGTCCTCCACGCGCTCGCCGAGGGTGGCGATCTTGGCGTTCTGCACCGACAGGTCGAAATCCAGGAAGATGCCGCCGATCCGCGCCAGCAGGCCTGGGCGGTCGGGGGCGATGACTTCGAGCACCGAGACCTGGCGCAACGCGTCGGTGGAAATGGTCACCTGCGGGGCGAAGGCGAAGTGCTTGAGCTGGCGCGGCACCCGGCGCTGGATGATGGTCGGGTAGTCGTCGGGGTTCTTCAGCGCGTCGATAAGCCCCTCGCGGATCTCGGCGATGCGCTCCGGGTTGTTGCCGATGGAGTCGCCGTCGGCGTCGAGCACGATATAGGTATCGAGGGTGAACTGGCTGGTGGAGGTGATGATCCGCGCGTCCTGGATGCTCAGGTTGAGCTGGTCCATGGCGGCCACGGTGACCGCGAAGAAATCGTGCTGGTCGGCGGCGTAGATGAAGATCTGCGAACCGCTCTCGAACTCGCGCTGGGTGGTTTCCTTTATCAGCACCAGCGGCGTGCCGTCGTCCGGGTGCTGGAGGATCGCCTCGGTGTGCCAGGCCACGTCGCCGGCGGTGTGGCGCAGGAAGTAGTCGTCGCCGAGCTGGCTCCATAACTGCTCGGCATCGTCCTGGTCGATGCCGTTGCGTACCAGTTGGTCGAGGGCCGCGGTCTGCGTCTGGCGGATCTGCTCCTCGCGGTCCACCGGGTTCTCCAGGCCGCGGCGCAGGGCGCGCTTGGTCTCGGTGTAGAGCTGCCGGAGCAGGCTGGCGCGCCAGGAGTTCCAGAGCGTCGGGTTGGTGGCGTTGATGTCGGCCACGGTGAGCACGTACAGGTAGTCGAGGTGGGTCTGGTCGCCGACCAGTTGGGCGAAATCGAAGATCACCTGCGGGTCGGAGAGGTCCTTGCGTTGCGCGGTGGTCGACATCACCAGATGGTTCTGCACCAGCCAGGACACCAGTTGGGTGTCCCAGAGCGGCAACTGGTGGCTCTGGCAGAAGGCCTCGGCGTCCACCGCACCGAGTTCCGAGTGGTCGCCGCCACGGCCCTTGGCGATGTCATGGTAGAGACCGGCGATGTAGATCAGTTCCGGCTT
>JBGTSB010000124.1:0-2171 GCA_041940525.1 Hyphomicrobium sp.
AGCGTCAACGACCTTCACGAGGTCAGCAAAGTCTTTGATCGTACACAGGTGCGCGCTCAGCCTCGACCGCGGCGTCACACTGCCCCGGCTGCGCCAGGTGCAGACCATCGCCGAGCTGCTGAACCCGCGGGTCCGCACCCTGGTCGCCGAGGCCTGGGGTGCGCAGGTCGCCGACATCTACAGCGCCCGCGAGACCGGGTACATCGCCCTGCAGTGCCCCGACACCGAGCACTATCACGTGCAGTCGGAAGGCGTGCTGGTCGAGGTGCTCGATCCCGACGGCCGGCCCTGCCCGCCGGGCGCGGTCGGCCGGGTGGTCGTGACGACGCTGCAGAATTTCGCCATGCCGCTGATCCGCTACGAGATCGGCGACCACGCCGAGGTGGGGCCGCCGTGCCCCTGCGGGCGCGGCCTGCCGGTGCTGACCCGCATCATGGGGCGCGAGCAGAACTTGCTGCGCCTGCCGGATGGCGAGCGCCGCTGGGCGCTGCTGTCGTCGGGCGACCTCGGCCGGCTGCTGGCGCTGGCGCCGATCCGGCAATACCAGCTGGTGCAGCGGGCGCTGGACCGGATCGAGCTGCGCATCGCCGCCGAACGCCCGCTGACCGCGGAAGAGGAGGCGGCGCTCACCGACTGGGTCCGCCACAAGTTCGGCTACCCGTTCGCCGTCGATTTCACCTATCTCGCGGAAATCCCCCGCACCCCGTCCGGCAAGTTCACCGACTTCGTCTGCGAGGTCGAGTAGCGGCTCCGACAAGGCGGGTGCTCGTTCCCCTCGCCCGTCCGGCATAGCCGAATGCGAAGACGGATCGGAGAGGGGAAGAAATGCAACCCGAATTGTCTGAATGGTGGGCGCGGACGTCCGTCTCGGGTGCCGTCTAGCGGCCTTCGCCGCCCTCGCCGCCACCGCCGACGCGGACGGACGGCGGCTGGTAGATCACGGCGCCCGGATCGAACACCACGACGCTGCGCGAGCTGCCTTCCCCGCCCTCGCCGCCGGAATGCTGCACGCATCCGGTCGCGACGGCGGCAATGCCGAATGCCCCTGCGACTATCGTGGTGGTTCGCGCCTTTTTCATCCCGGCACCTGCAGCGGCCACGCGGCCGATCTCGAAGTCATCCAATGTGTGACGAATGCGGCGAAACTGAGGCGGCTCCGCTCACAGCCTCTCGCCGATCAGCTCGATCTCGTCCAGCACCCGCGGCGTCTCCGCGTTCGAGCGCAGCGACGACAGCAGCTCGGCCGCCGACAGCTCCGACGTCTCCTCCGCCCGGATCGTCCGCTCCTCCGCCTCCAGCGCCGCGACCGCGTCGTCGAGGGCCTGATCGCGGGCCTGGCGGGTTGCCGTTCCCGCGGCGATGTCCGCGGTCAGGCGGCGGTCCTGGGCGATCAGCGCGTCCAGCTGCGGCTGCGCCCGCAGGTCGGGCCCCAGCACCCGCTCCATCGCCGCATAGGCGCAGTCGCGCCAGGCCTGCTCGTCCTCCGCCAGCCCGCTTTCCGGCGGCGCGGACTCCGGATCGAAGCCGGTATCGATGGTGCACTGGGCGAAGGCCGAGCCGAGGCTCTGACGCCGCACCTCGGGCTCAGGCTGGGCCCCGGCCGGCGGCAGCGGGCCCTGCTCGCACGCCGACAACAGCCCCAGCGCGGCTGCCGCGCCTGCAACCCACCCTCGACTGCGCACCATCCTCGGCGACTCCCCGTTGACCGCATTCCGGGCATCTGTGCCACGCGGACCGGTGGCCTGCCAAGTGCGGCCCTGCGTCAGAACAGGCGCGCGATGGACTCGATGTCGTTGCGCAGGCGCTGGAATTCCGTGGTGTTGGTGGCGGCATCGAGCGCCGCGCCGGCGCCGAGGTTGCCGGTGTTCTGCTGGTACAGCGCCAGCTCGCGCTGGCGGATGTTGGCCAGGTGGGCCTGCAGCACGGACGCCCGCTGCGCCCGCGTCGCGGTGCCCTCCTCGATCGCCTCGGTCAGAGCCTCGTCGTCGTCGATCAGGGCATCGAGCGCGTCGGGGTCCTGCAACTGCGGCTCGAGCACGCGGTCGAGCGCGTAGAGATCGGTCACCTCGGTCTGGTTGACGCGTTTCACCACGTCGCCGGTGACGAGACCGGCGCGCGCGGCCGGCGAGCTCGCGTCGGGGACGCCGAGCATGGCGAGCGCCAGCCGCTGC
>JBGTSB010000124.1:2181-2401 GCA_041940525.1 Hyphomicrobium sp.
TCGCGCCAGTCCACTTCGCCGGAGCCGAGCTGGGTCTGGCCATACTGGCTCGCCGTGTCGGGATTGTAGCCGTATTCGATCGTGCACTGGCGCAGCGCGGCCGCCATGCTCTCGCGCGCATCGGCCGGCACCGAGGTCTCGTCGAATCCCGCCGGGGTGCCGGCGCAGCCGACCAGCAGCAGGCTGCCGGTCAGCGCCGCCGCGATGCGTCGCCGCACGG
>JBGTSB010000125.1:0-2371 GCA_041940525.1 Hyphomicrobium sp.
ATCGACGCGGACGACATCGATGCCCGCGATCATCACATAGATATTGTGAGGAACGGCCTGCCCGTTCATTTCGGGACGGAACACAGGATTGCCGAAGATGAGTTCTTCAGGAATGAGGCCTGCGCGGAGAATTTCACGCTTGTTGTAGGCGTCGTACAGATACATGTTCAGCGCTTTTACGCGCTGCTCGAGACCCTTCGAGAGTTTTTGCCACTCGCCGCGGTTCAGAATGCGCGGGATGATGTCGAAGGGAATCAGCCGTTCCGTCGATGCCGCCTCGCCATAGACCGCGAAGGTGATTCCGATCCGGCGGAAGATGAATTCCGCTTCCTTGCGGCGATAGTCGAGGACGTCTTTCGGAACGTTGTCGAGCCAGTGTGCAAGCTGCTGATAAGCGGGCCGGATCGAGCCATCCGGCGCGCGCATCTCGTCGAAAAAACTGGGTGTACGCGAGGACAATTCAGGCTCCGGTCTTCTGCATGCAATCATGACAGCCAAATCGGTCTGGCGCAAAAGGCGGCAGCGCTTAGGGTTTGAGCAGCGCGCCTAAGCTTTATGCGTCTCCGGAAGCAGCGCTTAGAGGGCGGCGATCACGCCAGCGTCAGGCTTTCCCGCAAACAGCCGCTCGATCTCGGCGGCACGGCGTTCCAGCGCCGCGCGCTGGTTGATGTAGCCCTTGTCGGTGATTTCGTTGGCGTCGATCGACGGCGCATCGGGAAGCAGGATCGCGCGCGCGACTTTGGTCGAGAGGCCGGTCTGCCCGGCGTTCCATTTTTTGAGCGCTTGCCCGATGTGATCCATCACTTTCGGGTGCTTCGAAAGCTCCGCGAGCGGGGTTGAAGGCTCGGCGCCTGCGACTTTCGCAGCGCCCGCCGCATTGAGCCAGGCGAGTACGCCGATGTGTTCGCGGCCTTCGCCGCAGATCACCATGTCCTGCACGGCGGGCGAGCAGGCCGCGATCAGCGCCACGCGTAAAGTCCCGACCTGCACCCAGGTGCCGCTGGTTAGCTTGAAATCCTCCGCCAGGCGCCCGTCGAAGATCAGTCCCTTGCCGGGATCCGACGGATCGGCGAAGCGCACGGCGTCTCCGGATTTGTAGAAGCCTTCTTCGTCGAAATTCGCTCTCGTCTGGTCTTCGCGTTTCCAGTAGCCGCGGCGTGTCACGTTGGGTCCGCGCACGCGGATCTCTAGTTTGTTGCCGGAAGGAACGAGCTTCGTCTCGACGCCGAGACACGGCACGCCGATCACGCCCGGGCCGTCGGCGTAGAAGTGCTGCATCAGCGACAGCGGCGAGGTTTCGGTCGTACCCCAGGCGGTGGTCATCGGCACGCGCGAGCCGGTCGCCTTGATTGCAAGGTTTTCGAGCCGCTCCCAGAGATCTTTTGGCAAAGATGCGCCGGCGTAGAAAATCATCTGGAGCTTTGAAAAGAATTTCTTCGCAAGCTGCTCGTCGCGCTCAAGATGCGGCAGGATCGCGGAGTAGCCGGCGGGCACGTTGAAATAGGTCGTCGGCGAAACCTCGGTGATGTTCTTCACCGTGATTTCGGCAAGACCCGGCGCAGGCTTGCCGCCGTCGACATACATGGTGCCCGCGAGACGCTGCAGATTCAGTACGTACGAGGATATCGTGCAGTCTGATGGGCACAGGCGCTCGCAACTGCTCCTCGCAATGCCTGTGGCTGGAGGTCGCGGTGATATCCGCAAAGGACCCGAAATTTGGCGAGACGCCTTTGGCCGTCGTCCATGGATCGCAGGATATCGATGTCGCAGCCCTGATCGGGCACTGCAATGATCGGCTGGCGGACTATAAGGTGCCCCGTTACGTCGCACTTGAATCCGATTTGCTGCCACGCACCGCCACCGGCAAGGTCGCCAAGCCGCCGCTCAGAGAAAAGTACCAAAACGCGGCCGAGCAACTGAAACGCGTGCGATAGAGCGCAAGAGAAACCGCTAAGCCTTCTCTATTCTAAATGTCGGGTTCAACACCTTCCGGACGGATCAGTCCGGCCGTCCAGCCGCCATCGACGGCAAGCTCAGCTCCCGTAATGTAAGAAGCTTCGTCACTTGCCAGAAAAAGACTGGCGTTCGCCACTTCTTCCGGCTTGCCCACCCGGCCGGCGGCTACGCCTAAGGTGCGCGCCAACTCATCGCAATCGGCTTCACCAGTTGGGTCCAACATGGGCGTTTCGATGGTTCCCGGGTGAACCGAGTTCACACGCACGCCTTTTGAGGCCAGTTCAACCGCCAAGGATTTGGTCATGCCACGCAGTGCAAATTTCGTGGTGTCGTAGCCGGCCATTGCCTCCAACCCTCTCAATCCGTTTACGGAAGAAATGTTCACGATGGCCCCCTTCCCTTTCTTCAGCATGTG
>JBGTSB010000126.1:0-1427 GCA_041940525.1 Hyphomicrobium sp.
GGCGAAGCTCAAGCTCCGCACGCCCTCCTTCTCGAACCTCTCCTCGATGGAGCGCGTGCTCGAGGGCACGATGGTCGCCGACACCATCGCGATCCTCGGCTCGGTCGACGTCGTCATGCCGGAGATCGACCGCTAGCGATGCCCGAGACCATCGAATCCATCACGGGCAACCCCTACCTCGCCCTCGCGATCGGCGTCGGCGGGGTCATGGGCGTGCTCAGCTTCAACGCCCTCTTCTGCATCTGGCTCGAGCGCAAGGTCTCGGCGTGGATCCAGCTCCGCCAGGGCCCGATGGAGGTCGGCTTCCACGGCACCTTCCAGACGCTCGCCGACATTATCTTCCGCTCCTTCGCCCAGGCGGGCCTGACCGCCGGCGGGGGCACGTTCTCGGCCGACGATCTGCTCCGCCCCGGCCGGCTGGCGGGGGAAGCGTGGGAGGCCGGGGGCGACCTCCTCTCCCTGTCCCGGGACCTGCCCGCCGAGGCCTGGTCGGTGCTCCAGCAACGGCGGCTCCACCGCGCGGCACTCGTCCGTTGCGAGCGTGCAGCGCGGCGCAAAGCTGCAGCCCTTGGGTAGGCGCGCGAGTGAGGGCACGAGGCCCTTGATCTCCTCGAGCAGCTCGAAGAGATAGCTGCTTCAAAATAGGTCTACTGGCACGGTCCCGAGCGCGTCCGCTCGACACGTCCTGGGCGAGGACTGTCTGAGTAAGACGAGGGGGGACCCGCCTGAGCGCTCCGCCCGGCAATCATCCGATTGTCCTATCGGCACATAGCAAGGGAGTCGTGCGGTGGACAGGGCAACGCGGGTGTCATAGAACGGCTGTATGTCCGCAACCGAGTCTGATCGCGTCTACGCGCCGGCCAAGCCCGACGTCAACTTGCCCGCCCAGGAAGAGGCGGTGCTCGGCGACTGGGACGCCCGACGCATTTTCGAGAAGACCGTGGACGCAGCGAGCGGCAAGAAGCCGTACAGCTTCTACGACGGCCCCCCGTTTGCCACCGGTCTTCCCCACTACGGCCATCTTCTGGCCGGCATCCTCAAGGACATCGTGCCGCGCTACTGGACCATGCGCGGCTACTCTATTCCCCGGCGCTTCGGTTGGGACTGCCACGGCTTGCCGGTCGAGTTCGAAATCAACAAAAAACTGTCGATCGATAACCGCAAGCAAGTCCTGGAAATGGGCATCGACAAGTACAACGCCGAGTGCCGATCGATCGTTCGTCGCTACACCGAGGAGTGGAAAGCGACCGTGCGGCGCATCGGGCGCTGGGTGGATATGGAAGACCCGTATCACACCATGGACACCACGTTCATGCAGTCGGTGTGGTGGGTGTTCCAGCAGCTGTGGAACAAGGGCCTCATCTACGAGGGTCACAAGGTGTTGCCGTACTCGGTCGGAGTGTCCACGCCGCTGTCCAACTTCGAGG
>JBGTSB010000127.1:0-1400 GCA_041940525.1 Hyphomicrobium sp.
ACGAGCTTTTTCGAATGTTCGCTGGCGCAGTTGTTCAAGCGGCAGGAGCCGTCCGGCGATTTTCGCGGCGGGCCGGCCTTTTACATTCAGCATGGGTTGAAAAAGCGCCTCGGGCCGCTCGCGCCCATTCTGGCGGGGGTCTATTCAATCCTGCTCCTCATCGCCTTCGGCTTCGCCTTCAATGTGTTGCAGAGCTACGCCGTCTCCACCTCGGTAAGCGGCGCCTTCGGCGTCGATCCGCGCATTGTCGGCGTGGTGCTGGCCGTCTTTGTGGGGCTTGTGATTTTCGGCGGCGTGAAACGCATCACCCGCGTCGTTGAAATCGTCGTGCCGGTGATGGCCTTGAGTTATATCAGTCTCGTCCTGTTCATTCTCGCAACGCGCATCACCGATGTGCCGGGCGCGCTGGGCCTGATCGTCGAAAGCGCCTTTGGGTTGAATGAAGCGGTGGCGGGCGGCATCGGCGCGGCGCTGACGCAGGGCATTCGCCGCGGCCTCTTCTCCAATGAAGCCGGTCTCGGCTCGGCGCCCAATGTGGCCGCGGTCGCCTATGTGACCCATCCCGGCCAACAGGGGATCGTGCAGGCCTTTTCCGTTTTCATCGATACGATGATCATCTGCACCTGCACGGCGTCGATCATCTTGCTCTCCGGCGTCGATTTCTCCGACCCGGATGTGGACGGCGTGATCCTGACGCAAACGGCGCTGGCGGCCCATGTGGGCGGCTGGGCGGATGAGTTCGTGGCGACGGCGCTTTTGCTCTTCGTCTTCTCGTCGATCATGTATAATTATTTTCTGGGCGAGAACGCGCTCGATTTTTTCAGCCACGAAAGCAAGATCGTCTTCACTTGAGCGCCGCTTTCGGTTTCGCCGACGCCGCTATGGGATTGCTCGCGCTGGTCAATCTTTTCGCGCTGGTGCTCTTGTTCCCCATCGGTCTGCGCGTCATGCGCGACTTCGATGCGCAGCGCAAACGAGGACTGAAGCCCGTTTTCGATCCGCAGGACTACGCCGATCTCGACATCGACGAAGCGGCGTGGACGCTCGAACCCGACGATGCGCCGCTGCTTGCAAAGAAACGCAGCGCCTGAGCATTTTCAAGCGAAGTGGCTACCGGTTCGCGTTAAGAAAATGCGAAAAAAATTTTATCGCTGACCGGTAAGGCGTCCGTACAGCTCAGGACGGCGGTCGCGGAAGAAGCCCCAGCTTGCCCGGCGTTCGTCCAGATGATCGAGATCGACCGTCGCTGCGGCGAAGCCTTCTTCCTCGCGCGACATATCCGCGATGAAATCGCCGCCGTCATCGACAATGAAAGACGAGCCGTAAAAGATCTGGCCGTCTTCATCGCCGATGCGGTTCGCCGCCGCGACGGGAACGACGTTTGACACCGCATGGCCGGT
>JBGTSB010000128.1:0-218 GCA_041940525.1 Hyphomicrobium sp.
TTGTTCTTCATGGCGTCCTTGGCGTCAGCGTCGTAATCCGCCGTGTACCGCAGGACGACCCGGAGCCAGGCACCAGAAACCTTATCCCAGCGCACGCCGCCCGGCCTGCTGCTGGTCAGGCTACCCGCGTCGGTGTCGACATGGTATTTGACCGCCTGAAGCTCGGTGGTGCCGTAAAGGTGGGTCACATCCACCCAGGCGAGATAGCCCTTCTTGGC
>JBGTSB010000128.1:228-1011 GCA_041940525.1 Hyphomicrobium sp.
TGATCGTTTGCGCGCCGGTGATGTATGGATCGAGGGAACCCGCAACTATCAGCGCTTCGATGCCTATTTGCTGGGTCGGCGCGACGCCGCCAAAGTGGCGGATGTGCTTCCGTTCGATTCAAATGCTGCATCCTACCTCGCTGACCGGGCACGAAATCTTGACTGGCGGCTGCGCCGATTTGCCAAGCAGTTGAAAACAAACAAGCTTGAGGGAGTGTCGCTCGAACGAGACCGGCTCAAGCTTCAGCAAATGCCGCCTGTCACCCCACCGGAAGCTGAAGCTGTTGATTTCCACTGAGAAGTGACCCGGGTTTTCCATCGAGAAGTGACCCGTCTGCGGATTATGTTTCGGGTGTCATGGGTGGGTCAACCCGTGGTTTTCTCCTTTGGGTTCTGGCCTGCTTGGCAGAGCTGTTTTTGAAGCGGAAGCTATCGTTGCCGGTCTCCAGGATGTGGCAGTGATGGGTAAGCCGATCGAGAAGCGCCGTGGTCATTTTGGCGTCGCCGAACACGGTGGCCCATTCGCTGAAGCTCAGGTTTGTGGTGATGATGACGCTGGTGCGCTCGTAGAGTTTGCTCAGCAGATGGAAGAGCAGCGCGCCACCTGAAGCACTGAACGGCAGATATCCAAGCTCATCCAGGATAACGAGATCGGAGTGCAGGAGGCGATTGGCGATCTGACCGGCCTTGCCCTGTGCTTTTTCCTGCTCGAGCGCATTGACCAGTTCGACCGTCGAGAAGAAGCGGACGCGCTTTCGATGATGTTCGATGGCCTGGATGCCC
>JBGTSB010000129.1:0-990 GCA_041940525.1 Hyphomicrobium sp.
CTTGGCGGTCAGCTTCGACTTGGCGCCCTGCAATGAGGGTTTATCGCCTTCCAGCAGCTTAACGACCGCTTTGGCGCGCTCAGCCGTGGGGGCGAAAACGACTTTGCCGTCGAGCAGCACGGCGCGCGCGCCGATGGTCGTTACTGTCACGTGAATGTCCCCCGAAGATTTCATCGACGCTTCACGTAAAGATGCCGCACGGTCAATAGTCTAGTGAAAGCAACATTTCTGTCATAAACTATACCGTCCGTTATCGCCGCACCGGGCGGGCACGTCAGCGCACCGGATAGCCGCTCCAGCGCTTGATCGGCCGGATCGCGAAATAGGTTCGCATCGCGGCGACCTCGGGCAATTGCGACAGGCAATTGCGGTGGATCGCGTCGAAATGCTGCAGATCGCGGGCGGCGACGCGCAGCACGTAATCCGCGTGCCCGGCCATCAGGTCGCATTCGAGGATTTCGTCATAGCGCCCGACCGCTTCCTCGAACCGTTCGAGCACATCGCGATTCTGGCTGGTCAGCGATATCTCGATCAGCGCGTGCAGATCGAAACCGATGCGCACCGGATCGAGCCGCGCATGATATCCCTCGATCATGCCCGACGCTTCGAGCGCCTTGATCCGCCGCTGGCAGCTGGACGGCGAGAGGCCGACATCACCGGCGATGTCGGCGATCGAACGGCTCGAATCACGTTGCAACTGGGCGAGAAGCGCGGCGTCAGCGCGATCGAGCGAATTTTCCATTGTTGAGGGACATAACGGGAAATCCACCCGGCTGCGACCCGCGCCGCGCGCAACTTCGCGCGGATTTGTCATCGGCACTGCGTTATGACGCCCGACAACGGATCACGGCGTGGAATCGAGGAGAGAGACAATGATCGTTGGCACGGTGCGCGAGATCAAGACGCACGAATATCGCGTCGGTCTGACGCCGGAGAGCGCGCGCGAACTGGCCGCGCATGGCCATGATGTGGTGGTCGAAAGCGGCGCCG
>JBGTSB010000130.1:0-943 GCA_041940525.1 Hyphomicrobium sp.
GTGAGCTCGACCGAGCGCTATCGGTCGGGGGCGTTCGACGAGGCGCTTAAAAATGTGCTGCGCCACAATCAGGATATCCTCGACATCATGCTGCCGACGCTGCGCGCCGAGCGCGCCGCGACCTATTCGCCGATCCTGCCGATCAGCCCCAGGTCGGGGATCGTGTTGCAGGTGCCGGTCACGGTGGTCGACGCCGAGGCGGGGCTGGTGTCGTTCGAGGATGAGGGCGAGACGATCACGCACAGCATTCTGGGCGGCGGCGCGAAGCTGCAATGGAAGGTCGACTGGGCGATGCGCTGGGTCGCGCTGGGCGTCGATTATGAAATGTACGGCAAGGATCTGACCGACAGCGGGGTGCAGTCGGGCAAGATTGCGAAAGCACTCGGCGGGCGCAAGCCCGAAGGGCTGATCTATGAGATGTTCCTCGACGAGAAGGGCGAGAAGATTTCCAAGTCGAAGGGCAATGGCCTGTCGATGGAGGAATGGCTGGCCTATGGCAGCGAGGAAAGCCTGGCCTTTTATGCCTATCGCGAGCCCAAGGCGGCAAAGCAGCTGCATATCGGCGTGGTGCCGAAGGCGGTCGACGAATATCTGCAGATGCGCGGCGCCTATCCGGCGCAGGAGCCCGACAAGAAGCTGGGCAACCCGGTGCATCATGTCCATGTCGCGCGCGGGCAGGATGTGCCGGAGACGGTGCTGCCGGTGACCTATGGCCTGTTGCTCAACCTCGTCGGCGTGATGGGCGCCGATGCGTCGAAGGAGCAGATCTGGCGTTACCTCGGCCAATATGTCCCAGGCGCCGATGCCGCGACTTATCCCGAGCTCGACCGGCTGATCGGCAATGCGATGGCGTATAACCGCGATTTCGTCGCGCCGACGCTGAAGCGCCGCAAGCCTGAGGGCGGCGAGGTCGCGGCGCTGCGCGAGCTGGATGCACGGCTGG
>JBGTSB010000131.1:0-942 GCA_041940525.1 Hyphomicrobium sp.
ATCGGCCTTGCCGCCGATGGCCCAGGCCGTCGTCGGCGCGGCCGCGCCGGCGATGACGTCGCAGTCCTTGAAAGCCGCCTGGAAGTCGTCGGCGATCATGCGGCGGATCTTCTGCGCCTGCAGGTAGTAGGCGTCGTAGTAGCCCTCGGACAGCACATAGGCGCCGATCATGATGCGGCGCTTGACCTCGGCCCCGAAGCCCTCGGCGCGCGTCGCGGCATACATGTCCTGCAACCCCGCACCCTGCGGCAGGTCGCGAAGGCCGTAGCGCACGCCGTCGTAGCGCGCGAGGTTCGACGAGGCTTCGGCGGGCGCGATGATATAATAGGCGGGCAGCGCATATCTGGTGTGCGGCAGGCTGATCTCTACAACCTCGGCCCCTGCATCCTTGAGCATCGCAATGCCGGCGTCCCACATCGCGTCGATATCGGGGTCGATGCCTTCGAGGCGATATTCCTTGGGAATACCGACCGTCTTCCCCTTGATATCACTCGACAAAGCCGCTTCCCAATTGGGCACCGGCAGGTCGAGGCTCGTCGCATCCTTGGGGTCGAAGCCCGCCATATTTTCAAGCATGATCGCGCAGTCGCGCACATCGCGCGCCATCGGTCCCGCCTGATCGAGCGAGCTGGCAAAGGCGACGATGCCCCAGCGCGAGCAGCGGCCATAGGTCGGCTTGATCCCGGAAATGCCCGTGAAGGCCGCGGGCTGGCGGATCGAGCCGCCGGTGTCGGTCCCCGTCGCCGCCGGGCACAGCCGCGCCGCGATCGCCGCCGACGAACCACCCGACGAGCCGCCCGGGGCGAGCGCGGCATTGCCACCGTCGTTGCGCCGCCAGGGCGAGATGACGTTGCCGAAATAGCTCGTCTCGTTCGACGATCCCATCGCGAACTGGTCGAGGTTCAGCTTGCCGAGCATCCCCGCGCCCGCGTCCCATAATTT
>JBGTSB010000132.1:0-919 GCA_041940525.1 Hyphomicrobium sp.
GATCAGAATCCAAAAGCGACCTCATCCCTGGCACTACCTTCTCCTTTTGCCTTTGAATAGCTTTCTTGGCAGCTTCAATGGAGCCATATTTCATAATATTCTTCTGTTCGAAATGATGATGTACCTTTGTTTCAAATTGGTCCCATTGTTTCAGATATTTTTCGTAATGTTGCAAAGTTCTGTTTTATTTTGATTCATGGTTTTTGATTGCCAAATTGACTGGTTATGTCTATTCTCAGTTCGTTGATATTAGGGTTAAGGGATTGATATGTAGATCAATTTTAGTGCTTAAGTTTACAGCATTTCTGGTCTTGTTATTGAGCAACTCCTTCCCATCAGCTGAGAACAGCCGTTTGGGCAATGTCTCGATCTTCTCTTGGCTCTTCTTAGAAAAGCTATTCAAAGCACTACCTTAAGATAAAAACATAGTATGCTAGAATTTAGACTGCTGTTGCTGATTATCACAAACCCGCTTGGTTACTTGGCAGCAAATGTCCTCATATTCTTTTTCGGACAACTTCTGATAATTTTTTATTTCTGCATCAACTTTCTTTTTATTGAATTTCATACTTGTAAAGAAATCTCTAATGCTGCTACGCTTGCTACATTAGGATACTGCGGCCATTGAAGTATTGTCATCTGAGGCCTTAGCGGAAAGAGTTTTGCCTGAAAGGGTACTTAGTGGGCCACTCACGGGGATTACCTTCACCGGACTACTCAGTGGTTGTGTTCTAAATTATGTTTATATCTAATTCTATTTCTCTGGTGTTACTTATGTTTATTTATTATTCACGCCTTGTAATCTTCAAGATGATTTTGTTTTTTCCTAAATTGGACTTTGTCTAGGTGCAAATGTTACACTTTAAGTTACATTTTAACTTGTTTTGCGCACTATTTACAATAAAGTCTACTATTAGTT
>JBGTSB010000133.1:0-916 GCA_041940525.1 Hyphomicrobium sp.
CGGAGTGAATGGGCACGCTTTCGTCTTGACTGCCTTTGTTGTCTTTGTGCCCAAATGTCGAGCCAGCTCAGCGAGTTGCAGGTAGTAAAAAATGAACAATTCAAGGTAAACTTCTGATGAGCAACAATGACTGGGCAGTGTTTCGACAGGACTTTACTGGCAACGAGTTCCTTGTAGAAAAACATTTGACGGAAGAGCGTGCGCGAGAATTGGTTGAGATATATGAAGCGAGAAAGCATCATCAACATTATTGGGCGCGACGCGCTCCCGATATCCCGATAGATTATGTACAGATGCTACGTGACTTGCTCAGTACGGGTAGTCCGCTGGATTCGGCGCTACTGGTGCTTCGCAATCAAGATGCGTCTTTGCAGCAATGTATTGAAGCGGTGTCGGAGGTGCGAGGACTATCGCCCATAGAATCAAAACGAGTTGTTTTGCAGTCTTCTGCCTATCATCGATGGGTTGTTCGATGGGATTAATCTCACGCCAATGGGACCGCCTTCGAAAGTGAGGACTCACGAAACGGATTTTTACAACAACCGCATCGTTAAAGTTTGCGACGATCTGATTGAGGCAGACGGTCAATGCTGTAACTTGCGAATCTTTAACAATCGGATGGAGAATTTTCTTTCGGGGATCTCAATCGCACAAGGATACCAAGGGCCGACGTACGTTGCCTATAACGAGTTGATTGGCGCGGGAAACACGTCTGCTACAAGACTACCGCCGCACTACGATGGCGTTCTAAGTTGTCGGAGAATCGCACAGTCAAGAAGTGAAGTCACCGCTCAAGCGACTCAATCCACCTCTTGATGAGTTCGACAGCCGACTGATCCACGATTGATGAAGCCAGCGGCGGCATTCTCCCTCGGCCACGCCGCGATATGCGTTGATAGATGGAAGATTTTTGCGG
>JBGTSB010000134.1:0-913 GCA_041940525.1 Hyphomicrobium sp.
CTTCATGCCGCGCACACCCGTCGAGTTGCGGCTCTGGAACTCGCGCACATCGTCGCCGGCGAAGCGGATCGCCTTGCCCTGCCGCGTCGCGAGCAACACATCGTCGCTTTCGTCGAGCAGCGCGACGCCGATCAGCCGGTCGTCTTCATCCTCGCCCTCGAACTTCATCGCGATCTTGCCGTTCGAGGGCACGTTGGTGAAGGCGTCCATGCTGTTGCGGCGCACGCTTCCCTTGGCGGTCGCGAACATCACGTGCAGCTTGCCCCATTCGGACTCGTCCTCGGGTAGCGGCAGCACGGTGGAGATGGTCTCGCCCTGTGCGAGCGGAAGCAGGTTGACCATCGGACGGCCGCGCGTCGCGGGCCCGCCCTCGGGCAGGCGCCACACTTTCATGCGATAGACCTTGCCCGCGGTCGAGAAGAAGAGCACCGGCGTGTGCGTCGAGGTGACGAACAATTCGGTGACGACATCCTCGTCCTTGGTCGCCATGCCGGCGCGGCCCTTGCCGCCGCGGCGCTGCGCGCGGAAGGTGCCGAGCGGCGTGCGTTTGATATAACCGTCCATCGTGACGGTGACGACCATCTCCTCGCGCTCGATCAGATCCTCGTCGTCGATCCCGTCGGCGGCGGGCGCCACCAGCGTCTTGCGCGGCGTTGCAAACTCGTCGCGCACCGCGACCAGTTCCTCGCGCATCACCGCGTAGAGTTTCGCGCGGTCGGCCAGGATCGAAAGCAGTTCCTCAATCTCGGCCGCCAACTCCCCGAGTTCCTTGCCGATTTCATCGCGGCCGAGTGCCGTGAGGCGGTGGAGGCGGAGGTCGAGGATCGCCTTCACCTGCACTTCGGACAGGCGATAGGTCGCGGCCTCCTCCATCTCGCCCTCGATCGCCTCGACAAGGCGGATATAGGGCGCG
>JBGTSB010000135.1:0-896 GCA_041940525.1 Hyphomicrobium sp.
TATATTGGCGGTCGTTGGCGACGGCGACCCCCAGCGCTTCGCCGATTGCCGGGAGCGCAGGCAGCATCGAATCGATCGCGAGCGCGTTGAGCGCCATCACCATCGCCATCATTACAACCATTTCACGGTCGCCGGGCAGGCTCCGCGGAGGGGATTCGGTCGCTTTGTGCATAGCAGCAAGCCTATGCGCCGATGCCGCCGCTTTGGATAGCCCTTCGGAAAGGAAAAGCTATGCAATTGAAGGGGTGCGCCATGCTGCACATGATCGTCGATGATGACCCAGATCTACCGATCGCAGCCCCTAGACCCTGTTTCAGTGAGATTGAAACAGGGTCTAGTTTTTCGGTGCCTGGCGGCGATAGCTCAGCGCTTCGGCGATGTGGATGCGCCCCACCGTTTCGGCTCCACCGAGATCGGCGATCGTCCGCGCGACGCGCAGGATCCGCGTATAGCCGCGCGCCGACAGCCGCATCGCCTCGGCCGCCTGCGCAAGCAGCCTCCGCCCCGCCTCGTCGGGCGTTGCGACCGCTTCGAGCAATTCGCCGTCGATTTCGGCATTGGTGCGCGCCTTGTGTCCGGCAAAGCGTGCGGTCTGCACATCGCGCGCCGCGGCGACGCGCGCCGCGACCTCGGCGCTGCCCTCGGCGGGGGGCGGCAGGACAAGGTCGGCGGCGCTCACCGCCTGCACCTCGACGTGCAGGTCGATGCGATCGAGCAGCGGCCCTGACAGTTTCGCCTGATAATCGGCGGCGCAGCGCGGCGCCCGGCTGCACGCGAGCGCCGGATCGCCGAGATGGCCACAGCGGCACGGGTTCATCGCCGCGACCAGCTGGACGCGCGCGGGAAAGGTGACATGCGCATTGGCGCGCGCGACGCTGACCTCGCCCGTTTCGAGC
>JBGTSB010000136.1:0-314 GCA_041940525.1 Hyphomicrobium sp.
GCGAAGGCCGCCTGACGATCCAGGCCGTTGCCGGTGGGGACGAGGACGCCGCCGAGCGGATGCGCTCCCTGGCCTCGGTGCGCCGGGCCCGCGAACGCGAGAAGGAAAAGCGCAAGGGCGGCTCGACCGATACGCCGAACCGTCCGCGCGAGGTGGTCATTCCCGACGTCATCACCGTCGGCGACCTGGCCAACCGGATGGCCGTGCGCGGCGTCGACATCGTGAAATTCCTGATGCGTCAGGGCCTGATGGTGAAGATCAACGACGTGATCGATGCCGACACCGCGGAGCTGGTGGCCGACGAATACGGCATG
>JBGTSB010000136.1:324-637 GCA_041940525.1 Hyphomicrobium sp.
ATCGAGACGGGCTTCCTGTCCGACGCCGTCGACGACGAGGCGACCACGCCGCGCGCGCCGGTCGTGACCATCATGGGCCACGTCGACCACGGCAAGACCTCGCTGCTCGACGCCCTGCGCACCACCGACGTCGCCTCGGGCGAAGCCGGCGGCATCACCCAGCACATCGGCGCCTATCAGGTGACGACGGAGGGCGGGCAGGTGCTGACCTTCCTCGACACGCCGGGCCACGCCGACTTCGGCGGCGAAGTCGAGCGCATCCTCTCCATGGTCGACGGCTGCCTCTTGCTGATCGACGCCGCCGAAGGCCCGA
>JBGTSB010000136.1:647-893 GCA_041940525.1 Hyphomicrobium sp.
ACCATGATGCGCGCCCGCGGGTCGAAGGTGACCGACATCGTGGTCCTGGTGGTGGCGGCCGACGACGGCGTCATGCCCCAGACCATAGAGGCCATCCAGCACGCCAAGGCGGCCAACGCCCCGATCATCGTGGCGGTCAACAAGGTCGACAAGCCGGACGCCAATCCACAGAAGGTCGTCAACGAACTGCTGCAGTACGAGGTCATCGCCGAGAGCCTGGGCGGTGATGTCCAGATAATCGAGGTG
>JBGTSB010000137.1:0-889 GCA_041940525.1 Hyphomicrobium sp.
AAGGGACCCGGAACCCGTGTCGGGCCACGACCCGGGGCCTCGATGCCGTCACCACCCAAAAGGGCGGCACAACAATCCCCGAGTTCGCCGACCCGACCGGTCAGCAGATCTATCCTATCCACAATGTCAAAAAACCAGTGTTCAAAGGTCAGCCGTCCGACGACGACTGGCTGTTGAACACGAGGGGGGTTGGGCTGGCCTGCAGGCGCGCCGGAGCTGTTCGCTGGCGCTTTTTGCTTTCGCGTGCCGGAGCTTGGTGCTGGAACTTTTCGCTTTCGCGGTTTGCTCTGCAAACCACTGTCGCTCCTCGACAACCGAGTTGCTCTCTGCACTTTCTGCGAAAGTGCAGTGGTGGAGCCGGACGGGATCGAACCGACGACCTCAAGCTTGCAAAGCTAGCGCTCTCCCAACTGAGCTACGGCCCCGGGCAGGGAGCATCTGAGAATGGTGGGCCTGAGTAGATTTGAACTACTGACCTCACCCTTATCAGGGGTGCGCTCTAACCAACTGAGCTACAGGCCCCCAGCCAGATCCGGCCCGCAGGCCGAACGCCCCACAGCACCCCGCGCCACGCGCGACGTGCCCCAAGGGGCGCCTGGAGAAGAAGCGAGGACGGCGGCTGCGTGGTGGTCGGTGCTCGGTTGTCAGTGATCAAGAGACCACCGTTCTCCGACACCAACCTTGTGTCCAAGCACGGATGTCAGGGCACGCCGGACCCGTACCAGGTACGGGCCACAGGCCGCTGACGTCCGATCCTTAGAAAGGAGGTGATCCAGCCGCAGGTTCCCCTACGGCTACCTTGTTACGACTTCACCCCAGTCGCTGACCTGACCGTGGTCGGCTGCCTCCTTGCGGTTAGCTCACCGGCTTCGGGTCAAACCAACTCCCA
>JBGTSB010000138.1:0-881 GCA_041940525.1 Hyphomicrobium sp.
CCAAGTACCCGGGCATCCTCGCCGGGATCCGCGGCCTGGAAGAGCAGGGCTTCCCGGTACTGGTCAAGGACGCCTCGCTGGGCGGCGAATTCCCGGTGATGTGCGTGACCCTGATGAATCCGCGCACCGGCGGCGTGTTCGCTTCCTTCGGCGCCCACCCGAGCTTCGAGGTGGCCCTGGAGCGCAGCCTGACCGAACTGCTCCAGGGGCGCAGCTTCGAAGGCCTGAACGACCTGCCCCAGCCGACCTTCGAAAGCCATGCGCTGACCGAGCCGAACAACTTCGTCGAGCATTTCATCGATTCCAGCGGCGTGGTGTCCTGGCGCTTCTTCAGCGCCAAGGCCGATTTCCCGTTCGTCGAGTGGGACTTCACCCGGCAGGGCGAGGCTGCCAACGCCGAGGAAGCCGCGACCCTGTTCGGCATCCTCGAAGCCATGGGCAAGCAGGTCTACATGGCGGTGTACGAGCACCTCGGCGCTACGGCCTGCCGCATCCTGGTGCCGGGCTACTCGGAAATCTATCCGGTGGAAGACCTGATCTGGGACAACACCAACAAGGCCCTGGCGTTCCGCGAGGACATCCTCAACCTGCACCGCCTCGACGATGCTGCGCTCGGGGCGTTGCTGGAGCGCCTGGAAGACTGCGAGGTGGACGACTACACCGACATCACCACGCTGATCGGCGTCGAGTTCGACGACAACACGGTCTGGGGCCAACTGACCATCCTCGAGCTGAAAGTGCTCATCGGCCTCGCCCTGAAGCGCTTCGAAGACGCCAAGGAAGGCGTGGAGGCGTTCCTCCAGTACAACGACAACAGCGTCGAGCGCGGCCTGTTCTACCAGGCGCTGAACGTGGTGCTGGAGGTCGTCCTCGACGACGAG
>JBGTSB010000139.1:0-878 GCA_041940525.1 Hyphomicrobium sp.
GACCAGATCAGGCTCCTGAAGCAGCTCATCCAGGCCGAGAACCTCGACGACAAGCGCTGGCCGGCGCGCCAGTTCGCGCAGATGATCGACGGCTGGAAGAACAAGGGGCTGGGACCGGACGAAATTCCCGAGGGCGACGCGCGCGCCTTCGCCAATGGCAAGGGCCGCGAACTCTATCGTGCATATCAGGAGCGGCTGAAGACGCTGAACGCCTGCGACTTCGGCGATCTTCTGTGCCACCCGATCCGCATCCTGCGCCAGCACCACGACGTGCTGGCCGAATATCATCGCAAGTTCAAATACATCCTCGTCGACGAGTATCAGGACACCAACACCGCGCAATATATGTGGCTGCGGCTCTTGGCTCAGCGCCCTCAGCCGAAGTCCGCCGGGACTTCGCTGCAGACCGCCGAAGGCCGCAAGCCCGACCGGGCGTCCGAGCCTTTGCGAGGCCCCCGCGGAGCCGATGAGCGACGCGAACTCGGCGTGAGCGAAAACAAGGTCAACATCTGCTGCGTCGGCGACGACGACCAGTCGATCTATGGCTGGCGCGGCGCCGAGGTCGACAACATCCTGCGCTTCGAGAAGGATTTTCCCGGCGCCACCGTCATCAGGCTGGAGCGCAACTACCGCTCGACCGCCCACATCCTGGGTGCGGCCTCGCACCTGATCGCCCACAATGAGGGCCGGCTCGGCAAGACGTTGTTCACCGACGCGGCGGACGCCGAAGACGCCAAGGTGATGGTGCACGCCGCGTGGGATTCCGAGGAGGAAGCCCGCGCCGTCGGCGAGGCGATCGAGCAGCACCAGCGCGCCGGCCACACCCTCAACGACATGGCGATCCTGGTGCGCGCTTCCTTCCAGATGCGCGAGTTCGA
>JBGTSB010000140.1:0-654 GCA_041940525.1 Hyphomicrobium sp.
CAGCGCCGTCGCGATGATCGTCAGGCTGCCGCCGTCCTCGGTGTTGCGCGCCGAGCCGAAGATCTTCTTGGGCCGCTCCATCGTCCGCGAGTCGATCCCGCCGGTGAGGATGCGGCCGGAGTTGCCGACGACCTGGTTGTAGGCGCGCGCGAGGCGGGTGATCGAGTCGAGGAGCAGCACGACCTCGTGCCCGCACTCGCAGAGGCGGCAAGCGCGCCGCCAGACGCCCTCGGCGGTCTGGACGTGGTCCTTCGCGGACTCGTCCGCCGTCGACACGTAGACCTCGCCGTTCACCGAGCGCTTCCAGTACGTCCCCTCCTCGGGGCGCTCGTCGATCAGGAGCGCCATCAGGTGCACGTCGGGGTACTTGACCTCGAGCGCCTTGGCCATCTTCTGCAGGAGGATCGTCTTGCCCGCGCGCGGCGGCGCGACGATCAGCGCGCGCTGCCCCTTGCCCTGCGGGCTGACGATGTCGATGACGCGCGCCGACTTGTCCTTGCTGGTCGGATCGAGCGTGTCGAGCCGCAGCTTCTCGTCGGGATAGAGCGGCGTCAAATTGTCGAAATTAACGCGATGGCGGACGGCATCGGGATTATCGAAATTGACGCTCACCAGCTTGGTCAGCGCGAAATAGCGTTCGCCGTCCTTGGGACC
>JBGTSB010000140.1:664-877 GCA_041940525.1 Hyphomicrobium sp.
GCCCAGGCGGTACTGGAAGTCGGGGTCGACCGAGGTCAGGCGCTTGAACGGCCTGAGCTGCTTCGCCTCCTCGACGCTCATGCCGTCGACGCGCACGACCTCGCGCAGCACCGGGCGCTTGCCCGCGGACGAGGGCTCGCTCTGGCGGCCCTCGACGAACGCGCCGTCGCGCAGGCCGTAGCGCTGGACGACCGGCGCCGGGACGAAGGTGTC
>JBGTSB010000141.1:0-861 GCA_041940525.1 Hyphomicrobium sp.
ATCATTCAAGAACTCGAAGGCGCCTTCCGCGGCGCCGGCTGGAACGTCATCAAGGTGGTGTGGGGCCGGGAGTGGGACGAGATCTTCGCGCGCGATCACGACGGGCTGGTCGCGCGGCGCGCCGGCGAGGTCGTGGACGGCGAGTTCCAGAAGTATTCCGTCATGCCCGGCGCCTACGTGCGCCAGCACTTCTGGGGCGCCGATCCGCGGCTGCTCGACATGGTCAAGCACCTCTCGGACGACCAGCTCAAGAAGATGCGGCTGGGCGGCCACGACCCCGAGAAGGTCTACCACGCCTACAAGGCGGCCGTGGAGCACAAGGGCTCGCCCACCGTCATCCTCGCGCGCACCATCAAGGGCTACGGCCTCGGCGAGAGCGGCGAGGGCAAGAACATCACCCACCAGCAGAAGAAGCTCAACGAGGACGAGATCCGCAACTTCCGGTCGCGCTTCGGCATCCCGATCTCCGACGAGGCGATCAAGGACACGCCGTTCTACCGGCCGCCCGACGACAGCGCGGAGCTGACCTACATCCGCGAGCGGCGCAAGGCGCTCGGCGGCTACGTCCCCTCGCGCGTCGTCCGCGTCGAGCCGATCAAGGGCGAGTTCGGCGATTTGTTCGAGGAGTTCGCCAAGGGCACCGACGGCCGCACGGTCTCGACCACGATGGTCTTCGTGCGCATGCTGGCCAAGATGCTCCGCGATCCGGAGATCGGCCGGCTCGTCGTGCCGATCGTGCCCGACGAGGCGCGCACGTTCGGCATGGAGGCGCTCTTCCGCCAGGTCGGCATCTACGCGCACGCGGGCCAGCTCTACGAGCCGGTGGACATCGACACGCTGCTCTACTACAAGGAGGCGCAG
>JBGTSB010000142.1:0-849 GCA_041940525.1 Hyphomicrobium sp.
GGTTTGGATTGCCTTCGTCGCCGGCGCGGCCGCGACCGGCGGCTCGCCCTTGATCGGGAAGAAGGTATAGGAAAGCGTGATCGTCGTCAGGTCCTTGAGCTCCCTGACGTCGACGATGTCCGGATCGACGTAGAAGACGACCGGCATCTCAAGCGACTCGCCGGGGTTCATCGTCGTATCGGTGAAGCAGAAGCACTCGACCTTGTTGAAGTAGGCGCCCGCGAGGCTCGGCGACACGTTGAAGGACGCCCTGCCATTGGTCGGCCGCGATGCAATGTTGCGCGCCGTGTAGCCGATCCTAGCCGTCTCGCCGATCCTCAGTTCGATCTCGCGCTGGTCGGGCGTGAACTCCCAGGGCAGGCCTCCGGAGACATTGGCGTCGAAGCGGACCCTGATGGTCTTGTCGAGCACGCGGTCGGCATATTGCTCGACACGCTGCGTCGTGCCGCCATAGCCAGTCACCTGGCAGAATATCTGGTAGAGCGGCACCGCCGCATAGGCGACGCCGATCATGGCGCCGAAGAAGGCGAAGCAGCTCAATGCGATGATCGTGTTGCGGTCCGGGCCGCGCCGGTCAGCCTTCGCCATCACATCGGCCTGTCGAGAATTGCGGGACCGAACTTGGCGATCGTCGCGACGTAGAAGATGACGACCATGACCGCCAGCGCGATGCCGATGGCGATCGAGCGGCTGCGGCGGGCCTTTTTCTGCTTTTCGGTGAGGGTGACGAAATCCTGCTCGGCCATGTCAGAACCCCGCCGCGCCGAAACGGGACAGCATGATGTCAGCCATCAGGACCGCGAAGATCCCGAACAGGTACAGCAGCGAGAAGCCGAAAAGCTGCTTGGC
>JBGTSB010000143.1:0-845 GCA_041940525.1 Hyphomicrobium sp.
GGCTTCCGCACCGTGCTGGGCGTGTCGATCACCCCGCCCTACGAGACCTACATCCTCTACGAGGTCTACATCGTCCCGGGTCTCATCGGCATGATCCAGCTCTTCAACGGCATGCAGAGCTCGCTGTCGATGGTCTACGACCGCGAGATGGGCAGCATGCGGATCCTGCTGATGAGCCCCTATCCGCGCTGGTTCCTGCTGTTCTGCAAGCTGCTGGCGGGCACCGTGGTGTCGATCTTCCAGGTCTATGCCTTCCTGGTGATCGCGATCCTGTTCGGGGTCGAACTGCCGCTCTTCGGCCTGCTGACGGTCCTGCCGACGCTCCTGGTCTGCGGCCTGATGCTGGGCGCGCTCGGCATGCTGCTGTCCTCGTTCATCCGCCAGCTCGAGAATTTCGCGGGCATCATGAACTTCGTGATCTTCCCGATGTTCTTCCTCTCCTCGGCGCTCTACCCGCTCTGGCGGATGCGGGAATCGAGCGAGATCCTCTACCTGATCTGCGCCGCCAATCCCTTCAGCCATGCGGTCGAGCTGATCCGGCATGCGCTCTATCAGCAGTTCGAGCCGGTGGCGCTCGCGGTCTCGGTAGGCGCCGCCGTCCTGTTCATGGCCGGCGCGATCGCGGGCTACGATCCCCGCCGGGGCATGATCCAGCGCCGGGGTGGCGGCGGACCGCCCGGCTGAAGCCGGCAGCTCAGGACAGCTGGTCCAGCAGTCCCGGTTCGATGGCAAGATCATCGCGCCGGCGGGCGTGCTCGGGGATGTCGATGGTCTTGCGGACCCCCGCGGGACGTCCGTCCAGCAGCAGCACCCTGTCGGCAAGTTGCAGGGCTTCCTCGCGGTCG
>JBGTSB010000144.1:0-833 GCA_041940525.1 Hyphomicrobium sp.
CGACCGTCAGGTCGTCGTGCCGCGTCCCGACATCGAAGGCCGCCAGAAGATACTGGAGGTTCACACGCGCAAGAAGCCGCTGGCGCCCGACGTCGACCTGCGCCGCGTCGCGCGCGGAACACCGGGCTTTTCGGGCGCCGATCTTGCCAATCTCTGCAACGAGGCGGCGCTGCTCGCGGCGCGCAAGGGCAAACGCCTGATCGCGTCGGACGAGTTTGAGGAAGCCAAGGACAAGGTCATGATGGGCGCCGAGCGCCGTTCGATGGTGATGACCGAGGACGAGAAGAAGGCAACCGCCTATCACGAGGCCGGCCACGCGCTGGTTTCGCTGCATGTCGAGGGCAATGACCCGCTTCACAAGGTTACGATCATTCCGCGCGGCCGCGCGCTGGGCGTGACGTGGAACCTGCCCGAACGCGACCGTTATTCGCAGAATATGAAGCAGATGAAGGCGCGTCTCGCGCTCTGCTTTGGCGGTCGCATCGCCGAACAGCTCATCTATGGCGAAGACGAGCTCAACACGGGCGCGTCGAACGACATTCAGCAGGCGACTGACATGGCGCGCGCGATGGTCATGGAATATGGCATGTCGGAAAAGCTCGGCTGGCTGCGCTACCGCGACAATCAGGACGAGGTGTTCCTCGGCCACAGCGTCTCGCGCGCGCAGAATATGTCGGAAGAGACCGCCAAGCTGATCGACGCCGAAGTCCGCCGCCTTGTCGAAGAGGGCGAAGCCGTCGCGCGCAAGGTGCTCACCGAGCATATCGACGAGCTGCACCTGCTCGCCGCCGCGCTGCTCGAATATGAAACGCTCTCGGGCGAGGAAGCGAAGC
>JBGTSB010000145.1:0-830 GCA_041940525.1 Hyphomicrobium sp.
CACGCCACCGCATCAACGAGGACGGCACGTACAACCTCTCCGAGGAGCAGGCGCGGGCCATCCTCGAGCTGCGGCTGCAGCGGCTGACGGCACTCGGCCGCGACGAGATCGCCGACGAATTGAACAAGATCGGCGTCGAGATCGCCGACTATCTCGACATTCTCGGCTCGCGCGCCCGGGTCCAGCAGATCGTCAAGGACGAACTGATCCTGCTGCGCGACGAGTTCAGCACGCCGCGCCGCACCGAGCTCGCCGAGGGCGGGCCGGACATGGACGACGAGGACCTGATCCAGCGCGAGGACATGGTCGTCACCGTCACGCATGAGGGCTACATCAAGCGCGTGCCGCTCTCGATCTACCGGGCGCAGGGCCGCGGCGGCAAGGGCCGCTCCGGCATGTCGACCAAGGACGAGGACTTCGTCACCCGGCTGTTCGTGGCCAACACGCACACGCCGATCCTGTTCTTCTCCTCGCGCGGCATCGTCTACAAGGAAAAGGTCTGGCGCCTGCCGGTCGGCTCGCCGCAGTCGCGCGGCAAGTTCCTGCGCAACATGCTGCCGCTGGAGGAAGGCGAGCGGATCACCACGATCATGCCGCTGCCGGAGGACGAGGACAGCTGGGGCGAGCTCGACGTGATGTTCGCCACCGCCTCCGGCAATGTCCGCCGCAACAAGCTGTCGGACTTCGTGCAGGTCAACCGCAACGGCAAGATCGCGATGAAGCTCGATCCGGGCGACCACATCGTCCATGTCGAGATCTGCCGGCCCGACCAGAACGTGCTGCTCACCACGGCGCTTGGTCAGTGCATCCGCTTCCCCGTCGAGGACGTG
>JBGTSB010000146.1:0-825 GCA_041940525.1 Hyphomicrobium sp.
GCGCTTCGCCAGTGCCCCCGCGGACAAACCCTTCGATCCCGAGGTCATCCGCCGCTGGCTGCCCGTCGACCAATATATCGGCGGCATCGAGCATGCGATCCTCCACCTGCTCTACGCGCGCTTCTGGACGCGCGCGCTCAAGAAGATGGGGATGATCGACATCGCCGAGCCCTTCGCGAGCCTCTTCACCCAGGGCATGGTGACGCACGAGACCTACAAGGCTGGCGATGGCAGCTGGCTGTCGCCGCAGGAAATCAAGAAGTCCGGCGACGACTATATCCATATCGAGAGCGGGGCGCCGGTGACGGTCGGCCGCGTCGAGAAGATGTCCAAGTCGAAGAAGAATGTCGTCGATCCCGATGACATCATCGAACAATATGGTGCCGACGCCGTGCGCTGGTTCATGCTGTCGGACAGCCCGCCCGAGCGCGACCTGCCCTGGACCGAAGCCGGCATCGAGGGCAGCTGGCGCTTCGTCAACCGGGTCTGGCGCCTGTTCGGCGAAGCCGATGCGGCGGCGGAAGGCCAGGACAAGGCGCTCGACCGCAAGCTGCACCAGACGATCGACGGTGTCGCCAAGGATATCGAGGCGCTGGGCTTCAACAAGGCCGTCGCCAAGATCTATGAGCTGGTGAACGCGATCGAGAAGGCCAAGCCGTCGGCCAGCCGCACCGCGGCGATCCGCGCGCTGGCGCTGCTGGTCGCGCCGATGACCCCGCATCTGGCCGAAGAGGGCTGGGCCGAGATGGCGCAGCCGGGCCTGATCGCCGAAGCCGCCTGGCCGGCGGTCGATCCGGCACTGCTGGTCGAGGATGAAGTGACCAT
>JBGTSB010000147.1:0-820 GCA_041940525.1 Hyphomicrobium sp.
CACCTCAGCGTACTTGGTGGCCATGCCGACCAGCGCCGTCATCCACATCCAGAACACGGCACCGGGGCCACCGACAGCGATGGCCGTGGCCACACCGGCGATATTGCCGGTCCCCACCGTGGCCGACAGGGCCGTCATCAAGGCGGCGTAGGGAGAAATGTCGCCGTGGTGCTGATCGTCCACCGAGCGGCTCTTCCAGATCATCCGGAAACCGTAGCCAATATTGCGCAAAGGCATCAGGCCCAGGCGCAGTTGCAGGTAAAAACCCGTTCCCAGGATCAGCACGATCATGGGGACGCCCCAGACCCATCCGTTCAAGGCCTGGAGCCATTCAGTCAGTTGTTGCATACCGTGTTTTTCTTTACTTGAGTCACTGCGCAGCCGGGCCGCCCAACGCCAACCTCGCCAAACGCAAGGGCGACATTCTCCTCCCACGATGGACCCTGCGCAGCCAGTTATGCGTTAAACCTCAGTCCAAGCTCTGCTCTGGCGCATAACTTGCTTGTTTTTTGCACCGTTTGACCCCGCCTCACGCCCATGCCCACGCTCTACATCGTCAAGACCGGCAGCACCTTTGACCACATCGCCCAGTCGCTGGGGGATTTTGAGCAGTGGATTGCCGAGGGACTGCACCCGCCGGAGCTGTTGCCGGCCGAGAGGCTGCGGCTGGCCGTGATCCATGCCCCCAGCTGCCGCTATGCGACCCTGCACTACCCCGAGGCGACGGACTGCGCCGGCGTGGTGATCAGCGGCTCGCACGCCATGGTCACCGACCACGCCCCCTGGATGCAGGACCTGCAGGGCTGGCTGCGGCCCGTGT
>JBGTSB010000148.1:0-800 GCA_041940525.1 Hyphomicrobium sp.
GAAGAACCCGGAATTTTCGCTGAGCAAGATCACCCGTCCGCTGACCCAGGTGCTGGGCCGCGAGGTGCAGTTCATTCCCGACTGCCAGGGTGAAGCCGCGACCGACGGTATCAAGGTGATGCGCAACGGCGACATCGCCATCCTCGAAAACACCCGCTTCCATGCCGGCGAGGAAAAGAATGATCCCGCGCTGGTCGATGCGATCGCCGCGATCGGCGATCTCTATGTCAACGACGCCTTTTCCGCCGCGCACCGCGCCCATGCTTCGACCGAGGGGCTGGCCCACAAGCTGCCCGCCTTTGCCGGCCGCTCGATGGAGAAGGAACTGGACGCGCTCGAAGCTGCGCTCGGTGCCCCGGTCAAGCCGGTCGCGGCCGTCGTCGGCGGCGCCAAGGTGTCGACCAAGCTCGACGTGCTCAACAATCTCGTCACCAAGGTCGATCATCTGATCATCGGCGGCGGCATGGCCAACACCTTCCTCCACGCCCGCGGCGTCGATGTCGGCAAGTCGCTGTGCGAAAAGGATCTGGCCGACACGGCGGACGCCATCTTCGACAAGGCGGAAGATGCCGGCTGCATCATCCATCTGCCCTATGACGTGGTCGTGGCGAAGGAATTTGCCGCGAACCCGCCGTCGGTGCGCACCTGCAACGTCCATGAAGTCGCGGAGGATGAGATGATCCTCGACGTCGGCCCGGCCGCGGTCGAGGCGCTGGGCGATGCGCTCAAGAATTGCCGCACCCTGGTGTGGAACGGCCCGCTTGGTGCGTTCGAGATCGCGCCCTTCGACGCCGCGACCG
>JBGTSB010000149.1:0-277 GCA_041940525.1 Hyphomicrobium sp.
GCGTCACTGCACCAAGCATAATTATCTCGTCATGGACCCCGACCGCCTGGGGCCGATCCTGCACGAGGCGTTTCACATTGCGACGCACGGCCGCCCCGGACCGGTGGTGATCGACATTCCGAAGAATGTGCAGGTCGCGACCGGCACCTACAGCGTGCCCGAGTTCATCCAGCACAACAGCTATCGTCCGCAGGTCGAACCCGACGCCGACGCCATCGCACAGGCGATCGACATGATCGCCGCGGCCGAGCGGCCGATCTTCTACACCGGCGGCGGC
>JBGTSB010000149.1:291-795 GCA_041940525.1 Hyphomicrobium sp.
GACGCGAGTGCTGCCTTGCGCCAGCTCGTGTCGCTGACCGGCGCGCCGATCACCTCGACCTTGATGGGGCTCGGCGCCTTTCCCGCCGATGATCCCAAATGGCTCGGCATGCTCGGCATGCACGGCACGTACGAGGCCAATATGGCGATGAACCGCGCCGACCTGATCATCGCGGTCGGCGCGCGCTTCGACGACCGCGTGACCGGCCGTCTCGACGCTTTTTCGCCCGATTCAAGGAAGATTCACATCGACATCGACCGTAGCTCGATCAACAAGATCGTCCCCGTCGATCTCGCAATCGTCGGCGACGCGGGCCGCGCGCTCGACGCGCTGATCGCGGCGTGGCACGACAAGGGGCACAGGGCGCGCGACCTCGGCGAATGGTGGCGCCGCGTCGATGGCTGGCGCGCGACGCGCTGCCTGGATTTCCCCGAAAAGACGGAAACCGACGCCGACATCATGCCGCAGCGTGCGGTCAAGGCACTGTTCGACGCGACGCGCGGG
>JBGTSB010000150.1:0-790 GCA_041940525.1 Hyphomicrobium sp.
TCGCGATCCTCTTCGCCGGGGATCTGGCGCGGCTGGATCATCCCGATCTGGCGGTCGCGCGCCAGCACCTCCTGCACCATCGCCGAATAGCGCGGCTCGAAGATGTGCAGCGGCAGGTGCAGCCCGGGAAACAGCACCGCGCCGGTAAGCGGAAAGATCGCGATCCGCTGGATGGTCAGGGGCGCGGCCGCGCTCATCACCCGAACAGGATCAGCGACAGGCGGCGGCGCTGCGCCGAAACCCAGGCGTCCTCCAGCCCGACCGCCTCGAACAGCGCAAGCAATTTGGCGCGCGCGGCGCCATCCTGCCAATCGCGGTCGGCGGCGATGATGTGAAGCAGATTGTCGGCGGCGGCATCGCGCTGCGCCGCGCCGATCTGCGCCGCGGCGAGGTCGAAGCGCGCTTGATGATCGTCCGGATTTGCGGCCACCGCGGCCTCAAGCGCCGCAAGCTCGCCCGAATCGGGGGCATCGGCCGCCAACGCCAGGGCGCTCTTCGCCTGCGCGATCGCCGGATCGGCGGCCATCTCGGCGGGAAGCGCATCGAGCACGGCCTGCGCGCCCGCGATGTCGCCCGCAAGCAGCATCGCGCGGATCAGGCCGCCGTGCGCGGCGGCATTGTCGGGCGCGATCTCGGCGATCTGGCCAAAGATGCTCGCGGCGCGCGCGCCATCGCCTTCGGCGAGCACGCGCTCGCCCATGTCGAGCAGCGGCGCGATTTCGACCGCGCGATCCTTGGCGGCGCTTTCGATCGGCAGCTGCGCGAGCAACTGGTCGAGCATCGCTTTCAA
>JBGTSB010000151.1:0-778 GCA_041940525.1 Hyphomicrobium sp.
CTCGCTCCACGTCGGCAGCCTTGTCCAGATCATGCTGCTGCGCCGGATGCAGCAGAGCGGGCACAAGCCGATCGTGCTGATGGGCGGCGGCACCGGCAAGATCGGCGACCCGAGCTTCAAGGACGAAGCGCGCAAGCTGATGACCGACGAGGTCATCGCCAGCAACGTCGCGTCGATCAAGACCGTGTTCGCCAAGTTCCTGACCTTTGGCGACGGCCCCACCGACGCGGTCATGGTCGACAATGCCGACTGGCTCGACAAGCTCGAATACATCCCGTTCCTGCGCGACATCGGGAAGCATTTCTCGATCAACCGCATGCTCAGCTTCGACAGCGTCAAGCTGCGGCTCGACCGCGAACAGTCGCTCTCGTTCCTCGAATTCAACTACATGATCCTCCAGGGCTATGACTTCCTGGAGCTGTCGCGCCGCGCCGGCTGCCGCCTGCAGATGGGTGGATCGGACCAGTGGGGCAACATCGTCAACGGGATCGAGCTGTCGCGCCGCGTCGACGGGACCGAGGTCTATGGCGTCACCACCCCGCTGATCACCACCGCCGACGGCGGCAAGATGGGCAAGACCATGTCGGGCGCGGTGTGGCTGAACGAGGATCAGCTTCCGGCCTTCGATTACTGGCAGTTCTGGCGCAACACCGACGACCGCGACGTCGGCCGCTTCCTGCGCCTGTTCACCGATTTGCCGCTCGACGAGATCGCCCGGCTCGAAGCGCTCGAAGGCGCCGAGATCAACGAGGCGAAGAAGGTGCTGGCTACCGAAGCG
>JBGTSB010000152.1:0-473 GCA_041940525.1 Hyphomicrobium sp.
GCCAATTGAGGAACCTTTCGAGGGTGGCGAGGCCATAGGCCTGGCTTTTTTCGGGGTGATATTGGACGCCGACGATATTATCCTTCGCGACCGCGGCGACGAAGGCGCCGCCATGGTTGCTGGTCGCGGCAACGTCGATCGCATCGGTGAAATGATAGCCGTGCAGATAATAGGCCTCGCCCGCCGCGATCACGGGATGCGCGAAGCTCGGGACGACGTCGTTCCATCCCATGTGCGGGATACGCAGGCCGGGCGCCGGGTCGAAGGCGCGCACCGTGCCGCCGATCCAGCCGAGTCCCTTGTGCGTGCCATGCTCCTCGCCCGCGTCGGCGAGCAGTTGCATGCCGACGCAGATGCCGAGGAAGGGCGCCCCCTCGCCGCGCACGCGCCGCTCCATCGCGTCCACCAGCCCGGGAATCGCCGACAGCCCGTTCATGCACGCCGCGAAGGCGCCGACGCCGGGCAACACGATC
>JBGTSB010000152.1:483-775 GCA_041940525.1 Hyphomicrobium sp.
CGGCCCTGGCGACGACAGCGGGATCGGCGGTGACGGCGACATCCCGCGCGCCCGCGGCGACGAGCGCATTATGCACCGAGCGAAGATTGCCCGCGCCATAGTCGATCAGGGCAATGACGCTCATGGACGGCTCCTAGAGCACACCCTTGGTGCTGGGGATCGCGTCGCCCTTGCGCGGGTCGATCTCGACCGCCTGGCGCAGTGCTCTGGCAAGAGCCTTATACATGCTCTCGGCGATATGATGGTTGTTCTCGCCGTAGAGCATCTCGATGTGCAGCGTGATGCCCGCGGC
>JBGTSB010000153.1:0-743 GCA_041940525.1 Hyphomicrobium sp.
GGCGCGGGCCTGCGCGACGACAGCGGCAAGCTCGTTGAACTCGCC
The DNA here is from genome assembly GCA_041940525.1 of Hyphomicrobium sp. Taxonomy (GTDB): domain Bacteria; phylum Pseudomonadota; class Alphaproteobacteria; order Rhizobiales; family Hyphomicrobiaceae; genus JAKAXS01. The sequence continues at coordinate 46 of JBGTSB010000153.1, forward strand.
GTCAAGGCAGGCGACCGCGTGCTTTTCGGCAAATGGTCGGGGACCGAGGTCAAGATCGATGGCGAGGATTTGCTCATCATGAAAGAGAGCGACATCCTCGGCGTGATCGAGGCCAAGGCAGAGCTCAAGCAGGCCGCCTGACAGCGACCTGCATCCTCTGACACGTGGAAGGAAATCGAAGAAAGGAGACGAGACAATGGCTGCCAAGGAAGTCAAGTTTGCGTCCGACGCGCGTGATCGCATGCTGCGCGGCGTGGATACGCTGGCCAACGCAGTGAAGGTGACCCTGGGTCCGAAGGGCCGCAATGTGGTCATCGAGAAATCGTTCGGCGCGCCGCGCATCACCAAGGACGGCGTCACCGTCGCCAAGGAAATCGAACTCAAGGACAAGTTCGAGAACATGGGCGCGCAGATGCTGCGCGAGGTTGCGTCGAAGACCGCCGACCTCGCCGGTGACGGCACCACGACCGCGACCGTTCTCGCCCAGGCGATCGTTCGCGAAGGCGCGAAGTCCGTTGCGGCCGGTGCGAACCCGATGGACCTGAAGCGCGGCATCGATCTCGCCGTCGCCAAGGTTGTCGAGGACATCCAGTCGCGCTCGAAGCCGGTTGCCGGTTCGGCCGAAGTGGCCCAGGTCGGCATCATCTCGGCCAATGGCGACAAGGAAGTCGGCGAGAAGATCGCCGAAGCCATGGAAA
>JBGTSB010000154.1:0-719 GCA_041940525.1 Hyphomicrobium sp.
CAATTCCATCGGCGACAGGCCGCACCCCCGCGCCACCGACCACAGATCATGGCGGGTCCGCAGTTGTGCCCAGAAATCATCGGGCACGCTGACATTGCGCGCCAGATAGTCGGCATCGGTCGCGCCGACATCATGGCAATGGCGCAGCAGCCCGGCGATCCACGCCGCCATGCCCTCGCGCGGCACGTCGATGCGCAGGTCGACCTCGACGCTCGTCCCCTCGCCCGGCGCCGCCAGCAACAGCAGCTCGACGCCCTGCTCGGCCCGCGCTGCCGCGATCCGCGCATTCAGCACCGGATGATCCTGCGCCAGATCGGCGCCGATCATCAGGATCAGCTCGGCCCGCTCGATATCCTCATAGGCGGCGGGCATCACATCCTCGCCATAGGCCGCGCGCTGCGCCAGCGCCGCGCCGTCATTCGCCGTCCAGCCCGCATCGACATGGGCCGAACCGATGAAGCCCTTCATCAGCTTGTTGGCGACATAATAATCCTCGGTCAGCAGGCCGCCGCCGACATGCAGCGCCACGCTATCCGGGCCATGCTGGGCGATCACCGCCGACAGCCGCCGCGCGACCTGTGCGATCGCCTTCTCCCAGCGTTGCGGCCGACCGTCTATCATCGGCTGGAGCAATCGCCCTTCCAGCCCGACCTCTTCCGCGATCTCCAGCCCGCGCCCGCACAGACGCCCGGCATTGGCCGGATGCATCCGGTCCCCCT
>JBGTSB010000155.1:0-716 GCA_041940525.1 Hyphomicrobium sp.
CGGGTCCTGTTGAGACCTCTTTAACCAAGACGGGCGATACTCCAAAGCGCTATCGGCCGCTGGTTCTGTGTAACATCGGACCTGCCGAAGACAAAGAAAATCCAAGGAAGCCCGGCCGCCCGCCGGCGGTCGCTTTCAGTGCAAGTCAGGGATTTGTCCGTGTCGCGTTTGGTGTCGCTTCGCCTGGCCTTCAGTGCCGTCTTCCTCGCCAGCTCGCTCCTTGCCACCAACATCATGTACGCCGCGCCAGACGGCGGCGGCGCCCAGTCGGTGGCGCGCGGCCCGAGCGGCCTGCCGCTGCCGCGTTTCGTCAGCCTCAAGGCGAGCCGCGTCAATTTGCGCATCGGCCCCGGACGCACCTACGCGGTCGACTGGCTCTATCTGCGCGACGGGCTGCCGATGGAGATCATCCAGGAATATGACAACTGGCGCCGGGTGCGCGATTCGGAAGGCGTGGAGGGCTGGATCAACGGCTCGCTCTTGTCGGGCCGCCGCACCGGGATCGCCGCCCCGTGGCAGCGTGGCAAGGCGGCGGAGATCGCGCTGCGTACCGAGCCCTACGAGGATGCGCGCGCCGTAGCGCTGATCGAGCCCGGCGCGCTGGGCGAGATCAACCTTTGCAATGGCGACTGGTGCCGGATGACGTTCAGCGGCCACCGCGGCTGGATCAGCCAGCAGCAGGTATGGGGCGTCTATCCCGGCGAAACGATCGAGGA
>JBGTSB010000156.1:0-715 GCA_041940525.1 Hyphomicrobium sp.
GGTAAAGATCTCGCAGCCGGTTTCGGTGATGCCGATGCTATGTTCGAACTGGGCCGACAGGGTGCGGTCGCGCGTCACCGCCGTCCAGCCATCGTCCAGCATCTTCACGCCGGGCTTGCCGATATTGATCATCGGTTCGATCGTGAAGAACATGCCGGGCTTCAGTTCCGGACCGGTGCCGGGGCGGCCGACATGGACCACTTCCGGGCTGTCATGGAAGACGCGGCCCAGATGATTGCCGGGCTTGGCCTGCTCGATGCCCAGCATCAGGCATTCATAGGTGATCTCGACCAGCCGCTTCGCCTTGATCGGCGCCTCACCGGCGATGAACATGCGGCTGGTGTCGCCGTGCCAGCCATCGACCAGCGGAGTGACGTCGATATTGAGAATATCGCCATCCTTGAGCTTATAGTCGCCTGGAATGCCATGGCAGATGACATTGTTGAGCGAAATGCAGCAGCTATGGGTATAGCCGCGATAGCCCAGGGTCGCCGGCACGCCGCCGCCGTCCAGCGTCATGTGGCGGACGATGTCGTCCAGTTCGCCGGTGGTCACGCCCGGCACCACATGGGGCACCAGCGCGTCGAGGATCTCGGCGGCCAGCCGGCCGGCCTTGCGCATGCCGTCGAAACCGGCCGCGTCATAGAGCTTGATCGCGGTCGAGCGGGAAACCGGCGCGTCGGCCGTCATCGTCATATATTCGGTCATGTGGTTG
>JBGTSB010000157.1:0-711 GCA_041940525.1 Hyphomicrobium sp.
GCGCTTCACCGGGGACCGTACTATCGAGGGCTTCGCCAAGGTCCTCGATCCGCTGCTGAAGGATTGGAAGGCCAAGTCGGGCTGACCCGGGGCCGGGCGCTCCGGCCGGGTGGACTGACGTCGGTTCGTCATTGCGTTTCGAGGGGAGGGGTACCGCGTGCAGTTCACCCAGCTTCGCCTGGCCGGATTCAAGTCGTTCGTCGAGCCGACCGAGGTGCCGATCGAGCCGGGCCTGACCGGCATCGTCGGCCCGAACGGTTGCGGCAAGTCGAATCTGGTCGAGGCGCTGCGCTGGGTGATGGGCGAGACCTCGGCGCGGCGTATGCGCGGCGGCGCCATGGATGACGTCATCTTCGCCGGCACCACCGCACGGCCGGCCCGCAACCTCGCCGAAGTCACGCTTCGCATCGACAATGCGGACCGCAAGGCGCCGAACCCGTTCAACGATGTCGGCGAGCTCGAAATCACCCGCCGGATCGAGCGCGAATACGGCTCCACCTACAAGGTCAACGGGCGCGAGGTGCGTGCCCGCGACGTGCAGCTTCTGTTCGCCGACCTTGCCACCGGCGCGCATTCGCCGGCCATGGTCAGCCAGGGCCGCGTCGGTGCCCTGATCAACGCCAAGCCGGGCGAGCGCCGCGCCCTGCTGGAAGAGGCCGCCGGCATCACCGGCCTGCACAGTCGCCGGCACGAGGCGGAATTGCGCCTCAG
>JBGTSB010000158.1:0-704 GCA_041940525.1 Hyphomicrobium sp.
ATCGGCAATCAGCTCACCGAGGCCCTGCGCTGCCACGAGAATGTGAGCGCCGAGCGGGCCCGTCATCGCGCCATCGAACTGCTCGAGCGTGTCGGCATCGCCGGCGCCGAACGCCGGCTGATGCAGTATCCCCATCAGCTATCGGGCGGTTTGCGTCAACGCGTGATGATCGCGATGGCGCTGATGTGCAAGCCCGATCTCATCATCGCCGACGAACCGACGACCGCACTCGACGTCACCATCCAGGCACAGATTCTGCGCCTGCTCGCCGAACTCAAGAAGGAACTGGGCACGGCGATGATCCTGATCACCCACGATCTGGGCGTAGTCGCCCGTGTCGCCGACAAGGTGGCCGTGATGTATGCCGGCGCCGTGGTCGAGCGCGGCTCGGCCCGCGCCGTGTTCAAGGCACCGTCGCATCCTTATACGCGGGGTCTCTTGAACTGCATTCCGGTGCCAGGGCGCACCGCTCCGGGCACACCACTCGGTGCGATCCGCGGACAATTGCCAAACCTGATCGGCCGCCTGCAAGGCTGCGCCTTCCGCAACCGCTGCGACTTCGTGGCACCCGAATGTGCCGGCGACATGCGATTCAACCCGCTGGCGCCGGGCCACGACGTGCGCTGCGTCCGCCTAGAGGCGCAGAAGGCGGTGGCATGACGGATATCGCACTCGAATTGAAGAACGTATCGCGCCGGTTCCAG
>JBGTSB010000159.1:0-698 GCA_041940525.1 Hyphomicrobium sp.
GTGCGCAGCTGGCGCAAGTGCTTACGCACGCCATGGACAACGCTCTGCAACAAAGTATTGGCGAAGCAATTGCGGCAGTCGTCTATGATCCAGACCGCTCCCCTGCAGAGCAAAACATGTTGCTGACAAAAACCACGGTGCTGGAGCACCCACAGCAACAAAGCCCAGCATCCAGGCCTGTGGCTGCCCCTGTGGGATGACGTGCTTCCCAATCCATGACTTACGAATTTTTCGCCCAAACCGACCGGGGGCGCGTGCGCGCCAACAATGAAGACGCAGTGGCTGTCGATCGGGAAGCCCAGGTGGCCGTCTTGGCTGACGGCATGGGCGGCTACAACGCGGGCGAAATTGCCAGCGGAATGGCCATTGCCTACATTTGCACGGAAATGGGTCGCTGGCTGGCACAGGCCGGGACTACGCCCCCCGCCACGGATGTGCGGCGGGCGCTGGAGTTGTGTGTGGAAAACGCCAACCATGCCATTTTGGGCGCTTCGCTGTCCAACCCGCAGTACTCCGGCATGGGCACCACGTTGGTGGTGGGCGTTTTTCAGTGTGATCGCCTCATCCTCGGCCATATCGGGGATTCACGCTGCTACCGCTTGCGCGCAGGGGTGTTGCAGCAAATCACGCGAGACCATTCCTGGTTGCAGGAACAGGTCGATGCAGGCATATTGACCCGTGAGCAGGCAGCTGCATCG
>JBGTSB010000160.1:0-698 GCA_041940525.1 Hyphomicrobium sp.
ACTGCTGGGGTTCTTGGGGAAGGTCAGGCGTACACCAACGTACCTTCGTCCTCGCCCATCACCACGCGCCGCAGGGCGCCATGCTTGATGATGGAGAACACTCGCACTGGCAGTTTTTGATCACGGCACAAGGCAAATGCGGTAGCGTCCATGATGCCCAGATTGCGGGACATGGCCTCATCAAAGCTGAGCTTCGTGTAACGCGTGGCAGTGGGATCCTTGTGAGGGTCGGCAGTATAAACGCCGTCCACCTTCGTTGCCTTCGAGGTACTGGAGTGCCTTGGGGCGGACATAGGGTTCCACCACCTGTTCAATCGCAATGGCAGACATCACGCGAGCGGTGAGGCCCTGCTTGTCCATGGCATCGGCCAGGGCCAGCGCGTTCATCACGGTGGCCAGCATGCCCATGTAGTCAGCGGTTGCTCGGTCCATACCGACTGAGCCACCCGCCACACCACGAAAAATATTGCCCCCCCCAATCACCACCGCGACCTGGACACCCAGGCGGGTCACATCAGCAATTTCCTCCACCATGCGGACGATGGTGGCGCGGTTGATACCAAAGGAGTCATCGCCCATCAGCGCCTCACCGGACAGCTTGAGCAAGATACGCTTGTGGGCTGGCGCGGCGGTGGTCATGGGCAGTTTCTCCAATGGTTGATGGTGTTTGGGGGTTGAGCGGGGTCGAAAAATTAGGC
>JBGTSB010000161.1:0-695 GCA_041940525.1 Hyphomicrobium sp.
GCCCGGTCGAAAAGGCATTGGTGAGGGTGCGGACCATCGGCTCCTGGCCGACGAGGCCCGAAAAGTCCCGCGGCCGGTACTTGCGGGCGAGAACCCGGTAGCCGGCCGTTCCTTTTCGGGGATCCTGCCCGGCTTCGTCCATCGACCCGACGCCTCCGATTGCTGGTCGCCGCTCCCGCGCGGTCGCACCGGGAGGGAGTTTGGCCCCCGGCGCCTTGCGGCGTCAATGGCGACGGCAGGCTTCCGCATCCGCAGGGGAGAAGGTGGGAGGCTGGCACGATGACCCGTGCCGTGGCTCGTTAGGGCTGCTTCCTTCCGGACCTGACCCGGTTGGCGAGTGGCTCGTCCACCACCAACCTCCCGTTCTCCATATCGGAAATCGCCACGCGAAATGCAAGAGCCGAGGAGGCGCGGCGCAGCCAGCCGAGGTCCAATCGAATGATTTGCTTGCGGCATGCGTGGGAGCGCTCTAGCCTCGACCGGACAAAGGGAGGACAAACCCCATGCTGCCGGGCAAGAAGGCGGGTTTCTAGCTCGATTCGAAGCTGGAGGCGGAAAGCCGTCACGTGCTGTGGCTCGGGCTGTGCGAATTGCGGATGATGGACGACCGGCGCTGGCCATGGCTGGTCCTGGTACCTCAGCGCAGCGGCGTGGAAGAGGTCCACGATCTGACCCCGCTCGACCAGGCGATGCTG
>JBGTSB010000162.1:0-474 GCA_041940525.1 Hyphomicrobium sp.
CGCAGTCGAGCATCACCTCGCGCCCGGCGGCCTTCGCCGCCATCACGCTTTCGCGGATGCCGGCGAGATTGTCCTCCAGCGAGATCTCGAGCGCGACGCGGACCTGATAGTCGGAAGCCTTGGCGACGAAAACGATGGCGTCGGCCTTCGCCTCCAGCAGCGCGGCGATGCCTGGGTCGTTGGCGGCGGACCGCCCTGCCCGCTTGGTCATGCCGAAAGCGGCGAACTTCGCCCGCTTCGTCGGCTTCTCCTCGAAGAAGGCGGTGTCGAGCGGGTTGGCGCCGGGATAGCCGCCCTCGACATAATCGACGCCGAGCCTGTCGAGCATGGCAGCCACAGAACGCTTGTCGTCGAGCGAGAAATCGACGCCGGTGGTCTGCGCGCCGTCGCGCAGCGTCGTGTCGAAGAGGTGGATGCGGGCCGCGCTCATCGCTCGCGTCTCAGCTTGAAGCGGACGATGCGCGGCATCACCAT
>JBGTSB010000162.1:487-694 GCA_041940525.1 Hyphomicrobium sp.
AGCTTGATGGCGAAGGAGAGCGAGCCGGCGGGGCGGATTTTGGGAGGGAGATTCATGACCCCTTCTTGCCCTTCATTTCAAGGAGAGCAGCACAAGCCGCCAGAAAATCCGTCGCCTGGCTGATCGCCAGTTCGGCCTCGGCTCGCTCGTGCACGCCGTCGCCATAGTCCGCGAACAGGCGAAGCTGCTCCTCGCGGCCGATCAGGC
>JBGTSB010000163.1:0-250 GCA_041940525.1 Hyphomicrobium sp.
GCGCGTGGTCTCACGCAACAGCAATTCGCTCACCTGCGGCATCGCAGCCTCGATGTTCATGGCAAGCTCCGAAAGCCGCTCGGCCTCGGTGTCGATCATATGGATTTGTGGCCCGGTCCTGGCCGTGCGCGTCGCGCTCATTGTCATTTCTCCTGAAGGCATAACACGCCCTTCCCGATGGAAAGGCGGTGCGGATCGTCGATCCTTGGCCCCGAGCTCCTCGGGACATGCCGGTGGAGAGCCCGGGGCT
>JBGTSB010000163.1:260-690 GCA_041940525.1 Hyphomicrobium sp.
CCAGGAGTTGTCCCGCATGGGTGCGGTATCGCCGCCGATGTTCGAAACAGGACATGCCATGGAGATGTGCGTCCGCGACCATGAAGTCAAACCGTTCGGCGGCCGCAGGCTGAAAAATGGTGACCCCGGCGCGATTCGAACGCGCGGCCCTCAGATTAGGAATCTGATGCTCTATCCTGCTGAGCTACGGAGTCACTCAACGCCCCAATAGCCAGCTTTTCCAGGCGCGGCCAAGTCCTGTTTACAGGGACGGAACGGATCAGTTGCGCTGCTCGGGCGGCACCACGGGCAATGGAAGCGGCGCGACAGCCACCCCCTCCTCGATCAGCGCCTTCGCTTCCTCAGCGCTGGCCTGGCCGTGGATCGGGGCATGCGCCTCATCGCCCAGATGCATCGCGCGCGCCTTCTCGGCAAAGGCCATCCCCACCCA
>JBGTSB010000164.1:0-689 GCA_041940525.1 Hyphomicrobium sp.
GTCGGCCAGAGCCTTGACGCGGCCGTGGAAGAGGAAGCCGCCGCGGTCGAAGTAAGCTTCGCTCACACCGGCCTTCTTGGCGCGCTCGGCAATCGCCGTGCCGACCTTGGTGGCCGCCTCGACGTTGTTCTTGCCGACAACACCCAGGTCTTTCTCCAGCGAGGAGGCGGAAGCCAGGGTGACGCCGTTGACGTCGTCGATCAGCTGAACAGAGATGTTCTTGTTCGAGCGGTGAACCGAAAGGCGAACGCGACCAGCGTTGACCTTGCGGAGTTTGCTCCGGACGCGCATGCGGCGCTTCTGGAACAGTTGTCTTTTGCTAAGAGCCATGTCCGTGCGTCCTTACTTCTTCTTGCCTTCCTTGCGGAAGATGTACTCGTCCTTGTACTTGATGCCCTTGCCTTTGTACGGCTCGGGACGGCGCCAGTCGCGGATGTTCGCCGCAACCTGACCCACAAGCTGGGGATCGGACCCTTCCACAATGATTTCGGTCTGCTTCGGGCAGGTGATGGTGACACCGGCCGGAATGTCGAAATCGACGTCGTGCGAATAGCCAAGGTTCAGCTTCAGGACGTTGCCCTGGATCGCGGCACGGTAGCCCACGCCGTTGATCTCGAGCTCTTTCTTGAAGCCGTCGGTGACGCCGGCAACCATGTTCGCGACGCGGGTGCGGGACATGCCCCACTGCT
>JBGTSB010000165.1:0-683 GCA_041940525.1 Hyphomicrobium sp.
GCTGGCGCGGGGCGGAAGTCGACAACATCCTCCGTTTCGAGAAGGATTTCCCCGGCGCGCATGTGATCCGGCTGGAAAAGAACTACCGCTCGACCAAGCATATCCTTGCCGCTGCTTCCTCGGTGATCAGTCACAACAAGAGCCGTCTCGGCAAAACGCTCTATGTCGGCGACGACAATGCGATTGATGATATTGACGCCTCCAAGGTGAAGGTACGCGGCCTGTGGGATGGCGAGGCCGAGAGCCGCCTGATTGCGGACGATATCGAGAGCTGGGTGTCGAAGGGTGGCAGCCATGAGGATTGCGCCGTTCTGGTGCGCGCCTCGTGGCAGATGCGGGCCTTCGAGGAACGCTTCATCATGCTGGGCATACCGTACCGCGTGATCGGGGGCCCGCGCTTCTTCGAGCGCGCCGAGATACGCGATGCGCTGGCCTATTTGCGGCTTGTACGGTCGCCGGATGATGATCTTGCGTTCGAACGGGTCGTGAACCAGCCGAAGCGCGGCGTGGGAAATACATCGCTCGCCAAGCTGCAATCCTATGCGCGCGAGGATGGCCGCAGCCTGTTCGTGCTGACCGTGGTCACCGTGCTGGCACTGCCCATCAACATCCTTGCGGGCCTGCTGGGCATGAATGTGGGGGGCATCCCGCTGGCCGACAGCGAACATGGCTTTTGGGTCATC
>JBGTSB010000166.1:0-658 GCA_041940525.1 Hyphomicrobium sp.
TTGCGCGGAACCGAGAATTGGCCTCCCTCATCTGACCGCACCACCCAATCCAAGCACTTCAGTCATTGAGATCACTAATGCAGGACCCTTTTCATTGACGTCTGAAGTAATGGATTCTTTTGCGGATGTGTAGCAAAAATAGGTGAACTAAATTCGCCTCAACTAAGACTCTAGGTTTAAGTCCGCTTTTGACCCAAAGCGGACATTACTGGGCCGCCTATGGCGGGGTTGGTGGCGGGGTCAAATTAAAATCCCAGAAAATTTTCTGATACAATTCAGGCAATTGGCAGAGAATTCTGGCGGTGAGACAGGGATTCGAACCCTGGAGACGGGGATACCGCCTACACGCGTTCCAGGCGTGCGCCTTCGACCACTCGGCCACCTCACCATAAGCGGCGGTGTATACTTCAGGTGAGCAATATCGCAAGCCATGTCATTGCAGTCCGCTGCACTTCGCCCATATTGTCGTAAGACCCGTACACACAGGATGCTGATATGTTGTTCTCTCGCAAGCCGCTCGCCCTGCCGGATCGTGCCTCTGCATTGCCAGGCCGCGCCGAGGCGATCCCGACCGCAAGCGCGCATTTCGTGACCGGACGCGACCTGTTCACGCAGGCCGAAAACGGACTGCGCGAAATAACGTTTGCACTCGGCTGTT
>JBGTSB010000167.1:0-636 GCA_041940525.1 Hyphomicrobium sp.
GGCCGATCGCATCGGCGGCTATCGCGGCGGTTTCGACGTCAAGATGCGGGTGGCCGAATGGGTCGCGGCGGAAGGCCTGCCGCTGACCGTGAACGCGGTCATGCATCGTCAGAACCTGGAACAGCTGCCCGAGATGATCGAGCTGGCGCTGCGGCTTGGCGCGCGTCGGCTCGAGGTCGCCCATGTGCAGTATCATGGCTGGGCGTATCGCAACCGCGCCGCGCTGATGCCGAGCATCGACCAGCTCAAGGCGGCGAGCGCGACCGTCGCCGCGGCGCGCGAGCGCCATGCCGGCCTGCTGGTGATCGACTACGTGACGCCGGACTGGCTCGCCAAGTTTCCCAAGCCCTGCATGGGCGGCTGGGCGCGGGTCGGGCTCAACGTCACGCCGTCGGGCAAGGTGCTGCCCTGCCATGCGGCCGAGACCATCACCACGCTCAGCTTCGAATCGGTGCGCGACCGTCCGCTGGCCGAGATCTGGAAGAACGGCCCGGCCTTCGCCGCGTTCCGCGGGACCGATTGGATGCCCGATCCCTGCCGCAGCTGCGACCGGCGGGAGAAGGATTGGGGCGGCTGCCGCTGTCAGGCGTTCGCCTGGAACGGCGATGCGGCGACCGTCGATCCGGCCTGCTCGAA
>JBGTSB010000168.1:0-631 GCA_041940525.1 Hyphomicrobium sp.
CAGAACTTGGCTTCGAAGGTCTTGAGCAGACCGATGACGACGGCAGCGATCACCAGACCGGCCACCTTGGTCTTGCCGTCGCCCTTGCCCTTGATCAGGTTCAGGACGGCACCCAGGGCGATGATCACGGCGAGCACGTTCACCATCCAGTCGGTGGTGGCACGCAGCATCGAGTAGAACGGCGTGAAGTACCAGACCGGCGCAATGTGCGGCGGGGTCTTGAACGGGTCGGCCGGGATGAAGTTGTTGTACTCGAGGAAGTAGCCACCGAACTCCGGCATGAAGAAGATCACGGCCGTGAAGACGAACAGGAAGCCACCGACGCCCAGGAGGTCGTGCACCGAGTAGTAGGGGTGGAAGGGGATGCCGTCCAGCGGCTTGCCATTGGCATCCTTCTTGGCCTTGATCTCGACGCCGTCCGGGTTGTTCGAGCCCACTTCGTGCAGCGCGATGATGTGCGCGACCACCAGGCCCAGCAGGACCAGCGGCACGGCGATCACGTGCAGCGAGAAGAAACGGTTCAGCGTGGCATCGCCCACGACGTAATCGCCGCGAATCAGGATGGCCAGGTCAGGACCGACGAACGGGATGGCGGCAAACAGGTTGATGATCACCTGGGCGCCCCAGTACG
>JBGTSB010000169.1:0-626 GCA_041940525.1 Hyphomicrobium sp.
CGGGCGATCCTGGGCTCGTTCGAGCGTTTCCTCGGCATCCTGATCGAACAATATGCCGGGCGCTTTCCGCTCTGGCTGGCGCCGCTGCAGGTGGTGGTCACCACCATCACCAACGAGAGCGACGCCTATGCCGAGAGCGTGGCGGCGCGGCTGCAGGCGGCCGGGCTGCGGGTCGAGACCGACCTGCGCAACGAGAAGATCAACTACAAGGTGCGCGAGCACTCGCTCGCCAAGGTGCCGGCGATCATCGCCGTCGGCGCCCGGGAGGCCGAGCAGGGCACCGTTTCCCTGCGCCGGCTGGGCGAAAAGGGCCAGTCCGTGCTTGCACTGGACGACGCAGAGGCTAAATTACGCGCGGAAGCGACGCCGCCCGCCTGAGGCAGTTTCGGCAACGAATTCTTGACCTCCGGTGCGCTAGACTGACGGAAAGTCGCAACCCGTTCTGTAGGTGACAAAGGAGAGGCGAAGATCGCCCGACGTTTCTATTCGACTGCGCCGCCCGAAAAGGAAGGGCCGCGCGTCAACCGCGATATCGATGTCCCGGAGGTCCGGCTCATCGATGACAATGGCGAAAATCTCGGGGTGATAGCCACGAGACAGGCGCTCCAGCGTGCAGAAGATGTCGG
>JBGTSB010000170.1:0-624 GCA_041940525.1 Hyphomicrobium sp.
CCGACAGCAGAACGAACAGCAGTGCGGCGGCGACCAGCGGCGGCGTCAGCCGCGGCCGTGGAAGCCAGCCGACAGTCAGTGCGAAGCCGAGCACAAACAGGAACTGCCAGCCGAACGGATCGAAGAACCAGCCCCGGTCGGACCAGGGCTCGGCCGGCAGGTTGATCCCGGTGGCCAGCGTCACGACGTACAGCGCCAGCGACGCACCCAGCGCCACATAAGGGGAGATCCGGGCAAGCAGCACCAGGACCGGGACCAGCGCCAGGATCACGATGTACATCGGCAGGATGTCGAACAGGTTCGGGACATAAGTGAGGGTCAGGAGCCCGATCAGGTTCTGCTGCGGCTGGTCGAAGAAGAAGCGCAGGTTGAGGAAGTCGACATGCGTGGTGCCGCCGACGGTGAAATCGGCGAGCGACAGCACCGCGGCTATGACGAAAAACATCCCGAGATGGGCGAGGTAGACCTGCCAGATGCGCCGGGTGACCCTGAGGCTGCCGACGGCGAAGCCGTCGCGGGCAAAGGCCGGATAGAACGCATAGCCGACCGCCATTCCGGAGACGAAAACGAAGATCTCGGTCGCGTCGGAGAAGCCCCAGGCACCGGGGATAAAGCGCTTCCAGT
>JBGTSB010000171.1:0-623 GCA_041940525.1 Hyphomicrobium sp.
GTCGGCGAGACGGTCAAACTGGCCTATGTCGACCAGAGCCGCGACGACCTGAAGCCGGAGGAGACCATCTGGCAGGCCATCTCGGGCGGCACCGACGTGATGATGGTCGGCAAGCGGGAGATCAACACCCGCGCCTATGTCGGCAGCTTCAACTTCAAGGGCGGCGACCAGCAGAAGAAGGTCGGCCAGCTGTCGGGCGGCGAGCGCAACCGCGTCCACCTGGCGAAAACGCTGGCCACCGGCGGCAACCTGCTGCTGCTCGACGAACCGACCAACGACCTCGACATCGAGACGCTGCAGAACCTCGAGGAGGCGCTGGAAGGCTTCGCCGGCTGCGCCGTGGTCATCTCCCACGACCGCTGGTTCCTCGACCGCCTGGCTACCCACATCCTCGCCTTCGAGGGCGACAGCCACGTCGAATGGTTCGAAGGAAACTTTGAGGCCTATGAGGAAGACAAGAAGCGGCGCCTCGGCGTCGAGAGCCTGATCCCGCACCGGATCAAGTTCCAGAAATTCGGGCGGTAGGTTGGACCCTAACGCCCTTTTGGGTTAACGCCGTTCGTTGACAGCTCTTCGGCAGTACTTGATGGTTCTTCCTGCAGGTCCGGGAGGAGCCTATGCCG
>JBGTSB010000172.1:0-619 GCA_041940525.1 Hyphomicrobium sp.
TAAGCCGGACCTTCTGACGCTCGAAGAACTCGACCGCCTCTGCACGGCCTTCGTTTCCCGGGGCGTCGAGAAGCTGCGGATCACCGGTGGCGAGCCCTTGGTGCGGCGGGATATCATGACGCTGTTCCGTTCGCTCTCGCGGCATCTCGATAGCGGAACACTCAAGGAGCTGACCGTCACGACCAACGGCTCGCAGCTCACGCGTTTCGCAAGGGAACTCGCGAGCTACGGCGTCAAGCGCATCAACGTCTCGCTCGACACGCTCGATCCGGAGAAATTCAAGGCGCTCACGCGCTGGGGCGATCTCTCAAAGGTCCTTGCCGGCATCGACGCCGCGCAGGAAGCCGGCATTCATATCAAGATCAATGCGGTCGCGCTGAAAGACGACAATGAGCATGAGATCGCATCGCTGATGGAATGGGCGCACGGCCGCGGCATGGACCTCGCGCTGATCGAAGTCATGCCGCTCGGCGACGTCGGCACCGAGCGCGTGGATCAGTATCTGCCGCTTTCGCTCGTGCGCGCGCGGCTCGCGGAAAAATACACGCTCGAAGACATCGACTTCCGCACCGGCGGCCCGGCCCGCTACGTGAGCGTGCAGGAAACCGGCGGCAAGCTC
>JBGTSB010000173.1:0-600 GCA_041940525.1 Hyphomicrobium sp.
CCAGAGCCTCGTATTCCGCGATCTGCTCCAGCGACAGGTCGGTGAACAGGCGCATGAAGCGGCCGACATCGGCGTCCTCGGTGTTGCGGAAATACTGCCAGAAATCATAAGGGCTGAAGACGTCGGCATTGAGCCAGACCGCGCCATTGGCCGTCTTGCCCATCTTGGCGCCGGAGGCGGTCGTCAGCAGCGGCGTGGTCAGACAGTAGAGCTGCGGGCCGCCCATCCGGTGCGAGAGGTCGACGCCGTTGATGATGTTGCCCCACTGGTCCGAACCGCCCATCTGCAGGCGGCAGCCATGGCGGCGGTTGAGCTCGACGAAGTCGTAGCCCTGCATGATCATGTAGTTGAATTCGAGGAAGGAGAGCATGCGGTTGACCGAGAAATGCCGGCCGACCTCGCGCAGGAACTCGACATAGTTCAGCTTCAGCAGCCAGTCGGCATTGTTGGCCATCATGGCGTCGGTCGGCCCCTCGCCATAGCGCAGGATTCGGCCGAAGACCCGCTTGATGCTCTCGATATTGGTGGCGATCTCCTCGACGGTCAGCAGCTTGCGCTGGTCGTCGCGGAAGGAGGGGTCGCCGACCATGGAGGTGCCGC
>JBGTSB010000174.1:0-596 GCA_041940525.1 Hyphomicrobium sp.
GAGCGCGTCGTCGACGCGGTCCTTCTTCTCCTTGACCTCGACCTCGGTTGCGCCGCCGACGCGGATCACCGCGACGCCGCCGGCGAGCTTGGCCACGCGCTCCTGAAGCTTCTCGCGGTCGTAGTCGCTGGTCGTTGTCTCGATCTGCGCCCTGATCTGCGTGACGCGAGCGTCGATGTCCGAACGCGCGCCGGCGCCATCGACGACGGTGGTGTTGTCCTTATCGATGATGACCTTCTTGGCGCGGCCGAGCATGGCGATCGTGACGTTCTCGAGCTTGGTGCCGAGTTCCTCGTTGACGACGTTGCCGGCCGTGAGTACCGCGATGTCTTCCAGCATCGCCTTGCGGCGATCGCCGAAGCCCGGCGCCTTGACCGCCGCGACCTTGAGGCCGCCGCGCAGCTTGTTGACGACGAGCGTCGCCAGCGCTTCGCCCTCGACATCCTCGGCGATGATCAGAAGCGGCCGGCCCGACTGCACCACCTGCTCGAGCAGCGGGATCAGCGCCTGGAGGTTCGACAGCTTCTTCTCGTGGATAAGGATGTAGGGATCCTCAAGCTCGACCTTGAGCTTCTCGGCGTTGGTTACGAAATAGG
>JBGTSB010000175.1:0-574 GCA_041940525.1 Hyphomicrobium sp.
TGAAGATGTTCCTGACCCGACTTGGCGAGAACAGCCGCATGGCGGTGACCGGCGATCTATCCCAGGTCGATCTGCCGGCGGCCCAGCGTTCCGGGCTCAGGGACTCCGTCGATATTCTGGCGGGAATGGACGGCGTTGCCTGCATTCAGTTCAGCAACGCCGATGTGGTGCGGCATTCCCTGGTCACCCGTATCGTCCAGGCTTACGAGGCCCGCGACAACGCGATGGGCACCGAGGGTGACGATCTTTTCAGCCGCGATTGACCGGCCGACGCGGCCGGCCTTAGCCGAAGGAGAGCGCGCGAGCGCGCATCCGAGTAGGAAATGAACGACGACCCTGACAGTACCGGCTTGCAGGTCGCGGTGCGGATCGAGGATCCGGCCTGGCTTGCATCGATCCCCGACGCAGAAGCCCTGTGCCGCCGCGCGGCGGATTCCGTATTATCATCCGGTCTGGCCGGCGCGGACCCTGTGCTGACCTTCGGAACCGGCATCGAGGTCGCGCTGGTGCTTGGCGACGACGCGCTGCTGCAGCGGCTGAACCGCGATTTCCGTGGCGTCGACAGGCCGACCAA
>JBGTSB010000176.1:0-572 GCA_041940525.1 Hyphomicrobium sp.
CGGCATCCTGATCGAAAGCCATGCCGGCCAGATGCCGCTGTGGTTCGCGCCGCTGCAGGTGGTGGTCGCCACCATCACGTCGGACGCGGACGATTATGCGACCAGGGTGGCTGCGAAGCTGAAGCGGGCGGGGCTTTCGGTCGAGACCGACCTGCGCAACGAGAAGATCAACTACAAGGTGCGCGAGCACAGCCTCGCCAAGGTTCCGGTCATCCTGGTGTGCGGCAAGCGCGAAGCCGAGGAGGACACGGTGAACATGCGGCGTCTCGGCTCGCGCGACCAGGAATCGCTGGCGCTGGACGATGCGGTCGCACGCCTCTCCGCGGAGGCCGTGCCGCCAGATCTGCAGCGGGACGCGGCGGAGGCATGACCGGTATCGTCCGACCCTCGGCATGAATGCATGAAAAGGCGGAGGCATCTCCGCCTTTTTCACGTCGCTGTGCGGTTTTCATATCCCTGTCATGGAATCCGGCCATCCACCGCGGATGATGATGGGATTTCGCCGCCGCACGCCGCTCTTTCCCGAACTGTCCTATGCAAGCGCCACGCAGCCGCCGCTCAAGCGCTGGTTC
>JBGTSB010000177.1:0-567 GCA_041940525.1 Hyphomicrobium sp.
TCGCGCCATATTCCGGCGCCATATTGCCGATGGTGGCGCGGTCTTCGAGCGAGAGCGCACCAATACCGGGCCCGTAGAACTCGACGAACTTGCCGACCACACCCTTCTTGCGAAGCATCTCGGTGACGGTGAGCACGAGATCGGTCGCGGTCACGCCGCTCTTGAGTTTACCCGACAGCTTAAAGCCGATGACTTCGGGAATGAGCATCGAGATGGGCTGGCCCAGCATCGCGGCTTCCGCTTCGATGCCGCCGACGCCCCAGCCGAGAATCGCAAGACCGTTCACCATCGTGGTGTGGCTGTCGGTACCGACAAGCGTGTCGGGATAGGCGACTTCGACCGTCTTCGGCTTCCCGGTCTTGAGGTCCACCGTTTCTTCTTTCTTGGTCCAGACGGTCTGGCCGAGATACTCGAGGTTGACCTGGTGGCAGATGCCGGTGCCCGGCGGCACGACGCGGAAGTTATCGAAGGCGAGCTGACCCCATTTCAGGAACTTGTAACGCTCGCCGTTGCGCTCGTATTCGAGGTCGACGTTCTGCGCGAAAGCCTTCGCCGTGCCGAAGTGAT
>JBGTSB010000178.1:0-566 GCA_041940525.1 Hyphomicrobium sp.
CTCTATATCTTCCTGTCGGTGAAGCCGCACGAATTCTTCGGCCGCGACGGCGCCGACCTGCATTGCGCCGTTCCCATTTCCATGACGACCGCCGCGCTGGGCGGATCCTTCGAGGTCGCGACGCTCGACGGGACCCAGACCCGCGTCAAGGTACCGGAAGGCACGCAAAGCGGCCGCCGCTTCCGCCTGAAGGGCAAGGGAATGCCGGTGCTGCGGCGTCCCGATATTGGCGACCTGATGATCCAGGTAACTGTCGAGACGCCCCAGAACCTCACTCGCAGACAGCGGGAACTCCTGGACGAGTTCGAACAGATTTCGTCGAAGGAAAACAGCCCCCTGTCGAGCGGTTTCTTCTCGAGGATGAAGAGTTTCTTCGAGTCCTTCGGCGAATGAACGGCCTTGCCATCGTCGTGGACGGACCTTAGGTAAGCTGCCAGTCTGGCAGGGCCGGGCGGAGAGGACCCCGAATGACCATCGGCGCGGGATTGCGCAAGGCAATCAAGAAATACGACGACGAAATCCAGTTCTTCAAGGGATGGGTCGACAAGCCGAAGGCGGTCGGGTCC
>JBGTSB010000179.1:0-565 GCA_041940525.1 Hyphomicrobium sp.
GCGCCAGCGAGATCGCGCCGACAAGGGCACCGTTCACGAGATCGGACTGTGCGAGCCGGACCCGCATTTTCCGCCACAAGGACTTCCTCATCGTCGACCATCGCCCGCGGCGCAATGCATGCGCGTCATCGATGCGGCCGAGCCGCTCATCCGTCATCGCTGTCGCCCCGCTAACCGTCCGCCTCGGGGTCGAGGAGACGATGCAGATGCACGATGAAATAGCGCATATGGGCGTTGTCGACCGTCTGCTGGGCCTTCGACCGCCAGGCTGTTTCCGCCGTCGCGTAGTCGGGGAAGACGCCGACGATGTCGAGGTCGTTCAGATCGCGAAACTCGACGCCCTTCAATGATTTGAGCTCTCCGCCGAAGACGAGGTGCAAAAGCTGCTTCTTGCCTGTGTCCTCAGCCATTTCGGTGTCCGTGCATGTTGGTGAAAATCGAATCTGCTTAGATCATTCCGGCGCGATTGGAAACCTGCGCTTTGCCGTTTACGTAAGCTTTCGCCGGCAGCCGGGGACAACGCTCACCGTGTGCCGGCCGATTCAGGCGCCCCTGCGGCGATGGC
>JBGTSB010000180.1:0-543 GCA_041940525.1 Hyphomicrobium sp.
ACCGTTCAGGAACCATACGGGGTGACCGTGCCAGATCTTGCTTTCCGCCGTAGGAAGGTTCACGTCAATTTCCTTTTTTAGAATCTTAGAAATCTTTTTATCCTGCCCGGATAAAGAGTTGTTGTAGGCTGAAATTGTTTTAGTCATGGATAGAATATGAGGAGTAAATTGTGGAGATAAGGGGAGTCGAACCCCTGACCTCTTGAATGCCATTCAAGCGCTCTACCAACTGAGCTATATCCCCAAACACACACTTTTGGTAAAGTGGATTTTAAATTACTCATAATTGGAGGCAAATTCAAAAGAAAAAGAAATTCCCGAATTTCAATAAAATAAGCCGGAATAAAACAATCCGGCTTTAAAATGTATAAATTAATGATAAAATTATTCAGGAATCTGAATTAAGTCCTTATGATCGGTAAGCCACTGTTCGAACGTCTTTAGTTCAGGATTTAATTTCCTGGTTTCATCAAGATTTCTGTGTGCTCTGTATTCTTCTTCGAAATCACGATTGAACTGGAACATGTTTCCCATTTCGTCTGC
>JBGTSB010000181.1:0-542 GCA_041940525.1 Hyphomicrobium sp.
CGGCGAGAACATCTCGTCCATCGAAGTGGAAGACGTGCTCTACCGCCACCCCGACGTACTGGCCGCCGCCGTGGTGGCCAAGCCCGACGCCAAGTGGGGCGAAACGCCTTGCGCCTTTGTGGAGTTGAAGGCCGGCGCCACCGCCACGCCCGAAGACATCGTGGCCCACTGCAAGAAGCATCTGGCCGGCTTCAAGGTGCCGCGCGCCGTGGTGTTTGGCGAGTTGCCCAAGACCAGCACCGGCAAGATCCAGAAGTTCGAGCTGCGCAAGCAGGCCGGCTCGGCCACGGCGATTGACTTGTGAGCATGGGGGTGCCTGTCTGGGCACAGACTGCCGCAGGTGGCTGCATGAAGGCATGACGGCGCCTGTGTCTTACAGCACCCTGTTCGTTTCTCTGCTGGGCGGCCTCGGGTTGTTCCTGCTTGGGATGAGCATGCTGACCGATTGCCTCAAGCTGGCGGCTGGCCGGGCGCTGGAGCGCATGCTGGAGGCCTGGCGCGAACCTGGCTGCATGGGCTGTTCACGGGTGTTTTGCTGACGG
>JBGTSB010000182.1:0-528 GCA_041940525.1 Hyphomicrobium sp.
CGCCCATACCATAGCCTTTGACGGTCTTGGCCAGTATCACCGTCGGCTGGCCGGTATGATTGGTTGCCTGATCGTACGCAGCATAGACTTTATGCGGATCATGGCCACCACGATTTAACCGCCAGATATCCTCATCGGTCATGCTGGCGACCATCGCTTTCAGTTCAGGATACTTGCCAAAAAACTTTTCCCTGACGTAGGCCCCGTCTTTCGCCTTGTATGCCTGGTATTCACCGTCAACGCATTCTTCCATGCGTTTGTACAACAGGCCGTCCTTGTCACGTGCGAGTAACGGATCCCAGTACGATCCCCAGATAACCTTGATGACATTCCAGCCGGCCCCGCGAAACGCGCCTTCGAGTTCCTGGATGATCTTGCCATTGCCACGCACCGGTCCGTCCAGTCGTTGCAGGTTACAGTTGATGACGAAGATCAGGTTGTCGAGTTTTTCGCGCGCGGCAAGACCAATCGCACCCATGGACTCCGGTTCATCCATTTCGCCGTCACCCATGAATGCCCAGATCTTGC
>JBGTSB010000183.1:0-526 GCA_041940525.1 Hyphomicrobium sp.
GCTGTCGGTCGAGGACCTGTTGAACGATCCCGAGATCGACATCGTGCTCAACCTGACGGTGCCGGTGGCGCATGCGAGCGTCTCCGGCCAGGCGCTCGCCGCCGGCAAGCACGTCTACTCGGAAAAGCCGCTGGGCGTCACCCTGGCGGAGGGCCAGCTGCTGGTCGAATCCGCCGAGTCCAGGGGCCTCAGGCTCGGCGGGGCGCCCGATACCTTTCTCGGCGGCGCCCACCAGATCTGCCGCGACCTGATCGATGACGGCGAGATCGGCGCTATCGTTGCCGGCACCTGCTTCATCTTCTCTTCCGGCATGGAAAGCTGGCATCCGAACCCGGCCTTCTTCTTCCAGCATGGCGGCGGACCGGTGCTCGACGTCGGGCCCTATTACATCGCCGCCCTGGTCAACCTGCTCGGACCGATCGTCGGGGTCGCCGCCATGGATGCGATCGGCTCTCCGGAGCGGATCGTTGGCGCCGAGGGGCCGAACAAGGGCCAGCGCATCGTGGTCGAAGTGCCGACCACCGCA
>JBGTSB010000184.1:0-525 GCA_041940525.1 Hyphomicrobium sp.
TCGATCACATCCTCGATCGTGTCGCGCGGCTCCGAAAGCCCCGCCGCAAGCGTTTCGACGCCCACGGGGCCTCCGCGATATATGTCTGCGATCATAAGGAGATAGCGCCGATCCATCGCGTCGAGGCCCAGCGCGTCCACTTCGAGGCGGCTGAGCGCCGCATCGGCGGCGCGTGCATCGACGACCTCGTGCCCTGCGACGCTCGCAAAGTCGCGCACGCGGCGGAGCAGCCGCCCGGCGATGCGCGGCGTTCCGCGCGACCGCCGCGCGATTTCGAGCGCGCCGTCGGGCGCGATCGGCAATGACAACAGGCGCGCGGCGCGGCCGATCACCTGTTCGAGCTCGGCATGGGTGTAAAAGTTCAATCGCACCGGAATGCCGAAGCGATCGCGCAGCGGTGTCGTGAGCAGCCCCTGCCGCGTCGTCGCGCCGACGAGGGTGAATCGAGGCAGGTCGATACGAACCGAGCGCGCCGACGGCCCTTCGCCGATCATGATGTCGAGCGCGCGGTCCTCCATCGCGGGA
>JBGTSB010000185.1:0-524 GCA_041940525.1 Hyphomicrobium sp.
GAGCACCGGCAGGGTCGAATAGAGACGCTCGATGATCATGCGCACATAGGGCCGCGCATCCGGCGCAGTGACCAGCACGAAGCGCTCCCCGGCGTCGAGTTGCGCGCGGATCGCCTTCGAGGCCTCCTGCCCGAACTCCTCGAGCTGGCGCGGATCGATGTCGAACTCGCGGATTTCGCCCTTGCCGTCGCGCTTGAGGCTCTGGTGGAACGCGAGGTCCCAACGGTTTCCGAGCCGCAGCACCTTGAGGACGCCGCCTTCCGAAAGATCGCCGCAGATCTGCTGCGCCATGCGGATGCGGACATGCTCGACGATCTGTTCGGTGCGCCTGACATGCGGCGCGATCTCGGCAATCGCCTCGATGATCAGGTGCAGGTTGCGGATCGAGACGCGCTCGGCCAGAAGCAGCTTCAGCACCGCCTGCAGGCCCGGATAGGTGATGTGCGAGGTACAGATTTCCTCGGCCAGCTTCTTGTATTCCGGATCGAGCCGGTCGATCAGCGCCTTCATGTCCTTGTAGGACA
>JBGTSB010000186.1:0-521 GCA_041940525.1 Hyphomicrobium sp.
CAAGGTCTCGATCTGGTCGTCCGGCACTAGCCTGGCATCGAATAGCAGGCGGCCGAGCAGACTCGACTTGCCGTGATCGACCGAGCCGCAGGCGATGAAGCGCAGCAGGCTCTTGTTTTCGTGATGGTAGAGAGCGGCGTCGCGGGCGAGCGCGATCGGGTCGGCGTGCATGTTCATCAGAAATAGCCTTCCTGCTTCTTGCGCTCCATCGAGGCGGCGCCGTCCTTGTCGATCATGCGGCCCGCCCGTTCGGAGAACCGGCTGTCGAGCGTTTCGCGAATGATGTCGTCGAGGCTGGTCGCGGTTGAATCGATCGCGCCGGTGAGCGGGTAGCAGCCGAGCGTGCGGAAACGCACGTTGCGCGTTTCCGGCTGTTCGCCCGGCTCCAGCGGCAGGCGCTCGTCATCGACCATGATCAAAGTGCCGCCGCGCGACACCACCGGGCGCGGTCTGGCGAAATAGAGTGGCACGACAGGGATCTGTTCGCGCAGGATGTAGAGCCAGACGTCGAGCTCGGTCCA
>JBGTSB010000187.1:0-516 GCA_041940525.1 Hyphomicrobium sp.
TCGCGGAATTTCCACTGGATGTGGAAGAGGTTGAGCGGCAGCGCCTTGTAGCTCTTCACATAGCCGCGAAAGATGTCGGTGATCATCTCCTCATTGGTGGGGCCGTAGAGCAGCTCGCGCTCGTGCCGGTCGGTGATGCGCAGCATCTCGGGGCCGTAGGCGTCGTAACGGCCCGACTCGCGCCACAGGTCGGCGAGCTGAAGGGTCGGCATCAGCAATTCGACGGCACCGGCCCGGACCTGCTCCTCGCGCACGATCTGTTCGATCTTCTTCAGCACCCGCAGGCCCAGCGGCAGCCAGGCGTAGATGCCGGCGGCCTCCTGCTTGATCAGGCCGGCGCGCAGCATCAGCTGGTGCGAGACGATCTGGGCGTCCGAGGGCGCTTCCTTGAGCGTGGGAAGAAAGTAGCGCGACAGGCGCATGGGCGGAATCCGGGGAAAGAGGTGGAGAACCGCTTTAGCCGGGAGAGCGGGGCGAAAGCTAGGCCAATCCTCCCCCGCAGGGGGAGGTGGCGCG
>JBGTSB010000188.1:0-504 GCA_041940525.1 Hyphomicrobium sp.
CGATCTGGTTGACCTTGACGAGGATGGAATTCGCGACGCCCATCCTGATGCCGTCCTTGAGGCGGGCGGAATTGGTGACGAACAGGTCGTCGCCGACGAGCTGGCACTTCTTGCCGGTCAGGTCGGTCAGCGTCTTCCAGCCGTCCCAGTCATCCTCGCCCATGCCGTCCTCGATCGAGATGATCGGGTAATCGCCGACGAGCTTCGCGAGATATTTGGCCTGCGCCTTTGGATCGCGGGTCTTGCGCTCGCCCTCGTAGACGTAGGACCCGTCCTTGAAGAATTCGGTCGCCGCGCAGTCGAGGGCGATGGCGACCTCCTCGCCCGGCTTGTAGCCGGCGGCCTCGATCGAGGCGACGACGAAATCGAGAGCGGCCTGCGCGCTCTTGAGATTGGGGGCGAAGCCGCCCTCGTCGCCGACATTGGTGTTGTGGCCGGCATCCTTGAGGCGCTTCTTGAGTGTGTGGAAGATCTCCGCACCCCAGCGCAGCCCCTCGCGGAACG
>JBGTSB010000189.1:0-219 GCA_041940525.1 Hyphomicrobium sp.
GCGGAGCGCCCGGTAGTGGAGCGCGACGGCGCGCTCATCATGGTCGATGACGGCCGCATGCCGCTCAACGGCGACAAGCCGAAACTGGAGATGGTCCGCTTCCGGACGCTCGGCTGCTACCCGCTCACCGGCGCCGTTCGCTCGACCGCCGCGACGCTGCCCGACATCATCCAGGAAATGCTTCTCGCCAGAACGTCCGAGCGCCAGGGCCGGGTCATC
>JBGTSB010000189.1:229-503 GCA_041940525.1 Hyphomicrobium sp.
TGGAGAAAAAGAAACAGGAGGGGTATTTCTGATGGCCGACGCAGCAGCCCTTCTCCCCAGCGACGATATCCTCGCCTATCTCGACGCGCACGAGAAAAAATCCCTCCTGCGCTTCATCACCTGCGGATCGGTGGATGACGGCAAGTCGACCCTCATCGGCCGCCTGCTCTACGATTCCAAGCTGATCTACGAGGATCAGCTCTCCGCCCTTGAATCCGATTCGAAGAAAGTCGGCACGCAAGGCGAGAAGATCGACTTCGCGCTATTGGTGGAC
>JBGTSB010000190.1:0-502 GCA_041940525.1 Hyphomicrobium sp.
ATCATCTCGCCATCCATGACGAGAAAGCCCTGCGGACGGTCCGCGTCGTCGACCGCGAGCCACAGCGGCACATTGGGCAGGAACTGCTCCGCCACCACGCGATCGATCTCGATCCGGTCTTCGGCGCTGAGAAAGCCGTGCGTCGCATTGACCGCGGCGCGCCAGATCTCCAGCGCGCGCGGCACGTCCGCAGCGTTTCCGGCGCGGATCATCCCTGAAGATCGGGCGGCGTGGCTTCGCCCTTGAGCCAGGCGATCGCCTCGGCGAGCGGGATCACGCGCTGGCCTTCGACGCCGAGGGTACGGATCGCGACAGTACCTTCCTCGGCCTCGCGCTTGCCGACCACCAGCAGATGCGGAACCTTGGCGAGGCTGTGCTCGCGTACCTTGTAGTTGATCTTCTCGTTGCGCAGATCGCTGTCGGCGCGGATGCCCGCGGCCTTGAGCCGAGCGACAGCGTCCTTCGCATAATCGTCGGCGTCCGAGACGATCGTCGCGACCAC
>JBGTSB010000191.1:0-254 GCA_041940525.1 Hyphomicrobium sp.
TGTAAATAAGCTGTCGGCTGCGTCATTCCTTCATGGCGTGCAGTTTCATAGGGTTTGTTTTTCGTCTGGGGGGGTAGGCGATTGGTACATGCCGGCTTCACCGGGAAGGACGGTGGGTGACTAGCAAAAGCCCGGTTTCGACGGTATGCCTGAGGGTGAGCGTCTTGCGGAGGTGCGAATATGTCGGCCGACTTGTCTTCGGCGGATCCCCTTTTTGTTGGCGCTGCGCAAAGCGGCAGGAAAATCCGGGGCGC
>JBGTSB010000191.1:264-502 GCA_041940525.1 Hyphomicrobium sp.
GTACGCCGCCTCAGGCCAATCACCGTCGCCGGGAAAGCTGCGGCTGTGCCTCGGTCCGCGATGCCGCGACCGTCAAGACAAAGGAGTGCGAATATGCTTCTGATGATCGATAACTACGACAGCTTTACCTACAACATCGTCCAGTACTTGGGCGAGTTGGGCCAGGAAGTGAAGGTTTTTCGCAATGACGAGATTACCATCGCCGAGATTGCCCGCCTCAAGCCCGAGTATCTGGTTA
>JBGTSB010000192.1:0-229 GCA_041940525.1 Hyphomicrobium sp.
TCGATCCGATCTGGTTCGGTGTGGTTGCCGTGATTGTCATCGAGGTGGGTATGATCACGCCGCCGGTGGGGCTCAATGTCTTCGTCGTCAAGAGCGTCGCTGACCAGGTGTCAATGGCAACGATTTTTCGCGGCGTTATGCCGTTCTGGATAGCGATGGCAGTCTGCCTGCTGTTGATCGTGACGTTCCCGCAGATCGCGCTGCTTATCCCGTCCGCGATGTTCGGGTA
>JBGTSB010000192.1:239-500 GCA_041940525.1 Hyphomicrobium sp.
GCCTTTCAAGGCCTTGGCGGCGATTTCACCGGGATCAACGGAAATGGTGGTCTTCTCCGAGGAGAAATCAAACCAAATCTTCGATGCGTTGTCGGAATGGGAGCAAATCCTGCGGGATACCTCCCTGTCACGGAGGCACCGTTCGTCTTCGATGTAGGGGGACAATATCATGTCTCCCGACCTTTCGAAGGGCGCTGAGCACAGCAGTGCGAAGCCAGAGACCCGGCCATTTTCCATTCGCATGAGCGACGCCGAAAAGCG